>CAYOCC010000047.1:0-1658 GCA_964402375.1 uncultured Flavobacterium sp. | reverse complement strand
GGAACTTGCATTACGTTTTTGTAACCGAATTCTTCTTTAAGAGCAGAGATTACTCTGTTCTTATATTCATCTTTTAGTCTAGGTATATAAGCCATCACTATAGTACTTGATTAGATTTTTTTGAAAATCTTACTTTTTTATCTCCTTCAACTCTAATTCCAACTCTTGTAGTTTCCTTTGTTTTAGGATCTATCAATGAAATGTTAGAAATTTGAATTGCAGCTTCTTTCTTAACGATTCCTCCTTGAGGGCTTTTTGCACTTGGTTTTGTATGTTTCGAAACCATGTTTACACCTTCAACAATCGCTTTGTTCTTCTCACGATCTACTTTAAGAACTTTACCTTCTGAACCTTTATGGTCTCCAGCAATAACTCTTACAATATCTCCTGTTTTTATTTTTAGCTTTATCATCTTGCAAATAATTAAAGCACTTCAGGTGCTAATGATACAATTTTCATGAATTGTTTTTCACGAAGTTCTCTTGCTACTGGACCAAAAACACGAGTTCCTCTCATTTCACCAGCAGCATTTAACAATACACATGCGTTATCGTCAAATCTGATGTATGAACCGTCGGCTCTTCTCACTTCTTTTTTGGTACGTACAACAACTGCAGTTGAAACAGCTCCTTTTTTAACGTTACCGTTAGGAGTGGCATCTTTAATAGATACTACAATCTTGTCACCAACAGAGGCATACCTTCTTTTAGTACCTCCTAAAACACGGATAGTTAAAACTTCTTTAGCTCCTGTGTTATCTGCTACTTTTAGTCTTGATTCTTGTTGTACCATAATTATTTAGCTCTTTCAATGATTTCAACTAACCTCCAACATTTAGATTTACTTAAAGGACGCGTTTCGCTAATTCTTACAGTATCTCCAATATTACAGTCGTTTGTTTCGTCGTGTGCAACATATTTCTTTGTTTTCAACACGAACTTACCGTATAATGGGTGTTTTACTTTACGTACTTCAGCAACAACAATAGACTTATCCATTTTGTCTGAAGTAACAACACCAATTCTTTCTTTTCTTAAATTTCTTTTTTCTTCCATTTTCAGCAGATTACAATTATTGTAACTCTCTTTTAGTAAGTTCTGTAGCTAATCTTGCAACTGTTCTTCTAACACTTCTAATTTGAAGTGGGTTCTCAATTGGTGATATGGCGTGAGCCATTTTAAGGTCAGCATGTATCTTCTTAGTTTGACTAAGTTTCTCTTGCAACTCCGCTGCAGAAAGATCTTTTATTTCTGATTGTTTCATAATAATATAGATTATGCTTCGAAATCTCTAGCAACGACGAATTTAGTTTTAACAGGTAGTTTTTGAGCTGCAAGACGCAAAGCTTCTTTAGCAACTGACAAAGGAACTCCTCCTACTTCAAACATAATTCTTCCGGGTTTAACAACGGCAGCCCAATATTCAACGGCTCCCTTACCTTTACCCATACGTACCTCAAGAGGTTTCTTCGTGATTGGTTTGTCTGGAAATATTTTAATCCATAATTGTCCTTCTCTCTTCATGTATCTCGTTGCAGCAATACGTGCAGCTTCGATTTGACGTGAGGTTAAGAACATTCCATCTTCATGTACAGATTTAATTCCAAACATTCCATTTGAAAGTTCATGCCCTCTTTGAGAATTTCCTTTCATTTTACC
>CAYOCC010000046.1:0-2075 GCA_964402375.1 uncultured Flavobacterium sp. | reverse complement strand
ATTTCAACGTATTATATTCCAGCTATTTATAATTGAATTTTTATTTGGGTAACCGAATTTACCTCCCTTTTTAATCGTAAATAATTCATTTCATTTGTGAGTTGTAAATATACTCATTTACAATGACATAACAAATAAAAATTTAATAAACATTACTAAAAATTAAACTAGTTATTTACGTGTTCAGTTCTGCTTATTTTGACTAAAACATTTATGACGTAATTTTCTGTTTTAACCAAAAATCAAGTGAGTTACTTGTTCATATTTTATGCCAGTATATGTACAGAACTCTTCTATTGTTAGGAACTCTTTTTCGAGCTTGTTGAGGTCTCGCTTAATGTTTTGCATTAATCTGGTACTTTGACGATAACTCTTGCCTGTTATGCGTTGTATGTCCTTTGGATAGATGCAGACCCTCTGATTGCTACTTTTCATACTTTATATATGCCTTTGATTGGGCTTTAACTTCCTTCTGACGTGCAGAAAATATTTTGCAATTTAGTTATAATTTTTCATACTTATTTATTGTGTTTTTGTGTTTGTTTGAGACACTTATGTCGATTTTGGACATATGGTACATGCGTTGTTTTTTATTTTGAAAAATGCTTTGTAAACTTAGCTTTACTCATTCAGAATGAGGTTGCAACTTAATGGTGGAATGAAGAAAAGTTTTAAATGAATGTTTAACAAAATTTTAAAATTATGGCAAGACAGAAAGGCATAATTAAATTGAAAGGTACTATCGGAGATATTACTTTTTACAAAACACAAGATGGACACTTGGCAAGAGAAAAAGGCGGAATTGACGCTAGTAGAATTGCAAATGATCCTGCGTTTCAAAGAACTCGTGAGAATGGCTCCGAGTTTGGACGAGCTGGAAAAGCTGGTAAAATATTAAGAACAGCATTGAGACCACTATTGCTTAATTCGGCTGATGGCAGAATGGTGAGTCGTTTGACACAAGCTATGATTCGTGTTATTCAAGCGGATTTGGTTAGTGTTCGTGGTTTGCGAAACGTGATTGATGGAGAGGCTGAATTGTTATTTGGTTTTGATTTCAATATTCGCGGAAAATTAGGTACTACCCTATTTGCTCCGTTTGTGGCCACTATTGACCGCATAACTGGAGAAATTAAAGTGACATTGGCTTCCTTTATTCCTGCGAATATGATAGCGGCACCTAGTGGAACGACACATTTTAAAATTATTTCTGCTGGTGCAGAAATTGATTTTGAAGCTGAAACGTATGAAGTTGCTACTTCACAAACTGCTATTCTACCCTGGAATGGAACTGCTACTGCTATTATTAATCAAGTAAATACTGTTACACCTGCAAGTACTAAACCCTTATTTTTGGCTTTAGGTGTTGAGTTTTACCAAGAGATAAATGGACAAATGTACCCATTGAAAAATGGTGCGTTTAACCCATTATCGATTGCGAAAGTTGATAGCGGTGTGTAAGATTAGTCGAAAGTAAAAAGTCGAAAGTCTTAAAGCTTATGAAACTAGAATTAACTAGAACTTATTTCCCTGAAGGAACCAATGGTAAACTCGAATGCGAAGGTAAATTAATTTGCAACACAATTGAATTGCCATGGAAGATGAACGAACCGAAGGTTTCTTGTGTTCCGGAAGGGAAGTATTTTATTAGAAAGCGATACAGTACAAAACACAAATGGCATTTGGAATTGGTGGATGTGCCGAAACGAAAGTTTATTCTTTTTCATCCTGCTAATAATTCACAAAAGGAATTGCAAGGTTGTATTGCTCCAGTTACTAAACTTTCTGGACCTGGTTTAGGTTTACTATCGAGAAAGGCATTTGTGAAGTTAAAAACATTAGTTTACAAAGCATTAGACAAAAAAGAACCTGTTGAAATACGAATTACATCATTTACAAGATGACAAAAAAAGGAAATTATGAAAAAAATCATTACTAGAGCTAAAGCTCCTATGCCAAAGTTTTTTAAAGTGCTTCGAACTGTTGGTTTGGCATTAGCTGCCGTTGGAGGCACTATTTTAGCTGCTCCAATTGTTTTACCTGCTATAGTAACTACAATTGGTGGTTATGTTGCA
>CAYOCC010000045.1:0-2179 GCA_964402375.1 uncultured Flavobacterium sp. | reverse complement strand
GATAACGCTTCTGAACCTTCTTTAGTTGGCGATCCATTCTATCAACAAGAAGCTAAAGCTTCTAGTTACGAAAGAAGCGGAGGAGGAGAGTCTACTAATTTACGCAGAAATTTAGCTTATGTAGGACCAAAAATTTATAAATATGGAAACATTAGAGAAGGAATGTTGCCATTCGAAACTTCAATTAATGGATACAATATCCGTGATGCTATTGAGTTATGCCAGAAAGCTTATGCAAATATAGCTATTTTTAGAAATGCTGTTGATATTATGTCTGAATTTGCTAATGCTGAAATCTATTTAGAAGGAGGAAGTCAAAAATCAAAAGACTTTTTCTCAAAATGGATGAAGTACACAAGGATGTGGAACGTTAAAGATCAATACTTCCGCGAGTATTATCGCAGTGGCAATGTTTTCTTTTATAAGATTAATGCTAAATTTGACATAGATGATTTTCAAAAAATTCTAGAAACATATGCTTCATATGATGGAGCGTCTTATAATACGGATATTAAATTATATAATTATCCTACGCCATATGACATAAAGAATTTAATTCCAGTTCAATATACGCTTCTCAATCCTTATTATTTAACAACGAATCATACAAGTTCTTGGCATCAAGTTGTTTATCACAAAATACTTTCTGAATATGAATTAGAAAGACTTAGATCTCCTAAGAATGATCACGATAAAGTGGTATTCGATAGTTTAGATAATACTACAAAAGAAAAAATCAGATTAGGTCAATGGTCAAGAGATGGACTTAATATTCAATTGAATCCTACAGATATTATCTATTCTTTTTACAAGAAGCAAGATTACGAACCTTTTGCCATACCGTTTGGTTTCGCCGTTCTTGATGATATCAACTTCAAGATGGAAATGAAAAAAATAGATCAAGCTATTTGCCGCACAATTGAGAATGTTATTCTATTGATAACTATGGGCAGTGAACCCAGTAAAGGTGGCATTAATCATAAGAATATAAAAGCGATGCAAAATCTTTTGAGCAATCAATCTGTTGGTCGTGTTCTTGTTGCAGACTATACAACAAAAGCTGAATTCATTATTCCTGATATGAATAAAGTTTTGGGATATGAGAAGTATAAAGTAGTGAATGAGGACATCAAAGAAGGATTGCAGAACATACTTATTGGTTCAGAAAAGTTTGCAAACACAACTGTAAAAGCCCAAGTATTTTTTGAAAGACTAAAAGAAGCTAGAAAAGCTTTCTTGAATGATTTCTTACAGCCTGAAATGGAATTAATTTTTCGCAACTTGGGATTTAAAGGTAAATGCCCTATCGCTAAGTTTGAAGAAGTATCTATTAAAGATGAGACTCAATTTAATCGCGTGGTCACGCGCATGATGGAGCTTGGAATACTACCTCCAGAAGAAGGTTTAAGAGTAATTGAAACTGGTATTTATCCAACTCAAGAAGAGTTAGGAGCGGCTCAAGCCAAGTTCGTAGAAGAAAGAAAGAAGGGATATTATAATCCAATTGTTGGCGGCGTTCCTGTTATTCCTCCTCCAGTATCTGAAGTTCCAGGAATTAAACCTGTAATGAAAAAGACAACAACTCCAACTGAAAGAGGTCGTCCTGTTGGATCTAATGCTTCTATTTACGCGAAAGATGCAATCGCTAAAGTAATGGACAAAACAAAAGATTTATATTCTATTGTGGAAGTCGGTTTAAAAAAGAAATATTCTAAAAAATCTTTGAACGCTGAACAAAATAAATTAGCCCAAGGAATTTCTGAAGCAATTATATTAGGATCTCAGAGCGAATCTTGGATATCTTTAGCTACAGAAGTTCTAAACGATCCTAGCAAATTAGATAAATTAAATATATTGAGTGAGATACAAACTACTGCTGGCGAACATGATTTAGACACATATGCAGCAGCACTTTTATATCACAGTACTAAGTATTCCGTGTAAAATCTAATTATATGTTCCTTTATAGAACTAAATTTGATAATATAGTTACAGCTTCATTGAATTTTGATAACAATGTTCTATTGTCTCAAGCTTCATTGGAACCACTTAAGTCAATTATACCTTCTTCAGTTAATTTAGAAAAGAATATTGATTTAGTTGGTGCTGCATTTAATGCTGCTGTTGTAAATCGTTTTAATAAAAATGGTGATGGTATTGATACTAATACCGCTATTGC
>CAYOCC010000044.1:0-2376 GCA_964402375.1 uncultured Flavobacterium sp. | reverse complement strand
TGACCTTCGTAAATTTCAGCATTTGGTTCTACGAAAAACTTACCTCTATCTTGTAATTTATCAATTGAATATGGAATTGCTTTTCCTTTTTCCATAGAAATTAACGAACCTTTGTTACGTCCAGAAATTTCTCCTTTGTACGGTTCATATCCTATAAAACGGTGTGCCATAATCGCTTCACCAGCAGTAGCAGTAAGTAATTGGTTACGCAATCCAATAATTCCACGAGATGGGATATTGAATTTTACAATCATACGCTCCCCTTTAGTTTCCATGCTCAACATTTCGCCTTTACGTAAAGTAACAAACTCTACAGCTCTACCTGATAAACTTTCTGGTAAGTCAATTGTTAATTCCTCAATTGGTTCACATTTAACGCCATCAATTTCTTTGATAATTACTTGTGGTTGACCAATTTGTACTTCATAACCTTCTCTTCTCATAGTTTCAATTAAAACCGATAAGTGTAATACACCACGACCAAAAACCATAAATTTATCTGCAGAATCAGTTTCAGCCATTTTCATAGCTAAATTTTTCTCTAATTCTTTTTCTAATCTTTCTCTAATGTGACGAGAAGTAACAAATTTTCCTTCTTTACCAAAAAATGGTGAGTCGTTAATTGTAAACAACATACTCATTGTTGGTTCGTCAATAGCAATTGAAGTTAAGGCTTCTGGGTTTTCAAAATCGGCAATAGTATCACCAATTTCAAATCCTTCTACACCAATAATGGCACAAATATCTCCTGCTATTACTTCTTGTACTTTTTTACGACCTAAACCTTCAAAAGTATGTAATTCTTTAATTCTTGATTTAGAAATTGAACCATCTCTTTTTACCAAAGATATTGGCATTCCTTCTTTTAATACACCTCTTTCCAATCTACCAATCGCAATACGACCTGTAAATGCGGAGAAATCTAAAGATGTGATTAACATTTGAGGTGTTCCTTGTCCAACATTTGGAGCTGGTACATGCTCTATAACCATATCTAATAATGCTTCTACATTATCTGTTACGTTTTCCCAATGATCAGACATCCAGTTATTTTTAGCTGAACCATAAACGGTAGGGAAATCTAACTGAGCTTCTGTAGCACCTAATTCGTACATTAAGTCAAAAACTTTTTCGTGAACTTCTTCTGGTGTACAGTTTTCTTTATCAACTTTGTTAATAACCACGCAAGGTTTTAAACCTAAATCGATAGCTTTTTGCAATACGAAACGCGTTTGTGGCATTGGCCCTTCAAAAGCATCTACTAACAAACATACACCATCGGCCATGTTTAATACACGTTCAACTTCTCCACCAAAATCGGCGTGACCAGGGGTATCAATAATGTTAATTTTAGTTCCTTTATAAACAACAGAAACGTTTTTAGAAGTAATAGTAATTCCTCTTTCGCGCTCTAAGTCGTTATTATCTAAGATTAAATCTCCAGTATTTTCGTTATCACGGAACAATTGACAGTGATACATAATTTTATCAACCAAAGTAGTTTTACCGTGGTCAACGTGGGCAATAATTGCAATGTTTCTTATAGATGACATATATTCAATTTTTGAAAGTGCAAAGGTACGTTTATTATATCGATATTCAAACAACAATTTATTTAGTTTACATTTTAATAAATTTAAAAGTAAAACGATTCATTTTCAATATCATAACCTTAATATATGAAGCTTTAACTTTTAAAATGCGCTGGTTGATGTTTTCAAATGAAAGACATATAGAAAAGGATTTTAAACAAAAAAAGTCCTGATTTTCATCAGGACTTTATAACTATCTTAAATTGCTAGTTATAATTTAGCAACTAATCTTGTTAATTTAGATTTTAAGTTTGAAGCTTTGTTACCATGAATAATGTTTTTCTTAGCTAACTTATCAATCATAGAGATAACTATTGGCAATTTTGCCGCAGCATCTGCTTTTACTGTTGCTAAACGAATGGCTTTAATCGCATTACGTGTAGTTTTGTGTTGGTATTTGTTCAATACTCTTCTTTTCTCGTTGCTTCTAATTCTTTTTAGAGCTGACTTGTGATTTGCCATTTTTTTTATATTTTAATTGTAAATAACTATTTTATACATCAGTAGAAAAACAAGAAAAACATCCCACAACTGATTTTAAAAATCAATCACTTCAGTTTTAACTAACAAAACTAGTAAAGGAGACACCTAAACCGGTTTCATAAAACCATTTCAAAACTAATTTGTAGTCCGTAGGGGAATCGAACCCCTCTTACCAGGATGAAAACCTGGCGTCCTAACCGATAGACGAACGGACCAATAACTGATTTAATGTTTCAGAAAAAACAGTGTAGTCCGTAGGGGAATCGAACCCCTCTTACCAGGATGAAAACCTGGCGTCCTA
>CAYOCC010000043.1:0-2527 GCA_964402375.1 uncultured Flavobacterium sp. | reverse complement strand
TCTTGAGAATCCAGATGAACTCGCGGCAATAACTAACGATTTAAAAATTATAGAACCATCTGCAACAAAAATCGTTTTTTTTCTTGACGGTACGATTGAAGAGAGCTACATTATTACCAGTTCTAATGATGGAAAAGTAACTAATACTTTTCGTATAAACGTCATTGGAAAAATAGACTATGACAAGTAAAGTTATAATATATGAGTATGAAATTCACTCGTAAGGGATTCTTTAAATCTATATTCGGCGGTTTTGTAGCGGCAGCAGCGACTCCATCTCTAATCAAAGCAGAAGAGAATATTCAACCGTCAAAAGATCTCTCACTTAATAATGGGAATCTTGGTATTGGAGGATCAAGTAATGTTGGATTAGGATTTCCTCATCCTGATAATAAACTCCATGTTGAAGGTATTATTTTTCATATTAATGATCGAAGATTAGAAATGTCAGGAAATGAAAATGGTGATTTTGTAATAAAATGGCTAGATGTTGAAGATCATGAATCTTCTTCTCGTATCATGATTGAAAAACCAAGACCTAACCCTTTTAGAAAATCTATTACTAATGACATTCGATAGTCACAAGAAAAAAATAGTATTACTTTCTGATCTTCACAATAATATTGAGAAGTTCAATAAGATCATTCGACACGAATCGGCGGACATAAATATTTGTCTTGGTGATTGGTTTGATAGTTTTTATTTGGATGATTCTGATGATTATAAAAAGACTGCTGATTATTTGATGCGATATCTATCTGCGCCAAATAATTATACTCTCTTTGGCAATCATGATTTGCATTATTTATTCAATAATCACTACACTATATGCAGTGGATATGAAGATAGGAAGTATTTTGCTATCGATGAAATTTTAGGATCTGAACGCCAAAATATTACTAATAAATTTAAATGGCGTGTTTGGGTTGATGGTATTCTTTGTACTCATGCTGGACTATTTTCTGATTACATAGATCCATCTGTTAAAAATAATGACGATTTAAATCTTTTTCTTGTGAAAGAAGTGGAACGCGCAAATATTGCCGTGCGAACGGATCAAAATCATTGGTTTTATTATGCTGGCCGAAGTCGAGGTGGTCCTAAAAAAGGTGGGGGAATTGTGTGGCTAGATTTTAAACAAGAGTTTCAGCCTATTGAAGGATTAAAACAAATCGTTGGTCACACTTATCATAAAAACGGTAAAGTTAATCCTCACCATTTAGATGGCAGTGTTAATCCCGTAGATTGCGAAAATCTTTGTATTGACAACGGATTAAATGAGTATATTGTAGTCAGCAACGGTAAGTTGGAAATAAAGAAATTTTTAGATATATGAATGTTAAACTAGTAGCCGTAACTTCACCAAAAATTGAAGGCTTAAATAATGCCGAAGATATTGTTTCGTATTGCGCTAGAGTAAGTAATCCATCTAATCAGATGAATACTGAAACCGCGCCAAGACTTCTTAAATATTTAATCAAGCATCAACATTGGAGTCCATTTGAAATGGCAAGCGTAACAGTTGAAATCGTTACAAGCAGAGCTATTGCCGCACAAATTCTAAGACATAGATCTTTTGCTTTTCAAGAATTTAGTCAAAGATATAGCGTAGCTACAAAGCTGGAAGATATTCAATGGCGAATGCAAGGTAAAACTAATAGACAAGTTGGTGATGCTGAAGTAAATTTGTCGCCAGAAAAAATTGAATTGGTTAACCAAGCACTTAATAGTAGCCTAAAAGCGTATGATTCATTAATTGAAGCTGGCGTTGCTAAAGAATGTGCTAGAATGGTGTTGCCATTAACTACACAAACCACTATGTATATGACTGGTACACTTCGTAGTTGGATTCATTATATTGAATTGAGGGCAAAGGAAGATACGCAAAAGGAGCATAGAGAAATTGCAGTAGGTATTAAGAACATATTCATTAAGGAGTTTCCTGTTATTAGTGAAGCTTTAAGTTGGATTTAAAATCAATTATGATTACCAAATATAATTTGTTCCTTGATGATATTCGCGTTCCAACTGATGTAACTTGGGCTAACATACCAGCCGATCAACATTATTCTGTTGTACGAAACTACAAGGAATTTGTAGATTTAATCACTCTTAGGGGAGTTCCCGAGTTCGTCTGCTATGATCACGATCTAGCTGATTCTCATTATGGGCATGGATTAAATAACGATGATATTCCTTATGATTCTTATAAGGAAAAGACTGGGCTAGATTGCGCCCAATGGTTGGTAGCTTATTGTTTTTTTGAAAAGAATATCAAGCATCCACCTTATGTTGTGCATAGTTTAAATCCTATTGGTAAACAAAACATTGAATCTTATATTAATTCTTATAATAAAACACTATGAGCTATCAATTGCAATTTGATTTTGAAACGCCAGAACAAAAAGAACAACGCCTTAAAGGCTGGCATGATCAACAAGTAAAACTAGACAAGATGTTTGAAGGAAAAGCTAATGATTATTATATATATAATAAATATGTAGATGAGTTTATTGATTTTCTTCCT
>CAYOCC010000042.1:0-2629 GCA_964402375.1 uncultured Flavobacterium sp. | reverse complement strand
GAGAACACGACCAAGAAAGAACTTAAGATTACCTTTTATGGGCGAAACGTAGATTGGTTCACGGCATTGGGCGATAGGACTTTGAGGGATTTGGATTTGAGCGAGTACGACCATTTTAAGACCAACCTTAAAATAAATGAAATAAGAGAGGATGGCTATGTGTATTTGCCAGTGGATTATGGCACGTTAAAAACAAAATCTAGTGCTACTATTAATGCAGATGAAATATGGCCAGCCGTTTTTGTAAATAGGTTAGTAAAACAAATATTCAAAGAAGCAGGTTTTAAAGTAGCAGGTACTTTATTTCAAAAAGGTGAATACAATCGGTTAATAATGCCTTTTAGTTTAACCGAAATAAATAACATAATTAAAACACAAGTTAATTTAGAAACAACAGTTGATGCTGACAGGAATAAAGCATTGCCAGCCTACCAACCTAATACACCAATAAAATTTCAATGGGATTCAAGGCTTGGTTATACAAATTATGAAAGAATACAAGACCCAAATAATTCTTATAAATTAAGAGATGACAACCGAAATTGGAAAATAGGGGGAATAGATTCTTATAGGTATACTTCCCCAGCCGATATGTACGTAAATATAATTTACGATTTTAGTGTTTTTACTTCCCCTTCAAATGCAAAAAATAATTCAATAATAACCATTAAAAAAAATGGGGTTAATTATATCACATTTACTTATTCAGGGGCAGGGATGTCACAAAGAACGTATACAAATGTATTACTTAATACAGGTGATTATTTAGAATTTTTTATAGAATTTACTAATTCATATACAAGCGGTGTTTATGAAAATTCATTTTTAAGAATAGTCCCAACCTTAACAGCCGTTACTACTTCAAAATTTACAATCAATAGTTTTTTGCCAAACATGAAGCAGCAAAAATTGATTGAATATTTGTTTTTTATTTATGGCATTATACCTTCTTTTGACAAAAACACAAACACGGTTATTTTAGATTGCATTTCAGATTTAACGGCTTTTGGTTCTGAAAATTGGAGTTATAAAATAGACCAAAGCCAAACAGTTGAACATCGGTTTTTTGATTTTGTAAGTGATTATGCTAAAGAAAATATTTGCCAATATGAAACTTTAGAAACAGATACTGAACTTGAAGCATATAGGAAAACATACGCTGAAAATTACGGAACAGGGGCTATTGCAATTGATAATGATTTTTTAGATAGCACAAGCGAATATTACACAGCACCATTTTATCCTACATATTCAAGAAAAGTATTTACAAATGTTAGTAATCTAAATTTATATTTGCCTTACATTTTTAAAAATGACAGCGATATTGGTAGAATATGTTTGTACACAGGTCAAAAAAATGTATCTGATTTGAGTGATAATATTATTAATTCAATTACAATTGATGGAACTGCAAGAACTACAATCCCATACTCCTATTTTATTTTGCCATTGGCTGCGTATTTGGATGACTTAATAAATAATTATCATTTAGGTTTTGACAATCCAAAAGACCAACCATATAGCAAAACATCGATAATACAGCGCACATATTACAACCTACATAAGGTACTCAATAAACCAATCAGCATCACATGCAGCCTAAAACTTACGGCCTACGATATATCAAGGCTAAAATTTAACAGATTGAAATATATTCAAGAATTGGGGGGTTACTTTTATTTGAACAAGATAAGTCAATACGATGGTTCGGGAGAGCCGACAGAGTGCGAGTTAATCAAATGGTACTAAACTAAACTAACAATGGCAGAAGAAAATATAATCATATTTAAGACACAAATAGAAGGTCTTGAAAGCATAGATGAATTAAATAAACAGCTTGCGGAGGCGAAAAAAACGTACAAAGCAGCACAGGCAGGCAGTGAAGACTATATCAAAGCACAGGAGGCAATTGTAGGTATAAACAATAAACTAGATGCCCACAAACAGTTCCTTAAGCAAGTAGATAACCAAAGCAAGGCCAACACAAACACAATAGAGGGGCTTCGCAACAAGTACAAGGAACTAGCACTTGCCACTACTAAACTCGATATAGGTAGCGCAGAATTTAAGAAGACCCAATCGGAAGCCAAAGCCGTTTCAGACCAACTTAAGGAACTGGAAAAAGGCATGGGCAATACTTCCCGAAATGTAGGGAACTATGCGGAAGGTTTCAAAGAAGCCTTGGGCGGTCTTGGCGGTGGGTTCGGAAAAGCAATAAACGGAATACAAGGCTTTAATACGGCACTGGCAGCCAACCCAATAGGGGCAGTGGTGCAAGTCATGAACTTGCTATTTACAGCCCTAAGCAAAAACGATAATTTGATGGTAGCCTTCCAAGGTACTATGAAGGGTATCGGGGTCATCATCGACAACGTGTCTTCTTTTATTGCAGGCTTAGTTACCAAATTTGTAGATTTTACGAACTCAGGAAGTAAAGCCAGCAACGTATTCAATGAGTTTGGCAAAAGGCTTATCAATGCAGTCTTAGCACCTTTTCAACTTATCAAAGACTTTATTCCAGTTATTACCAATTTGATGGATGGCAATTTTACGCAAGCATTCAAAGCAGGTGGTACGGCCATGACTAATTTCGGCAAAAACATAACAGGCGCAAATAACAGCACAAACG
>CAYOCC010000041.1:0-3363 GCA_964402375.1 uncultured Flavobacterium sp. | reverse complement strand
TATGAAACTTCTAAACACAATTCAAAATATTATCAAAGAGGCTGAAGAACAATACAACAATGCCTGTGAGTCCTGCGTTACAGTTGAAGAGTTGGACAGGCTTGAAAAGCATTACAAAGATTCTCTGAAACTACTCAAGTTATATCAGTCTGAAGAAAAAAGGAGTATATATCCTAAAAAATAATATTCATAAATCACCATTTTTTATAGATTTTTACCCATAATCGATTAGTTTTATTAAACTAATTCGATTTATATGGTCAATATGCCTGTTAAAATTTCAGTTCTGGTAGTTAACTTGAATAATTTATCGTACACTAAACAGTGTGTTGAGGATTTATTAAATCAAGATGTAGAGTTTAATTTAAAACTAGTCGACCAAAATAGTTCAGAAGAAGGTACTAATAAATTTTTTGATGATTTTTTTCATCGTTATATGAATGGTGAATTTAATGGTAAAATTAATTTTTTAGAGACAATAAATACTGGGTATAATTGTCCATTAAATCATCTATGGAATGAATTTGCTATCTCATCATCAACTGATTTTTTATGTTTATTAAATAATGATGTCAGGTTGCCACCTAATTTTTTATCATCATCAATTTCAGTATTTGAGAAAGAACCTTTGGTTGGTTTTGTTAATCATGTAACAAATAATTTGAATTACTCATCTTGGTCAGATTTATTAGAATATCAGATTATGGAAGATCCGTATAGACAAGGATGGGATATAACATGTAGAAAGTCTTGTTATAATCAAATACCAAAAGAGTTAACTTTTTTTTATGGAGATGACTATATCTATTCAAAATTATATAGTTCTAACTATAAAGGAGCATACATTTTTAACTCTCCAATAATTCATTTTGAAAGTAGTACTACAACTGAAAAAGGTGGTTTACGTTGTACTCCTGATGGTGATATATTTCATTTATTAGAATTAGAACATAAAAATCTAAAATTTAATCAAGAATTAAGTAAGTGGAAACCTCAATTTACAATCATAAATAAAAAATAAATAAATTATGGCACATAAAGCACAGCAAGATTTTTTTGAATTAGTTAAAAATAAATTTCCTCAATATTTTACCAATGTAAAAGTTTTAGATATTGGTTCTTTAGATATTAATGGGAATACTAGAAGATTACTTAAACAACCTTATTATTATATTGGGTTGGATTTGGCCGAAGGTGATAATGTTGACATTGTTTGTCCAGCACATCTTTACGATTGTGGATTCCAATTTGACACTATCATGTCAAGTGAATGCTTCGAACATGATATGTTTTATGAAAAATCATTACAAAATTTAATAGGTTTATTAAAACCTAATGGGCTATTTGTGTTTAGTTGCGCATCTACCAATAGGCCAGAACATGGAACACTTAGAACATCTCCAGAAAACGCACCATTTTTAAAAGAATATGGAGAAGAATGGTGTAACTATTATAAAAATTTAACTGAATTAGACATCCGAAATGTTATTGATGTTGAAAACATATTTAGTGAATTTTATTTTCAAGAATCATTTTCAGGGTATATTGGAAATGACTTATATTTTTGGGGTATAAAAAAAGGTAATTAAATCTATAATAAGACACAAGTGTAAAACCATTTACACCACACCATCGAACCCTCTTTATTAATCCAAATAATATAGATTTTATCGGGTAAATAACTTATAATTTTTACAAAGTTAAAGTTATGCCCGAAAACCAAATAAAACATCAAAAATCATACGTATTATACTCGACTGAAAACTATTTTGATATTGTAAGAATGGCTTGCAAGTCACTTAGAACATTCAGTAACTTACCAATATTTGTTTACTTACTTGATTCAGACTTAAAGGTAGAAATTGAAGATACAACAACCATTAATTGGAAGTCAAACTTAAAAGGCGTTGATGACTCAGATAAATCATCGGGAGATAACTATTATATTGACAGGTCAAGTCAAAAAATATATGAATTACTAATTCAAAGACCTTTAATCGTAAAGGATGCGTTGGAAAAATATTCTGATGTTGTTACTTATATTGATAGTGATTCAGTCGCAACACAATATTGTGACAGAATTTTTGATATGTACGACTCAAACCTTGGCTATCCCTACTTTGTGGAGGGTATCTATGACTACCTACATCTTAATGGTCGTGGTGGTGCTGAGACAAGAGAAGATATGAGTACAACTTTAGAACATCCTGCCTGTGAGTTGTTTGGAGCGAACCAATATGTAAGACAACGATATAGACAAACAGGTTACTTTGTTGCAGGTCAAAATACCATAGATTTTTTGGATGAATGGTTTTGGATGTGTACTCATCCGAAAGTCTTAAAAGACTTTCAACATTACGCACCTTACCATGAAGAAACTCTTGCTAACGTATTACTTTGGAAGTATAACCGTCTTGATGGATTACCTTATATATACACCAATGGTGATAATCAAACTATAGATAAAATATTTAAGGAAGATTTATTCATAGGAAAACCACGGCATATTAGTTCTTGGTTTAGAATCCCTGCAACCGAAAAAGATTTATTGTTTATTCACGGTGAAAAAAGAGGTTGGATTATTGAAGAAATGATTGAAAGACTAAAGATTAGATCCTCAAATTTAAGAACCAATTACAACATTGACCCTAAGAAGAATTGGGGGGATATTTTATCTCAGTACTTATTGGAACACTATTCAGGCAAGAAGTTAAATAAGAACGATGTGTTCTACTTTGACGATGCCGCACATATGTTGGATAAGAACGGAAAAATTGTTGGTATTGGTAGTTCAATGAAATACGTTAGACCTGATGATTATGTTTGGGGTACTGGTTGTATTGACGAACATCATATCGGCAATAAACCTAAAAAAGTTTATTCAGTTAGAGGTCCATTAACAAGAGACGTTTTATTAAAAAGAGGTTGGGATGTTCCTGAAGTTTATGGTGATCCCGCTCTTTTATTTCCACAGATTTATAACCCAACTATTGAGAAGAAATATAAAATTGGTTTAATCCCTCATTGTGTGGACTTCTTCTCACTTGACGGATTGAAAGCCATTAACCATATGGAAGATATGGGCATTAAGATTATTAACGTAACTGCAGGTATTAACGAATTCATAGACCAACTTAAAGAATGTGAATTAATTATTTCATCAAGTCTTCATGGATTGATTGCCGCAGATGCATATGGTATTCCAAATTATAGGGTTAAGTTATCTTCCCTTATTCATGGTGGTGATTTTAAGTATAAAGACCATTATGCCTCAGTTAAGAGAGAGCATTACGAACCATTACAACTTACAGACACCACAACTTTAGAAGAAATTAATTCATTAAAGTTTGAATCTGGTGATAT
>CAYOCC010000040.1:0-3378 GCA_964402375.1 uncultured Flavobacterium sp. | reverse complement strand
TGGAGGAAAAAGAAATGAATGAGATAATTCAAATTATGAAATTGATGGAGCAAGCTCCTAATTTCTCTACAGTAGCATTTGCCGTGTTTGCTTATTGTGCATTTAAAACTATTAAAAGTTTTGCAAAAGAGCAAGTTGATGAAAAAGTTAAAAATAGCATGAATGAATTTAAAAATGAGTTTAAAAAAGATTTTAACAACAACATGGACGAAAGATTGAAACCGATGGAAAAGAAAGTTGAAAATATAGAAAAAAATGTTTATTTGTTAATTTCAAATATTTGCCCTAAAAATGGATTTTAGATTCTTAGAATTTTTAAAAGAAATAATTAACGATACCCTTTATGCAAGTATTGCCAAGCTTGCCATTGCTTTTTATTTGGGTAAAAAGTTTATTCAATTTCTGATTTCGGGATTTAATATTGCGTATAAAGCAAAAGAAAAACAAAATGAATATATTGAATTAAAAAAAGATGTTGTTGATTTAAAAAAAGATAATCTTGAAAATAAAGAAAGAGACTTAAAAACTCACGAAATATTAAAAGAATTACAAGGCGATGTTAATGCGTATAAACAACGAACCCACAAAATAGAAAATGAGAATATTGCACTTATAAAAACACTAGAAAAAAACACCGATTTAATGGAAAAAATTAATAACAAATTATGAAAGAAAAACAATTACTTACCAAAGAATTAGGGGCAAAAATATATTCGACTATTTACCTAATTGCTTTTTTATGCTATCTTATTTTGATTGGAATTGACATTTTTACACCATTAGAAGATAAAACATTTGACTTATTAGGAAACTTTTTGTTATATGCGGGAAGTGGTTTTTTTGCTATTATAGGTTTTGGAAATTTAACTTTATTTAGAAAATGATTAATTTTATTATAACTTACGCTTTAAAATCTAAAAATTTTGCCATTGGTATTATTGGCGTAATTTTGCTTTTGTGCATTGTTGGCTTTGTTAATAATTATTTTGAAACTAAATATGAAATTAAAGAATATAAAAGGATTGAAGAAGAAGCAAAAGTATATCACGAAGAAAATATCCAAAAACTAAAAACAACTCTTAATAATGCTAAAAATGCTAAAAAGATTGATTTTAATGACACTGGTAATCTTGATGACGACTACCTGCTCAGAGCCCTTGAGTAAGAGTTTATCACAAGCACAGTTTAAAGAATATAATGATTTATTGCCTGATTATCCTAAAAGAGATACTTTTACGAAACAGGAGCAAAAAAGAATTGCTATGGTTCCAAAAAGATTAAAAGATTGGGCAGTTGGAGTAATAAAATACTCTAATTGCGTAAAATATGAAATTTGCAACACTAAAAAAGAATAATTATGTTTAATTTTTTAAATTTTAAAAAGAAAAAAGAAGTCGAAATTAATACTTCTGTAATTACTATAGATGATTTAGAAACTAAAAACTTTAAAAAAGAAGAGTGGTTTAAAACAAATACTGGGTTAGATAATGCTCCCGCACTTGGTGTTTTAAATTGTTTATTGCACACTTCCCGCAAAATGCAAGAAATAAGAGATGCGATTGATTTACCAATTGTCATAACTAGCGGTTATCGTTCAAAATTAGTTAATTTAAAAGTCGGGGGCAGTCCAACATCTAAGCATATGCAGGGTTTAGCTTGTGATTTTAATGTAATAAATAAATCACCAGAAGAAGGGGCAAAAATAGTTTTAAAAGCTTGCAAAAAAAATGAGATTAGTTTTGATAAAATGCTTATTGAAAAAGGGTGTATTCACATTCAATTTCAATTAGTAGAAAAACTAAACCAAAATTTTGTAGGATTCGCAAAATTAGTAAATGGTAAATGGATCGTAAATAAAGCATAAACAAAGCATAAATATATGATAATTTTTCTAATACTAATCTTATTAGCCTCACCAGCCCACGCACAATACTTAAGAGCCGATTATGGTTCATGGATTGATTCTGATTTTGATTGCCAAAATACAAGACAAGAAATTTTAATTAGAGAAAGTGTTATTACTCCGACGCTTGATGATAAAGGTTGCAAAGTAATTTCTGGACTATGGAAAGATAAATATACAGACAAATCTTTTACTAATCCTAAAGATTTAGATATTGACCATTTTGTGCCTTTAGCAGAAGTAAATAAAAGTGGTGGTAGTAATTGGACAAAAGAAAAAAAAATTGCTTATGCAAATGATTTAACAAACCAAGAAACTTTAATCGCAGTAAGTGCTAGTCAAAATCGAGCAAAAGGAGATAAAGACATTTCTGAATGGCTACCAGAAAATAAAAACTATCATTGTAATTATGTCGCAAGATGGATTATTGTTAAACAAATTTATCAATTATCTATTGATAAAAAAGAACAATCAGCAATCGATAAAATTTTAAAGAAATGTTATTAATTTACTTAAATTTAGTAAATTATTAGTAAAAATTAGAACTTTTAGTAGTAAATTAGTAGAAAAAGTGCCTTCAACCCGCTTAAACACTGTATCTAAAAAAATCGGATTTTTTTCAACTAAATAGAACTTAATTTTATTTGATGGTTATTTGATAGAATCGACCTGAAGCATTGATAATACTAGATTCTTTATTTGATTGTGAAATCGAAATTAGAGAACAAAAAAGAGTAAAATAGACATAACAAAAGAGTAAAAACCCCTTTGAACCCTACAAAATAGCGTTCCTAAAATTTACGGATTATTTTGCCCCCACTTGAAAACTTACCAAAGCGATGATGGTATGGGGGCTTGCTCGTTCCAGAGGTCTTGGAGTTATTGCCTAAAACTAACATCTCTATTAGCCTTTCCAAAACTTAACCGCTTGATTAATGACCCCTTTCGAGGATTGACTAGCTCGTTTTTTAAGCGTCTAGTATGGTTTTATTTTAAACTGCATGAATTTATAAGTCAAATCGTTGGCGTTGTGTCCCAAACATAACTAAAAAAAGCTATAATAAAAGATATCATAATAATAAGCCCCCTGTTTGTATCACCCCAATTTCTATAATCAAAATCTGCTAAAATAAATCCTGTAAAGAAATATAATACTCCAAATACGATAAAAAATATTAAAAAAGTTTTGAGTAATTTCATATTAAAACCTCTAAATTAAATTAGCTAAAATACAACTACCTGATGGAAGAATAGCAAAATTTGAAGTAGCTGAAGGGACAACTCCTGAAATTAATCCAATTAAGCTAACTACATAGCCAAAAGCATAATCAAAGGCAAAATCAATATATTTTTGTTTTTGTGGCATTTTTAGAGAATATTTTTTGTATAAAAAGGAATGAAAAAAGATAAAAATAAATGTGAAAATAAAATTCATAAAACCCCTATAAATTGCGAAAAAGTATTGCTAATATATA
>CAYOCC010000039.1:0-4278 GCA_964402375.1 uncultured Flavobacterium sp. | reverse complement strand
CTAAAAACAAAAAAAATACACCAGATAGAATGGAAATCAAAAAATTCAATCCTATTTTGAAAAGAGTAACTGTTCACAAAGAAATTAAATAATTAGAAACTTTATTTTAAGTTTCAAATAAAACATACTAAGTCATGGCAAAGAAAACCGTAGCAACTTTACAAACATCTTCTAAAAGATTGACTAAAGCCATCAAAATGGTAAAGTCTCCAAAAACTGGTGCTTATACATTTGTGGAATCAGTAATGACTCCTGAAGAAGTAGATGAGTTCTTAAAAAAGAAATAATCTGTACATTATAGATACTAAAAAAGCTATTTTCATTTGAAAGTAGCTTTTTTTATTTTATTTTTGTTCTAATAATAATGAAAATCATATCATTATAACTAAATTCAATGAGCTTTTTTAAAAAAATATTTTCATCCAATAAAAGTGAACCAGTTATTACCGAACAGGAAAAGCAACTATTGGATAAAGGATTAGAGAAAACCAAAACTTCTTTCTTTTCTAAATTAACAAAAGCAGTTGCTGGAAAATCTAAAGTTGATGATGAGGTTTTAGACAATCTGGAAGAAGTACTTATTTCTTCAGATGTTGGTGTAAATACCACTTTAAAAATCATACAACGAATTGAAAAAAGAGTCTCTCAAGATAAATATTTAGGAACAGACGAGCTTAATATCATATTAAGAGAAGAAATTGGATCTTTATTATCTGAAACCAATTCTGGTAACGAATCTGAGTTTACCATTCCAAAAGATGTTAAACCATACGTAATTATGGTTGTTGGTGTAAATGGTGTGGGAAAAACAACTACTATAGGAAAATTAGCATATCAGTTTAATAAAGCGGGATTTAAAGTTGTTTTAGGTGCTGCCGATACATTTAGAGCTGCTGCAATTGACCAATTACAAATTTGGGCAGATAGAGTAGGCGTACCGATGGTAAGACAACAAATGGGTTCTGACCCTGCTTCAGTTGCGTTTGATACTTTGCAGTCAGCTGTAGCCCAAAATGCCGATGTGGTGATAATAGATACCGCTGGTCGTTTGCACAACAAATTGGGTTTGATGAATGAATTGACCAAAGTAAAAAATGTAATGCAAAAAGTAGTTCCAAACAAGCCAAATGATGTCATGTTGGTACTTGATGGTTCTACAGGACAAAACGCATTTGAACAAGCCAAACAATTTACGGCTGCTACAGAAGTTTCTTGTTTAGCAGTTACCAAATTAGACGGAACTGCAAAAGGTGGTGTAGTAATAGGTATTTCAGATCAATTTCAAATTCCAGTTAAATATATAGGCGTGGGAGAAGGTATTGAAGACTTACAAGTATTCAATAAAACAGAATTTGTGGATTCTTTCTTTAATTAATTTTTTAATGTATGATGCATTTTTTTAAAAATATGACCAATTCAAAATTATTATTTATTGCAGTTATTTCAGCCGTTTTGGCGTTTCCTTTCGATTTAAAATTTTTAGGATTTATGCAAAGTGAAAGTATTTTTATGTCATTACGACTGCTTTCTTTTATTCTATTTATGTACGTTGCGATTAAAGTAATTAATGGCAAGACCAAAAAACCTGCTGGGAAGAAATAATAATAATTTAGAATTTAATGAGGATGTCAATTTTTGACACTTTCCTTGTTTCATTTAAATTTTCCAAAAACAAACCGATAAAAAAAGCCCAATTTCATTTGAAATTGGGCTTTTTTAATTTATATAATTTAGAATTTACTTCGCAATATTTACTGCTCGGGTTTCTCTAATAACAGTTACTTTAACTTGACCTGGATACGTCATTTCTGTTTGAATTTTATGTGAAATTTCAAATGATAATGTAGCAGCTAAATCGTCTGAAACTTTCTCACTTTCTACTAAAACACGTAATTCTCTACCCGCCTGTATTGCGTAAGCGTTTTTAACTCCTGGAAAGCTGTAAGCTACTTCTTCAAGGTCTTTTAAACGCTGAATGTAAGAATCCAACACTTGACGACGTGCGCCTGGTCTGGCTCCAGAAATAGCATCACATACCTGAATAATTGGAGAAATTAAATATTTCATTTCAATTTCATCGTGGTGAGCACCAATTGCGTTACAAACTTCTTCTTTTTCACCATATTTTTCAGCCCATTGCATTCCTAAAATGGCGTGTGGCAATTCGGTTTCTGTGTCTGGTACTTTTCCAATATCGTGTAACAAACCAGCTCTTTTGGCTAATTTTACGTTTAATCCTAATTCTGCAGCCATTAAACCACATAATTTAGAAACTTCTCTGGAGTGTTGCAATAAGTTTTGTCCGTAAGAAGAACGGTATTTCATTCTACCTACAATTTTTATCAATTCTGGGTGTAATCCGTGAATTCCTAAATCGATAACGGTACGCTTTCCGACTTCAATAATTTCTTCTTCAATTTGTTTTTTCGTTTTTTCAACTACTTCTTCAATACGAGCTGGGTGAATTCGGCCATCAGTTACTAATTTATGAAGTGCCAAACGTGCAATTTCTCTTCTAACAGGATCAAAACAAGATAAAATAATAGCTTCTGGTGTGTCGTCAACTATGATTTCAACGCCTGTTGCAGCTTCAATGGCTCTAATGTTTCTTCCTTCTCTACCAATAATTCTACCTTTTACATCATCCGATTCAATATTGAAAACAGATACACAATTTTCAACAGCTTCTTCTGTACCTACACGCTGAATGGTGCTGATAATGATTTTTTTAGCTTCTTGTTGGGCTTGCATTTTGGCTTCTTCAATGGTTTCTTGAATGTGCGCCATTGCATTGGTTTTAGCTTCTGCTTTTAAACTTTCAACCAATTGATTTCTTGCATCATCTGCAGATAAACCAGAAATAACCTCTAGTTGTTCAATCTGACTTTTGTGTAATTTATCAACTTCTTGAGATTTTTTCTCTAAGTTTTCAATTTTGTTGGTGTATTCTGTAATTTTAGCTTCAGCGTCGTCATTGATTTTCTTAGCTTTTGCTAATTCACTAGAAACTTGTGATTCTTTATCTCTGGTTCTTTTTTCGGCTTCAGCCATTTTTTTGTCTTTAGACAAAATTTCGTTTTCGTGCTCCAATTTTAATTCTAAAAATCTTTCTTTAGCTTGAAGTAACTTGTTTCTTTTTTCAGTTTCAGCTTCTGCTTTCGCATCTCTTAAAATTGAACCAGCTTCTTTTTCAGCGTTTTTAATAAGATTTGATACATTGCTTTTTTCTAAAAATTTAGCAATTGTAAATCCTATCGCCAATCCGACAACGATTCCAATTAGTATACTTGATAATTCCATAATTAGGTTTTGTTTAATAAAAAAGCCCACATTAGGTGTTTGAATAAACTCGATTCAGACAGGATTTGAGCTAAAACGATGTTCAAGGATTTCCGATGAATCGGAACGTGCTTTAGTATCGCAAATTCACTCATTTAATAGTTAGTGTTGAGTTTATCAAATATTTACTAATGTGGGCAGTACTTTAGTGTTTTTGTATGAACGTTTTTCTCTTATTTTGAAAGTAAACTTCCAATTTTTTCGTCGAGTTTTTTTAATCTCTCAAATGCTTCTACGGTATCTGTAGAAGTATCTATTTGGGTTTGTTCTATTTGAGAAGCAAATTGTAAGGCACACATGGCCAACACATCTTGTTTATCTCTTACTGCATAGTTGGCTTCAAATTTTTTAATTGTAACATCAATTTTTTTTGATGCGGTTCGTAGACCTTCTTCCTGAGTAGTTTCCACTGTTAATGGATAAACTCGGTCTGCAATTGAAATTTTTATTTTTAACTTTTCTGTCATAATTATTCAGAAAGTTGTGCTATACAATAGTCGATTTCTCTAATCAACGAATTTATTTTTAGTTTTGTTTCTTTCTTGTATTCTTCACTGCCCAGAAGAGAATTTGTTATTTTTAAGCTATCTAATTCGTGTTTTAACGAGGTGATGTGCTTATTTTCTTGTAAAGTAGTTTGTTTTAAATTGTTCAATTCATTAGATAAACTTTCGTTTAATTGCTCTAAATTTTCTATTTTTTTAGATAATTTAAAGAATTTTACTTCTAAGGAATCAATAATTTTTGACAATTCACTCATTTAACATAATTCTTTTCATGATTTTACAAATTTAAAACTTCAATATCGAAATACAACACTTTTTTTCAAAAAAAAATAAAGTTTTTTATATTTTAGAAACTTTTTTAGTTTTCTTCTGGTTTTTTACTCTTTATAAAATCTAAAATTAGTGTTGCAATTAATTTCCCTGTCAAATGATT
>CAYOCC010000038.1:0-5029 GCA_964402375.1 uncultured Flavobacterium sp. | reverse complement strand
ATAATGTTTCCTTCAAAGCTTTAAACTTTCTAGGTAATCTTTAAGGATAGAAATTGCTTTCTTATCCTTGTCGTTATTATATACATGATCAAGAATGTATTCCACTTGAGTTATCCTGTTCCTTTTCTTATTTTCCCATCTTTCCATTGAAACGCCTTTTTCCAGCATCTCGCCGAAGTCTTTACAGATCGGAAGCATGATTTTTACCTTATCAATATCAATATATTTGATAAGTTTTAGAAATATTTTAATAGCAGCTTGTAAGCCGCGATTGTCGGTTTTATCTGAATCATTATTTGTAGATATAATGATTTCATCAATAGATAAAGACATTAAGTAAGATAATTGTTTAGAGCTAATTTCTAATCCAAATACTACTAAATGATTATAATATCCCTGCTGAGATAAAGCCAAACTGTCGCCAATTCCTTCGACTAATATTATTTTACGCTTTTCTTCAATAGTCTTTTTGAATATATTATCTTCTTCAGGTCGAAGATTAATTGGGTATATCCAATTGCCCTTTCTACCTATATGTTTCCATTTAGGAAAAGAAGAGTTTTGTTTCCAAAGTAAGTGTCTGCCGCTTATGCCGATAACTTTTTTATTATCATCAAAAATTGGAAATACAAATCTACCGTTCATTTTTCCAGACATTGAAAATCCAGATCGATAAAGCTCTAAGACATCTGAATTTATATTTTTTCTGTTATAGAAATCATAATGAGGCACAAGAGTTTTGACTTCTTCATGATCTGTGAATTGATCTGATTCCATTTTTGGTGTTCTGGTTGATTGTATAAAAGGGTCGTTGTTATTCTTTATTGAATGCAGTATTTCTTCTATTTTAGAATCGTCATTGCAGGTTAGTTCAAGCAATCTTTTAAAGGGTTGATAGGTAGTATTAGCTACAAAATCTTTCCAAATGCCGGTATCTTTCCAAATTTGCAATGCGGTTCTGTTGTCTCCATCGCGATAAATAGCGTTGCATTGCCAATACTTTCCACGATCAGACAATTGATAACCCAAATCAATCAAAGTTTTTTCTATAACTTCTGCTCGATTATCAATGGAGGTTAGGTACGTCGTCATCATTATCCTTGGTTACATTCGCATTAGTACTGACCGAATCAACGATATCTCTATAATCTCCTTTTTCTGAAACGCAGAAATTAGCGATCTCAAGATTAATGAAATTCTTTTTAAGAGTTCCATCAGCAAGTTTTATAGGGTTAATTGCTCCAGCAATATCTTTACCAAGATGTCTGGCTTTGACATTGATAAATTTATGAGTTCCAAATCCCGGTTCATTTTGTAATTCATCAAAAGTTTTCTGCCGTAAAATAAACATGTGAGACGAAAATTGAGTAATTCGATCTGAAAGAGATACGATACTTTCATCGTCTGTTATATTTGATGAATTTTTATTTGTAACAATACCTGCACGATTAGATTGTACAGATGTCATCATTGAAATACATGGACCTTTATCACTTTTAATATCTTTTTGAATACATCGCTTGTACTTATCAACCATTTCACCAACAAGTTGCCATTCTGTTTTATTGCCTCCGCTTTCACTTGTGGTTTTAATATAATCAAAACTAAAAATAAGAGGATTTCCACGGCCTATTTTAGAGTAATAGAATCTTTTAAGAACGCTAATTTGAGCATCGACGCTCATTCCGCCTACGTTGTAATAATAAAGATGTTTATACCTACTCTTTATAACCTCCCAAACTGATCTAACATTTTGTAAAACTTCTGGACCAGCTTTGCGCCAGTTACCACTCTCAAGAAGATACATTGGAACTTTAGACATTGCGGCGCATTGTCTAAAAATCAATTCTTCTTTACTCATTTCTCCGTTATCAAAATGGAGAACTGGAACTTCGTACTGTTCTGATACTTTAGTAGTAAAATCTAAACAGAATTGAGTTTTACCGACACCTGAACGAGCGACAATAACTGTGATATTTCCAGGTCTCAAAAGAGATCCGTATATATCTTGAGTTTTAGGATGAGGCCCAGCAAATCCAAATTCTGTAACTGGATTGTTTCCTCGTTCTTCTATGAGGCTTTCCATTTCAGCGAAAATATTTTCTGGCTGATCTGTACCGGCCTCATATAAATTTATCTGATCATTATAAAGTTTATCTGCGCTTTCAATGATAACATTATAATCAGAAGATGGAGATATCGACTTCATCTTCTTGTTGATTTCTGCTCCACACATCGCAATTTCTCGACGTATGGTGTACTTCTTTAATTCTTTAGCTACGCTAATAATAGATTCTGGAGAAATCTTTTTAAGCGAAAGAGATTCAATATAATCTGATGGATTAATATTATCTTCAAAAGTTACTCCAAAGTTCTTTACTCTTTGAGAAATAACTACATCATCAATTTTTTCTCCATTATCGATTGCTTGACGAAGCACACAAAAGATAGTTCTATTAATTTTGGAACTTTCGCTCCAAAAATCTTTTTCAGTTATAAAAACCGCGACATCTGAATATCGTTCTGGATATTTAATCAATCCAGCAAGCAACTGAGTCTCTAAATCATACGAATAAATCATGCCAACCGCAGATTATCACTCTTCATCGGTGATGTCAATCGAATCTTGACTATTGTTTACTTCGTTTAAATATTTTTCCAGAGCTTTTACAAGTCCCATTTCAACGATTGGGTTGGAGACTTTCGTATAAATCATTGGGCATCCATCTTGAGAGACGTAGGCCACTATAAATCCTTTCGAGGATTCATCGGAACCAGTAAACTCATATAGTTTATTAAAATAATTTTCAGGAATTTTGAACTGCTTAAAATTCTCTGATTGTGAATCTCTCTTCATATTATAGTGTTACACCTTGACTTTCGAAAAGGTCTTTATTTATTATGTCCTTTTCAAATATAGTTACAAGTGTAATTTCATTTAATTCACAAAAACGTTCTTTTTTCTTGTCTCTATTGAGTTGATGAAGAAAATTCATTCTGTTTTCGTGAAAGAATTTAACGAATCCAGTGTGTTGCCTGCCTTGAACTTCTATAGCTATTTTTTTATTAGCATTATAAAAGTCTAAGGTAAGACGAGTTCCAACTATAGGAAACTCTTCAAACACTATGTTGTGCTGCCAATAGTTTTGTAAAAATTTCTTAGCTTCAGTTTGAAATTTACTACGACTATCCACGCTCCAATCAATTAAATAATTGCGAGCGTTCTTGCAGCGTCTTTTTTTATTAGTCAGTGATAGAAATTCCATCGCCAAAGTTTAATAGATTTTCACTAATATATTTGAAGAAAAATGATTTCAATTTTTCATCGTCATTGACAATTTGTTCGAACTTTGCTGCTCCTTGAATCTGAGCAGGAAAATCTGTAAAACCAGCTTCTTTTAGAACATTAAGAAATTCTTCATCAAAACTAATCCAAGCGCCTTTCTTAATTGCTATTTCCCACATAGTTAAAAAATCAAAGATTTCTTTTTCAATCCAATTGGAAGTGCCATTCTTTCTACCATATTTAATGGGATATTTGATAGTACAGTTAGTTCTTTCGTTTGGAGATTTCTTTACAACGATTTTAACAAAATGTCCTAGATAAGGATTTTTTTGCTCATCGTAAGAAGAGTTTTGATCTCCAAGGATTAAATCGCCCTTAAAGCGAACGTCAAATTCAAAAATCCAATTAGCAAAATGAAGCAGTGCGTTTCCACCAGTGGCAGTCGTTTGACGAACTGGAGCTTTACTATATGGATCTAGTTTGATATCTGCGCGAACTTGAGAAATGAATACTGCAATATGACCACGTTTTTGTAGAGCGATAGACATGCGCTTCATAAGATCCGCCGCGATTACCGCACCACCAGCAACCTTTTGCGATTCTTCGAACGTCTTATCAAGATCTCCTTTTCGAATTAATCCATCTACAGAATCTAATAGAAAAAAATACATCATTTTCTCATCATTTTTACCAACTAATTCTCGCATGGCATCAAATACTGTTTCATGAATATTTGATTCAAAAACAAAACATGTACCTTCTATCCACTCTTCTTCATTAAATACAAATTTAACTCCAGAGCGAGCGATCATCTCCTTGCTCAATCGCCCTTCGGCTTTGATATAAAAGCCTTTACGCTTCTTAGGTTGATCTAAGAAGTTCTTCATGAATTGAAGCGCACAGCTAGTCTTACCTCCTTCATTGATTCCGCAGAATCGATGCAGCCCAGTGCCAATACCACCAGCTAGAAAGTAGTCAAGTAAAAGACTGCCGCTTGATACTTTGTATTCGATAGTTGGTTCGAAATTATAATGGGAATCTTTATTGTTCTTCAAGAAACTTTTTAATTGATCTTGAGATGTCATTACTTTGCCGTTATCTACTATTTCTTCTTTATTTTTTTTACTCATTTTAGAAAATTTTTAATTGTTTTGGGTTTAGCTGAACTATTATAGTCGTCGCCAATCTTATCGCCAAGTTTTATCTCTTCGGTCTTTAATTCAGGTTGAAAATTAAATTCAGAATATTTCAATTTAATATAAGGGGCTTCGCTTGTTAAGAAAGCTATAAGTGATGTAACTTCTTTTAATGAAACCTTTTTCCAAAAATCTTCGTTTGGATATTGTTTCATTAGCTTTTTGAGAAAAGTCATTTCTTTAGTCCAAAAAGCTGGTGGTTTGCCTTTATGATTTATTACGCATCTTTCGATTACATCTATAAGATAAAAACTTTTTTTCCTTGTTCTTTTTTTTGCAGGAGCTTCTTTATCCACAACGTGAGAATACATGAAAACAACGACAAGTCAACAAAAAAACCGCTGGTTTCCCAGCGGTTGATTTATTTTATAAATTATTTATTTTTCAGTCATTTCAAATCTTGGGCTTTGCAATTGAACGTTATATGTTTCAGTATTGTCTTGCCAGATTTTTAATTTTTCGTCTTCTTTTAAACCTTCTTCGGTTAAATGTGGCATGATATTTGCTGTTGGAGGAGCGGGATCTTGTGGGAACACTGCGGTTTGAG
>CAYOCC010000037.1:0-5173 GCA_964402375.1 uncultured Flavobacterium sp. | reverse complement strand
ATAAAATTTAAAAATTTCTTGGTATTTTAAATCAGGTTGTTGATCGGTTCCTCTTAAGTATTGCTGAATAAAATAAACGCTTTTTATTTTTGAAGCGGCAATTGTTTTGGCGCAATGAACGCATGGGCTGTAAACCATACAAGCATAATGTGGTTGACGAGACGCATATAGTATGGCGTTTATTTCGGCATGATTAATTAAGCAGGATTTAGTTTCGCGATCTTTTAAAACGCTTTCATTAGGAATATAACCGGGGCCAAATCCGTTGAATCCTGTAGAAACGGTTCGCCAATCTTCATCAAATAATGAAACTCCTACTTGCGTATGCGGATCTTCAGATCGCGATCTTGCAGCAAGAGCGATATAACATCCGTATTCTGATTTGCTTAATCTTGGGTTATTCGGATTGAAACTCATAATACATTAATTCACTATCCCCTGCGGTCCACTTGTGAGCGAGACCTTCACAGGAAAATTCTTTAGAAAACGGTTTCCATGTTTTTGCTTCTGGAGGTAGTTTACTAGATATCCACGCTCCACTGTCTCTAAAAATTATTCTGTTGTTTGGTTGAGCGAACATTTGTCCGCCTTCTCCCCAAAAAATATGAGCGCATTTGTGTCCAGCAGATATTTCAGAATAACCTAGATTATAATCTTCTCCATTGCACCAATCAATTGTAAACAAATATTTTCCAACATGCATTTTTTTATCTTTAAGAAAAATATATGAACTGCTATTTTTTAGATATTCAAATCTTTGAATTGTAAAATAATAACTAAAACAATCCCAGAGTTGCAACCAATCTAGGTCATATTTGGTGCTGGGTTGTTCACTATTGGAAAGATAGTGAATAGGGACTCTAGCAAATTGTGCGCCATACTCACTCATGACATTAAACATTAAACAACGTCGAGGTATAGATACAATTGAAAAAATTTCTACAGGAATAAATTTTCCAGTTGTTCTGGGCAAATTATCGTTTAGAAAAGAAGTGTCTAAGTATCCTAACTGAGTTGGTATATTTGTCGATAGATAGCTCACTATTCGCCTTTTTTGAAAGTATCCATGAGATCATGCACGGATTTTAACATCGTGTCAAGAGTGGCGATTCGATTAGCGTAAAGATTTTCGGTTTTTATCTGTTCTTCTTTAATTAGTTTTTCTAATTCTTTTATTTTTTTAAAAGTATTAACTGGTTTAGTTCTTTCGAATTCAGATGGATTCATAGTTTTTATAAATAAAATACTTTTGCCATTCTTCTCTATTATTTACTGGTTTGTTGGGTAGTACAGGGATGGGCATTGGAACAGATTTTATATCGCGATTCTTATTATCTAAAAATGGATACAAGTCCTTCTTCATTTGATTACACCGCGCACAGGTAAGCGTGATGTTTTCAATTTCCTTGGTTCCTCCTTTAGAACGTGGAAAGATGTGTTCCACAGTCATGTCTTTTTTATTAAATTGATCGTAACAAATTTGACATGTATAATCAAAAATTAAACATAATTTTTGCAAACTGAGTGTGCGGGGAAGTTTTCTTTTTTTAGAATAAAAAGAAGCTTTAATAACAGCGGTTGTAGGTAAAAACCATATTTTATCTTTTGAGGTCAAAAAAGGCTGGTCTTCATGAAAATTAACACCTTGATTACAAAACCATTCTGAATTATTGTCTATAAGGTTTTCACTTGCATCAAAACATTTAATATTATTTTTTATCAAATGCAAGAACGTGGCCTTACCCGTTAAAAAGGTATAAGGCATAAACGAAGAATCTAAAAGCAGGGTGGTTATCTGATTGATATTAGACATTTTTAAAATCAATCTTTGGGTTGTAACAAATGAATATTTCTTCTCTCGCTTCTATTCTTTTACAAGCTTTAAACTCAATGTAATTATCTTCAGAATTTATTTCAACAGACGCATTTGGATTAATGCGGTCATGATTGTAAATCATTCCGAAACCTAATACGCAAACAGGATAAGAAATCATGTTTATTGGTAAAGATCCATATTCTTGCACATAATCTTTCCAATTCTGTTTTAAAAAAGGCCAATTAAAAAAGTAATTCTTATAGGCTTCATCAATCTGTGAGCTTCCTTTATTTAGTGGATGAATAACGTGAGCTTGCTCAAGTATTTCTCCCGGTAAAATCAAATCGCTGCTAAAAACTCCTCTACCATGAACCTTTGAATCAGCAATATAAATTTTAGGATTTATATAAAGCCTAGTATCGTCATTCATAAAAACATGATAGCGCAAGATTTAATGAAGTCAACAAAAAACCGCTAACTTTCGTTAGCGGTATATTTGACTAAATATAGTTCACTATTAGAAATTCCAACGAACTCCTGCGACAGCGACTACATCACCGCTGAACTCTTGGCTTGCGAATTTGTACTTGGAAGACTGAAAATTATTGTCGTAGTATCCAACTTCAGCATAAGGTTGAAGATGGTTAAAAAAGGTGCGAGAAACACCAACCTTAACAGCTACGACATCATAATCAGTAAACTTGCCGTATTCGACAGCAGGAGTGACGGTGAACCAGCCAAACACATCGGTTGGGCGTTCAGCACCAACAATATAACCTGACTGACCTAAGTTAAAATCGTGCGAACCGCGAAGATAAGGAGTTAGGTATGGATTTACCAAGGCAATCTTTGGAGCGATTTCAGTAGAATTGCGACCTCCAAGAATTGAGCTTTGATGACGAAGAACTTGCAAATCACCACGAAGTGAGAACTTTTCAGTGATCTTTAGATCTTTGCCGATACCTAGCTTCCAATGAGATTCATCGATGCCGTTAGAATCAGGAAGAACAACGCCGCCGACATAAGTATCCACACCAAAATAAGCCTTTCCAATATCAAAACCAGCAAACGCTGATCCGCTAGTCTTGGCTAGACCATTTACAATGTAATAATTGTTATAACCAGTATTAATGCTGGCCTTGATTGCTGGCTCAGTATCCGCAGCGAAAACTGCGACTGAGGCTAGGACTGATAGAATAAATAACTTAAATGACTTAATCATAGGTGCATAATCTTATACGTTTTTTGCAAGAAGTCAAGATTTTTTTTTGATTAACCGTTCTTTACTTTATTCATTAAATAATTAGCACCAATTGTAACGGCTGCGACTATTCCCGCCAAATAATATTTAAAATACTCTAATCCAGCTACTCTGCTTTCTAAGTCTTTGTGGCTTTTTTTAATATCGTTTATATTGTCAGATATCGTATCTAATTTTTGCTCCATTCTTGAGAGAACAGCATCATAACTATTATTATTGTAATCATCTGACATACCGTTTTTTACACTAGAAATTAAGCGTTGGGAGCATTGTTTTTTTGCATTATTTTATCCACTTTTGCTCTTTAAGTATATCGTCGATAAGGTCTTTTTCTGGTTTGTCCATGTCTTTGTCTAATTGATTAAGTATATTTTGTACAGTAAAGTTTTTATATGGATTTCTAGTTGCGTCTACCTTAAATTCTTGAATAACATCTATAATTTTTACAAGAGGAGATTTATATTCGTCTACTTTTGATTTTGTTGAAAAACCACATATTTCGAAAGCTTTAGGGGTTAAAGTTTTAACTATAGCTATCAATGCAGATCCAAATATATTAAATATAGAAAAAGCTGCGGCAGCGATAGGATTAATTGTAGCCAATATACGAAGAATAGTAAAAATTATAATAAATATAATTATTGTAGTCAAAGCACTAAAAAAGAACTTTTTCAATCCCCAAAATACAGCATTTAAACCAAACATTCCGCCCATTGTGTCTAAAACAGCTTTGTTTTGATCTGCTTCTTTGGCGACTTCTTTAGCTTTATCGGTTAATTGCCAAAGTTGATCATCATATTGTTCGTTTAACTCTACTTTTTCTTTTTGTAATTTATTAATTAGCTCATCTCTTTTTGCAAGCATCTCTTGCCCTTTTTTACGTTCTTCTTCTACTGCGGAATTTAATAAATCAACTGTAGCTTTAATTCTATTTATTTCATCAATGTGAGGAGAGCCAACAATAGAAACGACTCTTTCATTTAAAGACTTTGCTGTGTCTACTTGAATTGGAGGATTAGTTACTTGATTAAGAGAGTATTGAATGCCTTGAGCTAGAGTAGAAGTTTGTATTTTTTTTCCTTTGTCATTCTTTTCTATTTCCACTATAATAGCGTCTACTTTTTTTTCTTCTTTAGATATGGTTTTTTGATTGTCGTTAATTTGTTTTGCTGGCTTGATTGCAGAAAAACAACCAGTTAAAAACAAAAAAACTAATAAAAGAAACGCTTTTTTCATTCACATATTTTTACACTGATTTGTTTATATGTGTATTTTATAATATATGTTATTGATACCGTTTATTTTATTTATTTGGTTTGAGAGTGACGTTATAGTTACTTTAATAAATATTTTTAAGTTAGAAAAGAAATTATTTCTTGAGGAGTATAAAAAAGAAAGGCTTGAGATTTCTGAAAAATTGCATTACTTAGATTTTCTTCATGTTAGAAAAGCTAATTTTTTTACTAAATTAATAAGTTGTCCAATATGTTTATGTTTTTGGTTAACTTTAATTCAATCTTTATTAAAATACGATAGTTTAAAGTTATACATACTTATGTTTGGACTTAATTATTTCATTAACTTGGTGGTTTATTTACTAGTGAAAAAAATTTATGATAATAAATAATTTTATAGAATTTGAACAATTAATTCGAGATTTACAATTACAAAATACAGAAGACTTCTATAATTATTTTAATGGTTATAAAAGTATATGCAGTTGTAAACCAGCATTAAAACAATTGTATTATAACAAATGCGATAAAAGTTATATCAGATATTTATCAAGTAATCAAGAACATCTACATTCTAAATTATTAATAAACAATAAAGACTCAATATATAAATTTTATACATCAGAATCTAAAGAAATTTTAACAATTAATATATAAAATAATTATCTACTTACTTCTTCCCAGTCTATAGAAGCAAAAACAGTTTCATTACCAGTCGCAGCGGTAATAGCAAGCGTTAGCTCATTCGCAATTGAAGTTAAACCGTTTCTTTCTAGTTGAAACTTAAAAACAGCTTCTCTGAGAACATCAATTGATGGAGAACCTTGATTTGATGAATTTAAAAATCCACTCGCAAGTATT
>CAYOCC010000036.1:0-5327 GCA_964402375.1 uncultured Flavobacterium sp. | reverse complement strand
TTGTATGGCATGACGCAACTCAAGGGGCAACTTTTGATATTGTGCCTATTCCAGAAGATATGTTGGCTGAAGTTAAAGAATACAGATCGATATTAATTGAAGCGGTTGCTGATTATGATGAAAACCTTTTAGAAAAATTCATGGAAGATGAAGATTCTATCACAGAGGAAGAAATCAATATCGCCTTAAGAGCGGCTACAATGGATATGGCTATCATCCCAATGATTGCTGGATCTTCATTTAAAAATAAAGGAGTTCAATTCATGTTAGATGCAGTATGTAAATATTTGCCATCTCCAATGGATAAAGAAGGAATTGAAGGTATTCACCCTGATGATGCTGAATTATTAGAAGAAGACCAAACTAAAATTTTACGTAAGCCAGATGTTAAAGAGCCATTCGCAGCTTTAGCATTTAAAATTGCTACTGACCCATTCGTAGGTCGTTTAGCTTTCTTCCGTGCTTACTCTGGAAGATTAGATGCAGGTTCTTACGTATTGAACACTCGTTCTGGTAACAAAGAAAGAATTTCTCGTATTTACCAAATGCACGCTAACAAACAAAACCCAATCGAATATATCGAGGCAGGTGACATTGGAGCAGCAGTTGGATTTAAAGATATCAAAACAGGAGATACTTTGTGTGATGAAAAACACCCAATTATTCTTGAATCAATGAAATTCCCTGCACCAGTAATTGGTATTGCAATTGAGCCAAAAACAAAAGCTGACGTTGATAAAATGGGTATGGCTTTAGCAAAATTAGCTGAAGAAGATCCAACATTTACAGTTAGAACTGATGAGGCTTCAGGGCAAACAATTATCTCAGGTATGGGTGAGCTTCACTTAGATATCTTGGTAGATCGTATGAAACGTGAATTCAAAGTTGAAGTAAACCAAGGTGAGCCTCAAGTAGAATACAAAGAAGCATTTACAAAAACAGCACAACACAGAGAAGTTTATAAAAAACAATCTGGAGGTCGTGGTAAATTTGGAGATATTGTATTTAGAGTGGAACCAGCCGACGAAGTTGAAGGTAAAGTTCCAGTTGGATTACAATTTGTGAATGAAGTAAAAGGTGGTAACGTTCCTAAGGAATATATCCCATCTGTAGAAAAAGGTTTCCGTGAAGCTATGAAAACTGGTCCTTTAGCAGGATACCAAGTAGATAGTTTGAAAGTTACTTTATTGGACGGATCTTTCCACCCTGTGGATTCTGATGCACTTTCTTTTGAATTGGCAGCTAGAATGGGATACAGAGAAGTAGCAAAAGCTGCTGGTGCAATTATTTTGGAGCCAATTATGAAAATGGAAGTGATTACACCTGAAGAAAACATGGGAGATATCGTAGGTGATATCAACCGTCGTAGAGGTCAAGTGAATGACATGGGTGATAGAGCTGGTGCAAAAACGATCAAAGCAGACGTGCCATTATCAGAAATGTTTGGTTATGTTACTACATTAAGAACATTATCTTCTGGTAGAGCAACTTCTACAATGGAATTTTCACACTACGCTGAAACACCATCAAATATTTCAGAAGCAGTTATCAAAAAAGCAAAAGGAAACGCTTAATCTTTAAGAAAATGAGTCAAAAAATCAGAATAAAATTGAAATCTTACGATCACATGTTGGTAGACAAGTCTGCTGAAAAGATTGTAAAAACTGTAAAGAGCACAGGTGCTGTAGTAACTGGACCAATTCCATTACCAACACACAAAAAACTTTTCACTGTTTTGCGTTCTCCACACGTTAACAAAAAAGCGAGAGAACAATTTGAAGTAATGTCATATAAGAGATTAATTGACATTTATTCTTCTTCATCAAAAACTATTGACGCTCTAATGAAATTAGAGTTGCCAAGTGGAGTTGAAGTAGAGATAAAAGTATAAGTATATTGTATCTAATTATGCGGTATTTATTACCGCATAATGTGCAATTTTTAATAATTAATAAATAATAATTATGTCTGGGTTAATTGGTAGAAAAATCGGCATGACTAGCATTTTCGACGAGAACGGGAAAAATATTCCTTGTACTGTAATCGAAGCTGGACCATGTGTTGTTACCCAAGTCAGAACCAAAGGTGTTGACGGGTACGAAGCGTTGCAACTTGGTTTCGATGACAAAAACGAGAAACATTCCACAAAAGCGGCTGTAGGTCACTTTAAAAAAGCGGGAACTGTAGCTAAGAAAAAAGTCGTTGAATTCCAAAATTTCGCAACAGAACAAAAATTAGGAGATCTTATTGATGTTTCTATTTTTCAAGAAGGAGAATTTGTAGATGTACAAGGTGTATCTAAAGGTAAAGGTTTTCAAGGGGTTGTTAAACGTCACGGTTTTGGTGGTGTTGGACAAGCAACTCACGGTCAACACAACCGTTTAAGAGCGCCAGGATCTGTTGGAGCTTCTTCTTATCCATCTAGAGTATTCAAAGGAATGCGTATGGCTGGAAGAATGGGAGGAGATAATGTAAAAGTTCAAAACCTTAGAGTTTTAAAAGTAGTAGCTGAAAAGAACCTACTTGTTATTAAAGGATGTATTCCTGGATGTAACAACTCTTATGTAATCATTCAGAAGTAATGGAAGTAAAAGTATTAGATTTCAACGGAAAAGATACTGGAAGAAAAGTTCAACTTTCTGATTCAGTATATGGTATTGAACCAAATAATCACGCAGTATATTTGGATGTTAAGCAATATTTAGCAAACCAAAGACAAGGAACGCACAAAGCAAAAGAAAGAGCTGAAGTTGCCGGAAGTACGCGTAAGATTAAAAAACAAAAAGGTACTGGTACAGCTCGTGCTGGTAGTGCAAAGAATCCATTATTCAAAGGTGGAGGAACAGTTTTCGGACCTAGACCAAGAAGTTATTCATTTAAATTGAATAAAGGCTTGAAGCGTTTAGCAAGAAAATCAGCTTTCTCAATCAAAGCTAAAGAAGCAAACATTATTGTTGTTGAAGACTTTACTTTTGAAACGCCAAACACTAAAAACTTCATCAATGTTTTGAAGGCATTAGGATTAGAGAATAAAAAATCTTTGTTTGTGTTGGGTGATTCAAATAAAAATGTATATTTGTCGTCACGTAATTTAAAGGGGTCTAGCGTGTTAAGTAACTCAGAATTAAGTACTTACGCTATATTAAATGCTAATAATTTAGTATTATTAGAAGGCTCACTAGAAGGAATTGAAGATAATTTAAGTAAATAACTAGGAGATGAGCATCATAATAAAACCTATAGTTACAGAAAAAATGACCAAACAAAGTGAGGTTTTGAACCAATTTGGTTTTTTCGTTGACAAAAAGGCAAACAAAGTACAAATTAAGAAAGCTGTTGAAGCTGCTTATGGCGTATCAGTTGTTAGCGTTAATACAATCAACGTAAGACCAGATAGAACTACAAAATACACTAAGAGTGGTTTAATAAGTGGAAAGACTAATGCAGCAAAAAAAGCAATAGTTCAAGTACAAGAAGGAGAAACAATTGATTTTTACAACAATATCTAGAATAGAAAAATGTCAGTAAGAAAACTTAAACCTATTACCCCAGGTCAGCGATTTAGAGTTGTGAATGGTTATGACGCCATTACAACTGATAAGCCGGAACGCTCTTTGATAGCGCCGATAAAAAACTCTGGAGGTAGAAATAGTCAAGGAAAGATGACCATGCGTTATACGGGTGGTGGTCACAAGCAGAGATATCGTATTATTGATTTCAAAAGAACTAAAGAAGGAATTCCTGCTTCAGTGAAATCAATCGAATACGATCCAAATCGTACTGCGTTTATCGCTTTATTAGCTTATGCTGATGGTGAAAAAACTTATGTAATTGCACAAAATGGATTGCAAGTAGGTCAGAAATTAGTTTCTGGTCCAGACGCGCAACCAGAAATTGGTAATACATTGCCTCTTAGCAGAATTCCTTTAGGAACTGTTATATCTTGTATCGAATTAAGACCAGGTCAAGGTGCTGTTATTGCACGTTCAGCTGGAACATTCGCTCAATTAATGGCAAGAGATGGAAAATACGCAACAATTAAAATGCCATCAGGTGAAACAAGATTAATCTTGTTAACTTGTTCAGCTACAATTGGAGCAGTATCTAATTCAGACCACCAATTAGTTGTATCTGGTAAAGCAGGTAGAACAAGATGGTTAGGAAGAAGACCTAGAACAAGACCTGTTGCAATGAACCCTGTCGATCACCCAATGGGTGGTGGTGAAGGACGTTCTTCTGGTGGACATCCACGTTCAAGAAATGGAATACCTGCTAAAGGTTATAGAACGCGTTCTAAGAAAAACCCGAGTAACAAGTATATTGTAGAACGTAGAAAGAAATAATAAGATATGGCACGTTCATTAAAAAAAGGACCTTTCGTTCATTATAAGTTAGAAAAGAAAGTTGAAGAAAACATTGCCGGAGGTAATAAAGGAGTAGTAAAGACTTGGTCTAGAGCTTCTATGATTACTCCAGACTTTGTTGGACAAACTATCGCAGTTCATAACGGTCGTCAATTCGTACCAGTTTACGTAACAGAAAACATGGTAGGTCACAAATTAGGAGAGTTTTCACCAACTCGATCTTTTAGAGGTCACGCTGGAGCAAAAAATAAAGGTAAAAAATAAGAAGCAATGGGAGTTCGTAAAAGAGAAACAGCAGACGCAAGAAAAGAGGCTAATAAGTCACTGGCTTTTGCAAAGTTAAATAACTGCCCTACTTCACCTAGAAAAATGCGCTTAGTAGCAGATCTAGTAAGAGGTCAGAAGGTAGAGAGAGCACTAAATATTTTAAGATTTAGTTCTAAAGAAGCTTCAAGAAAATTAGAAAAATTGGTTTTATCTGTTATTGCCAACTGGCAAGCAAAAAACCCTGACGCTAATATGGAAGAAGCAGGCTTATTCGTAAAAGAGATCAGAGTAGATGGAGGAATGATGTTAAAAAGACTTCGTCCAGCACCTCAAGGTCGCGCACACAGAATTAGAAAACGTTCTAATCACGTAACAATCGTGTTGGGAGCTATTAATAACACACAAGCAAATTAATAAAGATGGGACAAAAGACAAATCCAATTGGAAATAGACTTGGTATCATCAGAGGATGGGACTCTAACTGGTATGGTGGAAATGATTACGGTGATAAATTAGCCGAAGATTATAAAATCAGAAAGTACATCCATGCTCGTTTATCAAAAGCTAGTGTATCAAAGGTTTACATCGAGAGAACTTTGAAACTTGTAACCGTTACTATCACTACTGCTAGACCTGGTATCATTATCGGAAAAGGTGGACAAGAGGTAGACAAGTTAAAAGAAGAACTTAAGAAAG
>CAYOCC010000035.1:0-5433 GCA_964402375.1 uncultured Flavobacterium sp. | reverse complement strand
TAGTTGCGGGGTATAATATATTGTCGCCATTTGGATTGACGCTATTCAAATAGCAGTGAAATTTGATAACATTTTTTGTTTTTTTAACCGGCTGTTCGCCAATAATCGTAACTTGTGTTTTCATATATTAAATATATTTATAAAACTCTTCTGGTAAGATTACGTTTTCAAATACTCCTGTTTTAATTATCTTAAATAAACTGAAAGATGTAGCCATAATATGGCAAATGAATTTTTTTATTTAAATGAAATTTTAATCCACTAAGACTTAAATTTAATTCTTTAGCGGCGGACTTCATGCTGATGTACTCTACACCATTGGTCACGCAACGCAAGGGTTTTCTTTTCTGGGCTAAAGCCATGTTTAAAATATGCTTTGGATCTTTGCATAGTTCCTTACGAATTTCACTTAATCTTTTTTTAGTCTCTTCAGAATGTTTGCAGAACGGGCTGAATCTGATGCCTTTTCTAACTTTAGAAAGATGCTTTCTAGTTTCTTCTGAATGTCTCCTGCCATAAAAAGGATTATTTTCGCCAGTTAGATTTCTTTCCTTAGCTTTTTTAGAGATCTTTTCGCAAGATTCTTGATTAAAAACAGGGCGTTCTCCCCCTGTAGATAAGTTATATCCTTTTTCTCTGTCATTAGATTTAAATTCATTGATATAAAAAGTCTCCTTTTCTTTCAACTCATTAATATCATTTGACTGATATAGAACAAACCATTTAAAAGAATCTTTACCGTGAGTATTTAAAGCGTTATGAAAATAGTTATTTTCTGGATTTTTAGCTTTGCAAATATGCGTCGATATTCTTCTTCTCAAAGTTTGAGAAGTCAAACCAATGTATATTTTGTTATTTACTTGATTTAGAGCGCAATAAACTACGCTTTTTTTATTTAAATCTGTGTCTGTTAGAGATGTAATCATATAGGTGTATATTATTACACCCACCTAGACCACATTCTAAAATTTTTTACAAAAAGTCGTGAAATTCTTTTGGTAGAATTACATTATCAAACACGCCGGTTTTTATCATTTTAAATAAAGGAGCTATATCTTCTGCACGATATCCCGCAAGTCCTGTCCCTACTGCGGTTACTAAAAATTCATATTCTTGGTGAGAGAACGCCAACGCTAGGAAATCATGGACATGAACTTGAATTTTGTCAAGAGGCAAGGTGCGAATGTTGTGATCTTTTGTGGGGATGCCGTAGGTTTGACCTACGAGACCAGCAATACCATGCTTCGCGCCCCATTTCAAGGCTAATTTTGCGGCTCCTGCGCCGTGCCTATGCGCGGCATTTGAACCATAAACAAAGATTTGATTTGGTTCTAAATGAGTAATATTTTCTGGAGTGTATTTCATATTTTATATTTACATTCTTCTAGTCCGTAAATGAGAGTTCTGCTTGCCCTGCATTCTTCTGCTAAAGAAATCGCAACAGTAAGGCCAGAATTGTAACCCATTTTGTGACCAGCTAGATATGCATTGCGCGAAGATACGTCATACAAGGCCCAGTTGTCAATACCTTGTTTTTTGAAATAATTTCCAAGAAACAGGGCTGCATCCTTGACTTCTTGGGGAATTTCATGGTATAAATTAGGATCTGGAGACATATTTTTCTTTAATTTTTTTTGCATCGTATCCATGTTTGGCTAGAGCAGTATAAACATCTGGATTATTTCTTGTTTGTAAATACTCAAATAGTTGATAACCATATTTAATATCCCACATCATATCAAAATAACTTGGTAATCTTTCTTGAGCATCTACTTCTTTTAGTGAAGGCAGGTTCTTAACGAAAGAATTGAATAGTTGTTTATTCTTTTTCATTTTCATATAGTTTTTACTCTACTACTCCATCGTTCCAACGTCCAATTATAAGGAGGCCATTGCCTCGATGATCAGCATCATCATAAGCAAACATTAGATCAAGATTAGGGGCATAGTCTTTGCAGATTAGCTCAATGTAGTTCCATTTACAAGGCAAGGTTTCAACATTTAATACTTCAACATCATCGCTATCAATGAGATGAATATGAGTAAAGAACTCAATTGGCTTCTTAATTGCTTTGTCTTTCTGTTCACCGAGTATAATAGTTTTAGTCATATTAATTAACCTTCTCCATTGTATCTACTTCAGAGTCATTAAAGAAACAGCCGCCGCCTTTATCATCTACAAAGAATTCAAATTCACAGCCTTTAATTTCGCGCCGAGTTCCAGTGTATGTTACTTCCTGTTTTCTGCCAACGATGTCAGTGTGAATAAATTTGTCGCCTTTTTTCATATATCTTTTATATTACCAGAGAAATAATCAACATTACTAATAACTCTATCGCAAATCTTGCACTCCATCGTCGCGATAGTTCTGCGACTCCAGTGGCAAGTGTGCTTTTCGCCTTTGACATAGAGAGTATGATCGTTGCCGCAATTTTGGCAAGGAATTTCTTCACTATCTTTGCAGCAAAAAACGCATCTGTATTTCATATCTAATTAAAAAAATGATTCCCATCATCAGCTTCCATTACATTTTCAGAATGAAAGTCATCAAAATTAAAATTCCAAATGCTCATTCTACATTTAGAACAAACAGAAAGACTGTCGCCGCTCCAAGATACGGCGCAATCTTCTAGTTTAGCTTTAGTTTTAGTTTTTGAGCAAATCATATCTTATGCTTTTCGCACTTTGATCATTGCGTCGGCAATGTAGTAAGCATTCAATGCAGCATAGTCTTGTGGTATTCTAGTTTTTGGATCTTCCAGAATAACTTTCAACGCCGCCGCTGCAAAGAAATCTCTAAGCGACATCCCGCTTTGTGGACTAGTATGCCCATCTGCTCCAGTTCTAGGAAACGCTGGTCCTCCATCATCAATATTTTTATTCATATATTTAATTTACTTGGCTTGAATGTTCCGTTGTTGTCGATGATATTTTGCATGATCATTTCTAGGCGTTCATCGTCATCGTAGTTTGCAAGAAAGGCCAATGTTTTTTCACCGTCGCCTTTAAAATATCCTTGGCCACCTTCAAAGTAGGTTTCGATAAGTATTAATTGTTTTTGCGTGAATATTCTATTTAGTCCATTTGAGATTTTACTGTCATCATACACAAAATCTCCTATGTAGAACTCTTTTTTTAAATCTTCAACTGTAGTATTATTATTTAAATTTATGCAACTCATAAAGAGTCCGCCGAGAGCGCACACATTGCAAGATTTGATTTTCTTTTTTGCGAATAATTCTTGAACAGAATCTTCGTCTTTTAGATTTTTCTCACAAGCAGCTTTTATATTTGGCTGTACCCAACATCCAGATTCAGCAACATATCTCTTCGTCTTGATCTGGGCAAGAACATCTTGAGCAATCATTACCCGTTTTTGGGCTTTGGTTGCTTTTTTGAATTTTTCGTTTAGTTGATTAGTTTTCATAATTAGGACCACTTTCTATGCTGTTCATGGATTTCTTCTATGCCATGATCCTCACTAATGTACCATTTTACATCATCAGGAATCTCAACGATTTTCAAATCGCCATAACGCCCATTTGTTCCAAGCTCTTCAACAACTTCAACAAGACAAGGATCATTTCTTTCAATGTCCCAATCGGCAAAATGATTATCATCTTTTATCTCGTCAATATAATAATATTCGCAAAACCTAGTAGATTTTTTCTCGTCTTTGATTATGTTTAATCCTTTCTTTTTGCCATATAGAAAGGTAGCTTCTTCATTTAAGCTAAAGCCGCCATGATATTTATTAATTACTATTTTCATATCTTTTTAATACTAATATTTTCGCTATAATAACCATTTGATTCGCCAAGAAACCAAAATTCCAAACTCGCATTCTCAGTCTTCAAAACATATTTAGTCCAAGTGCGACTTTCATCAATATATTCATCGTGCCAATCAGGTTCATTTGCGCCAGCATCTTCTTCTGCAAAAATTACTTCGCCAATCAATTCATTAACATTACCAATCACTTTAACAATGCGAACAAATTCGCAACAATCTTGTTCATGATATAATTTATAAGTTCCATCGTTTGTTCTAATGAATACTTCTTGAGTTCCTATTTCTAAATCGGTTATTTCTTTAACGATCTGACCCTTTAATTCGAAAAAATTTACATCACTCATAATCGTGCGAACATGATGGCAGAAAAAATTCACCTTGTCAAGCGGAGTTTTTCGGTGTAAGAAAATATGTATGACAACCCTAGAGCAACTACTCGCAGATCAAACAATTTTAATCCAAAAAATAATCGCAGAAGCTAAGAATGAAGCGTTAGCTGATGCGGCCAAGCCAAAAATTACAATTACAAATTCTACCGGGACTTCTGTTCAAACAAAATTAGATCTATTTTCTCATATATCTGATAACTTTGACAATCTAATTAAGGATAAGAAAGAAAAGAATATCTTAACTCCTTATGCTAATCCTTATAATTGGCCGCGAAATAATAATTGCTGGGCAAAAAGTATTGATCTAACTGGATATGCCGCTTGCATTGTTCCTCTTGGAGGAGTTGGCGGCGGAACACTTATCACTAAGAAGCATGTATTGTTGTCTAATCATGTGCCTTATTCATCTTCACCATTCATGATTTTCTTTGTAAACAATAATAATGTTTCACTTGTTTATAATGTCATGAAAACAAAACGTGTCGCCAACACTGATATATTAATTGGTGAGCTTGATAGAGAAGTAGATGCTTCGTTAAAAGTTTGCAGCGTGTTGCCAGCTAATTATCTTAAATATTTTGATAAGCAAATTAATTTTCCTTTATTGTATTCGGATCAAGAAAGAAAAGCTTTGATTGGCGAAAATGGTTTAATTAATACTACTTATGGATCTACAAATACATTAATAAATATATCTAAAAATCCTGATAGAGCGCAATATTTCGAACCAGTTATTGGCGGCGACAGTGGCAATATTGTTTCTACTATTATTAATAATGAATTGGTATTAATTGGTGCTTGGTATATGACATTTGGAGCTATGGCCGGTTTAGGAACAAATATACCTAGCTATTTGACTGAAGTAAATAATACAATAACATCATTAAGTAGTGGATATAAAGTTAATGAAGTTGATTTGAGTGGATTTAAAATGTATTGAAAGAGTTGGAGTAGCTAGACTTGCACTAGCGTAGGCTTGCGCCGGGAGATTTACAGTCTCCTGTAATTGCTGCTATACGATACTCCAGTTAAAAAATGGCTGATAGGGTTCGATTCGAACGAACATCGACAAAATTAACAGTTTTGAGAATTACCATTATTCTACCTATCAGTTTAAAATGGTGTTCCTGATTGGGATCGAACCAATGACCGAAAGCTTAGAAGGCTTTTGCTCTAATCCAACTGAGCTACAGGAACACTAAAATCTACAACTATCTTATACACTTGTATAGTATTGTCAAATTAAATCCC
>CAYOCC010000034.1:0-6106 GCA_964402375.1 uncultured Flavobacterium sp. | reverse complement strand
TGGTATGTCAACAAGTAAGAGATATGTTAAAGTCTAACGCAGTTGCAATTACTTTACCTATTGGTGAAGAAAATGACTTCAAAGGTGTTGTTGATTTAGTAAGAAACCAAGCAATTGTTTGGGATGATGCAGGAATGGGAGCAACTTATGAAGTTGTTGATATTCCAGCTGATATGCTTGATGAAGTAAAAGAATATAGAGATATCCTTATTGAAGCAGTAGCTGATTACGATGAGAACTTGCTAGATAAGTACATGGAAGATCCGGATTCAATTACTGAAGAAGAAATTAACATTGCATTAAGAGCTGCGGTGATGGATATGGCTATTATTCCTATGATAGCAGGTTCGTCTTTCAAAAACAAAGGGGTACAATTCATGTTAGATGCAGTATGTAAATACTTACCATCTCCAATGGATAAAGAAGGTATTGAAGGAATTCACCCTGATGATGCTGATTTATTAGAAGAAGATCAAACTAAAATATTACGTAAGCCAGATGTTAAAGAGCCATTCGCAGCTTTAGCATTTAAAATTGCTACTGACCCATTCGTAGGTCGTTTAGCATTCTTCCGTGCTTACTCAGGTCGTTTAGATGCTGGTTCTTATGTGTTAAATACACGTTCTGGAAGTAAAGAAAGAATTTCTCGTATCTATCAAATGCATGCTAACAAACAAAACCCGATCGAATATATCGAAGCTGGAGATATTGGAGCGGCAGTTGGTTTTAAAGATATCAAAACTGGAGATACATTGTGTGATGAAAAACACCCAATTATTTTAGAGTCTATGAAATTCCCTGCGCCAGTAATTGGTATAGCTATTGAACCAAAAACAAAAGCAGACGTTGATAAAATGGGTATGGCTTTAGCAAAATTAGCTGAAGAAGATCCAACATTTACAGTAAGAACAGATGAAGCTTCTGGTCAAACTATTATTTCAGGAATGGGTGAGTTACACTTAGACATTCTTGTAGATAGAATGAAACGTGAATTTAAAGTTGAAGTAAACCAAGGTGAGCCTCAAGTTGAATATAAAGAAGCGTTTACAAGATCTGCTACACACAGAGAAACATACAAAAAACAATCTGGGGGTCGTGGTAAATTCGGTGATATCGTATTTACATTAGAACCAGCTGATTTAGTTGACGGTAAAGCTCCTGTTGGATTACAGTTTATTAATGCGGTAAAAGGTGGTAACGTTCCTAAAGAATATATTCCATCTGTAGAAAAAGGTTTCCGTGAAGCTATGAAAACTGGTCCTTTAGCAGGATACCAAGTAGATAGTTTAAAAGTAACTTTAACAGACGGATCTTTCCACCCTGTCGATTCTGATGCACTTTCTTTTGAATTAGCAGCAAGAATGGGGTATAGAGAAGTAGCAAAAGCTGCTGGAGCTATCGTATTAGAGCCTATCATGAAAATGGAAGTTATTACACCAGAAGAAAACATGGGAGATATCGTAGGTGATATTAACCGTCGTAGAGGTCAGGTGAATGACATGGGTGACAGAAACGGTGCTAAAACTATCAAAGCAGATGTGCCATTATCAGAAATGTTCGGTTATGTAACTACATTAAGAACATTGTCTTCTGGTAGAGCAACCTCTACAATGGAATTTTCACATTACGCTGAAACACCAGCAAATATTTCAGAAGCAGTTATCAAAAAAGCAAAAGGAAACGCTTAATCTTTAAGAAAATGAGTCAAAAAATCAGAATAAAATTGAAATCTTACGATCACATGTTGGTAGACAAGTCTGCTGAAAAGATTGTAAAAACTGTAAAGAGTACAGGTGCTGTAGTAACGGGTCCAATTCCTTTGCCAACACACAAAAGAATTTTTACAGTATTACGTTCTCCTCACGTAAACAAAAAATCTAGAGAGCAGTTTGAATTAATGTCATACAAAAGACTTCTAGATATTTATAGTTCTTCTTCAAAAACGATTGATGCGTTGATGAAATTGGAATTACCAAGTGGTGTAGAAGTAGAAATTAAAGTATAATTTTAGTTATAGGTTATTTTTGTTGTACGGTCGTAAGACTTTAAACGATTAACCTTATAACGAATATCGATTATAAATATCTTATAATAAATATAAAAAGCAGTACAATTTATTTTGTGCTGCTTTTTCTTGTTTAATATGGACCTTCCTGCCGGCAGACAGTTCTGTAGCATAAATAATATCTCTATTTGTCAATCTAAACTTGCTTCAGATACTCTTTTTCAGTCTTTCAACTCTTCGTTTATTATCTCTTTGTCTATTTTTATCTGCAAAGTTCGCAAAGTAAAAAAATCTGTGAATCTGTGGCGAATAATTCGTTCACTATTTATCCATCTAAATTTATTTCAGATTCTAATTTCAATTTCATGTTTCAATTTCAAAATCTGTGAAGCATCAAAAATTGTTTAATGCGACAAGGTTTCTAAAAACCTTGAAATCGTTAATTCCATTACTTTTAAATTATCTTCTTTCTAAATTACAACCCACCTTACATCCAAAGAAATATTAACAACTTAAAAATAAATCTCGTTTAATAATGCACAACGGGTTAATTATTACTAAAATGCATTTTTTTTATTTTTTTAAACAAAAGATTCAATTTTATAATTTTTAGTAAACATAAACTTACATTAAATTAAATTACATTTTTGTTTTTTTTATTTACTAAAAAGTACAAATGTTTACTAAATAATATAAAATGTTTGCTATTTTTTTTAAAACTTTTTCTCCAAAGATTTAACCGCATAATTCAGTTAAATATTATAATACTTTTGGAAGAAAATTTTTTGTATGCGTGCATTCTTTTTCACAACTTTATTTCTTTTTGTGACCTTTTTCATTCAGCCAAACACTACATCATCAAATGATTAGTGCTCAAGGTGGGAGTGCCAACACACAATCCGGACTAGTAGTTAAATACACTATTGGCCAGCAATCTGTTACGGGTACCAAAACTGGAAATGTTATAGTACAACAAGGTTTTCAACAAAGTAATTGGAATAAAATTATTGCTACAAACAATTTAATTGTATTAAACACCATAACGTATCCTAACCCATATTTGGATATTGTAAATTTTCAGTTTTCCAAATTTATTGGCAACTCAGTTTCTTTATTAGTTTTTGATGTTTTAGGAAGGCAAGTTTATGCAAATACACTGCAGATATTCGAAAACAAAACTAGTGTTAATCTTCAAATCTTACAAAGCGCAGAATATTTTGTACAACTATCTAATAATAAATTTACTTATCACACTAAAATAATTAAAAATTAAAATGATTAAAAAAAACCACCAAATTTTAGTTGCCGGGCTACTGTTTTTATCGTCCAGTAGTTTGTTTTCTCAATCCTTCAACATTAGTAGCGGTGCTAGTATTGTTGCTAGTGGCGATGTCACTATTGATTATGGCGGAGGTACTTTGACAAACAACGGAACCATAACTAGCATTGACGGAACACTCAGTTTTTCAGGTCCTGTTACGGTAGAAGGTGTTAATAACATAAACACAAAAAACTTTACAGTAGCCCATTCCGGTCAGAGTCTGTTAAATAACAGAATTATTGTAACTGGCACTTTAACGGTTTCATCTGGAACACTGAATGCCAATAACAAGCTTACTTTAGTTTCTAATGCAGCTGGTTCAGCAGTAATTGCTCCTGTACTAGGTAGCATAACCGGAAAAGCAACGGTGCAACGCTACATTGCATCAGGAAGAAGAGCTTTTAGACTTTTAACACCAAGTGTTACTACAGATAACTTTATTAGTAATAACTGGCAACAAAGCACGCACATTACAGGTTCTACAACTGGAGCAAACGGATTTGATACTACGGAAACTGGAAATCCATCTTTATACACCTACAATAATGCACAGGCAACGGGAACGGGTTGGTCTAGCATCGCCACTACAGATGCTACAAACCTTAATGCCATGCAGGGCTACCTATTATTAATTCGTGGCGATAGAACTCCTACCTTAATTACACAAGCCACCACTCCAAATATGAATGTTCCTGTAACTTTATCTGCTACTGGAAACCTAACTACGGGTACTGTAACTTTTAACAGTGGGTCCTCTACTGCCCCAATAAACAACACAAGCAACGCCACAACTGATGGGTTTAGCTTAATTGGAAACCCGTATGTGAATACGGTAAATTGGAATTTACTAAATAAAACAGGTTTAACAGATGCTTATTATGTATGGGATTCCAATATGGGTACCGCATCAGAAAGAGGACGATATGTAGCGTTTAGCACTGCAACAGGAACCAATACCGTAGCTTCAAGTGTAAATCAATACATTCAACCAGGGCAAGCTTTTTTTGTAAAAAATTCCACTTTGGGAACTGCGGGATCCATAACTTTTAACGAAACAGATAAATTAGGAACCAATATCAATAACTTTTACAGAAGTACAACCTCGGCGGCTTTATCTCGTTTAGAATTACAAGTATATCAAACCAGCGAACTGGCTTTAGGCAGCTATCCTATTGATGCAGCTGTAACGGTTTTTGACAACCAATTTACTAACGCTATCGAAAATGGCGATGTAACCAAAATGAGAGCAGGATTAGAGAACCTTTCTTTTTTAAGCAACAACCTTACTTTAGCTATTGATGCCAGACCGCAAGTAGTAGCAACGGATGAATTATTAATTCAACTGCAGCAATTTAAAGCCAATAATAACTACACTTTCAGAACTCATTTCAATAATTTCAATCCAACAGTTACACCGTATTTAGTAGATACCTACCTAAATCAATATACTGCTCTGGCAAATACAGCAACAACAGATATTGCATTTTTAACTACAGCCGATGCGCTTTCGTATAGCACAAACCGATTTAAAATTGTGTTTCAAAATAATCTGTTAAACAATCCAGATTTTAATTTAGATAACATAGCGGTTTTTCCTAATCCGGTAATTAACAACCAATTTAACATCGCCTTACCAAGTAATCTTACAGGAGAAGTTACGGTAAAAGTAATCAATACTATCGGACAAACAGTGTTTCAATTGAAAACCGAAGCTCAAAATACCATTACTATTTCACCTAATACTACCCTTTCTCAAGGAATGTATTTTGTGGAACTTACTCACCAAGAGAAAACAAGTAGTACAAAAATTATAATTCAATAACTATGACTACAAATAAAAACACCTTAAAACTTCAAAAAGTGTATAGTCTCCTTTTTTTTGCAATTCCTTTTGTAGCAATGGCGCAAGAGAATAATCCGGGAGGTAGTGATACCCAAGATGTACCAATTGACAATTATTTGCTAGTAGCATTGTTGCTAGGCATTTATTTAGCTTATCATTTGCTAAAACAAACACATCTCCAAAACAAATAAACAATTAAACAAATCAACGATTAAACAATTAAACAATGAAAAAACTTTTTATTTTATTCGCTATTATCAACACATTTGCTACAATGGCTCAATCTGTTGGGATTAATGCCGATGGCAGTACTGCTAATACTTCGGCTATGCTGGATGTAAAATCTACTACAAAAGGGCTTTTGCCACCAAGGATGACCACTACACAAAGAGATGCCATTGCATCGCCTGCTGCAGGATTAATTGTGTATTGCACCACTTGTGGTGCTAATGGCGAAATGCAGTATTACAACGGTGTCGCTTGGATCAACTTTTCAGGTGCCGCTGGCGCTGGCACTACTGTTCCTGACGCTCCAACAAGCCCAGTTGCTACAGCGGGTAATGCGCAAGCTAGTGTTGCTTTTACAGCTCCGTCCTATAACGGTGGTAGTCCGATTTCGGGTTATACTGTAACTTCTTCTCCCGGTGGTTTCACTGCTACAGGCGCAAGCTCACCATTAACCGCTACAGGTTTAACCAATGGAACTTCTTATACTTTTACTGTTATTGCTACCAACGCAGTAGGTAATTCTGTAGCTTCAGCGGCTTCAGCGGCTGTAACGCCTGCAACTGTTCCAAATGCTCCAACAAGTATTGTTGCTACTGCTGGTAATGCGCAAGCTAGTGTTGCTTTTACAGCTCCGTCCTTTAACGGTGGTAGTACTATTACGGGTTATACTGTAACTTCTTCTCCCGGTGGTTTCACAGCTACAGGCGCA
>CAYOCC010000033.1:0-6134 GCA_964402375.1 uncultured Flavobacterium sp. | reverse complement strand
TGATACAAAGTGTTGGCGTAGCAGAAGGTGCTGTTACAGTATTATTTGGGTTTACGGTTATAGTTGCTGAAGCAGTTAATGGAGTATTAACAACTGGTGAACCAGCAGCAACATTAGTTATAGCGTAGGTTGTTGTAGCAGAAAGTGGTATTGGTGTATTCCAAGTAAACGAACCTGTTGCGTCTAAAGTTATATTATAAGTATTCGTACCTTGAGTAAAAGTTACAACAGCACTAGGTGGACCTGTAAAAGTTAGTTGCCCGGTGTTGTTGGTACAAATAGTATTTCCTACAGCAGTAGCATTGTTTGTACATCTTACATCTAATAAAAATGAAATATCATCTGAATCTACACATTCTGGAGAGGTATTATTTCTAGCACGAACATAAATTGTAGTATCAACTCCAGGTTGAAAAGCAGAAGGATTTGTAATTTGTCCTGTTACTGGATCAGTGTAAATAATTGAAGCACCAAAATCTGTAAAAAAGGAAACGGTATAATTTGCCGGATTTTGCGGCGGAGTGAACATAGCAGGAATTAAAGCCGTTAAATTAAATGTAGGGTTACAATCACCTAATGGCCCTAACTGGGTACCGGGGCTTGTTAAAACAGGTGTAGAACCAAAATTAATAATTACAGAATCTTCAGTAGGGGTACCACAATCTGGGTGGGTTACCTTAACTTTCCAAGTCCCTGATTGGGTAACCGTTATTGATTTTGTTGTTAAAGTTGGCTGTAATACACCATTTAAAAACCACTGATAAGGTAATGTATTTTGATTTGGTGGTGGATTTTGAAAATTACAATGTAAGGTATAAGAACTTATTGCTGCATCACAAATTGAAACGGTATTTATAGCAGGTGGTTTTGGAAAAATAGAGGTTGCTGAAGAGCCTAAATCAACCCCACAAACCACATCACAGTTGGTAGAACCTGCGCCTGGAGCAGTAGCATTAGTTTGGGACATAATAAACTGTCCTGCTTGATTAGAAAAATTTGTAATTAACAAAATATAATTAGAACCCGGATTTGCATTTGGTATGGTAATCGTTTCAACGGCTGCAGCTGAATAACTACAAGCTACAATATTATTGGGTATAGTTAAACTAGGTAAATCATACAACAAAGTACAAGCATTAGTAGCCATTTGAGCATTTGTAAAGGGACCCCAACAAATATAATCAATATCCAAATTATTAAATAATGGAGGATTATTTCCTTGTTGTAAATTAAAAACTAAATTTCCTGAAAACCCCGTCTGAAACGTGTACCAATTGGCATTAGGCGCAGAACCTAAACAGCCTGGAGAACCTAAATTAGGACCAACTAAACTGGGTTGCGGTGATATATTTCCAGAACAAATTGGAGCCATAGTAGCACAAGTTGCTTGTGAATAAATAAAATTAATGCTTAAAAAGGTAAAAAAAAGTAAAAGAAATTTTTTCATTTTTATATGTAAATGTTAGTGAGATTGTATGTCATGATTAGCAAAAATAAAAAAAAAATTAACTTTTCGTTAATAAAAAAGCAATTTAACAATGTTATTTGTTTTTCGTCGGCATAATCTTCCTTTCATCGAATTTAAAAGAGTTGCTATTAAACTAAAGAGTTGCTATTTAATAAAATTACTTTAAAAATTTATAAAACTAATTTATTTATAAATGCATATATTTGCAGTTAGATAGAAATAATAGGTAAGATGAATAACAAAGAAGAACATAACGATGAAATTGGCAACAACCATATTGCCACCAACACACAAAACCCAATAAGAACTGATGCTTTTGATATTTCTGACGAAGAGAAAATTTCAAGAATCAAAAAAGATGTGGAAAGTATTCTTTTTACACTTGGAATGGACTTAACTGACGATAGTTTAAAAGGCACACCAAATAGAGTGGCCAAAATGTTTGTAAAAGAAATTTTTGGAGGTTTACATCCAAATAAAAAACCAAGTGCCTCAACATTTGAAAACAAATACAAATATGGGGAAATGCTTGTAGAAAAAAACATTGTAGTATATTCAACTTGTGAACATCATTTATTACCAATTTATGGAAGAGCGCATATTGCCTATATTTCAAACGGAACAGTCGTGGGTTTATCCAAAATGAATCGTATTGTAGAATATTACGCAAAAAGACCTCAAGTTCAGGAACGATTAACAATTCAAATTGTGAAAGAATTGCAAATTGTTTTAAATACAGAAAACGTGGCTTGTGTAATCGATGCCAAACACATGTGTGTAAATTCTAGAGGTATAAAAGACATTGAAAGCAGTACAGTTACATCGGAATTTGGCGGGAAATTTAAAGAAGAAAAAGTTAAAAGAGAATTTTTAGATTACATTAAATTAGACACAAAATTTTAGCCTAAAATCAAAAATAATTTTTAGAAATAGAATAAATAAATCATACAAAATGCCACTTTACGAAACCAATCCGCTTCAAGTGTACAATTCATTATCGGGAAAAAAAGAAAATTTTAAATCGATTCACGAAGGACAAATTGGTATGTATGTTTGTGGACCAACCGTTTACAGCAAAGTGCACTTAGGAAATGTAAGAACTTTTATGAGTTTTGACATGATTTATCGTTATTTACTACATTTAGGTTACAAAGTACGCTACGTGCGAAATATTACAGATGCTGGACATTTAACTGACGATGGTGATGTAAACAATGATAGGTTTGTAAAACAATCTCGTTTAGAGCAATTAGAACCTATGGAAATTGTACAGAAATACACTGTTGATTTTCATCACGTTTTAGAAACATTTAATTTATTACCTCCAACTATTGAACCCACAGCAACGGGACATATTTTAGAACAAATAGAATTAACTCAAAAATTAATTGAATCTGGTTTTGCTTATGAAAGCAATGGTTCTGTTTATTTTGATGTGTTGGAATACAACAAGCGAGGATTAAATTATGGCAAATTAAGCAATAGAAATATTGAAGAATTATTTGCCAATACTAGAGATTTAGACGGACAAACAGAAAAGAAAAACCCACAAGATTTCGCACTTTGGAAAAATGCATCGCCAGCACACATTATGCGTTGGAATTCACCTTGGGGAGCTGGTTTTCCAGGTTGGCACTTAGAGTGTACGGCTATGAGTACCAAATATTTAGGTGAAAACTTCGATATTCATGGTGGTGGTTTAGATTTAAAATTTCCACATCACGAATGCGAAGTAGCTCAAGGCACTGCATGCAATGGAGTAAACCCCGTAAATTATTGGATGCATGCCAACATGCTTACCATGAACGGTTTGCGCATGAGTAAAAGTACTGGAAATTATATTCTTCCATTAGAATTACTTGACGGAAAAAACGACTTCTTCGAAAAAGAATTTAGTCCAAGTGTGGTTCGTTTTTGCTTCATGCAAGCGCATTATCGTGGCGTTTTAGATATTTCTAATGAAGCTATGGTTGCGAGCGAAAAAGGCTACAATCGTTTGATGGAAGCTATGGATGTGCTATCAAAAATTGAAGTTAGCAACTCATCTTCAGTTGACATCGCAGCTTGGAGAGATACATGTTATACTGCCATGAATGACGATTTTAATACGACTATTTTGATGGCACAATTATTTGAAGCCGTAAGAATTATTAATGGATTAAATGACAAGAAAGAAACAATTTCTGAAGCTGATTTAACAGAATTTAAAAACACTTTAGAAGGTTTTGTTTTTGATGTTTTAGGATTAACAAATAAAAAAGCAGCAGGAAATAATAATAAATTAGGAAGTGTTATCGAAATGCTTATTGAAATGAGAATGGAAGCTAGAGCCAACAAAAACTGGGCTTTATCAGATGAAATTAGAGATAAATTGGCTATTTTAGACATACAACTGAAAGACGGGAAAGAAGGAACGAGTTTTACATTGTAATTTCGGATTTAGAAATTGGGATTTACGATTTACGAAATAAAAATTATGAAGAAACTATTCATTTTTCCGTTCGTTATTATAATTCGGTTTTATCAAATCGTAATTTCACCGTTAACACCAGCAACTTGTAGGTTTGCGCCTACTTGCTCAAGTTACAGCAAAGAAACATTAGAAAAATACGGCATCATAAAAGGAAGTTGGCTTGCCATAAAAAGAATAACAAGTTGTCACCCATGGGGAAAAAGCGGTTATGATCCTGTTCCTTGATGCAACGTCAATAGCAAAAATCAATGGCAATAAAAAAGATAATATTTGATAAGCAAACCTCATAAACTCATAAACTTTTTAAACTTATAAACAAAAAAATAATATGATTTGGAATCCAACAGAAGGTATCGATTTAGGTTTTTTTATGATTCGTTTTTACAGCTTAACGTGGGTTACTGCATTTGCTTTAGGCTGGTACATTACCAAATTCATCTTCAAAAGAGAAAATGAACCAATAGAAAAATTAGACAATTTATTTGTATACACCATAGTCGCAACAATGCTTGGCGCACGATTGGGACACGTAATTTTTTATCAACCAGAATTATTTTCAGAAGATCCTTTAAGCGTTTTATTACCAATTAGTACAAAACCAGAACTACATTTCACAGGTTTTAGTGGATTGGCAAGTCATGGTGCTGCCATTTCTGTTATTCTTACGATGTATTATATCAAATCAAAAGTGTTGCAGCGTCCTTTTTTATGGATTTTAGATAGAATTGTAATTCCAGTTGCTTCTGGAGCTGTATTTATTCGTTTAGGAAACTTTATGAATTCTGAAATTTTTGGAAAAGAGACCTCAAAAGAAAGTTTCATGGCTATGAAATTCGTGAAAGGCGAAGACAATTTGCCACCGCAAGTAGCCTCGCAATTAACAAATATTCCTGACGGAACACAAGCTTATAATGCCATTGCAAAAGATGTTCAGTTTAAAGGTATTTTAGATAAAATTCCATATAGATATCCAGCGCAATTATTCGAAGCATTATTATACATTCCAGTATTTTTAATCTTATTTTATATGTATTGGAGAACAGACGCCAGAAATAAACCAGGATTACTATTCGGTACTTTTTTAGTTTTACTTTGGTCCGTCCGATTTTTTGTAGAATTTTTAAAAGATAGTCAAGGTGGCTTTGAAGAATATCCAATGTTCAACGCCTTATCAACCGGACAATGGCTAAGTATTCCTTTTATAATTATCGGCTTTTATTTTGTATATGCCTCGCAAAAGAAAGTCAAAATATAATACTATTATATAGAAATAAAAAAAGGCAAACTCTAAATTAGATGTTTGCCTTTTTTTATGTTTTACCCTCTAAATTTCCATTCAAATTCGTCTTTATCGTTGATGATGGCGCCAATTTCAACTTCAACTACTTCGTCGTAATCCACATGGAAAAACAGCCAATTGTCTTCGTTAAAATAAATGTCAATTCCTTCTTCTGAATCTTTTTCAAATTTGGCAATTTTATTAAGTGCTAAATCGCCATTTACCAAATCCCAAGCTTTATTAATAATGGTAGTTCCAAATAATTTAATTTCTGGATGTGTAGTAGTAATATATCCCAACTTCATGTCTTCCTCTACATAAAACGTTAATTTCATACGTTCTTTGTTATAGACATAAATCGTATTGTTTTCGTCGTCTTTAAAAGTCTTATTTGGTTTTCCGTATAACGCTTCAACGTACTTTGGAGTCATACCAAACTCTAATCTGTCAATTCCGTTTTTTAATTTAATTTCCATAGCTTTTGGTTTTATAATAACAAAGTTAAGGTTTTTATATATTGATTGTTCAATGTCTAACAAAAAATTAAATCTGTAAATAAAAAAACCACGAAAATCAAATGAAATTCGTGGTTTAGTATATTTATAAAAAATCTAATTATATTTTAAAACGTTTTCTGTCCGTTTCAGTTAAATAAATTTTTCTTAAACGAATAGATTTTGGTGTACATTCAACATATTCATCTTTTTGAATATATTCTAATGCTTCTTCTAATGAAAAGATAATTGGAGGAATAATTCTAGCTTTTTCATCATTTCCAGACGAACGTACGTTAGATTGTTTTTTCTCTTTAGTTACGTTTACACACATATCATCTCCACGAGAGTTTTCACCAATTACCTGACCTTCGTAAATTTCAGCATTTGGTTCTACGAAAAACTTACCTCTATCTTGTA
>CAYOCC010000032.1:0-7121 GCA_964402375.1 uncultured Flavobacterium sp. | reverse complement strand
ATTTTGTCTATGTGCGCGGCCAGCTTTTGATCCAGCAGGAGGATTAATGAAAGGTTGAGCGAAACCGGGAACGTACTTAACATCTTCCGCAGTATTCATTACTCCACCAACAGGAGATTTCACTACTTTACCGGGAGCGTAACCACCAGCTTGTGCGCCAACTGCTTCAGCTATTCTTGTCGCAGCAGGGATATAACCTCCTGCGCGAGTGACCTGCAAACCTCCAGATCCTTTTACTCGTACACCTTGACCAGCTAACTGCGTAGCTAACTGCTTCGCAAGAGTTGACTGTATTTGATATTCTGCTGTCTGCTGTCTGGCTAATTGAAGCAGCAGTTGAGCTTGTGCAGCTTGATTGCCCATCGCACCAGCAAGAGCCTGAGACACTGGCCCTTGTTGCTGCATGATTTGCAAAATAGATTGTTCAATATTTTTTCTATTCTGAGTTTCTGTAGTGATACCAGCAATCTGAGGCAAAGCCTGAGCGAGATAAGTGAAAGAGTTTTGTATTAACTTAAAAAGCGTAAAGAAAGCGGCAATAGCGCCGGGACCAGCTATTACATTACGAATACCTTTTAATAAACCATTTGCGAAAGTAGAACCAACTCCTTCTCCTTCAAGAATTTCATTCATGCTTTCAACAAGTGATTTCAATTGTTCTGTACCATATCTAGCTAATGGCTCAAATGTTACTTTACCAATATTATTTGCTAGTTGTTGTGTAGAAGTGGCTGTTTGCTTTAATAAAGCGTCAAGAGTTTGATTTAGTTTTGCAGTAGCGACTTCAGCTTCATTTGTTGCTGATGCGCCTCTTTGTAAAGCTCCAGCATACACGCCTTGAGATTTATTCAAATCACCTACAATCGCTTTAAGAATGTTAACCTGATAAACACCAGCGACTTGTTCAGATAACTGCGCTCTTTGAGCGTCTCCTAAGTTTTTATAAGCACCTGCGAAATTTTGTAGAACAGTAACTGCTGGTAAAGTATTTCCTTGTACATCTCTTACTGCTATATTAAAAGCTTCTAATTGGTCAAGAGTTTCTGTACGTTGTAAACGAGTAAAAATTGTTTTTAATGCGTTACCAATAACTGCGCCGCCTCTTGCTGTGCTTTGTTGAGCGGCTGTAACTAATGCATTTAACTGATCCAAGCTAACTCCCGCTTCTTGCGCCGCTTGACCTGTACGAGACAACGCTTCAGCCAAGTCTCCTGCGCCAACTGCGAAATCTTGTTCGACGGCTACGAGCTTATTTAATATTTGACTCGTTGTTACTCCAGTTGCAGCAAAACCGTTTACAGTAGAAGTTAGAGCGTCAACAGAATTTGCAGTGCTGATTCCAGCGACTCTTGCTAAAGTTAATGCGTCTTTCGTTCTTATCAAAACTTCTTCAGCTTTTAAACCTTGACGAGAGAATTCAAGAGCAGCTTTAGACGCATCATCAAATGAAGAAGCTGTTTGTTTACCAACGCTAAATAAATCTGTACTAAATTTTTGTAATTGACTAGTAGTTAATCCGAATACACGATTAATATCAGCAAGATTCTTTTCAACATCAATAGTAACATTAGCTAGTTCTTTAAAACTACGAATAACACCGCCAAGAACAGCAGTTGAAGCTCCGAATGCAATAACGCGAGCATTAGAAGCAGCAAGAGCCGCTTCAAAATCCTTAACGTCGCCAGTCATTCTTCCGAGCGGCTGAGAGAAAGCTCGTTGATTAACGCTTAAGTTAATCGGATTGTTCTGAGCGAATTTTTGATTGTACGCTTGAACACCAGCTTGAATAGAAGCTGTTAAAGCTGCTTGATTGGCGGCGACATTGATTTGAACGGCCATATGCTTTATTTACACGTTAAAATTACTATTAACCGAATATTTTCATCATATCGTCCATACTCAATGATCCGCCTTTCTTTTTAGCTTCATCCGCTAAAGATAAAGTCTTTTGGCCTTTAGCCTTCAATCCTATATATTCAAGATCTTCTGATGTTGCACCAACTATTGAACTAGCTTGATTTTCTTTATTGTTCTTTTTTTCAATTGTTTTCTTGGCGTTTTCATTGGCGTTTACATAATCAATGATCTTATCAGGATCGTTTTTAATATCTTGAGGCATTTTATCATTTTGCTGAAAAACGTTCTTAAAAAATCTAGCATAAATCAGTAATTTTACCTGATTATAAGTCAGTTCGCATACACATTTACCGAAGAATTCAGTAGGATTTTCAGCAAAAGGCATATACAAATTGAAAAAATCTTGCAAAATCAGATGTTGAATTGTGTTATCATTTATGTTTTTATACACTTCTGAATATTGTCTTATGATACAAGTGAGAGTTTCTGAATCAATATTATCAAATTGATCTTCTTCAAAAGCTTCTTTACTTAGCTTTTTATCTTTATATAAGCATTTTAATATATAATAATCATTAACTCTTTCTTCAGCATAACTTTCGGCGGTTCTTTGAAAGAACGACGCTCTTGTATTTTTTAAATCGTTTAAACGCTTTTGCGCTGATTCAATATCCGCATTTACTCTCATTATTTCTGATTTTAAATATAATGATTTCTTTTGCTTATTGAAATTTTCTATTAAATCTTGTTCTTGTGTTATCAAAGATTCTTGTCTCTTTGACCACTGTTTCTCGTCAACCAGTCGCTCTAAAGTTTCGCTATTTGTAGGAACACCGCGTTTTTTAGCTTCATCAAAATAGACATCATAAATTTGATCAATATCGACTTGATCTTCCAAAGACAAATGCTTTAAATAAAAAAGATCCTCTAAAACTTTAATCTCAGAGAATCCATTTTTTATATCCCTAAAAGCTTTCTTGTATTTACTCTGTTGGGACTGTTCCATCTATTTCTCCAATGATTCTGTCGAATTCTTCCTTTTCTGTATTGCTGGTAAAGAACCAATAACTAATAATACTGGCTAGTTTACTATAGCATTTTTCATAAATTTCATTCTTGTTTTCTTCGTAATCAAACATTACAGATTCTTTAATTTCGAATGTCTTACCGGGAAACAGCCATTCATATTCAGGACTCTTTTTGCTGTTATCCTTGAATTGAGTAAGACTAAGCACATACCAAAGAATAGCTCTATTTTGAGCTTTAATATCAGCAGTGTGATTAAACAAAGTCATATAACTCGTTTCTTTTTCAATAAGAGTTTTACGACGTTGAAGAATTTCAGAAGTTACTTTTTCGATCTTTAGCTTATAATCTTCGTCGCGTTCTGATTCTGGCTTTAGATTAAGAATAGTTAGTCTGCTTTGTAGATCTCCAATTTCTCCAGCGGCAGAAACCATGATCTTCGCGTCATTATCGCTGATCAAACCGCCAGTATCACTATATTTATTCAGCAACATCGCCTTTGTTAAAATTCCATTTCGGATGCATCGGCTCATTTCAATACTGAATTCCATGTCAGCTTCTTGCATTTGCTTTCTATTCGGCTGAAGAATATGAATTTCTATTGGAATCTGTTTCTTAACTTTTTCCTTATAAGTACGAACGACCTGTTCGCCTTGTTCATTTGTAACCGTTTCAGTCTTATCCTCTTCGACTTCGGCTGTTTTAAAAATGTTGAAACTATACAGTGACTTTGACATAATTTATTTATATTAATATATATTCTATAGTTTTTCAACCAGTGTAAACGTATATATGGCTACGAATCTTATATCCGCTTCAGAAAGAACCGCTCTTAATGCGGTTATTGATGATGTCCATGAGACTTTTGCTCGCGAAATTACTGTTTTTAAAGAAGCTTCGCAGATTGTAATTATTACCGATCCTAATTTTAATCCATTATATAATACTTCTGGTCAAACCACTTCATATGTAAATACACCAGTTTATAAGACATTTAAAGTAAGAATATATTATAACGACGATATTAGTAAAAAATATTGGAGCGAATCAGGTTTAGCTTCACAAATCAAATTAGAAGTTGTTGTTGGATCTGTAAGAATAAAAATGCGAGCAGATGATTATGATTATATCAAAGATGGTCGCCGTTTTGATGTTGATGGAAAACGATTTGTATTGAATTCTTCATTTAGACCTCATGGATTATTTGATAATCAATATTATACTCTTTATCTCAAACCTGACGCATAAAATATGGACTCAGATTACACAAAAATAATGCAAGATTTGCAAGCCGACAAAGAGTATCAAAAAGAAGTTCATAGAATAGTTGAAAAAGAATTCAATAAAATAAAAAATCAATATTTACAAGAATTCCTTAATCATCCTATTACTCAAGAAATAAAAGGAGGTATAGACGCAACAAACACATCAGGAACTCTTGCCGGTATAACTAATTTATATTCTTTTATTGGGTTTGATGAAGGATCTGATCCCATAAAACCTATTGAAGATTTATTAGAAAAATCTAATTACAGAATTGTTTTTAATAATAAAGCTTTAGATAGTTCGATTATTTTTGACATACCTACTGCTGTGCAAATATTTGAAGTAACACCTATGCCTTGGGCAGTTGGCAGAAGTTGGGCCAGAGGAATAGAAACCGGAATATCTGGTCTTGGATATTATTTAAAAAAAATAAAAAACAGTCGATCTGGATTCGGTATTCAATCATCAACCAATCAAGTCAGACCGGGAACTGTTTTTAAAAACACAAAATACATATCTGATTTAATAAACAAATTCTCTAAAGATTTAAAAAGTTTAAATAAAATTACAGCATGAAACCAACATTTACTCATAATGTTATCAATAGTTTTTTTCTTTGGTTCGATAATTTTTTAATGACCAAAGCTGACGCTTATAAAACTTATACAACAAAATTATATAATTATCAAGACGCTCGACTTGGTGGAAATAAAGTTATTTATGGATCTCCATATAAACAATGGGTATATGATAAAAATATAACTGGCGCAACAATACCATCTGGTTTTACAATTAATAATCAATTTGTACCTACTGGCACAAGCGGTATGAAAATTGATTTTGATAATGGCAGAATTATTTTTAACAGTGGAGTTTCAACTAGTCTTAATATAACTGGAACTTACTCAATCAAAGAGGTAAACAGTTATGTAACAGATCAGCCAGAAGATAACTTAATAATTGAAAATAAATTTGTAACAAATAGCAGATTCACGGTATCTGAAAACTATATTGCTCCGTATAATCCTGTTACTCCTTGCATATTCGCTTCTATTGAAACAGCTCATAATACTGCATTTGCTTTTGGCGGTGAAGATGAAACAAAATGTATTATTAAAGTTGTAGCGTTTTGTGAGAATTTATATCAGCTAGATGGAGTCCTTAGTGTGTTTGGCGATTCATATAACGAAATATTCAGCATCATACCAATGACAGGTCATCCATTGGGAGAATTCAACGAAATCAAAACCGGCGCATATCCTACAGGATACGATTATAATAATCTGAGTAATTCTTATGGTTCTCAAACACTTTTCATATCCCACGTTGAAACTTCAAAGATTCGCGATAGCGTTATTAAAGAATTGAATCCTATATTACACATAGGATTTTTAGATTTTGAAATCAAAACTTATCGATATCCTAGATTATAATTTCACAAAAACAATCAATCACTGTAAAAAATATTAACATTTTAACAACAATTAAAAAAATAAAAAACATATGGCAAGAAATCGTGTAATATACCAAAGTCAAGCTTTATTTATCGCTCCTAGCTCTACTGGATGTCAAGTGTCTGGTCAAGGAACTACTGGTCCCGCTTATGGACCAGCTAGTCTATCAAGTTTAGCTGCTGGATCTGGTTTATTGAAAAAGCTAGATCGCGTTCAAAATTGTAATTTCAATTTTACAATTAATCGTCAAGATATCAACGAGTTCGGTAAACTAGCTCGTATTGATTCTATCGTTATGGAATCTCCAACAGTTGGTTTAGATTTCAGTTATTATATAACTGATGGTCTAAATGAAAGATTGATGGGGTTCAATATGTACTCTCCAAACGACACTAATAATACAATTGAAACCGCACAATCTATTTCTGGATTACTTGGGGATTTGCAAGGAAATAATTATTATATTCTAACTGTACAAGATGGTGAAGACGTAGTTGGAACAACCACTTCAACAACCCCAGCAAATACAAATACAATTGTTGGAATTGGTAATGGATTTATTAGCGAATACAGTTTTGATGCTTCAGTTGGAGCTATTCCAACCGCAAGTGTTACAGTTGAAGCTTTTAATATTAAAGCTGACGCTCTTACTGGTCTTGCAAATGGCGTAATTACTGGATATTCTCCAGCAATTAATATTACTGCAAGCCCAGCAACTAAATTCACTTCAATTGAAACAGCTTATGGCCTTTCTGGAGCATTTAGTACTGGAGTTTCTACTGTAACTGCATTGAGACCTGGAGATATCGTTTTATCATTAAGTAATCCTGATGGTATGATTGATGTAACTGGCGCTAATTCAGCTCACATCCAATCATTTCAATTCACAATTCCATTGAGCAGAACAATTTTACAACGTCTTGGAAATACATTTGGTTTCGCCAGAGTTGTTAATGTTCCAATCAATATGGATATAACTATTAGTGCTATTGTTTCTGAATTGAAGACAATGAATCTTTTTGATGAATTATTTACAGGAACAAAGACTAATTTCACTATTCAATTGAACGATGCTAATGGAACTGCAAAAGTTAAATACGGTATTTCTGGCGCACTTTTATCATCCGAAACTTATTCTGAAAATCTTGGAGACAACCAAAGTGTTGACTTGACATTCAGCCTCCAACTTGGCGGCGCAAATGATACCCAAAACGGCGTATTCATGTCAGGCTCTTATACTGCTGATGCTATCGTTACTGGTTTCTACAAACTTGGAACTGGAAAACTTAGCTAATTAAATAAAAAATAAAAAACCCCAGTCGAAAGACTGGGGTTCTTTTTTTACTTATGGATGACCATATCCATATGGATAATAAAAATATCCAGATCCTGTAAATATTGGCGAACCATCTTCGCCAGCCACTTGTACAGGCGCAGCTTGATAAATATTGTAACTAGATACTAATCTTTCCATTTCTTCTCTAGCGTCATTAGCTAATCCACGATATGTTTTTGCAA
>CAYOCC010000031.1:0-7190 GCA_964402375.1 uncultured Flavobacterium sp. | reverse complement strand
TTGCAAAAACATATCGTGGATTAGCTAATGACGCTAGAGAAGAAATGGAAAGATTGGTATCTAGTTATAACATTTATCAAGCTGCGCCTGTACAAGTGGCTGGTGAAGACGGTTCGCCAATATTTACAGGATCTGGATATTTCTATTATCCTTATGGATATGGAAACGCATAAGTAAAAAAAAGAACCCCAGTCTTTCGACTGGGGTTTTTTATTGTTTTATTTTTTAATAATTCTTTGCAGTACCAAGTTTATAAAAACCAGTTACCATATCTAATGTCATTGCGGCTCCAGTTGTATAAGAACCACTCATAAAAATACCATTAGTAGTATCATTAGCTCCGCCAATTTGAACACTATAAGTTAAATCAACAGTTTGATTTCCACCGATATCTGTTGAAAAATTTTCAGAAGTCAAAATAGCGCCTTTAACAATATAAACTAATTTTGGAGTAACTGTACCACCAACATCAGCGCATTGATTTAGAGTTACAGTGAAGTTTTTCTTATCAGCAGATCCACAAAGTTGATCAAAGATATCAGCTTCTTGTAGTTCATTAACAATAGCATTAATAGTAACATCCATGTTTAATGGAACTTCTAAAACGCGAGCAAAACCGAATACGTTTCCAAGTCTTTGAAGAACTGTTCTAGTAAGAGGAATCGTGAAAGCAAAACTTTGAACGTGAGCTTTATTTCCAGCGTCATCTAATTCAGTAAACCCATCGTTAACTGGTAAACTAAGAATAATATCGCCAGGACGAAGAGCAGAAACTGTACTTACTCCTGGTGTGTTGTTTGCTCCGCTTATAATATATCCTCTATTGATTCCGGTTAAACGAGTGGCTGGGGTTTGAGAATAATCGATAGCAGGAGATCTTCCTGTCAAAACTGTTGAACCATTGTTAAGTAATTGAGTTCTATTAACGTCGCTCTTTATATTAAATCCTTCAACTGTTACGCTTGCAGTAGGAATAGATCCAACAGAAGCGTCAAGGCTGTATTCTGTAATAAATCCATTACCTACGCCGATAATAGAACTACTACCACCACTAACTAAATTAGCTCCAACAACGTCTTCACCTTCGTCAACAGTTAGAATATAAAAATTATTTCCTTGGGTATCTACCATTAGACCAGAAATAGCGCTTGAACCAGATACGCAAGCTGAATCTGCCGTTAAACTTCTTCCGGAAAAATTAAATCCCATTAATCTTTCATTCAAACCATCAGTTACATAATAACTGAAATCCAAACCAACTGTTGGAGTATCGTTTACGATACTATCGATACGAGCTAGTTGACCTAGTTCATTAATATCTTGACGATTAATTGTAAAATTAAAATTACAATTTTGTACTCTATCGAGTTTATATAAAAGACTAATACCACTGGAAAGTTGACCAGTTGTGTAGTCTGCGGTTTTTGTTGTGGCTTCCGCTATCCCATAACCACTAGTTTGAATTCCAGTGCTATTTGGAGCGATATATAAAGCCTGACTTTGGTAAATTACGCGATTTCTTGCCATATTTTTTTATTTGTTAAAATGTTAATTAGTTTTACAGTGTATGGTATATGTTGTGAAATTTTTATAATCTTGGGTATCTTATTACACCGATTTCGAAATCTACGAATCCGATGTGCAACGTAGGATTGAGTTCTTTAATTACGTTATCTTTTATTTTTGATGTGATAACATCATATATATAGCATTTTCCATTGTTTATGGAGTTTTTATTTGTATTTATATAATCGTATCCTGTAGGATACAGTCCTGTTTTTAAATTATTAAATTCAGCAAGAGGATGTTGAATCATTGGGATCACATTAAAGTTTGTATTAAAAGTGTCTGCAAAAACACTTAGAGTTCCATCAAGCTGATATAAATTTTCACAAAAAACAACAGCTTTAATGAGTATTTTAGTTTCGTCTTCTCCTCCTAAAGCAAAAGGATTATTATCTATTTTTTCCATAGAAATAAACGCTGAAGGTGTTACTGGATTATATGGAGGAACGTATGTTTCTGTAACAGTGAATCGACTGTTTTGAATATATTTTCCTTCAATTAATAAATTGTCTTCTGGTTGATCTGTTATGTAACTATTTATTTCTTTTACTGAATATGTGCCTGATACGTTTAAAGAGCTTGAAACTCCACTGTTAAAAATAATTCTGCCATTATCAAAATCAATTATCATGCCGCTAGTTCCAGTTGGAGTAAACGTATTGTTTATTGTTACTCCACTAGGTATTGTAATTCCTGCGATACTTTTATCATAAGCCCATTGTTTATAAGGACTACCGTATATAACTTTACCAACTAATCTATCATCAGTATAATTATATAATTTAGTCGTGTATGTTTTAAAAGCTTGACCTTTTCTCATTAAAGCGTTGTCAAACCAAAGAAAAAAACTATTGTTTACGTCGTGTGAAAATGCTGGAATCATAAAATTGTGTTTTTAGATAAATCTAATATTTTTTTATTGTATTTATTTATCAGTTCGCTTATATATTTTGTGTTTTTAAATCTTACACCTGTTCTTATTTGTTTATCGACCTGAACACCTAAGCCAGATCTGCTGTTTTGTTTTTGTTTAATGTAATAACCTAATCCAGATATGCCAGTTTCAATTCCTTGCGCCCAACTTCTGCCAGTAGCCCAAGGAAGAGGTGTTACTTTAAAAATATCTTTAGCGCTAGGAAAATCTATTGTAAAAGTGATTTCACCTCTTGAAGCTACATTGTATCTTAATTTAATTTTTTGTAATTCTTGTTTTATAGGTTCTAACGGTCTATCTCCACTATTAAAACCAATAAATGAATAAAGATTTGTGATACCATCTAAAGTTTGAGATGTATTATAAGCAGATATACCACCGTCGATTTCTATTGAAATTGGATGTTGTTCAAATTCTTGAATCATTTCGATTTGAATTTTATCTACTTCTTTTTTCATCGCATCGTATACAAATTTCAAATAAATATTTTCTTTAGGAAGTTGAGCTGAAATTTCATCCAGATCTTTTTGATCTATTTTCATTTTATGGATCGGGTTTTAGATATAATGTATAGTATTTATTATCAAATAAACCATGAGGTCTAAAGCTAGAATTTAAAACGAATCGTTTGCCATCGACATCGAAGCGTCTGCCATCTTTTACATATTCATAAGCTTCTGCGTCTATTTTTAAACGAACTGTGCCAACCACAGCTTCTAATTTAATTTGTGTATTTAGAGATGGCTCGCTCCAATATTGTTTTTTAATATCATCGTTATAAAAGATTCTTGCTTTAAAAGTCTTATATACAGGTGTATTCATTATAGAAGTCGTTTGTCCTCCTGTTCTATATAATGGATTAAAATTAGGATCTGTTATTATAACTATAGACGAAGCTTCTTTAAATACAGTTATGGTGCGAGCAAATGTTTCATGTATATCATCGATAACAGCCTCAAGAGCTGCTTTTTCTGAACTAGATATTAAACTTGTTGCCATAATTGAAATTTAAGTATATAATATTTATAATAATATAAACATGTCTAAATCTATTTACACATTTAATATCGAAAAGGTCGCAAAAATCACAGAAAAAAGACAAGAAAAATATATTGATGAAAGCGGCGTTGAAAAAGAGCGCACAATTTCAGAGGTAGTAGATAAGACTATTCCTATTGAAATTTTAATTAAACAACCGAATAGAAAACAAATTCAAGAAGCCGAAATGGTATTTTCTATTGAAATGAGCAAATGTATTAAGCAAGGGGTGTTAACAAAAGCCATGTTGCTAAATAAATACAGTGACACAGGTGGATTGGTTAATCAAAAAGATTCGGAAGAGTTAAATGCTGGATATGAAAAATATAGTCAGCTTCAAATCGAATTAATAAATTTAAATTTAAAGCCTGAATCAGAAAGAACTCAAGAAGAAAAAGATTTAATCTCATCAAAGCAGTCTGATCTTATTGATGTCAGAAGAGAGATAGTAGAAAGAGAGACTAGTTATTTGAATCTTTTTAATCATACTGCCGATACAAAAGCTCAGAATAGATCAATTCTATGGTATGTTTTGAGTTTGAGTTTTTACAAAGATTCAAGCAAAAATCATACTGATTTTATTCCAATATTCCCTGGAAAAACTTTGGAAGAAAAAGAAGACTACCTTTACTCTTTAGAAGAGAAAGAAGACGAATTATACACTAAAACTTATAATAAACTCGCTAGTATTGTAAGCTTTTGGTTTTTCACTGGAAAGATTGATAAGGAAGAATTTGATAAGATTCTAGCTGGGCAATAATGGATCATACCTTAGATTATAAAAAAAGTTTTAGAGATATTTGCCAAGGTTACACGATTATAAATTGTAGCTTTGGCAAATTGTATTTTAAACATATCAATGTTTCTGATCAAGTATTGCTTGATGAATCAAAAGAAAATTATATAAAAGAAGCAAAAGATCGCGGAATTCCCACTGTTGAAGAGTCTTTAATAAATTTAAAAGAAGAAGGCTATTGGACAGACGCAGAAGAAAAAACTATTAAACAAGAAGAATCTTTTTTGCAAAAAGTCACGGAACAGAAAAAAAATACATATCTCAAATCTCAAATTGACACTTTAAATAAACAAATAAACGATTCTTTATTAAAAGTAAATGAATTGAAGAACAAAAGAAATTCTTATTTAGGCAATACTTGTGAACATTACGCTGAACAAAGAGTAACGGAAGAGTTTTTAAAATTTACAATATATAAAGATAAAAATTTAGAAACATTGTTTTATCTAGAAGAAGAATTTGATAATATTACTTCTGATAATCTCACTGAACTTATTAAGATTTACAATTCTATATTAAATAATTTTTCTGATTCAAAGATTCAAAAATTAGTTTTAGAGGATTTTTTTAATTATTACATGCCTTATTGTGAAGATCCTCTTCATTTTTATGGTAAGCCTATTGTTAATTTAACTTATAATCAACTTAGATTAATATTATACGCTCGTTATTTTAAGAATATAATTTCAAATAACGACAAAATTCCTGATCAGTATAAGAAAGATCCTGATAAATTGATTGATTATGTCAACGCTAATGAAAAAGCTAAAGAAAAAATGCAACAAAAAGATAATCAAGCTACATCAATCGTTGGAGCCACAAAAGAAGATTATAAATATATAAATATGGACAAAGGAAGCGCTAAGAACGTTAGCCTAGCAGAAGAAGCTAAGAAAAAAGGCGGCAGTTTAGATATGAAAGATTTGATGAAATTAATGGGAGTCGAATAAAATTAAGTGTAATTACTTAATATATGGCCGTACAGATTAATGTTCAAGCGAGTCAAACAGCATTAGCTCAAAGCATATCGCAAGGCGTAGCAGCGTATAACGCTAGATTTGCGAGCCAAAATCAATTAAATTTACAAATAAATCCTAGAAGTTTTTCTCAACCTCTAGGACGAATAACAAGTGATTTGGCTGATTTTGAATCAGCTTTAAAAGCTTCTAATGCGCGTGTGCTTGCATTCGGAGCTTCTACTGCTGTATTGGGTGGATCAGTAAAGGTTTTTAAAGAAATAGCAAATGTTACTATAGAAGTTGAAAAAGCTTTAACTGATGTGAATCGTGTTTTAGGATTATCAACTTCTGGATTACAAAAATTCTCAAGTGAGTTATTTACAATATCCAAACAAACAGCTTCATCATTTGATGATGCTACTAAAGCTGCATTAGAATTTTCTCGTCAAGGTTTAAATACAGAAGAAACATTAAAACGAACTGCTGATGCATTAACGTTGGTCCGTTTAACAGGAATAGGTTCTAAACAAGCAGTTGAAGATTTAACTTCAACAATCAATGGATTTTCTAAAGCTGGACTAACAACAACTCAAATTGTTAATAAGTTAGCGGCAGTAGAACAAGATTTTGCAGTATCTGCTAGTGATTTAAGTGAAGCTTTGTCAAGAACAGGTCAAGCGGCGCAAGAAGCTGGAGTTGGATTTGATGAATTAAATGCTTTAGTAACTACTGCTCAACAAAGTACAGCAAGAGGTGGTGCAGTAATCGGTAACGCTTTAAAAACTATTTTCACTCGTCTGCAAAGAACTGATACGTTGGATCAATTGGAAAAATTTAATATTATTGTTCGTGATGTTGAAGGTGGTATTTTACCAGCCGTACAAATTTTACAAAATTTTGCTAACAAATACAACGATCTTGCTGATGCTCAACGCGCTCAATTATCAGAACAAGTTGCAGGTGTTTATCAAGTCAACATTCTAAAAGGAATTGTTAATGATTTGACAAATAATCAAGGAACTTATGTTAAAGCTTTAGAAAGAGGATCTAAAGCTACAAATGAAGCTGATGTAGCGAATCAAAAATTAAATAAAACTTTAAGCGCACTTGCTACTCAAACAGGTTTAGGTTTACAACAATTAGCTAATAACGTAGGTAAAGTAACATTTGCTCCAATATTTGAAGCTATTGTTTCTCCAGTAAATGATGCTGTAAAATATATTAATGATACTTTAGAAGGAGAAGGGCCGGGATCTATTTTTGCTAATGGTTTATTAAAAGGTATTCGTAATGTAATCACTGGACCTGGATTGGCTCTTGCATTCGCAGTTATAGCTAAAGTAGCTAAAAATACATTCGAAGACGCTACAAAAGCTTTGCCAGCTATATTAGGTTTGACTACAGAAGCTCAAAAAAGAGCTAATATTGAAAAATCAATTTTAGCAATTTTACAAACACAATCAAATTTATCTTTAGCTTTACAAGGTCAACAAGGAAATGCGACTGCTCAAGCTGCAACGGTATTGAATTATGCAAAATTACAAACAGCACAATATCAACAACAGTTACAAATAGCTCAACAATTAGCTCCATTACTTGCCGCACAAAACGTTACTATTGGAGCTAGAGGTATTCAAGTAGGAGCGAAAATCAAAGCTGGTGGTCATATTCCAGCGTTTGCTGAAATGTCTGAAAGAATGGGCGCTGCGATGGGCGGCTATAAATCTGGAAAAGTTGTTAAAGCTCCAAGATCAGTTGGCGCTAACACTTACATGAACACAGCCGAGGAGACAAAATACGTTCCCGGTTTTGCTCAACCTTTTATTAATCCTCCTGCTGGATCAAAAGCTGGTCGCGCACATAGACAAAATTCTATAAGTAGAACAGGTGTTGATCC
>CAYOCC010000030.1:0-8519 GCA_964402375.1 uncultured Flavobacterium sp. | reverse complement strand
TTAAATATAGTTTTTTACTTAAAAGTCCCGATTTATCGGGACTTTTTTGTTTTTATATATATCTTTGTTCTTATAAAATTAAATCATGCTATTTTCTTTAATTATACCTATTTTTAACAGACCTGATGAAATTGATGAGCTTTTAGAAAGTTTATCAAAACAAACTTATACAGCTAATTACGAAATAGTAATTATTGAAGATGGTTCTACAAATACTTGCGAACATATCATTCAAAAATATTTAGATTTAAATGTTAGCTACTATTTTAAGCATAATTCAGGCCCAGGTGATTCTAGAAATTTTGGTATGAAACTAGCTAAAGGTGATTATTTTATCATTTTAGATTCTGATTGTATTATTCCGACTAATTACTTGCAAACGGTTGATGAAGAATTGAAAAAAGATTTTGTAGATTGTTTTGGTGGTCCAGATGCAGCTTTGGATTCTTTTTCAAATATTCAGAAAGCTATAAATTTCACTATGACCTCTTTCTTAACTACAGGTGGAATTAGAGGCGGAAGTGAAAAACTAGATAAATTTCAACCCAGAAGTTTCAATATGGGTTTATCTAAAAAGGCATTTGAGGACTCTAAGGGCTTTGGAAATATTCATCCAGGCGAAGATCCAGATTTGTCAATTCGATTATGGAAATTGGGATATAAAACAAAATTAATTTCTAACGCATTCGTGTATCACAAACGCAGAATAGATTGGAATAAATTTTATACACAAGTGAATAAATTTGGTTTAGCAAGACCAATCTTAAATTCCTGGTATCCAGAATATGCTAAAATTACATTTTGGTTTCCAACATTGTTTTTAATAGGATTTTTTTTTGCTACTTTAATTGCAATTTTCAATTTCCCATACTTTTTATATGTTTATGGTTTTTATTTTTTAATGTTGTTTATTGCTTCGTTGAAACAAAATAAATCAATTGAAATAGCTTTCTATAGTTTGGTAGCTACGATAATTCAGTTTTATGGGTATGGAAAAGGATTTTTACTTTCATTTTTTAAAATTCATATTTTAAAACAAAAACCTGAAATTGCCTTTCCAAAACTATTTTTTAAAAGATAAAATGACCAAAATAATAGGACTTACTGGCGGAATTGGAACAGGAAAAACTACTGTGGCAAACTATTTTGCCTCAAAAGGAGTTCCGGTTTATATTGCCGATGAAGCTGCTAAAGAAATAATGAATGCTAAAGATGTTGTGCAACAAGTTCAAGCTCTTTTTGCTGAAAATGTAATCCTAGAAAACGGTCAATTAAACAGAAATTATATACGTGAGTTAGTATTTACGGATAAAGTTAAATTAGTACAACTCAACTCAATTATTCATCCAAAAGTAACACTCGATTTTGAAAATTGGTTGAAACAAAATAAAAATGCGTACTTTGTTATTAAAGAAGTAGCTATTTTATTTGAAACTAATGGCCAAAATTATTGTGACGCCACTATCTTAGTCACAGCACCCTTGGAGACACGAATTCAGCGCGTCATAAAAAGGGATAAAACGCCTAAAGAAATTATTTTGAACATCATAAACAACCAACTTCCTGAAGAAGAGAAAATTAAATTGGCAACATACGTTATTGAAAATAAAAATTTAGAAAAAACGTATGAAATAATTGATAATTTAATAAAAAAATTAAATAATATTTAAATTTTAACATAATTGTTAAATATAGGTTAATTGTTTCGCTTGTTGTTAATTACACCCTAACTTTGCTATGATGAATAAAACGAGGTTTAGAATTTTAGTTTTTTTAATGAGTATTTCTTTGATTGGAATTATTTTAGTCCAATTGTATTGGATTAATAGTTCGTTTCAAAAAAATGACGACCAATTTAAACACCACGCGTTAGTGGTTTTAAGCAACGTTTCCGAAAAACTAAACAATAAAGAAATGGTAGATTTCTATACGTCTTATAAAAAATTTAAAGACAGTACAGGAAGAGAGCCGATGCAAGAGCAATTAAAACAACTTTTTTACTATGAAAAGGATTCCAATTCTAAAGAAGTTTTAATTTATTCTAATACAATTATTCCTGAAGATTTTGGTATAAATGGTTCGTTCTTTGATAAAAACGCTGGAGCAGTTAAAATTAGAGAGTATCAAACTAAAAGAGAAACTCAAATTTATAAAGACAACTCTTTAGAAGGTAACGAAACCAACATGGGTGCAAAACCTAATGTCACTATTCAAAAAAATGGAAGATTAGGTATTTTAGATCGAGTTCAATTTGAACTTTTATTTAGGGATATCGTTTCGCAAAGACAAATTCACAAAAGAATTTCATCAAAATTAGTTAACGATGTTTTGAATTTTGAATTATACAAATCAGAGTTGAAAACGCCATATGAGTTTGCGGTGTATAAAAATGGTTTAGCCACAAAAATAAAATCAGAAGAATTTAGATACGACAAATGCACTACGTACAGTGTGCCAATTTTGCTTGATGCCGACGGAAAAACAGAGTACAAATTATTGCTAAGATTTCCTAATAAAACAAATTTCGTATTCTCGTCAATGTTGCCAATGACAATTTTAACATTATTATTTGTTGTCATCATTTTGGTAACATACACCAGCGCTTTAAAACAATTAATCATGCAAAAACAGATTTCTGAAATAAAAACAGATTTCATAAATAACATGACTCATGAATTTAAGACACCTATTGCCACAATTAATTTAGCATTAGACGCCATAAAGAATCCGAAAATTATTGATGATAAAGAAAAGGTGCAAAAATACCTTCAAATGATAAAGGATGAAAACAAACGAATGCATGCGCAGGTAGAAAATGTTCTTAGAATTTCAAAATTAGAAAGAAACGAATTAAATATTGATAAAGAACCACAAGAAATAACCGGTTTTATTGAAGATGCGATTGATCATGTGAGTTTAATATTAGAAGATAGAGAAGGAGAATTACATACGCATTTTAATGCCACCAGAACTACAGTGCTTTTAAATGATACACATTTTACAAATGTTTTGGTTAATATTTTGGATAATGCCATGAAATATGCATCTGAAAAACCAATTATTAACGTCTATACAGAAAATATTAAAGATTATGTTGTTATTAAAATAGAAGATAACGGAATAGGAATGTCAAAAGCGGTTCAGAAAAAAGTTTTTGAGAAATTTTTTAGAGAGCATACTGGCGATCTACATAATGTTAAAGGACATGGTTTAGGTTTAGCATACGTAAAACAAATTATCGACGACCATAATGGCGAGGTTTTTGTTGAAAGTGAAAAAGGAAAAGGAAGTTCATTTATTATTAAATTGCCATTAATAAATTAAAATATGGAAGCAAAAAAAATATTATTAGTAGAAGATGATCCAAACTTTGGTTCAGTCTTAAGAGATTATTTATCATTAAATGATTTCGAAGTTACATTAGCTAAAAACGGAATGGAAGGTTTTGAAAAGTTTAAAAAAGATACATATGATTTATGTATTTTAGACGTGATGATGCCATACAAAGATGGTTATACTTTAGCTAGAGAAATTAGAGAAAAAAATACAGAAGTACCAATTATTTTTTTAACAGCAAAAACATTAAAAGAAGATGTTTTAAAAGGTTATAAAGTTGGTGCAGATGATTATTTAAATAAACCATTCGATTCGGAAGTTTTATTAATGAAAATCAAAGCAATTATTCAAAGAAAAGCATCTGAAACAAAACCAGATTCTACCATTTTTGAGTTCACTATTGGAAAATTTCATTTAAATTCTAAATTGCGATTTTTAACTTTCGATAATCAGGAGCCAATTAAATTATCACCAAAAGAATCTGAATTATTAAAAATGTTAGCGCTTCATGAAAATGATTTAATGCCAAGAGAATTAGCATTAACAAAAATTTGGAGAGATGATAATTACTTCACGTCAAGAAGTATGGATGTATATATCGCTAAATTAAGAAAATATTTAAAATTAGACGATTGTGTTGAAATTTTGAATATACACGGAGAAGGTTTCAGATTAGTAATAAATTTATAATAAAAAGGGCTGCCAAAATGGTGGCCCTTTTTATATATTAAAACTGCCAGCAAATAATTTGTGTTGTTTTGTTGCCGTTTGTTAAATGTAGAGTAGTACTGTTTTTAACTTCTACTTTTTTCATTTGTTTATACAAAGGCTTAAGATTTGTTTTCTTTGAAACTATTGCGCTAAACCATTTACATTGACTTTTAAAGTGAACGCTTTCGTAAATCATGTTGGTTATAAAACCTAATTCGCCGCCTTCGCACCATAATTCATTATTTTGGCCACTAAAGTTTAAATCGGGTTTGTCGGCTACCTTCTGACCCAGATTTTTATTTTTTCGTAAAGAACCTTTTGCAGCTTCTTCTGCAGAGGTATGAAATGGCGGATTGCATATTACAAAATCAAAAACTTCTTCTGATTCTAAAATATATTTTAAAACAGTACGTTTGTTATCGTTATAACGAACCGTAACATTTTCATTTAATTTAGGATTTTTACTTAATATGGTAGTTGCAGACAATAAAGATTGTTTGTCCACTTCGGTTCCTACAAATGTCCAACCATAATCATGATTTCCAATAATCGGGTAAATACAATTTGCACCCACACCAATATCTAAAATTCTAACAGTGTTTCCAGTTGGAACCACTCCGCCATTTGAAGCGGCTAATAAATCTGCAATATGATGAATGTATTCGGCTCTTCCTGGAATTGGAGGACACAGGTTGTTTTTTGGGATATTCCAATATTCTAAATTGTAAAAATGCATTAACAATGCTTTGTTTAAGGCTTTTACAGCTATTGGATTAGAAAAATCAATAGACTTTTCTCCAGCTTTATTTAAGAATAAATGTAAGTTTAAATCGGGATGTGTTTTAATCAGTTGTGCAAAATCATATCTGCCAATATGTTTGTTTCTTGGGTGTAAACCTTTAAAATAAAGGTTTGTTTCATTATTTTCCATATACTTTTGTAAGTCGCAAATTTACAATTAATAAAATAGTATCAGTTATTTTAAAACAAAAAATCCCAACTTTTCAGTTGGGATTTTGTATAAGTAAGATATAAATATGATTAAACGTTGATTATTTCACTTTATTTACGATAGAAGCAAACACTTCTGAGTGGTTCATAGCTAAATCGGCAAGAACTTTACGGTTCAATTCGATGTTGTTAGCTTTTACTTTACCCATAAACTGAGAATAGCTCATTCCATATTGTCTGGCACCAGCGTTGATACGCATAATCCACAAAGCACGGAAATTTCTTTTCTTTTGTTTTCTATCACGGTAGGCATAGCACATTGCTTTTTCTACCGCATTTTTAGCGACTGTCCAAACGTTTTTACGTCTTCCGAAGAATCCTTTTGCTTGTTTTAATACTCTTTTTCTTTTAGCTCTTGTAGCTACTGAATTTACTGCTCTTGGCATAATTTTAAATGTTTTTTGTAGTGAGGCGGTTTTTTATAACACTTTTTACTTATAACTTAAGTAGCCCACTCCAGGGTTATTAAATTGTTTTAACCAAACAAACTTATTAAATAATATTTAATTGTTGTTTAATGCTTTTCTCATCTGTTTTGTGAACCAAACCAGAATGTGTTAAAGCTAATTTACGTTTTTTAGATTTTTTTGTCAAAATATGACTCTTAAAAGCGTGTTTTCTTTTGATCTTTCCAGAACCAGTAACTTTAAATCGTTTCTTAGCGCTAGATTTTGTTTTCATTTTAGGCATTTTTTCCTAGGTATTAAATTTATTCTTACTTACTGTCTTTGCGAGATTGCGAGGCAATCTCTTATACTTTATTTTAAAAACTAGCTACTAATATCTTTTCACTAATTACTAAAAAATTATTTTACTTTTTTCTTAGAAGCAATGTATATAATCATACGTTTTCCCTCTAAAACTGGCATGCTTTCTACTTTTCCGTATTCTTCTAAATCTTGAGCCAAACGCAATAATAAAATTTGACCTTGCTCTTTATATATAATTGAACGCCCTTTAAAAAATACAAATGCCTTTAATTTTGATCCTTCTTGTAAGAATTTTAAAGCATTTTTTTTCTTAAATTCATAATCATGTTCATCTGTTTGAGGACCAAAACGTATTTCCTTTATTACAACCTGACTAGATTTTGCTTTTAATTCTTTTTCCCTTTTCTTTTGTTGGTATAAGAATTTTCCATAATCCATCAATTTACAAACAGGTGGTTCTGCATTGGGTGAAATTTCAACTAAGTCTACTTCTTGTTCCTCTGCAAATCGTAATGCATCAGCCATCTTGTAAACACCAGGTTCAATATTTTCGCCTACTAATCGTACTTCAGCTACACCTCTTATCAAATTATTAATACGGTGTGCGGCTACTTTTTCTACTCTAGGAGTGTAACTCCCTCTTCCTCTTCTAATTGCTATGACTCTGTAATTTTAGTTAAACTTTAAAATTGTTTCAATGTTTTGCTTATTTCTTCATTTACAATTTTTGCAAATTCTTCAATTGTAACTGTAATATTTCCTTTTCCTTCTTGTCCGTTTCGACGTACAGAAATGGTGCCGTTTTTTTCTTCTTCTTCACCTACGATAAGCATAAAGGGCATTTTTTGCATTTCAGCTTCTCTAATTTTTTTACCTATTGTCTCGTTTCTGTTGTCAATTAGGGCGCGAATTTCGTGAATTTCTAGCAAATCTAAAACTTTTTTCGCATATTTTTCATATTTCTCACTTAAACTTAATATAATTGCCTGTTCTGGCATTAACCAAAGTGGGAAATTTCCAGCTGTATGTTCTAATAAAATAGCTATAAATCTTTCCATCGAACCAAAAGGCGCTCTGTGAATCATTACAGGTTGATGCAATTTATCATCTGCACCTTTATAAGACAGTTCAAAACGTTCTGGTAAGTTGTAATCTACTTGTATGGTTCCTAATTGCCAGCTTCTGCCTAATGCATCTTTTACCATAAAATCTAACTTCGGACCATAAAACGCGGCTTCACCAGCTTCAATAACGTAATTTAATCCTTTGTCTTTCGCAGCGCTAATAATAGCATTTTCAGCTTTTTCCCAGTTGTCAATACTTCCAATATATTTTTCAGGATTGTTTAAATCTCTAACAGAAACCTGAGCGGTAAAGTTTTCAAATCCTAGAGATCCAAAAACATAAAGTACCAAATCGATAACATTTTTAAATTCAGCATCTAATTGATCTGGCATACAGAAAATATGTGCGTCATCTTGAGTAAATCCTCTTACTCTTGTTAAACCATGTAATTCTCCAGATTGTTCGTATCTATAAACGGTTCCAAATTCGGCATAACGTTTTGGTAAATCTTTATACGACCAAGGTCTAGAATTGTATATTTCACAGTGATGCGGACAGTTCATAGGTTTCAATAAAAACTCTTCGCCTTCAGCTGGAGTAGTTATCGGTTGAAAACTATCAGCGCCGTATTTAGCATAATGTCCAGAAGTAACATATAATTCTTTCTGACCAATATGCGGTGTAACCACTTGTTCGTATCCTGCTTTCTTCTGTGCTTTCTTTAAAAACTGTTCCAATCTATCTCGCAAAGCAGCACCTTTTGGAAGCCATAATGGTAAACCTTGTCCAACTCGTTGAGAAAAATGGAATAAATCTAATTCTTTACCTAATTTTCTATGGTCACGTCTTTTGGCTTCTTCCAATAACTCTAAATAATCAGTTAAATCTTTCTGTTTTGGAAAAGAAGTACCGTAAACACGAGTCAATTGTTTGTTTTTTTCGTCTCCACGCCAGTAAGCACCGGCAATACTCATTATTTTTACAGCTTTAATAATTCCAGTATTCGGAATATGTCCACCGCGACACAAATCAGTAAAAGTAGCATGATCACAAAAAGTAATGGTGCCGTCTTCTAAGTTAGAAATTAATTCTGTTTTATATTCGTTGTCTTTATATTTATCTAATGCTTCGGCTTTAGTTACGGCACGCATTTTAAATTCATGTTTCTCTCTTGAAATTTCTAAAACGCGGTCTTCAATCTTTTTAAAATCAGCATCCGTTATTTTATTGTCACCAAAATCTACATCATAATAAAATCCGTTATCAATAGCCGGCCCAAGTGTTAGCTTAATTCCAGAATACATTTCTTCTAGTGTTTGTGCCATTACGTGCGAACTCGAATGCCAAAAAGCTTTCTTTCCTTCTTTATCATTCCATGTGTATAAAGTTAGCTTACCGTCCGTTGTTAATGGGGTAGATGTTTCTATCGTTGTGTCATTATAATTAGCCGAAATTACATTTCTAGCCAATCCTTCGCTAATATTTTTAGCAACATCCATCGGAGTTACGCCTTGCGAAAACTCTCTTACCGATCCATCGGGTAAAGTAACTTTAATCATGTTTTAATTTTTATTGAAGTGCAAAGATAACACAATCCAATATTTCCTACAATATATAATAGGTATTGTTTTTTAGCAGCTCATCCTGCTTTCCGCTCTATCTTTTTGTATAATGGTCTTTAAGAAA
>CAYOCC010000029.1:5992-9225 GCA_964402375.1 uncultured Flavobacterium sp. | reverse complement strand
AAGAGGAACCGATCAACAACCTGATTTAAAATACCAAGAAATTTTTAAATTTTATGGAATAAACAATATTCAATTAAATAATAAGAGTATCGAAAAAATCTTGCATTGGATCAGAAAAGATCATGATTTTTTAGACTCTCTATATGTTAAACCATAAAAGAATCATGGAAGATTCCGCTGCATTTTTTAATAAAGAGGTTGACAAGGTTATTTTAAAAGTCGCGACAGCAAAGACAGAAAAAAGCAGATTAAAATATTTGAAACAAATGCTTGCGCTAAGAAATCGATTGAGTCTTGAAGTGAAAATGTTGAATGATCTCGATAATTTTTGAAATCATCCCTTGACAGTCGCTGATTTTCAGGTATGATCATCACGCTAAGACTTTTTTTGGTAATAAATAATATTATGTGTGCATTAATATTTATGTCCTTAATACTAGGTATTTTACTGATGAGAAAGTGGGAGCAAAATTAATAAATAGTATGGCTAATAATACTCAAAATAATCAAGGTGATTGGAAGAATCGTGAAGTTGGTGCGCTTTGGAAAAAGGCCGCTGCCAATGGTAAGAGTTCATTTTGTACCGGCTACATCGTTTCCGATGAGCTTGGGAACAAGGTGAAGCAACGAGTGATAATGTTCTCTAACAAGACGAAGAGCAATGAAAAGTCGCCAGACTTTATTATTTATCTATCTAACGAGCAAGAGAACCCCGAAGGAGCGACTGCTCCTGCAAAGACTAAGGCTGCACCGCCAAAGCGAGTGCCGCAACCAGCATCTGCTGAAGCTGATGATGACGGTATCCCAATGTAAGTGAGCAAAGCCCCCAGAAATGGGGGCTATTTCTTATGATAAGAGCGATCACAGCAAAAGATAAAACAACCATACTTAAATATGCTCCTCTTTTTTGGGAAGAAATAAAAGGAAAAGAACTAGCGGGGGATTTAAATTTATTAAGTCTATCTTATTTTTTAGATTCTTGTTTTAAATCAAACTGTTTAATAGGTTGGATTCATGAAGAAAATAATGAAGCTTGCGGTGCTATACTTTTTATATTAACAACTGATATTTTCACAAATAAGAGCATTTTAAAAGAAGTCTTTTGGTTCATAATTCCTGAAAAAAGAAAATCTCCTATAACATATAGATTAATTCAAAAAGCGGAAAAATATGCAAAAGAAAACGAAATACAATTAATATCTATGATGCACATGGCTCATCCCAATCCAGATAGATTAAAAGATTTTTATTTAAAAATTGATTACGCTTTTGTGCAATCCGAATACTTCAAAAAAATCTCTTGACTCCTCTCTCTCATAGTGCGAGACTTACGCGATGACTAAATTTGGTCTAGTTTGTATTTCTGAAATGCTGCGGGATAAAAATCCTGATCTTGCTTTCAAAACCATGACTCGTACTCAATTCCTTAAAAAGAATCGCGACGAATCTATTGCTGAACTTTCTCGCCGCATCTCTCATAATCTTACGGTTACTATTGAAACACTGAAGCATTGTAAAGAAGTAGGTATCAAACATTATCGTTTGTCTTGTAAACTGTTTCCTTTGGTTACTGATCCTACTCTTAAGATTCAAGTTGAATTGCTTCCTTATTGGAACATTCTTGAGCAAAAACTGATGGAGATTGGCCGTGTGTCTCGCGAACTAAATATTACAATGTCAATTCATCCTGATCAGTTTGTAGTTCTTGGTTCTAATTCTGATGATATTTGCGCTAAGTCCATAGCAGAACTTAATTTTCATGCTTGGGTTTTAGATCAAATGAAGATGCCGCAAACCCATCAATGCCCTATTAATATTCATCCTAGTTTATCTAATTTTGAATCTGCCGAAAAGTTTGTAGACAAATTTGTTCGTAACTTTTTTCGTTGTGACATGGGAGTTCGAAATCGTTTAGTTTTAGAAAACGAACATCATGCATTTTGGAATTGTAATAATTTACATGAATATTTTCATAATTACATGAAACATGTTTACAACTTTTATTTTCCATTGACGTTGGATAATCTGCATGACAAATGTAATCCTAGTTACGACGTTAATAATAATGTCATTCCTTACGAAAAACATTTTATTAAATTTTTTCAAACATGGTCAGTTATTCCCGTCTTTCATTGGAGCGAGAGTGATGACAACACATTCAAACACGCAAAAAAAGTAATTAATGCTCCTGTTGATCTAGGTTTAGATTGTATTTACGAAATGGAATATAAACATAAAGATAAAGCTTTCATTCATTTAATCAGATAATATTTTATTCCCTTTACTCATGTTATCTTTAGCCCAAAGAGGTTGTAAATTAGTATAATGCATTGCTAATTTTTGATTTTCTGCATTTTTTAAATTAAATGAAGACATTGGTTTAATATGATCAATGTGCCATTTTCCATAATTTTCCCAACTCATACCCTCTTTAAAGCGATTTTGTAAATGAGTCTTTAATTCAATTAAATTACATCCAATTAATTTCATAGTTGTTTCGTCTTTAAAAATACCTTTTAGTGCTAAATTTAAACGTCTTCTTAAATTTTTTTGCAATCTAAATATTGGATCTTTTTTTAATTTTATTCGTTCATACGTTTTATGATATAATAAAATTTTTTGTTTATTAATTTTATAATATTCTTTTTTTTGGAGAAGCATTACTAATTTATTTTTTTCATACCACTGTTTTCTTTTTAATGCCGCTGCTGGATCTTGTTTCGTTTTTTCCCATTTCAACTTATTATATTGTTGAATTTTATTTTTATTTATTTTTGCCCAGTTTTGATGTTTAATTTTTCTACACGGTTTGCATTGCGCTCTTCCAGCAGAAAACTCTTCTATTGGTTTATTTATCTTACAGTTCTTACATAATTTCATATATTATATGATACACCATTTCTACAACAAATCTATTTTCATAATTGAAAAATACTGTATTTATATATATTATTAATACATGAAGAACGTAACAATTAAAATTGGGGACAGAGATCTTGAAGTATTAACTGATATTTTTAAGAACGAGTCTGATTTCAAGCCTCAAGCCCAACAAGACTTGCTTATTATTGAGATCCTTAAGCAAGTTTTAAATAATCCCAAGAACGAAATTGCAGATATCGAAGTATGAAATTCATTCTCAACATAGACGGCAGCAATGCTGGTGGTAAATTCTTGGAAAACTATGTTGGGCAAGAAGTTCATTTGGATTCTTTGTATAAGGATATTGATAT
>CAYOCC010000029.1:4248-5892 GCA_964402375.1 uncultured Flavobacterium sp. | reverse complement strand
AATTCTGATTTTTATTTGCGCGTACTTGTATTAGATGTCATAAGAGCATTAGCTCCTGATGAAGGAAGTGTAGATAAATATAGCAGTGATATATTTTATAAATGCGCCAAAAGTATTGCCAAAGAAGTAAGGATGTTTGAAGATGAAAATTCATTTATTTTTTACCTTGAATTAAGTAGTGGATACCTTGATGATTTTTTTCAAGAACCTCTTGACGATTTCGAATGACCTGCCATAATCATGGCGTATGAAGATCCTTGTTGCTGATAGAATCGTTGCGACTTCGCACGATTTCCCAACCGTAAACTGCTCGATTGACGCAGAAGATATGAGGTACATTTCCTCGCTTCTGCGGAACAATTATTCAAACACGATTCTTGCGACCATTCGCGAGACTTACGCCAACGCTGTTGATGCGAATAAAGAGAACAATCTTTCTCCTGAACTTATCGAAGTTAAATCCCCAACTTCTCTTGATCAAACTTTTTCAGTTCGTGATTACGGATGTGGTCTGAGCCGAGATCAGATTTTTAATCTGTATAGTAAGTTTGGCAAGTCTACGAAGCGCGGTTCCGATCTTTCAATCGGCGGTTTTGGGATTGGACGCTTCGCGCCTCTTTCTTACAAAGATAGTTTTACTGTTACTTCTTATCATAATGGTAATAAATCTATCTACAGTCTTTATATCTCTGAAGAGAATGATACTAAGATTGATGAAGTATTTTCTGAGCGTACTTCTGAAGCTAATGGTATTTGTATTTCTGTTGGAGTTGCGAAGAATGATCTAACTAAATTCAATGAAGAGATATCTTCATTCTTTAGCAATTTCGAGATTCTTCCTAAGTTCCTCAATATTCAAACTCGTATTATCAAGCCTGAAATTCTTAGTTCTGGCAATGGTTGGCAGATTCGCAAGTCTCCTAATAGTTACAATTCGTGGTCAGTTGGCGAGCAGGGTATTGTAATGGGCGGCATTTATTATCCTATCAATCCTGAGCTTGTTGATTTTAAAAATGACGATGGTTATGCATGGACTAAGTTCCTTAATAAACTCGTTTTTATTGCTGATATTGGTTCTGTTTCATTGCATCACTCACGCGAAACGCTTGAGTATAATAAGACTACTAAAGCTTATTTGAAGTCTCGTTATCAAGCTTTTAGCCAAGAGTTTACGGATTCGATTAAAAACAAAATCGCGCAATTTGATTGTTTGCGTGATGCTATGTCTTACTATAAAGATATTAGCCAGACGTTTCCCCGTAATGCTTTTGATCAACTTCAAAATCAAGATGTTTTTGTTTTCAAGGGTCACAAAATTACTACTTATAATTTTAATCGCGCCACTTATGAAGTAGATGATAAAGCGCATCGAATTCCTATTTATGCCAAAAATTATTGTTTATCTGGTGATCGTGTAGCTATTGCTAAATGTTATACTGTTGGCAATGATGAAAATACTTATATTGTATTTCATGATTTGCCAGACAACACCAAGGTCGTTCCTCGCGTTTACGAACTAGTAAAAAAATATAAAAACGTAGTCGTTATTGCTCACGATCAATCAAACATTAACTCTAGTATTGTTAATGGCGTTGATAAGTTCAAAGAAGTTAATCGATTTGATCTTGTTAAGTCTGGTTATTG
>CAYOCC010000029.1:0-4148 GCA_964402375.1 uncultured Flavobacterium sp. | reverse complement strand
AGAAAGCAAATATGCTTGAATTCGCTAATTTTATTAAAAAATGGCGGCATGTATTGGAGAATATTAAAATTAATATGTCCCACGATAATGAGACTCCAGTTTCTATTTGTGGAAAATATCTAAATCAAGCTGCTGAAGAAATTTATAAAAATTATCCCATGCTTGAAGTTCACCGCGATCTTTATCATTCTGATCGCAACAAAAATGAAGTAAAATTTAAGGAGTATATTTCCTCCATCAACCAGCAGAATTCGGTTGACTTTTCGAAAATTTGAGTTAGCATAGTTGAACAGTTAAGGTGTAAAAAATATTATGAACAAGCCAGCATACATTGTCACCAGCAACGCAATCACGGTCATTTGGGAAGGTCAACCGTACACGGTGAATACGGATAATCCCAACTATACTGGATTGAAGAACGCTCTGCTTAATGCAGAATACGACGGTATTGGTCGGTTTCTTGATATCAAGAAGCAGATTGAAGACTTTTCTCACGGCAGCATCAAGGTTGTTGCCGAAAAGGTTTATTACGGTAGTTACGAACTGAAGGGTTTTGTAATTGATAAGCTGCTTGAGTTTTTGCGCTCAGGAGCCAAGGACGCTCAACCTATTCTCAATTTTATTGAGAAGCTTATGTTCAATCCTAGCAAGAACAGTGTCGATCAGTTGTACACTTTTCTTTCTTACAAGAGTTTGCCGTTGACTGACACTGGTAATATTATTGGATATAAGGGTGTAGATACCGATTTTTATTCAAAGCGTGGCAATAAGAATACGATTGTTATTACTGGCACTGTGAATGAAAACGGCTGCATCTTGAACAAGATTGGCGATACTATTGAAGTCGCTCGCAATTGCGTTGATGATAACAAGGACAATCATTGTTCTAACGGGTTGCACGTTGGTAGTTACGATTATGCAAAGGATTGGGCTGGCAATAACGGTCATCTTATGATGGTCGAGTTTAATCCTTCAGATGCAGTCAGTGTTCCTACTGATTGCAATTTTCAGAAGCTTCGTGTTTCTAAATATAAGGTCATTGGTGAAGTTCCTTTTGAGCGCATCAAGGAAGAAGCTCCGCTCAATGAGCCATATTACAATACCGATGAAGAAATAGATATTGATGATAAAAACGATTGCGACGACGATTGCGGTTGCAATATCAATGAAGGCTACAACTATAGCGATTCTACTTATCTCGCTATCAAGAATTACGTTGAGGGTCGTATTGAGGCTGGATCGCCTCCTACTCTCAAGTCCATTCAATCCCGCCTAAAGGGGATTCATATTACTTGCCAAGAGATCAAGGATATTTGTTTGGACCTACAATTTACCGTTCAGGAAGATGATGATACTGCTTTGTCGAACAGTGTTGTAACTATCGGTTCAGAGTCTGATGATCAGTAATATAAATATATGAGTGAAACGACTGATGTTATTACACAACCAGTTGCCTTGACTAATGCGATTACTAAGGCGACCCCAGAACAAGTTGACACATTGTGGTCAATTCTAAAGTACAAGGAGATTGGTATCTACCGAAAGATTAAGTGCATGAGTTCTGTGCTTGGACTTAATTTTGACAAGGTAGTTACAGATCTCCCGAAGGACGAGACTGGTCGAATTCTTGACCATAAGACTCGTCATCTAATTCACGACATTCTAATTCAGAACTCTTAATATGAATAAGCGTTACATTGTTAGGGATAGAGAAGGTGCGTATCAGTCAGCTTATAATCTTGCGCTAGGAAAGAAGCAAGCGTATGATTGGGCTATGCAGTGCGCTAAATCTGTAAATGGCGTAATTTATTATGTCGAAGGTGATGCAAGTAAAGAACAAGAAGTGTTTCGCGCTCCTGAACCTCGCAGGTTTTAATTAAAAAAGGTTTGCGGTAATCCTTAAAACCGCTCTTTTTTTATATGGCTCATTTTGTAAAATTAAACGTATTAGATCCCGGTCATGATGACTTGGTAAATAAAACTAATAGACAATATAATACTCAACTTCTTAATTTAGACATGGTTGTTAACGTGGAACAGTCTCATGTTCATAGTCTAATTTTTACTAAAAACAATACGATGCATCCAATCAGAGTAAAAGAGAACTTGGATGAAATTCTTAAATTATCCGCTACACAATGAACTGCGATTACTGCGGCAAGAAAACCGCTTTTTTAGAGTATCTTAATTATTGCTCTGTTTGCGTAGACTGTCTTGGAGAAATTGATGAACAAGATGACAGCCCTTTTGATTTAAATCAGAAAGATAAAGACAATGACTGATAAAAACACTGAAAAACTTATTAATAGGTTTCCAAACATTTTCGAAGAGAATTTTTATTTTGAATGTGATGATGGATGGTTTGACATCATCTTTGATCTTTGTAAAGACGTACAACAAGAAGTTAATAATTCTAGTTGTCAACAAGTTGTTGCGGTGCAAGTTAAAGAGAAATTTGCAGGACTTCGATTTTATGCAAGTGGAGGCAACGAAGTTACTGACGCTATAATTAGTAAGTACGCAAAACTTTCATCTCAAACTTGTGAAGTGACTGGTGGCAGAGGATATCTTTGCGAAAAACATAGATGGTATAAAACGCTATCCACACAATCCGCAATACTTCTCGGATTTAAAAAGTGTGAATAAAAAACAAATCCTCCGTAACTGGAGGATTTTTCTTGATTTTATCTCTTCAATGCTGTAAGTTGGTTTTGAAACGTATGAAATTACTTGATTTATTTTGTTGCGCTGGCGGGGCAAGCATGGGTTATCATCAAGCGGGATTCGAAGTGACCGGAGTTGATATTAAAGATCAACCCAGTTATCCTTTTAAATTTATAAAAGGAGATGTAATGGAAATCCTGAAAGATAAAGAGTTTCTTGGCTCATTTGACGTTATTCACGCTTCACCTCCTTGTCAGGGATATAGTAATGCTACAAAGCCTGATTCAGTCTACGTTCATTATTCTCAAGGCAAAGACACGCCAAAACTAATTGAGCCAGTTCGTAATGCGCTAATTAATACTGGTAAATATTATATTATTGAAAACGTCGCTGGCGCAAAAGAATATCTTATAGAACCGTTTAAATTAACTGGTTACATGTTTAATATGCCAATTGAAAGAACGAGATATTTTGAATGTAATTTTCCAGTTGCAGAATTAAAAAATGTTACTAAACGTGGATATTCTAAAAAATACGCCGAAGATAATGGCATCGATTATCGCGACATGAGTGTCACCGGCAAGAGTCGTCGCAAAGGTTCAATCGATGTTTGGCGCAAGGTAATGGATATGCCTTGGGCAGGTCGTGGTTGGGAATTGACTGAAGCTATTCCTCCTGCATATACTAAATATATCGGTGAACAAATTTTAAAATATGAAAGCAATCTTAGAATTCAATCTACCTGAAGATCAAAAACGATTTGAAATAGCAAATCAATCTGCTGATATGTATGCAGTGATTTGTCATCTTGAAGAAAGATTAAGAACCTACCGCAAGCACGGTAATCATTTCGAAAACGCAAGCGAAGCTCTTGACGCAATTCATACAATTTTGTATGATGAACTTAACGCTCGACACATAAATATTCATGACTGACATACAAAAAGAAATTCTCGCATTAACTGAGGAATGGCACGAACTTGTTTGTGCTGAAATTCACAAAGATCGTGACTGCCATTGGTACATAGAATCAGTTTGGTCTTATGGTTTAGCTCCAAAATATTTTGTTCGACATTATGGAAATATAATTGATGATATTGAAGCAAAGTGCGATACTTATGAAGAAGCCTTGCATACTTTAAAGAAGATCGTTAAACGAGCCATCGAAAGACAAAAAGAGTTAGAAAAACTACCAAAATATAATGACTGGTAAATCTAAAGGGTTTACTCTTATAGAAATAGTTTTAGCGACTACGATTTTATTGTCAGTTATTGCCGCGATTGTTATTAATTTTAACGTTTTTGACGGAAACAGATACCAAGAAGCGCGAGAGAATTTAAAAACATTTCTAATAAATAAACGTCATCAAGCAGCATATCATCAAAAAGATATTGAATTATCTTTCAATGAAGAATACACTATAAATTCTCTTGAGAATCCAGATGAACTCGCGGCAATAACTAACGATTTAAAAATTATAGAA
>CAYOCC010000028.1:0-9958 GCA_964402375.1 uncultured Flavobacterium sp. | reverse complement strand
TGGGAAATCGACCATATTAAACCTGTTTCAAAAGGAGGTGGAGACGAATTAAGCAACTTACAACCTTTACAATGGCAAAATAATCGAAAAAAAGGGGATGACTATCCTGCTTCAAATTATTGTATTATATCTGCAAAGTAAAAAATATCGAAAGACCTCAATTGAGGTCTTTTTTTATATCGTAAAAGCTACGTATAAACACGTATTTATTATTAATATTTTATAAACTTAATTTGTAAACTAATTTAAAAATACAAATATGAAACATTCACAAAATTTAGTAAATCCTTGCGAATATATAGGTGATTTACACAATCAAGGATTAGATTTCCTTGGAAAAAATTTATTATCATTTGAAAAATTACCTTTTAAAAATGAAATTTTAGTAAATATGGCTGTAGAGTTTATTAGTAATTCAAGTTACTTTGGAAATATATCTAACAGTAATTTACAAATTGCGGGTTCATATGGTTTAAACTACTATTTTCTTGATATTTATCCTAAAGATTTTACACAAGAACAAAAAGTATACGCCGATAAAGTTACATCAATTTTTGATAATGTAAAATTCCCGTTCAATCAAATAGATGAAATTAATAAAGAAATCGAAATTCAAGTATTAGAAGTTTTAAAATCATCTTTAACAGAAGAGGAACAAATACCAATTTTATATAGTCTAGCTGTAGCAAAAAACAGTCTGTATTATTGGAATGAACAATATGTTAACACAAATAGTTACTGGTCTAAACTCAATGATTTACAGACAAAAAAAAATAATAATCTTAGATTAGACTGGCCAGAATTAGACTGGGGTAAAATAATTAAAGCTGATATAAAGGGTGCTTTAAACGGTTTTATAAAAAGCTTATTTTTTGGTGGTGCTGGCGCTGGTTCAGCTGTTGGGGCTATATCAAGCTCAGCTACTGAAATGATTACTCAAATATATGATTACTATTTTGAAAACTAAATTATTATGAATAAGATAATAACCATTTTTTTTATTTCATATTTTGGATTTGCTCAAAATAGTGATAAAAATCAATTTAAAATTCAAATTTCAGGAATACCAACATATTCAAGTATTAATAACAGTGTATTAAATAATTATTTAAAAGATAACAACTTACCTCTTGTTGAAAATGGATTAATATTTACACCTAGTTTTTCTATATTAAATAAACCATTTTCTGATGAGAGTTTATTTACTAATTTAGTTATTGGGATTAATAATTCTAAATCAAATAAAAACAATTTAGAATTAGAGCAAAACGTTATCATAAGTGAATTAGGTATTGGTAAATATTTTATTCAAAAAAACAAAAAATATTTGTTTGCTGGACTTGCGATAGGTAATGTTAGTCAAAACATTGTAATTACAAATAAAAATTTATCAACCACTGATGCTGTGCAAAATATTGAAGGCGCATTAAAAATAAGTTCAAAAAGAAATGAATATGTTTCGATAAATACTGGATTTGATTGGGCTATTGATTCAAAAGAAGATATATTAATTGGAATTAGATTATCCTATAGAATTGGTATTGAAGACAATGATTGGTCAATTAATAATAAAAACTTAACAGAAATTTCAAAAACAAATGCAAATGGTTTTTCATTTGGACTTGCTGTGAGTATGAGATAATTTATAAATTAAGTAATATTTTAAAAAAAGTCGAACTATGTTCGACTTTTTTAATTATCATCCAACATTATATAATTTTTCTTCAAAGCATACAAAATAACCCCAATAAAGTTTTTAGAATCTGTTTTCTCCATAATATGTTTACGGTGCTTTTCTACTGTTCGTGTACTAATATTAAGTGAATCAGCAATTTCCTTACTACATTTCTCCTTTGTGGCCAATTGTATAATTTCTATTTCTCTAGGTGTTAAATGAACGCTAGGCGTATCGGAAAAGGTATTTCGTTTTCTCTTCCATAACAAAGCTTCACGTATAACAGTACTCAAAGCAATATCAAAATAATAATCTTTATCAAATACATTTCTAATAGCATCTTCTAAAATATCTGGAGAAGAATTTTTTGTAAAATAACCATTTGCACCTATTTCCATAACTTGATGCACAGCTTCTTTAGAAGTCAATTGCGATAAAATAATAACTTTAAGATCAGGATCAATAAACTTTGCTTGCTTACAAACATCGTATCCATGAACTATGGGCATTTCTAAATCCAATAGTAATACGTCCAGTTCGGCTTCTTCTAAATACTTTAAAAAAGCCATACCATCAGAAGTATCATACACAACAGAAATACCTTCACATGAAGATAATAATAACGACAAACTTTTTCTAAATAGCTGATGGTCGTCAACTAAAGCAACTTTAATCATAAATAGGAAATAAATAAATTTTATAATGATTGCCTTTAGCAATGGTGTCTTGCTCTAAGGTCGCAGAAATACTTTTTAATCGCGATTGAATATTTTGAAGTCCAGTTCCTTTGGTTTGTTTGTAGGCCATTTTAAAATCAAAAGGAATACCATCATCAATTAGTTCAAAACAAACACCTTTAGAAGAGGTATTCAATCGAGCGGTACAAATGGTCATAGAACCATATTTAAGCATATTAGAAGTCAATTCCTGAACCACACGAAACATTTCATAACTAATTTTATCAGAAACTAAAGTTTCGGCCAAGTTCATATCCAATTCAAAACGCTTACCACTCGAAGCACTCAGTTGTTCAAAGTAATCACGTAATGCCAAATTAAATCCAGCTGTTTCTAATAATGGGGGCATCAATTGATAAGTAATCAATCTTGTATTTTCAATAGTTTGTTCCAAAGAAGTATGAATGGCTTCTAAAAGCTCTGGCGCATCCGTATGACTATTCTTTTTAGAGAATAAAATAACATAATTACGAATCGCATTCAAATCACTCTGAATGGCATCATGCAAATCTTTAGCGATACGATTACGTTCTTTTTTCTCACTTTTTAATGCGGTTTTTAATAATAATTCGGCTTCTTTCTTTTTAATTTTTGCCAAATGACGTTGATAAAACAACACCATATACAGAAAAAGTAAAGCTAACAGCACCATTAAAAAGGTTCCTGCAACAAGGATATATTCTATTTGACTCGCAATTTCCATAAACCAACAAGTAAAAGCGTTCGCAATACAAAATTTAAAAAAATGTTAATACCCCAATAGTAAGTAAATAGTTTAGGATCGGTTTTATACAATTGATCACTCAACAAGAATAAAAATAATGTACCACAATAATAAATAACAAATCCAGCGATGAAATAAAAAGAACCAGTTTGCAATAGATTAAGTAAAAATCCCTCTTTAATTAATTTAACAAACCATAAAGTGGTACATATTAAAATAAAAGATGTTATAAATATTTTGAGATAAGAATTTATGATTAATACCTCTTGCATATTAAAGTTTTGATAGAGATAAATCAATAATATTACAAATAATATAAATGTCAACAAGAAAAAGTTGTTGTTTTTTCTTTTAAGCTCAAAATAAAAAAAATAAAAGACACAAAAAAAAGATAGTATGTTGTAAACTAAAAACCAAAACGAAACATTGATTTTTAAAAAATAACTAAAAATCAATTCATAAGAACTTGATAAAAAAATTAAAAAAACAAATGGAATTATACTTTTAAATGATTTAAATATATTAATTTTTAATAAAAAAAATAAAAATGGACAAAACCCTAAGAGTAAAATAATAACTGAAATATTTCCCATAAAATAAGAAACCTATTTAAAAAATAGGCCTTAAAAATTTAATATTAATAATCTAATCTACTAACCCTTTTTTTGAACAATATGGTGGGCAAGTAATAATTTCATCATAAATAATTCCATTTTCTAGAATGTCTTCTTCACTACTGTTTACGCCTACTAATACTAAACTTATTTTTTGTTCAGCATCATTATATCCATTGTAAATACGGACACCTATGCAATCCTTTTGTTCCAATATTTTTTTAACATTATTACCCCCTATAAAAGAAGATACAATTTGACCAGGGAATTTTTTGGCAAAAGCATCAATTAAAGTTTTAGCTTCTTCTTTAGTAATAATACTCCCTGTGTTTGGATTTAAACTCATAAAATGAAATTTTTAAAATTAATAACGCCAAATATAATATGGTTTTTCGGCACTAAAATACGTATTTATACGTATAGAAACGCATAAATTTTTAAAAACACAAATAAAACAAGATAAGTATAAATACGTATTGTCCAAATAATATAAACAGAAGACTTTAGCAGTATATAAACAATCTAAAATAATGAAAAAATATTTTTTACACAATGGCACGGATAGTATAGGACCATTCGATAAAAAAGAACTCAAACAACTTGGCATAGTTAAAACCACACCAGTTTGGGTAGAAGGCAAAGAAAGATGGACCTGTGCAGAAAATTATGAAGACCTTCATGAATTGTTTTTTAATACACCACCTCCAATCACGCCACACCAAAAACCTAAAAATAGGATTTGGATGAAAAAGGCATTCAAATGGTTTTTTGGCTTTTTTGTAATAGGCTGCATATCAGCAGTAGGAATAGTAACCTATTACGAAGTCAGTAAAGAAGAAGATAAATTAGTTAAACAGGAGCAAAAACAAGAAGCAGAACAACATACACGAAATACAATTACAACGCTAGTAGTAGCAAACACAAACGAATACACCAGTAACGGATTGGGAGGTATATCCAACTTAGATATAACAGTTTCAAACAAAACCAATTACATTATAGATGAGGTGATGGTTGAAGTAGAATACATCAAAAAAAATGGAGGTATTTTCAATGTCGAAAAGTTAGTAATGAAAAACATTAATCCAAACGATACAAAATCGATAAGGGCGCCAGATAGCAACAGAGGTAGAACCGTTCGCGTTTCTATTAAAAGTATTTACTCAAAACAACTCAACCTATGTTATAATAACAACATGCCAATTACACCAGGAAATCCAGATCCTTTTATTTGTAAAAATTAACAATAAAAATTAAAATATGAATACAATTTTACCAGATTTTTTATTTCCAGCAGTTGGCTTTTTTGAAAATGATACCAAAAATTTACCAACAATATTTACGATTCTAGAGTATAGAACTCAATCAGAAACTTTATATACAGCTTGGTTTCATGAAAACAACAGAAGATGTATTACGGTGTACAAAAATAATAACATATGGATTGAAAAAGAATTGAATAAGGAAACTTTAAATTCAAGAGTAATTGGTCTAGCCATAGAAATATATGATCCAAATAAAAAAGTATAAAATTTATAACATTATTTTTCTTGAATCCAAAATACAACATACTATTAAACAACCTCAACGAACAACTCAACTTTATTGATTTAGAAATAGACGATCAAATTAAGAAGTGCGAGCAAGCAATAACTATTATATTAAAGTCCATTAACGAACTTAAAAAAACAACAACCAAAACAAATTTTAAAACCGAATCCGAAGAAATCCAATTCTTCAAAGAGATTAAACCCCAATTCACTTCAAAACTCGTTTTTTACAACAGAGTCTATAAAATTGAAATGAAGAAACCCAACGGTGGTAACAAAATATTAAAAAAGTACTACAACAACGAATTACAAATCTTAAAAAACTTTTTCGATAGCGAATTAGAATTCTACCAGTATTACCGTTCAGGTAATATTTATTTAGATTACAAATACTTTCTAAGGGGCAAATTTGACATCAAACTAGCATTAGATCCTTACTATTTTGAAACGGATACCACTTTTGCTACTTCACATGATTTTAAAGTAGCAACAATTTTAGCAAATGACCTCATCGAATTATATATTGAAAACCAATTGATTATGTTGGAAAATAAAGAAAACACAGAAAAATCACAACGCAAACCAAACGTGAAAATGACATGGACAGGCTCAAAAGTAGCCTTAGTAGAACTAATGTACGCACTTCACACAGAAGGTGTATTCAATAATGGAGCAGCAGACCTAAAAGAAATAGCCGAATATTTCGAATACGTTTTCGATATAGATTTAGGACAATACCGACGTGTATTCCTTGAAATCAGAGCAAGAAAGAGTGATAAAACAAAATTTGTTACCACTTTAAACGACCACTTATTAAAACGAATGGAAGACTCAGATGAGGTAATTTAAATAAAAATCGTTCACAACACAACCTCCGTTGTGAAAGAAAACAAATCAAAACCTTCAATTTTGTCCCATAACAATTTAAAACACACGTTATGGCAGTACAAATTATTACCATCGAAGACCTAAATGAATTTAGAAGTCTTCTTTTGAACGATTTAAAAGAAATCATTCAATCCAAACCGCAACAATCCAAACAGTGGCTCAAATCCAATGAAGTCCGCAAACTGTTAAACATCTCTCCAGGCACCTTACAAAACCTCCGCATCAACGGAACCCTATCCTATACCAAAATAGGAGGCATCATGTATTATGACAATACCGACATTGATAAGCTATTAAATGGAAACAAGGTAAAGGCCTTACCAACTCTTTTTAAGTAGAGTAACTTATTTGTCATACCGAGCGAAGCTGAGGTATCTCCTGCAAAGCAGGTCAATCCTTGAACAAAGTTCAAGCTGTCTAATCACTTTTTACTAATCACTAATCACTAGTAAATGAACTACATCAAACACCTAACCGGCTTCTTCGAAAAAGTAGCCCTAGACCGAACACTAAATCCAACACACATTAGTCTATACATCGCCTTATTCCAATTTTGGAACTGCAACCGATTCAAAAACCCTATCAGTATAAGTCGAGATGAGGTAATGCGAATAAGTAAAATTAGTTCCAAAGCCACCTATCACAAATGTTTAAAGAATTTACATGCTTTAGGATATATAGACTACCAGCCTTCCTATAATCCATTTAGAGGGAGCCACGTCATTCTGTTCAACTTTTCAGAAGATTTAAAACCATTTTCAAAATCCGAAAGAAAACCAAAAAATGAACCTAATAATGAACTTGTTTCTAAACAAGCTTTAAACAAGTCGTATACTAGTAGTGAGACTAGTGTTGAACAAGCGTTAGTACCTTCTATAAACTATATAAACAATACAAATAATTTAAACGAAAATAACGTTTCAAACGTGCAAAAGCGCACAAATAATTTTGAAGAAATAGATAATTCTCCAGATAAAATTGTCATCTCGAACGAAGGCGAGGGAACACAAAAAGAAAAAAGTTCCGCGAAAAAAGAAAAAGAAAAAGAAAAAGAAAAAGATGTTCGTGTCATACCGAGCGAAGCCGAGGTATCTCCTTTGAAAAAGGCACCACCACCAATCGAAGTAGTCAAAACCTATTTCCAAGAAAACAACTTTCCGGAAATCGAGGCTCAAAAATTCTTCAATTATTTCTCCAGTATCGGATGGTTAATAGGAGGGAAGATCCCGATGCACAACTGGCAAGCTGCTGCACAAAATTGGATTCTAAACAGCATAAATTTTAATCACAACACCGACACATCACCAACTAATCGACCAAAACAACTCAACACCACAACCGACAAAGACTATGCAGAACCATTATAATCTTTTTGTCATGCTGAACTTGTTTCAGCATCTCATCCTTTGCGAACCTTGCGCTGTTGTTATCCCGAGTGCAGTCGAGGGACTTTGCGCTCTTTGCGGTTAGAAATAAAAAATCTGCGTAAATCCGTATAATCTGTGTCATCCGTGTTCCAAAAACTTCACTTTAGCTAACAAAATGCAACCAAATGAATGAAAATATAAAATCCCACTACAACTACCAAGAAATAATCAATTGGCTTCAAACCAAAGGCATTGAACTATACGGCAATCATTTCAAAATCATGGAAACAGATTACCCAATCGTGTACAAACTTATTGCTTATTTCCTAAACGATGAACCAGTATGTTCCCAATACGGCATAAACCTAAATAAAGGAATAATATTAACCGGACCAATTGGCAGTGGAAAAACCACATTAATGAACCTAATGAAACTCTTGGCCCAACCCGAAAATAAATTTGCCATAAAACCCTGTCGTGACATCAGCTTCGAATTCATCCAAGACGGCTACCAAATCATACACAAATACAGCATAGGTCAACTCTATCATTCAGAACCAAGAACCTATTGCTTTGACGATTTAGGAACAGAAAACAACCTAAAATATTTCGGAAATGAATGCAACGTCATAGCAGAAATCATATTAAACAGATACGACCTATTCATTTCAAAAAAACTAAAAACCCACATCACCACAAACCTATCCGCCACCGAAATAGAAAAACACTACGGCAACCGAGTACGCTCCCGACTAAGAGAACTATGCAACCTCATCGCCTTTGACAACACCACGACAGATAAACGCAAGTAAGTACGTATAAATACGTATTTGAAAATCATAAATCAATAAATAGATTTGAAAATATCAAAACATACCCTAAACATGCCAACAAAAATCTATATAGCGAAACTAGTCCAATCAACCAAAAATAGTCGGTTGAGAAATGCGATGTGCCCTTCATATGGATTAGAATAATTTAAATAACAGATAACTAATAAATTCAAATACTTTGTTAATCACACAAAGTAAAGATCACATAACCTAAAAAACAAAACTCATGAACAAAATCATCACAATCATTGCCATCGCATTAATAACAACATCAGTAAATGCACAAGAAAAAAAATCAAAAACCTACAACCAATCACGTAGTGCAAAAACAGGTAGATACGTCACAGGCAAAGAAGCCAAAACCAACCCAAGTACTACATATACCACAAAAAGAAAAAGATAAAACTTAAATTAAAAATATTATAGAATCTATGGCAAAAAAGAACAACGAATATTTAGACGCATTAGTTTTTATTGATACCAATATTTTTCTTGACTTTTATAGAATTAGAAAGTCAAACATTTCTATGAAGTATTTAGAGGAGATTGAAAAACATAAAGAACTAATAATTATGACCAGCCAAGTAGAAATGGAATTTAAAAAGAATAGACAAAGTGCTATTTTAGAGTCAATAGGTGAAGTCAAAAAATTCAATATTCCAGGATTAAGTGTTCCAACGATTTTATCTGACACTAAAGCTGTTGAGCTTATTAATAACTCTAAAAAAGACATTATAACTCAACAAAAAAAATTGAAAGAAAGAATCGAAAAAATTTTAAAAAGTCCACTTCAAGATCCTGTTTATAAATGTTTGGATAAAGTATTCAAGCATAAATCTTCGATAAATCTAGATAGAGATTGCCAAATAAGATTCACTATACGAAATTTAGCAAAAAAAAGATTTATTTTAGGATATCCACCAAGAAAGAGAGATGATAATTCAATTGGTGATGCAATAAACTGGGAATGGATTATTAAGTGTGCTCAAATAACGGGAAAAAACATCATTCTTGTAACAAGAGATACAGACTTTGGCGCTATTGATGAAACAGATTCATATTTAAATGATTGGCTCAAACAAGAGTTCAAACAACGAGTTGGCACTAGAAGAAAATTAGTTTTAACCGATAAATTGAGTAAAGCATTTCAACTATTACAAATCCCTGTATCGAAAGAAATGATAGAAGAAGAACAAAAAGTTAGCAATTATGTAAATAAAGGAAATACACTAAATTTTGTAGAATATCAAGATTTCATGTCTAAAATTAAAAATATGTTTGAAGTTGAAAATAATTTTTCAAACTTTCAAAAATTAAAATTTTATAATCCAAATGTTAATAATGAAGAAAAAGAATAAACCTGATGGTGCGGATTTGTATTCCGTGCTTAATCAATATAGAAAATAAAATTAAGATGGCGCGAATTTGTAGTCCGTGTTTAATCATTTCCCCAAGTGATAACTAACTTACGTATAACAACATCTGAAACCACTTAATAAAACAAAAAATTAAAGATATGAAAAACTTAATTTTTGACAGAAGCATTATAAAAATGAATAGAAAATCTATT
>CAYOCC010000027.1:0-10572 GCA_964402375.1 uncultured Flavobacterium sp. | reverse complement strand
GTGCAAAAACTCTTATGTAATCATTCAGAAGTAATGGAAGTAAAAGTTTTAGATACCAACGGAAAAGAAACAGGTCGTAAAGTAATTCTTGACGATACCGTTTTCGCAATAGAACCTAACAAACATGCTGTATATTTAGACGTTAAGCAATACTTGGCTAACCAAAGACAAGGAACGCATAAAGCTAAAGAAAGAGCTGAAGTTGCAGGTAGTACACGTAAAATTAAAAAACAAAAAGGTACAGGTACTGCTCGTGCAGGATCAAAAAAATCTCCTTTATTTAAAGGTGGTGGTACTGTTTTTGGACCAAGACCAAGAAGTTATTCATTCAAATTGAATAAAAACTTAAAAAGATTAGCACGTAAATCTGCTTTTTCTATAAAGGCTTTGGAATCAAATATTCTTGTTGTTGAAGATTTTACTTTCGACGCACCAAACACTAAACAATTCATTAATGTATTGAGTTCTTTAGGGTTAGAAAACAAAAAATCTCTATTTATATTAGGCGATTCAAATAAAAATGTATATTTGTCGTCGCGTAATTTAAAAACAACTTCTGTTGTAACAAGTTCAGAACTAAGTACTTATGCGATTTTAAACGCAAAAAGTTTGGTTCTTTTGGAAGGTTCAATTGAAGCGATAGAAGCTAATTTAAGTAAATAATTCAGATCATGAGTGTTATTATCAAGCCAATTGTAACTGAAAAGTTAACTAAAGATGGAGAAGTTTTTAACCGTTTTGGTTTTATAGTTGAAAAGAAAGCTAACAAAGTACAAATCAAACAAGCTGTTGAAGCAGCATTTGGTATTACTGTTGTAGCTGTAAGAACAATGAACTATAGAGCTGATAGAAGTGTGAAATACACTAAAAGCGGATTAATCAGTGGAAAAACAAATGCTTACAAAAAAGCAGTTGTTCAAGTTAAAGAAGGAGAATCGATAGATTTTTATACTAATATCTAATATACAACAATGTCAGTTAGAAAATTAAAACCTATTACCCCAGGTCAGCGTTTTAGAGTTGTTAATAGCTTTGACACTATTACAACTGATAAGCCGGAGCGTTCATTGATCGCACCGAAAAAAAACTCTGGAGGTAGAAATAGTCAAGGAAAAATGACCATGCGTTATACAGGTGGTGGTCATAAACAAAAGTATCGTATGATTGATTTTAAAAGAACAAAAGCGGGTATTCCTGCTAATGTTAAAACAATCGAGTACGATCCAAACCGTTCTGCATTCATTTCATTATTATATTATGCAGATGGAGCAAAAACTTATGTTATTGCACAGAATGGTTTACAAGTTGGGCAAACTATAGTTTCAGGAGAAGATGCTTCACCAGAAATTGGAAATGCTTTACCTTTAAGTAAAATTCCATTAGGAACAGTTATTTCTTGTATCGAATTAAGACCTGGTCAAGGTGCGGTAATCGCTCGTTCGGCAGGTACATTTGCTCAGTTAATGGCTAGAGATGGAAAATATGCAACAATTAAAATGCCATCAGGAGAAACAAGATTAATCTTGTTAACTTGCTCGGCAACAATTGGAGCAGTATCTAACTCTGACCACCAATTAGTAGTATCTGGAAAAGCAGGTAGATCTAGATGGTTAGGAAGAAGACCTAGAACAAGACCAGTAGCTATGAACCCAGTTGATCACCCTATGGGAGGTGGAGAAGGACGCTCTTCAGGAGGTCACCCACGTTCAAGAAAAGGTTTACCAGCTAAAGGTTATAGAACTCGTTCTAAGGTTAACCCGAGTAACAAGTATATTGTAGAACGTAGAAAGAAATAATTAGATATGGCACGTTCATTAAAAAAAGGACCATTTGTACACTTTAAATTAGAGAAAAAAGTACAAGAGAATATAGAAGGTGGTAATAAAAATGTTGTGAAGACTTGGTCTAGAGCATCTATGATTATTCCAGATTTTGTAGGACAAACTATCGCTGTTCACAATGGCCGTCAGTTCGTTCCAGTTTATGTAACTGAGAACATGGTAGGTCATAAATTAGGAGAATTCTCACCAACAAGATCTTTTAGAGGTCACGCTGGTGCGAAAAATAAAGGTAAAAAATAAGAAGTCATGGGAGTTCGTAAAAGAGAAGCCGCTGACGCAAGAAAAGAGGCTAATAAGCAAATTGCGTTTGCAAAGTTAAATAACTGCCCTTCTTCACCTAGAAAAATGCGCTTAGTTGCGGATCAAGTAAGAGGTCAGAAGGTAGAAAATGCTCTTAATATATTAAGATTCAGTCCAAAAGAAGCTTCAAAAAAATTAGAGAAATTAGTTTTATCAGCTATCGCCAATTGGTCAGCTAAAAACGAAGGATCTAGTATGGAAGACGCTGGCTTATTTATTAAAGAGATTCGCGTTGATGGTGGTATGATGTTAAAAAGATTACGTCCTGCACCTCAAGGTAGAGCACACAGAATTAGAAAACGTTCTAATCACGTAACTGTGGTTTTAGGAGCTATCAATAACACACTAAGTAATTAATTAACAGTATGGGACAAAAGACAAATCCAATAGGAAACAGACTTGGTATCATCAGAGGATGGGACTCAAACTGGTATGGTGGAAATGATTACGGGGATAAAATCGCCGAAGATTATAAAATCAGAAAGTATATCCATGCACGTTTAACGAAAGCTAGTGTATCAAAAATAATTATCGAGAGAACTTTAAAACTTGTAACCGTTACTATCACTACTGCTAGACCTGGTATTATTATCGGAAAAGGCGGACAAGAGGTAGACAAGTTAAAAGAAGAACTTAAGAAAATTACAGATAAGGAAATTCAAATTAACATTTTCGAAATCAAAAGACCTGAATTAGACGCTTACTTAGTCGGTAACTCTATCGCTCGTCAAATCGAAAGTCGTATTTCTTACAGAAGAGCTATCAAAATGGCTATCGCAGCAGCTATGAGAATGAATGCAGAAGGAATTAAGGTTCTTATTTCTGGTCGTTTAAATGGTGCAGAGATGGCGCGTTCTGAAGGTTTCAAAGAAGGAAGAATTCCATTATCAACTTTCAGAGCAGACATTGATTATGCATTATCTGAAGCACATACTACTTATGGTAGAATGGGAATCAAAGTATGGATAATGAAGGGTGAAGTTTATGGTAAAAGAGATTTATCTCCATTAGTAGGTATGGACAAAAAAGGTCCAAAATCTTCTGAAAGAGGTGGTTTTGATTCAAAAGGAAAAGGCGGTAAACCAGCTCCACGCAAAAGAAAGTAATTTTTTAAATTAAAGACAAAATGTTACAACCTAAAAGAACAAAATATCGTAAGGTACAAAAGGGAAGAATGAAAGGTAACTCTCAAAGAGGGCACATCCTTTCAAACGGAATGTTTGGTATTAAATCTATGGATTCTTCTTTTATCACGTCTCGTCAAATTGAAGCATCTCGTATTGCTGCAACACGTTACATGAAAAGAGAAGGTCAATTGTGGATAAAAATATTCCCAGACAAACCTATTACAAAAAAACCACTTGAGGTACGTATGGGTAAAGGAAAAGGAGCAGTCGAATATTGGGCTGCTGTTGTAAAACCAGGGAAAATTATGTTTGAAGTAGGCGGTGTGCCTATATCAGTTGCAAAAGAGGCATTACGTCTTGCAGCACAAAAACTTCCTGTAAAAACTAAGTTTATCGTTGCTAGAGATTTCGAAGCATAATAAAAATTAATTATGAAACAATCTGAAATAAAAAATCTATCTGTAGCTGACTTACAAGCAAAGCTTGTTCAGGTAAAGAAAACGTATAACGACCTTAAAATGGCTCATGCTATTTCTCCAATCGAGAATCCGCTTCAAATGAGAACATTAAGAAGATCTGTAGCAAGAATTGCTACTGAAATTACTAAAAGAGAGTTACAATAATTGTATTCTGCTGAAAGATGGAAAAAAGAAATTTAAGAAAAGAAAGAGTTGGTGTTGTTACTAGTAATAAAATGGATAAATCTATTGTTATTTCAGAAACAAAAAGAGTAAAACACCCTATGTATGGTAAGTTCGTGTTGAAAACTAAGAAATATGTTGCACACGACGAAACAAACGACTGTAATATTGGTGATACTGTAAAGATTAGCGAAACGCGTCCTTTAAGTAAAACAAAATGTTGGAGATTAGTTGAAATTATTGAAAGAGCTAAGTAATTATGGTACAACAAGAATCAAGATTAAAAGTAGCAGATAACACAGGAGCAAAAGAAGTTTTGACTATCCGTGTTCTAGGTGGAACGAAACGTCGTTACGCATCTGTGGGTGATAAAATTGTAGTTTCAATAAAAGACGCAGCTCCTAACAGTAATGTTAAAAAAGGATCTGTATCAACTGCAGTTGTAATACGTACCAAAAAAGAAGTGAGAAGAGCCGATGGTTCATACATTAGATTTGATGACAACGCATGTGTGTTATTAAATGCTGGTGGTGAAATGAGAGGCACTCGTGTTTTTGGTCCAGTAGCTAGAGAACTTCGTGAAAAACAATTCATGAAAATTGTATCATTAGCACCTGAGGTGCTTTAATTCTCAAGGAAATGATGAAAATTAAAATAAAATCAGGTGACCTAGTAAGAGTTAATGCTGGTGATCATAAAGGACAAGAAGGTAAAGTTTTACGTGTACTTCGCGATAAATACAAAGCTGTTGTGGAAGGATTAAACATGGTTTCAAAACATACGAAACCAAGTGCAAAAAGCCCACAAGGTGGAATCGTGAAAAAAGAAGCTCCTATTCATATTTCTAATTTAGCATTAGTTGATGCTAAAACTAAAGAAACTTCTAAAGTAGGATTTAGAATGGATGGAGAAACAAAAGTAAGATTTTCAAAAAAATCTAATCAAGTTATATAGTTATGGGATACTTACCAAGACTAAAGGAAGAATATAAAAGCAGAATAGTTGCTGCTTTGAAAGAAGAATTTGGTTACAAAAATGTAATGCAAGTTCCAAAATTGGAAAAAATTGTTATTAGCCGTGGTGTAGGTGCTGCAGTGTCTGACAAAAAATTAGTAGATTATGCTGTTGATGAGTTAACTAAAATAACAGGTCAAAGAGCAGTTGCTACTATTTCAAAGAAAGACGTTGCTTCATTCAAACTAAGAAAAGGAATGCCAATTGGTGCTAAAGTAACTTTACGCGGAGAAAGAATGTATGAGTTTTTAGATAGACTTATTACTTCATCTTTACCTCGTGTAAGAGACTTTAGTGGAATTAAATCTACAGGATTTGATGGAAGAGGTAATTATAACTTAGGTGTACTTGAGCAAATCATTTTCCCAGAAATTGATATTGATAAAGTAAACAAAATTTCAGGAATGGATATTACTTTTGTTACTTCTGCTGAAACAGATAAAGAAGCAAAATCATTATTAACCGAATTAGGTTTACCTTTCAAAAAGAACTAAGTTATGGCAAAAGAATCAATGAAAGCCCGTGAGGTTAAAAGACAAGCTGTTGTAGATAAGTATGCTGAAAAAAGAAAAGCTTTGAAAAAAGCTGGAGATTATGAAGCTTTACAAAAATTACCTAAAAATGCTTCGCCAATTCGTTTACACAATCGTTGTAAATTAACTGGTAGACCAAGAGGGTATATGCGTCAATTCGGTCTTTCACGTGTTACATTCCGTGAAATGGCTAATCAAGGGTTAATACCAGGAGTTAAAAAAGCTTCTTGGTAATCTCGCAAAAAGTTATTACTTTTGCAAACCAAAAAATAATTTTAATTGGTTAAAGGTTCAGGAAGTGAGTGCTTTTTGAAAACCATAATCGCAAATTTATACATATGTATACAGATCCAATTGCCGATTATCTTACTAGAGTAAGAAATGCAGCTAGAGTAAATCACAAAGTGGTTGAAATTCCTGCTTCGAACTTGAAAAAAGAAATCACAAAGATTTTATTCGATCAAGGATATATCTTAAGTTACAAGTTTGAAGATGCTACTGTTCAAGGTACTATCAAAATCGCTTTAAAGTATGATAAAGATACTAAAGAGTCTGTAATTAAAGATATCCAAAGAATTAGTAAACCAGGTTTACGTAAATACGCAAGTTCTACGAATATCCCAAGAATTTTAAATGGTTTAGGTATCGCTATCGTGTCAACTTCTAAAGGAGTGATGACTGGTAAAATGGCCAAACAATTAAATGTTGGTGGTGAAGTAATTTGTTACGTATACTAATTTTAAAGACCATATAAGATGTCAAGAATAGGTAAAAATCCAATTGCAATACCAGCAGGAGTAACTGTAGAAGTTAAAGACGCTGTTGTTACAGTAAAAGGAAAATTAGGCGAGCTTACTCAGGAATATTCTGATGTAACGATCAAAATTGAAGATAACAATGTTATCGTTGAACGTTCATCTGACCATAAGAATGAGAGAGCGAAACACGGACTTTATCGCTCATTAATCAATAATATGATTATTGGAGTAGCAGACGGTTTTACAAAAGAATTAGAATTAGTTGGAGTAGGATATAGAGCATCAAACCAAGGGCAAAAATTAGATTTAGCTTTAGGTTTTTCTCACAATATCATACTAGAAGTAGTATCTGAAGTAAATGTTGAAACCATCTCGGAAAAAGGTAAAAATCCGATAGTGAAATTAACTTCATTTGACAAACAATTATTAGGACAAGTTGCTGCCAAAATCAGAGCTTTCCGTAAACCAGAACCGTACAAAGGTAAAGGTGTTAAGTTTGTAGGTGAGGAAGTAAGAAGAAAAGCAGGTAAATCAGCTTAAAATATAAAGTTATGTCATTAACAAAATCTGAAAGAAGACAAAGAATACAGTTTAGAATTAGAAAGACTGTAAGCGGAACTGCTGCTCAACCTAGACTTTCTGTTTATAGAAGCAATAAAGAAATCTATGCACAAATCATAGATGATGTAAACGGTGTAACTTTAGTTGCTGCTTCATCGAGAGATAAAGGAGTTACTGGAGGTACTAAAATCGAAACTGCAAATGCAGTTGGTAAATTGATCGCTGAAAAAGCACTTAAAGCTGGTGTTTCTACTATCTCTTTTGATAGAGGAGGAAACTTATACCACGGACGAGTTAAATCGTTAGCTGAAGGCGCTAGAGAAGCGGGACTTAAATTCTAAGGTATGTATCAAAATTATAAAAACGTAGAATTAGTGAAACCTGCAGGTCTTGAATTAAAAGACCGTTTGGTGAGTGTTAATCGTGTTACTAAAGTAACTAAAGGTGGTAGAGCTTTTGGTTTTTCAGCTATTGTTGTAGTTGGAGATGAAAACGGAGTAGTAGGCCACGGTTTAGGAAAATCTAAAGATGTTTCTGAAGCAATTGCAAAAGCAGTAGAAGATGCTAAGAAAAATTTAGTAAAAATTCCTTTAAGTGGACAATCTGTTCCTCATGAGCAAAAAGGTAAATTTGGTGGTGCTAGAGTATTCTTAATGCCAGCTTCACACGGTACCGGAGTTATCGCTGGTGGTGCTGTACGTGCGGTATTAGAATCAGTTGGTGTACATGATGTATTATCTAAATCTCAAGGTTCATCAAATCCTCACAACGTAGTAAAAGCAACTTTTGATGCTTTGTTACAAATGAGAAGTGCTCTTACCGTTGCAAAACAAAGAGGAGTATCTTTAGATAAAGTATTTAAAGGATAAATCAAGGAGATATGAAAATTTTAGTAAAACAAGTTAGAAGTAAAATCAACTGTCCATTAGACCAAAAGAGAACATTAATCGCTCTTGGTATCAGAAAAATGGGTCAAGTTGTTGAGCACGATGCAAGTCCTGCTGTACTTGGAATGGTAAATAAAGTTAAACACTTAGTTTCTGTTGAGGAAACTAAATAACAATATACATGTTATGAATTTAAGTAATTTACAACCAGCAGAAGGTTCTGTTCACAACCAAAACAAAAGAGTAGGTAGAGGTGAAGGTTCTGGTAAAGGTGGTACCTCTACAAGAGGTCACAAAGGAGCCAAATCTCGTTCTGGTTATTCAAAGAAAATTGGTTTTGAAGGAGGTCAAATGCCCCTTCAACGAAGAGTACCAAAATTTGGTTTTAAAAACATCAATAGAGTAGAATATCAAGGTATAAATCTTGATACTTTACAAGGTTTAGTAGAAAACGGTGTAATCTCAGAAGCTGTAGATTTTACAGTATTTGTAGAAACACGTTTGGCTACCAAAAATAGCTTAGTAAAGATTTTAGGAAGAGGCGAGCTAAAAACAAAATTAAAAGTTAGTGCTCACAAATTTACTGCAACTGCAAAAGCGGCTATCGAAGCTGCTGGAGGAGAAGTAGTAATCCTTTAATTAGTATCACTATGAAGAAATTTATAGAATCATTTATCAATGTTTGGAAAATAGAAGAACTAAAAAATAAAATTTTAGTGACTCTTGGAATATTACTTGTGTACCGTTTTGGCTCACAAGTAACTTTACCAGGTATTGATTCAACTAAATTGCAAAGTCTATCTAATCAAACAGAAGGTGGAATCGGTTGGTTAATTAATGTATTTACAGGTGGTGCCTTCTCGGAAGCTTCTATCTTTGCATTAGGTATCATGCCTTACATCTCTGCATCGATTGTTGTTCAGTTAATGGGAATTGCGATTCCTTATTTACAGAAGCTTCAAAAAGATGGTGAAAGCGGTAGAAAAACACTTAACCAAATTACACGTTGGTTAACCATTGCAATTACATTGGTTCAAGGGCCAGGTTATATTTTTAATTTAAAACAAACCTTACCTGCTGAAGCATTTGTAAATCCTGATTTCTTTACTTTCTTCCCTTTATTTGGGTCTGTATTAATTATCGTTTCGGGAACTATTTTCGCAATGTGGTTAGGAGAAAGAATTACAGAAAAAGGAATTGGTAACGGAATATCACTATTAATTATGGTGGGGATTTTGGCAAGAATGCCAGAAGCATTTATCCAAGAAGTGGGAACTAACAGTAGTAACCCGATGAAAATCATTATCGAGGTAATTATTTGGTTATTGGTTATTATAGCTACCATTTTATTAGTTATGGCTTTGAGAAAAGTTCAGGTGCAATACGCACGTCGATCAGTTTCTGGAGATTTCGAATCAGATTCAATGAATGATAACAGACAATTCATTCCATTAAAATTGAATTCTGCAGGTGTTATGCCAATTATTTTTGCGCAAGCAATCATGTTCATACCTGCTGCATTAGCTGGATTATCTAAGTCGGACACGGCTTTAAGCATTTCAAATATGTTTAAAGATCCTTTCGGATTAGTTTATAATGTAGTTTTTGCCTTATTAATTGTTATTTTTACGTATTTTTACACCGCTATTACGGTACCAACCAATAAAATGGCAGATGACTTAAAAAGAAGTGGAGGTTTTATTCCAGGTATCAAACCAGGGGCTGAAACTGGAGACTTTCTTGATAAGTTAATGTCTCTAATCACGTTTCCAGGTTCATTATTCTTAGCTTTAATTGCAGTGTTCCCTGCTATTATTCACGGAATATTAGATGTTCAAGGAGCGTGGGCTTACTTTTATGGTGGTACTTCGTTAATTATTATGGTCGGAGTTGCAATCGACACAATTCAACAAATTAATTCATATTTGTTAAACAAACATTATGATGGTTTAATGAAAAGTGGTAAAAATAGAAAAGCTGTCGCTTAATTAATTATGGCAAAACAATCAGCAATAGAACAAGACGGAAGCATTGTAGAAGCATTATCTAATGCAATGTTTCGAGTGGAATTAGAAAACGGACATGTTGTAATTGCTCACATCTCAGGTAAAATGCGTATGCATTACATTAAATTATTACCAGGAGACAAGGTAAAACTTGAAATGAGTCCTTACGATTTGTCAAAAGCTAGAATTACTTATAGATACTAAAAAAGCAATAGGCAATAGGCAATAAGCAGTTAGCTTAAAGCATAAAGCATATAGCATAAAGCAAATTAAGATGAAAGTAAGAGCATCAGTTAAAAAAAGAAGCGCAGAATGTATTATCGTGCGTAGAAAAGGAAGATTATACGTTATTAACAAAAAGAATCCTAGATTTAAACAAAGACAAGGATAATTATGGCAAGAATAGCAGGGGTCGATATCCCAAAAAACAAAAGAGGAGTTATCGCTTTAACATACATTTTTGGTATGGGTAAAAGTAGAGCTATTGAGGTTTTAGAAAAAGCCAAAGTAAGCCAAGATAAAAAAGTATCTGATTGGAATGATGACGAAATCGGAGCAATTCGTGAAGCGGTTTCATCATTTAAAATCGAAGGTGAATTACGTTCAGAAATCACATTAAACATCAAACGTTTAATGGATATCGGATGTCAAAGAGGTATTCGCCATAGAGCGGGATTACCTTTAAGAGGTCAAAGAACGAAAAACAACTCGAGAACAAGAAAAGGTAAAAGAAAAACTGTTGCTAACAAGAAAAAAGCAACTAAATAGTAAATAATATGGCTAAGGCAACTGCAAAAAAACGTAAAGTTATCGTTGAGTCTTCTGGAGAAGCACATATTAGCGCTACTTTTAACAACATCATCATTTCGTTAACAAACAAAAAAGGTGAAGTTATTTCTTGGTC
>CAYOCC010000026.1:0-10589 GCA_964402375.1 uncultured Flavobacterium sp. | reverse complement strand
AGATATAACGAAACACACGACCTGAAAGGAAACGCACAAAATAAAAGTTTTGTATATTTGAATATGAATAAATTACTAATAATAAGTTCGGTTTGGGTAGAACCTAATTCTTCTGCAGCGGGAAGTAGAATGCTTCAGTTGATTCGTTTTTTTCAAACTCAAAAATATAGTATTGCTTATGCTTCAACTGCTTCAGAAAGTGAATTTTCGTTTGATTTAACTGACTTAGGTATTACAACTTCATTTATTCAGCTTAATGACAGTTCATTAGATGAGTTTTTGCTGAGAATTGAACCAAATATGGTATTATTTGATCGATTCATGATTGAAGAACAATTTGGTTGGCGCGTTTCGAATGTGTTGCCAAATGCGATTAAAATTTTAGATACGGAAGATTTGCATTGTTTGCGTCAAGCTAGATTTGAAGTGGTTAAGAAAAATGATTCGACAGCAGCAATAAATTATAATTCGGATGTGGCGAAACGAGAAATTGCTTCTATTTTTAGATGTGATTTATCGCTAATAGTTTCAGATTATGAAATGAATTTGTTGCAAACGGTTTTCCAAGTTCCAAAATCTATTTTGTTTTATTTGCCTATTTGGATAGAAAATTTTACGGCTGAAAAACTAGATTTTCATGGTAAAAAGGATTTTATTTTTATTGGTAACTTTTATCATGAACCCAATTGGGATTCAGTTTTGGTTTTGAAAAATGAAATTTGGCCGAAATTAAAAGAATTACTTCCAAACACAAAATTAAAAATTTACGGAGCCTATCCCACGCAGAAAGTACTTCAATTACATAATCCGAAAGAGCGATTTTTTATACACGGTAGAGCGGAAAACGCGGAAGATGTCATTCGAAATACTAGAGTTTTATTAGCGCCCATTCGTTTTGGAGCTGGAATAAAGGGAAAATTATTGGAGTGTATGGAATACGGTACGCCTTCTGTAACCACATCAATCGGAGCAGAAGCTATGTATGATAATTTACATTGGAATGGATTTATTGAAGATGATTATTCAGATTTTATTAGTAAAGTAGTTGAATTATATTCTAATCAGGAAGTATGGGAACAGGCTGTGGAAAATGGATACAACATCATTCAAAATAAGTTTATGTTTTCAATTTATAAGTCTAAATTTTTGGATGTGATAAATGACCTTCAAACCAATTTAGAATCACATAGAAAAGCGAATTTTATTGGGCAAATGTTACAATTTCATACAGTACGAAGTACCGAATATATGAGTCGTTGGATTGAAGCGAAAAATAAATAAAATTTATAATTCTGAAATTATAAAAAGCTTGCCAACAAAATACCTAAAGCAATTACGACTAATTTAGCTAAATTGAATTTATGTCCTTCGCTACTTTCAAAAATAATAGTAGACGAAATATGAAATAAAATCCCAATTACAATACCAGAAAGCTGTGAATAATAATTGGTAATAAAGCTCAAATTATCAGCTAAAAATGTCCCAATCGGCGTCATAAAAGCAAAAGCAATCATGAAAAATAAAATAGCTTTTGAGTTTAGTTGTGCGTTTTTAAAAAATGTAGTCAAAATTATCGCAATTGGAAAGTGATGAATCGCAATTCCATAAGCCAATTCAGGATGTTTGCTAATTGGCAATCCTTCTAAAAGCGCGTGTAAACACAAACTAAAAAATAATAACCAAGGTATATGTGACATTCTTTGGTGTCCGTGTACATGACCATGTTCTGCGCCTTTTGAAAAATATTCTAAAATGATTTGAAACACAATTCCAATCATAATAAAAATTCCAATTTTAGAATGAAAATGACCTTCGTGACCTGGTTCGTTTATTAATTCTTCGCTATGATAGACTTCAGGAAGTAAATGCATTACAGTTAAAGACAGTAAAAAAGCACCGCTAAAAGCTAACAATAATTTTAAGTTATTTTTGCTTTTTGGAGCCAAAAATATAGCGAAAATATATCCTAAAATAACTGATAATAATGGAAAAAGGTAGATAGTGTAGTTCATTATTTAAAAATCATAATTAAACGTTCAGATTGTGTTTTGTAAAATTTTCTCAACTTGTAATCTCCAAAAATCTCCAATAAATATATGCCGGCTTCTTCCATCATGGCTTCGAAATCTGTTAATGTGAATGCAGCAACTTTTTCTGTAAAAAAGTAAGTTTCACCATTGTCGCTAAATCTAATTTCTTTAATTATTTTATTATTTTCAACGGTACGTTTGATGTTGAATGTAATGCCATCGATTTCTTTGGTTTCTTCGGCTATTAAATTTTCGATAATGTAATCAGCATTAAAAAAATCAATTACTCCAAAACCATATTCGTTAATGCTTTCTTTAATCGTTTTTAATGTTTTGATATTGTCTTCATGTGTATCAAAATAACCAAAACTTGTAAATAAATTAAAAACCGCGTCATAAGTTTCGTTCATGGGTTCACGCATATCGTGCGTTTTAAACTCTAAAGTATCATTTGAAGACTGATTTGCGGTTGCAATACTGTTTTCGGACAAATCTACTCCAGTTACCTGATATCCCAATTTATTTAAGTAGATAGAATGTCTTCCTTTGCCACAGGCTAAATCTAAAATGGTTCCGTTTTCAGGCATATTTAAATACTCTGTAATGTTATCCATAAAGCCTTGCGCTTCTTTATCGTTTCTATTTTTATATAGAATATGATAATAATGGGTATCAAACCAAGTACTGAACCAATTTTCTGAATTTTTTGAAATAGAATCTGACATTTATCTGTTTGGAAATTATGAATCAACAAATTTAATGTATTTTTGCAAATATTTAATAATTAAATTCTCTCTGAGGGAAAGAGGTCTATGGAAAATTTTAAAATGGTTGCCAAAACTTTTTTTGGTTTTGAAGAAATTCTAGAAAAAGAGCTGTTCCAATTAGGAGCTCAAAATGTGGTAAAAGGAACTAGAAGTGTTAGTTTTCAAGGTGATAAAGGATTTATGTATAAAGCAAACTTAGCTTTACGTACGGCATTAAAAATTCTAAAACCCATTCATACTTTTAAAGCTTATAACGAGCAAACTTTGTACGATGGGATTCAAAAAATTGATTGGTCAGATTATTTAAAAGTGCAACAAACGTTTGTAGTAGAAACGACTTTGTATTCAGAGCAATTTACACACAGTCAGTTTGTGGCCCAGAAAGTAAAAGATGCGATTGTAGATCAGTTTAAAACTAATACGGGTGAACGTCCAAGTATTGACAAAGATTTCCCAGATTTACGTATTCATATTCACATTGATAGAGATTTTTGTACACTTTCATTAGATACTTCCGGTGTTTCATTACATCAACGTGGCTACAAAACAGCAACGAATATTGCACCAATTAATGAAGTTTTAGCGGCAGGAATGTTAATTTTATCTGGTTGGGATGGAAATGCACATTTTTTAGATCCAATGTGTGGAAGTGGAACGATTGTGGCTGAAGCCGCTATGATTGCTTGTAATATTCCGGCTAACATCAATAGAAAAGAATTTGCTTTTGAAAGATGGGCAGATTGGGATTCGGAATTATTTGATAAGGTTTTAGAATCTTTATTAAAAAAAACTAGAGAATTTCATTACACAATTATCGGTTTTGATAAAGCACCTAGCGCTGTTGAAAAAGCTAAAGACAATATCAAAAATGCCAATTTAGATGAATATGTTACAATAAAACAAGCTGATTTTTTCCAATCTGAGAAAGAAGTAGAAGGGCCGTTACATATTTGTTTTAATCCGCCATACGGAGAACGTTTGAATATTGAAATGGAACGTTTTTACAGAGAAATTGGTGATACGATGAAACAGAATTATCCAGGAACAAACGCTTGGTTTATCACTGCGAATTTGGAAGCTTTAAAATTTGTAGGCTTACGTCCAAGTCGAAAAATAAAATTATTTAATGGAAAGTTGGAAGCACGTTTGGTAAAATACGAAATGTATGCCGGAAGCAAGCGAACTAAATTTCAAAATAGAGAAGAAAATTCAGAAGAATAAAATTTTTAAATTATGTCAAAACAAACCAAATCTTTAGTTTATAACATGTTAGGATTTTTAATCCTTTTCATTGCATTCCGTTTTCTTGTTGCTACTTATACAGGTTTTACAAGTTGGCAAATTCCGTTAGCGGCGTTTGTTGTCGCTACTATTTTAGCACCAAAATTTCAAGTAGTAAAAACCAATGATGGCGATAAATTGTTTATGAAATGGATGTTTATCAAAGGTGTGAAAGAGATTAAATAAACAATTTCCAAAAAAGTAAAAATCCCAAATTCCAATTTTATGATTAGAATTTGGGATTTCAATTTTACATATAGAAATCTTATTGATTGACTTTATTTACTTTAATTTTTTTGTAAAAAGGGATAAAATAACTTAAAGTGTAATTAAATCCTGCACCAAATTTGCTGTCTTCGTAGGTTTTGTTGAAACCAGGAATGTATAAATTCGCAAATCCTTCAGGTTCCTTATTTGAGATCAAATAGCTTAACCGAAAAGAAAATCCAACATATAAATTATTTAAAACTTCGGCTTTTAAACCACTTACTACTTCAATCCAACTTGCAGAAAGCCCGTTGAATTCTTGTCCAGAAACATAAGTATTTGTTCCGTAATAATTCCCAGATTCATAAATGTTGTATGTATTCAATTTCTGACTGAAACTTCCAACACCAGCTCGCATCCCAATAAAAATCATATTTTCCATGTCGAGCCAATTTTCATAACTATTATAATCAAACCCTACTTTAAAATAGGTTCCTTTTGTGGTAAAATTAAGATTGTCGTCTTGTGTGATTTTCTCTTCATTACCTATCTCTCCGGCGGCATAAAATTTCTTAGTAATTCGATAATCACCAACCAATTCTAAACCTTTGTAGTTAGAGTCGTACAATGATTTTGTTAATCGATGTGCATCAACGCCGATTCTTAAACCATAACGTTGTGGGATTTTAAGAGTGTCTTTTGATTGTTCTTGAGCGTTACTTTCTGTTGAAAATATCAAAAAGAAAATAAGACTAAAAATATATTTTAATATGTGTTTCATTTTCGTTTTCAATATTAGGTTGAGATACAACAACACTTTGAATCCAATTGTTTGAATCAGGCGTTACTGTAATTGGGTTAGTTGAGTTTAGAGTAAATAACGTTTTATAGCCACAAGCACGAGAAACATATTCTGTTTTTCTTGTGTAATTAAAGATCACCGAGTCAGAATTGTCATCACTAGTTGGTGCAACGCTTCCGTTTTTAATAAAGTATAAAACTGATGTATCTTCAAAAGTTTTTAAGGGCACTTTTATTTTACTGGTTGCTGTAAATTCAAAACCATTTGTAAATCCGGGTGCGATTACTCCTAAATTGGTTACATTTTTTAGTGTGGTTGGATTGGCTGCATCGTAAAACTCGATAACTACTTTTGGTGTTGTTGGCGTATTAATATCGCAAATATCATCTTTTTCGCAACCCGAAAGGAAAATACTAATAAATGTTATAATAAATAGCTGTTTCATATCTTATCTTTTTTCTAATAGCACCACGTTTTCAACATGATGTGTTTGCGGAAACATATCTACTGGTCGCACTCGTGTAACTTTATACATTTCGTCTAATAAAGCCAAATCACGTGCTTGTGTTGCCGAATTACAACTAACATACACAATTTTTTTAGCACCAATTTTTAATAATTGTGCTACTACGTCTTTATGCATCCCATCTCTTGGCGGATCTGTTATTATTACATCTGGATGTCCGTGTGTTTTTATGAAATCATCATTAAAAACGTTTTTCATGTCACCTACAAAAAATTCGCAATTGGTAATATTATTTCTTGATGCGTTTTCTTTTGCATCTGCAATTGCTTCAGGAACCGCTTCTACGCCAATTACTTTTTTTGCTTTTTTCGAAACAAATTGCGCAATTGTACCTGTTCCTGTATACAAATCATACACTAATTCTTCGCCGGTTAATCCTGCGAAATCTCTTGTAATGGCATATAATTCATAGGCTTGCTGAGAATTGGTTTGATAGAATGATTTGGCATTAATACTAAAATGCAACCCTTCCATTTCTTCTAAAATGTAATTTCTACCTTTATAAGTAATAATATCTTGATCATAAATCGTATCATTCATTTTCTGATTTACCACGTATTGTAAGGAAGTAGTTTCAGGAAAACGTTCAGCTAAAAAATGCATCATTAATTCAATTTCCGATTTATTTTTTTCGAAAAACTGTATTAAAATCATCAATTCGCCTGTTGAAGCCGTTCGAATCATCAAGGTTCTTAATAAACCTTCGTTGGTTCTTGGATTGTAAAACGATAAATTATTTTCATTTGCAAATCTTCGAATTTCATTTCTAATGTCGTTAGAAGGATCTTCTTGCAAATGACAAGTTGTAATATCTAAAATTTTATCCCACATTCTTGGAATATGAAATCCAACTGCATTTTTATTGCCTAATTCTGCTCCAGAAGCCACTTCTTCAGGCGTCATCCATCTTGTAGATGAAAAACCGAATTCCATTTTATTTCTATAAAAAAATTGTTTTTCCGAACCTAAAATGGGTTCAAATTCGGGCATTTCAATTTTTCCTATGCGTTTCAAATTATTGTAAACTTCGTTTTGTTTGTAATGCAATTGTTGGCTGTACTTCATATTTTGCCATTTGCAACCGCCACAAACACCAAAATGCTCACAAATTGGTTCAGTTCTGTGTTCTGAAAATTTATGAATTTTTACGGCTTTTCCTTCATAAAAAGCTTTTCTTTTTTTCATAGTTTGGATGTCGGCCACATCACCTGGTACTACATTCGGAATAAAAATCACTTTGCCATCTGGCGCTTTTGCCACAGACACACCTTTTGCACCTGCATCAAGGATTTGCACGTTTTCGAATACGATTCTTTCTGTTCTCTTTTTTCCCATGTCGCAAAAATAAGAATAGTTATGCGGATTAGATAAATTATTTTACTTTTATAACAAAATTTTAGAGTAATGACAAAATATTTGGCGCTTTTACGAGGCATAAACGTATCAGGACATAACATGATTAAAATGGATGCCTTGAAAAAAATGCTTGAAAATATGGGTTTTCAAAATGTGGAAACGTACATACAATCGGGAAATGTTTTTTTAGATTCAGATGATGAAAATGCGGCTGGTGTAGGTTTTAAAATCAAACAAGAAATTGCAAAAGTATTTGGCTATGATGTTCCTGTTGTTATGGTTTCTAAAAACGATTTGGAATTGTGTTTTATAAACAATCCGTTTTTGATGGAAAAAGGATGCGACACTAAGAAATTATATGTGGCATTTATTTCCAAAGAATTGACTCCAGCAGCACTAAGCGATTTGAAAATTAGTAATTTCAAACCAGATGAGGCCGCTATTGATAGCAATAGAATATATATCAAATACGCAATTGGCGCGGGTAAAACCAATTTAGATCAGAAATACATAGAGAAAAAATTAAATGCTGTAGCCACCATAAGAAATTGGAATACAATTACAACATTACTAAAAATGTATAAGGGTTAGAAATCTCAAATACCAAAACCCAAATACCAACCTATATTCTCTTTTTGGAATTTGAAATTTGGAAAATTTGGAATTTGGAATTTATATTTTGTAATTTTACAAATTAAGGATGATTTCTCTCCAAAAAGTAGGAATTGCGATTTGACAATCAATAAAAATAAATCATGTCAATTTTAGAAAAAAGTAGTCCAGCAGAAATTATTGCATTAGAAAATCAATATGGTGCACATAATTATCATCCGTTGCCAGTTGTATTAAATAGAGGAGAAGGCGTTTTTGTCTGGGATATAGAAGGGAAAAAATATTATGATTTTTTATCTGCATATTCCGCAGTAAATCAAGGACATTGTCACCCAAAAATTGTGGGTGCTATGATAGAACAGGCACAAACACTTACCTTAACTTCAAGAGCTTTTTATAATGATAAACTTGGCGTTTATGAAAAATATCTAACCAATTATTTTGGTTTCGATAAGGTTTTACCAATGAATACAGGTGCTGAAGCAGTGGAAACAGCTTTAAAGATTTGTAGAAAATGGGCTTATGAAAAAAAAGGTGTTGCTGAAAAACAAGCCCAAATTATTGTTTGTGAAAATAATTTTCATGGAAGAACTACCACAATTATTTCATTTTCAAATGACGAAAATGCACGTAAAAATTTCGGTCCCTTTACTGAAGGATTTATAAAAATACCTTATGACGACATTGATGCCTTAGAAAAAGCAATTTCATCTTCGCCAAATATTGCAGGTTTTTTAGTGGAGCCAATTCAAGGTGAAGCAGGCGTTTATGTACCTTCTGAAGATTATATTGCAAAAGCTAAAGCATTATGTGTAAAGTATAATGTATTATTTATAGCAGATGAAGTACAAACTGGTATTGCAAGAACGGGTTCGTTATTAGCTGTTTGTGGAAATTGTACTTGTGAACAAGCTTGTGAAAAACAACCTACTTATGTTCAACCAGATATATTAATTTTAGGAAAAGCAATTTCTGGAGGTGCGTATCCTGTTTCGGCAGTTTTGGCAAATAATGAAATAATGAATGTGATTCAACCAGGACAACACGGCTCAACTTTTGGAGGAAATCCTTTGGCAGCAGTGGTAGCTATGGCAGCGTTAGATGTGGTTTCGGATGAAAATTTATCTCAAAATGCACGAAAATTAGGCAAACTTTTCAGAGAGGAATTACAAAAGTATATTCAAACTTCAACTATTGCAACATTGGTGCGTGGAAAAGGTTTGTTAAATGCTATTGTTATAAATGATACCGAAGAAAGTGATACGGCTTGGAACATTTGTATGAAATTATCGGAAAATGGATTATTAGCTAAACCAACACATGGAAACATCATCCGTTTTGCACCGCCATTAGTAATGACAGAAGCACAATTATTAGATTGTGTAAATATTATTATCGCTACATTGAAAGAATTTGAAAACTAAATAACACTTTAAATTATGGAAAACGAAAATCAAACACAAAACGAAAATTTTGAAAATCAACTGACTAGTGCGGCAGTTGGATTTTTACAAGAAAGCGCCAAATGGTCAAAATTTATGGCAATCATTGGATTTATAGGCATTGGTTTAATGGTCATTGTTAGTCTTTTTATGGCGATTGGCTTTGGAGCAATTGGATCAAAAAATATGTCTGCTTTGCCTTTTCCAATGTCGGTTCTTTCTATAATTTATGTGGTTTTTGCTGCTGTTTATTTTTTCCCTGTTTATTATTTATACCAATATGCTACCAAAACAAGTGCTGCTTTACATTCAAAAAACAAACAACTTTTAACGGATGGTTTAGAAAATTTGAAATCGCATCATAAATTTTTAGGAATATTTACTTTAATCATTATTTCCTTATATGGCTTTATATTTGTTTTTGCTATTTTAGGAGGAATGCTTTCTACTTTTAGATAAATTGAAAATAAAAAATTTCACATAAAATACTTCTTAAATTTTAAGGAGTATTTTTTTTAATGCGAAAAAAAAAGACAGATTCAATATATGAAATTGTTTCAGCTTGTTGGCAATATTGATTTATCTACAAATCAAATGTTGGAATTTCTATAAAATTTCATTTAGGAAATATCATAAAAAAAACCTCTAAATTAACTTTAGAGGTTTTTGGTACGACTTAGATCCAGCTCCGGTATAAGAAGTATGTTCGCTTATATCTAAATATGTAATTAGTCAAGATATTACAATAGCTGAAGCCTGAAAAATAATAACTAGAGCGAAATAATTATTTTGCCCTCTAAACATCTTGCGCTGTGCATTTGAAATAAATGTAGAGAAAATAAATAATTAGGCGAAAAGTTTTTTCATTATTTTTTCTCTTTCAATAATTTTTCGATCAATATTTTCATTTCATCAATTTGTTTTTGCTGCGCTTCAATTTGCAATTGTTGCTCTTGAATTCCTTTTGTTAATACAGGAATAATTGAATTATAATCAACTGAAAGGATTTTATCTTTATCAGTGCCTTCACTCACTACAAACGGAAGTACTTTTTGAATTTCCTGTGCAATAAATCCATTTTCCGATTTATTGTAATCTGTTGACTCGATGGAATTTTTCTTATCGTAATGAACAGGTTTCAACTTCTTAATGACATCCAAACTATTTTGCAAGGGTTGAATGTTGGTTTTTAAACGAGCATCAGAAGTTAATTGTGTCCCATTCGACCAAATCGTTCCACTAGTTTTCAATTTTACGATCCTATTGTCTCCTAATTGAATAGTATGATGTTCATTTGTATAGGCATTGTATCCTATTACTATAACATTATCAAGACCACTTTGTGCTTTTGCATTGTATCCTAAAAAAGTACTATTATACGTTCGTTGATTCCAAGGAACTCCTCCAGCATTAACTCCAACACCAGTATTTCCTCCTCCGTCAGCTTGACCATCAAGCGCATTGTGTCCAAATGCTGTATTGTAACTTGACGTTAAAAAGTATCCCGCTGAATGTCCAACAGCTGTGTTGAAATTTCCTGTTACATTTTGGTTTAATGTTGCAATA
>CAYOCC010000025.1:0-12915 GCA_964402375.1 uncultured Flavobacterium sp. | reverse complement strand
TAGCCATTAATCCACGCATACCAGTTAACTGACGAATTTGTTCTTTAGAACCCCTTGCACCAGAGTCAAGCATCATATATACCGAGTTGAAACCTTGTTGGTCTTCACGGATGTTTTTCATTGCTAATTCTGTTAATTGTGCATTGGCAGACGTCCAAATATCAATTACCTGATTGTAACGCTCATTATTTGTAATAAGTCCCATGTTATAATTCATAGAAATACCTTCTACTTGTACACGAGCATCAGCAATTAATTGTGTTTTTTGTTCTGGAATACGAATATCACCTAAACTGAATGACAAACCACCTTTGAAAGCGAATTTGTAACCCATGTCTTTCATATCATCTAAGAAAGCAGCAGTTTTAGGTACACTAGTAACCGATAAAATTTTACCAATAATATCTCTTAACGATTTTTTTGTTAAAACTTCATTGATATATCCTGCAGCTTCTGGTACTACTTCATTAAATAATACTCTACCTGCAGTAGTTTGAATAATTTGATTTACTAACTCTCCATTTTCATTAAAATCTCTTGCTCTAATTTTCACTCTAGCATTTAATTCTAATCTTCCTTCGTTTAAAGCAATGTTTACTTCTTCCGCAGAATAGAAAGTTAAGCCTTCTCCTAAAATAGTATGTTCAGGAGTTGATAAACGCTCTTTGGTCATGTAATACAGACCCAATACCATGTCTTGAGAAGGAACCGTAATTGGTGCACCATTCGCAGGATTCAAGATGTTGTGAGACGCTAACATTAACAATTGTGCTTCCAAAATAGCTTCAGGACCTAAAGGTAAGTGAACCGCCATCTGGTCACCATCGAAATCGGCATTGAATGCCGTACATACTAATGGGTGTAACTGGATTGCTTTTCCTTCAATTAACTTGGGTTGGAACGCTTGGATACCTAAACGGTGAAGTGTAGGTGCACGGTTTAATAATACTGGATGTCCTTTGATAACATTTTCTAAGATATCCCATACTACTGGTTCTTTTTTGTCGATAATTTTCTTAGCCGACTTTACTGTTTTAACAATTCCTCTTTCGATTAATTTACGAATAACGAATGGTTTGTATAATTCTGCAGCCATATCTTTAGGGATACCACATTCGAACAATTTCATTTCTGGTCCAACAACAATTACCGAACGAGCAGAATAATCCACACGTTTTCCTAATAAGTTTTGACGGAAACGACCTTGTTTTCCTTTTAATGAATCTGATAAAGATTTTAATGGTCTGTTTGATTCTGTTTTAACTGCAGAAGCTTTTCTTGTGTTATCGAAAAGTGAATCAACCGCTTCTTGCAACATACGTTTTTCATTACGTAAGATTACTTCCGGCGCTTTAATTTCTACTAATCTTTTTAAACGATTGTTACGGATAATTACTCTTCTGTATAAATCATTTAAATCTGAAGTTGCAAAACGACCTCCATCTAAAGGCACAAGAGGACGTAATTCTGGTGGAATAACCGGAATTACTTTTAAAATCATCCATTCTGGACGGTTTTCTCTGTTTTTGTTAGATTCACGGAAAGATTCAACAACATTCAATCTTTTTAATGCTTCTGTTTTTCTTTGTTTAGATGTTTCATTATTAGCTTTATGACGTAAATCATAAGACAAAGCGTCTAAATCAGTACGTGCTAATAAATCCATAATACATTCAGCACCCATTTTGGCGATAAATTTATTTGGATCATTATCATCTAAATATTGGTTTTCCATTGGTAAGGTATCCACAATATTTAAATATTCTTCTTCCGTTAAGAAGTCCAATCTATTTAATTCTTCACCTTCTGGACCTTTAGCAATACCAGCTTGAATTACTACATATCTTTCGTAGTAAATAATCATATCTAATTTCTTAGATGGTAATCCTAAAACGTAACCAATTTTATTAGGAAGCGAACGGAAATACCAGATATGAGCAATTGGCACTACAAGATTGATGTGTCCTACTCTGTCTCTACGTACTTTTTTCTCAGTAACTTCCACACCACATCGGTCACAAACGATTCCTTTGTAGCGAATTCTTTTATATTTTCCACAAGCACATTCGAAATCTTTTACTGGTCCGAAAATTCGTTCACAGAAAAGTCCATCTCTTTCTGGTTTGTGTGTACGGTAATTGATAGTTTCTGGTTTTAATACCTCACCTCTTGATTCACCTAACATGGCTTCTGGCGATGCCAAACCAATTGTTATTCTGTTAAATCTTTTAACTCCTGTACTTTTGTCTTTGTTATTTCTATTATTCATCATAGTTTTTACTATTGATTTATGTGCAATTTAAAATTGATTCTTGTTTTCGTCTAAAGTGCTACTTTTGACTTAAACGCTACCTCGGCTTACTTCTCTAAACTTCAACATTAACGTTGGAAGTGCTAGTTATATTTCTATAAAAAATCGGAACGGTTTACGGGTATAAATCCTAAAAACTCTTATATTAAGTAACCAGTCCCAATTTAATGGAACTGATTACAAATTTTATTTATTCTTCTAATCTGATATCTAAACCAAGACCTTTTAATTCATGCATTAATACATTGAATGATTCAGGTAATCCTGGTTCTGGCATAGTTTCACCTTTAACGATTGCTTCGTAGGTTTTTGCTCTACCGTTTACGTCATCTGATTTAACGGTTAAGATTTCTCTTAAAGTACTTGATGCACCGTATGCTTCAAGTGCCCAAACCTCCATCTCTCCGAAACGTTGTCCTCCAAATTGCGCTTTACCTCCTAAAGGTTGTTGTGTAATTAATGAGTATGGTCCGATAGAACGTGCGTGCATTTTATCATCAACCATATGCCCTAATTTAAGCATATAAATTACACCTACAGTTGCTGCTTGATGGAAACGTTCACCTGTTCCACCGTCGTATAAGTATGTATGACCGAATCTTGGAATGCCAGCTTCGTCAGTATATCCATTAATTTGATCTAATGAAGCACCATCAAAGATAGGGGTTGCAAACTTTTTACCAGTTCTTAAACCTGCCCAACCTAATACGGTTTCATAAATCTGTCCAATGTTCATACGAGAAGGAACTCCTAATGGATTTAATACGATATCTACTGGTGTTCCGTCTTCTAAGAAAGGCATATCTTCTTGACGAACGATTTTAGCAACAATACCTTTGTTACCGTGACGTCCTGCCATTTTATCCCCAACTTTTAACTTACGTTTTTTAGCGATATATACTTTAGCCAATTTTAAAATTCCGGCTGGTAATTCATCTCCAACAGAAATTGTAAATTTCTCTCTTCTTAGTACCCCTTGTAAATCATTTAATTTGATTTTATAGTTGTGTACTAAATCGTTAATTAATGAATTGGTATGTTCGTCCGTAGTCCATTGTCCTTTTGTTAAGTGAGCAAAATCTTCTACAGCTTGTAACATTTTCTTTGTGAATTTTTTACCTTTTGGTAGTACTTCTTCACCTAAATCATTAATTACCCCTTGAGATGTTTTTCCGTCTACGATTAAGAATAATTTTTCAATTAACCTGTCTTTTAATTCGGTGAATTTCACTTCGAATTCCATTTCAAGTTTGTCTAAATCTTCTTTATCTTTAGTACGTTTGCGTTTATCTTTTACAGCTTTAGCAAATAATTTTTTGTCTAAAACCACACCATGTAATGATGGAGAAGCTTTTAATGAAGCATCTTTTACATCACCTGCTTTGTCACCAAAGATAGCACGTAATAATTTTTCTTCTGGAGTTGGATCTGATTCTCCTTTAGGTGTAATTTTTCCGATAAGAATGTCGCCAGGTTTTACCTCTGCTCCAATTCGAATCATTCCATTTTCATCTAAATCTTTCGTTGCTTCTTCAGAAACGTTAGGAATATCGTTAGTTAACTCTTCGTTACCTAATTTTGTATCTCTAACTTCTAATGAATAATCATCAACGTGAATAGAAGTAAAAATATCATCTCTAACTACTTTCTCAGAAATTACAATTGCATCCTCAAAGTTATAACCTTTCCAAGGCATGAAGGCAACCTGTAAGTTTCTACCTAAAGCTAATTCTCCGTTTTGAGTAGCATATCCTTCACAAAGTACTTGACCTTTTTCTACTCTAGTTCCTTTTCTTACGATAGGTTTTAAGTTGATAGTAGTGCTTTGATTGGTTTTTCTGAATTTGATTAAGTTGTATGTTTTTTCATCATCGTCAAAACTTACCATTCTTTCTTCATCAGTACGGTCATACTTAATTGTCACTTTATTCGCGTCAACATAAGTAACTATACCAGCACCTTCTGCATTGATAAGTACACGAGAATCAGACGCAACTTGTCTTTCTAAACCAGTTCCTACAATAGGAGCTTCTGGTCTTAACAAAGGTACTGCCTGACGCATCATGTTAGATCCCATAAGGGCTCTATTCGCATCATCATGCTCTAAGAATGGAATTAATGAAGCTGAAATTGAAGCGATTTGATTTGGCGCTACATCTGTGTAATGTACTGCAGATGGAGAAACCACTGGGAAATCTCCTTCTTCACGAGCAATTACATTATCCGCAAGGATTTTTCCTTTTGCATCCATTTCAATGTTTGCTTGTGCAATCATTTTTCCTTCTTCTTCTTCTGCACTTAAATAAACTGGAGTAGAAACTAAATCAACCACACCATCAGTTACCTTACGGTAAGGCGTTTCGATGAATCCCATTCCGTTTACTTTTGCATATACACCAAGTGAAGAAATCAAACCAATGTTTGGTCCCTCAGGCGTTTCAATAGGACATAAACGTCCGTAGTGTGTGTAGTGAACGTCACGAACCTCGAATCCTGCTCTTTCTCTAGATAAACCTCCAGGTCCTAGTGCTGATAAACGACGTTTGTGTGTTATTTCTGCTAATGGATTGGTTTGATCCATAAACTGAGATAACTGGTTGGTACCAAAGAATGAATTAATTACAGATGATAACGTTTTGGCGTTGATCAAATCGATAGGTGTAAAGACTTCGTTATCACGAACATTCATTCTTTCACGAATGGTTCGCGCCATACGAGCTAAACCTACGCCAAACTGAGCTGATAATTGTTCACCAACGGTTCTAACACGGCGGTTAGACAAGTGGTCAATATCATCAATCTCGGCTTTTGAGTTAATTAATTCAATTAAGTATTTTACAATCGTAATGATATCTTCTTTGGTTAATACTTGTTTATCCATTGGGATATCTAAGTTTAACTTTTTATTCATTCTGTAACGACCTACATCACCTAAGTTGTAACGTTGGTCTGAGAAGAATAATTTATCGATAATACCACGAGCCGTTTCTTCATCTGGCGGTTCGGCATTACGTAATTGTCTATATATATGTTCTACTGCTTCTTTTTCAGAATTCGTAGGGTCTTTTTGCAAAGTATTGTGAATGATAGCGAAATCGGCTTGATTGCTATCTTCTTTGTGTAATAAAATTACTTTAACATCTGCTTCAATAATTTCTTCTACGTTTTCTTTATCCAAAACCGTATCACGATCTAAGATAATTTCATTACGCTCAATAGAAACTACTTCGCCAGTGTCTTCGTCAACGAAATCTTCATGCCATGTATTTAATACACGGGCAGCAAGTCTTCTTCCGATGAATTTTTTAATTCCTGTTTTAGACACTTTAATTTCTTCAGCAAGGTCGAAAATTTCAAGGATATCCTTGTCTCTTTCAAAACCAATAGCACGGAAAAGCGTAGTAACTGGTAATTTTTTCTTTCTATCAATGTACGCATACATTACGTTGTTGATATCAGTTGCAAATTCTATCCAAGAACCTTTAAAAGGAATTACTCGGGCAGAATATAATTTAGTTCCGTTTGCGTGGAAAGATTGACCAAAGAAAACCCCTGGTGATCTGTGTAATTGAGAAACCACAACACGTTCTGCACCATTAATAACGAAAGTTCCGCTAGGTGCCATGTATGGGATAGTTCCTAAATATACATCTTGTACGATTGTTTCAAAATCCTCGTGTTCAGGATCTGTACAATACAGCTTTAAACGTGCTTTTAGAGGAACGCTGTACGTTAAGCCTCTATCAATACATTCTTCGATAGTATATCTTGGTGGGTCAATAAAATAATCTAGAAACTCAAGTACAAACTGATTTCTAGTATCAGTTATTGGAAAATTTTCCATGAAGGTGTTATAAAGACCTTCGTTACCTCTTTCGTCTGATTTAGTTTCTAATTGAAAAAAATCTTGAAATGACTTTACCTGAATATCTAGAAAATCTGGATAGTTCGGAATGTTTTTTGTCGAGGCAAAATTGATTCTTTCTGTTTGATTAGCAATCATCAATGGATAATATTTTTAGTTAAAAAAAAGTAATTTTTGTGATAACACAACATTTATAAAATATTTTATACTTTTTTTTTACAACCAATACATCTTTAAAAACAAATGAACTTTATTTTTTTTCTTCGTATTGATTTAAAAAAACATTTTTCGATACTATATATTTTCTATAAAAGAAATATAAATTTATTATACGAAAAATGGTTTAGGTCGTTGGAAACGATTTCCAAGACCTAAACCTGTATTAAAAACTGTGTGAGTTTATTTTAACTCAACAACAGCTCCTGCTTCTTCTAAAGCTTTCTTAAGACCTTCAGCCTCATCTTTAGAAACACCTTCTTTGATATTAGATGGCGCTGCATCTACTAAATCTTTTGCTTCTTTAAGACCTAAACCAGTTAATTCTTTAACCGCTTTAACTACTCCTAATTTAGAAGCACCAGCTTCTTTTAATACTACTGTAAATTCTGATTGCTCAGCACCAGCACCAGCATCACCACCACCAGCAGCAACTACTACAGCTGCAGCAGCTGGTTCGATACCATACTCATCTTTTAATATTGTAGCTAATTCGTTAACTTCTTTTACTGTTAAATTAACTAATTGTTCTGCGAATTGTTTTAAATCTGCCATTTTTTCTATCTTTAATGTGTTTAAAATATGTAATTTATTAAGTGCGTTTTTTTTATGCTACGGCTTCACCTTTAGTTTCAGCATGGTTTAATAAAGCTGAAATTATACGTTTAGCCGGAGATTGTAATAATCCGATGATTTCACCGATAACTTCTTCTCTAGATTTAATAGCTACTAAGCTATCTAAAAGATCGTCACCAATGTAAATTTCTTGATTAATGTAAGCTCCTTTTAATAAAGGTTTTGTTCCTTTTTTACGGAATTCTTTAATAATTTTTGCAGGACCGTTAGCGGTATCTGCAATCATTATAGAAGTATTTCCTTTTAAAGTTGATGATAAATCTCCATAGTCATTTGCAGAAACCTCCATAGCTTTCGCTAATAAAGTGTTTTTGATAACTTCTAATTTGATTCCTGCTTTAAAACAAGCTCTTCTTAAGTCTGAAGTAGTCCCTGCATCAAGTCCAGAAATGTCTGCTAAATATACAACATTCACATCTGCTAACTGTGCAGTTAAATCTTCAATAGCAATTGATTTTTCTTCTCTAGTCATACTAAGTATATTTAACTACCAATTATACTGCTTTAGGATCTAAAGCGATAGCAGGACTCATAGTACTTGTTAAGTGAATTGACTTAATGTAAGTACCTTTCGCCGCAGTTGGTTTTAATTTGATTAATGTTTGAACAATTTCGTGTGCGTTGTCATAGATTTTATCAGCATCAAAAGATACTCTACCTATTCCTGCATGAACGATACCAGTTTTATCAACTTTAAAGTCAATTTTACCAGCTTTTACTTCTTGAATTGCTTTAGCAACATCCATTGTTACTGTACCTGTTTTAGGGTTTGGCATTAAGCCTCTTGGTCCTAAAACACGTCCTAATGGACCTAATTTACCCATAACAGCTGGCATAGTGATAATTACATCAATATCTGTCCAACCGTCTTTGATTTTTTGAAGGTAGTCATCTAAACCAACGTGGTCTGCACCTGCTGCTTTAGCTTCCGCTTCTTTATCTGGAGTAACTAAGGCTAAAACTCTTACATCTTTACCTGTACCGTGTGGTAATGCTACCACACCTCTTACCATTTGATTTGCTTTTCTTGGATCTACACCCAATCTAACAGAGATATCAACTGATTCATCAAACTTTGCAGAAGCAATTTGCTTGATTAATACTGAAGCATCTTTTAAAGAATATAATTTATTCTTTTCAATTTTTGCTGCAGCTTCTTTTTGTTTTTTTGTCAATTTTGCCATATCTCTTATTTTATAGGAGAATCTCCAGTTACAGTTATTCCCATAGATCTGGCTGTTCCAGCAATCATGCTCATTGCAGCTTCCATTGTGAATGCATTTAAATCTGCCATTTTATCTTCAGCGATAACCTTAATCTGATCCCAAGTAACGTTAGCTACTTTTTTACGATTAGGTTCTCCTGAACCTGACTTTAATTTTGCAGCATCCATTAATTGAACTGCAGCTGGTGGAGTTTTTACAACGAAGTCAAAAGACTTGTCTTTATATACAGTAATTTGTACTGGACATACTTTGCCGGGTTTATCTTGTGTTCTAGCATTAAATTGCTTACAGAACTCCATGATGTTAACTCCAGCAGCTCCCAAAGCAGGTCCAACCGGTGGCGACGGGTTCGCAGCACCTCCCTTAACTTGTAGTTTAACTACTTTACTAACTTCTTTAGCCATTTTTAAAAATTTTACATTAATCAGTGGAAGCGATTAATGCGGGTTTATATATATGTAACAAAAATTATACTTTTTCAACTTGCATAAAACTTAATTCTAGAGGTGTTTTTCTTCCGAAAATTTTCACCATTACTTCAAGTTTACGCTTTTCTTCATTTATTTTTTCAATAGTTCCATTGAAACCATTAAAAGGCCCATCAATAACTTTAACTGTTTCATCAATTGTAAAAGGAATGACTATGCTTTCTGTTGTTACAGATAATTCGTCAACCTTACCTAACATTCTGTTTACTTCAGCTAGTCTTAATGGAACTGGTTCACCACCTTTAGTTTCTCCTAAAAATCCTATGACACCAGTGATAGATTTAATAATATGTGGAATTTCACCTGTTAAGTTAGCTTCTATCATCACATAACCCGGGAAATACACTTTTTCTTTTGATATTTTTTTACCGTCTTTTACTTGTACTACCTTTTCTGTTGGTACAAGCACTTGAGAAACATAATCAGCCATTCCAACACGATTAACTTCTTGCTCAATATAAGCTTTAATCTTGTTTTCTTGTCCGCTTACAGCTCTAACGACATACCATTTCTTTACATTATTATCCGCCATTTTGAATTAACCTTTTAACAAATTAAAGAAACCGTTTAATACTTTTGTAAAAGTCAAATCGATACCCCAAGTTGCCAACGCAAATATTACTGAAAATAATGCTACAACGATAGTGTATTTTTGTACTTCTGCCCATTCTGGCCAAGTTACATTTGATTTTAATTCTTCGAATGCTTCAGAGAAATATTTTAACATGATATTTACATTATTTTGCACGAGCGGAGGGATTCGAACCCCCATCAATGGTTTTGGAGACCACTATTCTGCCCTTGAACTACGCTCGTATGTTAAAATCAGTACCGATTGCTCGATACTGATTTAAAAATTTAATATTTGACTTTAAATTAGTCTAAAATTTCAGTTACCTGTCCTGCACCTACAGTTCTACCACCTTCACGGATAGCGAAACGTAAACCGATAGACAATGCAATTGGAGATAATAATTCAACATCAATAGTTAAGTTATCGCCTGGCATAACCATTTCTCTTCCTTGTGGTAACATAATAGTACCTGTTACGTCAGTTGTACGTACATAAAACTGAGGACGGTAGTTATTATGGAATGGAGTATGACGTCCACCTTCTTCTTTTTTCAAGATATAAACCTCAGCTTTAAATTTAGCGTGTGGTTTTACTGAACCGGGCTTAACAATAACCATACCTCTTTTGATATCTGCTTTATCGATACCTCTTAAAAGTAAACCTACGTTATCTCCTGCTTCACCTCTATCTAATATTTTACGGAACATTTCAACTCCAGTAATTGTAGAAGTTAATTTTTCAGCTCCCATACCAATAATTTCAACTGGGTCTCCTGTATTTGCAATACCTGTTTCGATACGTCCTGTAGCAACAGTTCCTCGACCAGTAATTGTAAATGAATCCTCAACTGGCATTAAGAATGGTTTTTCGATATCACGAACTGGTAATTCAATCCATTCATCTACTGCATCCATTAGTTGCATAATAGTAGCTACCCATTTTGGATCTCCATTCAAACCTCCTAAAGCAGAACCTTGAATAACTGGACCATTATCACCATCATATTGATAGAAAGATAATAAATCTCTGATTTCCATCTCAACTAACTCTAATAATTCTTCATCATCAACCATATCCACTTTATTCATGAATACTACCATTCTTGGCACACCTACTTGGCGACCTAAAAGGATGTGCTCACGAGTTTGTGGCATTGGACCATCTGTAGCAGCAACTACTAAGATAGCACCGTCCATTTGAGCAGCACCTGTAACCATGTTCTTAACGTAATCCGCGTGACCTGGACAGTCAACGTGAGCGTAATGACGGTTAGCAGTTGAATACTCAACGTGCGAAGTATTAATTGTAATACCTCTTTCTTTTTCTTCTGGAGCATTATCAATTTGATCAAATGATTTTGCTTCTGATAAACCTGCATCTGACAATACTTTTGTAATTGCAGCTGTTAACGTAGTTTTACCGTGATCTACGTGACCGATAGTACCAATATTCAAATGGGGCTTCGAACGGTCGAATGTTTCCTTTGCCATGATTTTAAAATTTAATCTTAGTTATTTATTAGTGTTCAAAAATTATTTCTATTTTGAGCCAATGTCGGGAATTGAACCCGAGACCTCTTCCTTACCAAGGAAGCACTCTACCCCTGAGCTACACCGGCTTTTGTGAGTTCAGAAGTTAAAAACAAACCTAAATTTATTTTTAATTCTTGTATTCCATTATGCAATTCTAAAGATTTTACTTGAATGTGACCAAATAAATTCATTTAAAAAAGTTCGTGGGGAGAGCAGGATTCGAACCTGCGAAGTTTTCACAGCAGATTTACAGTCTGCCCTCGTTGGCCGCTTGAGTATCTCCCCTAACCTAACTTAAAAATCAAAAAAAACCAAATACTAAAACCTAGTATAAACTAGAAAATAAACCTGTTTATTTTTGATTATCAAAATTTCAAAGAGCCAGTGGAGGGACTCGAACCCACGACCTGCTGATTACAAATCAGCTGCTCTAGCCAGCTGAGCTACACCGGCATTTTTACGCATAAAAAAAGTCCGCTATTTCTAACGGACTGCAAATGTATGTAATTTATTTATTAATCAAAACTTTTTTAAATCTTTTTTTCAATTAACTATGTGGTCTTAATTTTTCTTTTCTCTTTACTAATAAACGTTCTAGAGATTCAATTGCTAAATCTGCAGCTTCTTCAAAACTTTTACTGTGTTTTTTCACGATAAAATCATCCCCAGGCACTAAAACCTTTAATTCTACTGTTTTATTTTCCTTTTCACTTATGTTTTCAACTTTTAAAAAAGCATCCGATGAAATTACCTTATCATAATATTTTTCTAATTTATTCATTCTTTCATCTATAAAATCAACTAGTTTTTTGTCGATATTAAAATTAACTGCATGTACATTCACTTTCATAATAATTATAGGTTTTAATTAAACATTACTTGTTTCTTGGATGCGCATTACTGTATACTTTTTTTAACTCTGATAAACTACTGTGCGTATAAATCTGAGTAGATGACAAACTGGCATGACCAAGCAATTCTTTAACTGAATTTAAATCTGCACCGTTATTTAACAAATGTGTTGCAAACGAATGCCTAAGAACGTGGGGGCTTCTTTTTACCTTTTCAGATATAGTACTAAAGTAGTCATTTATTAATCGATACACAAACGTTTCACTTATTTTATTTCCTTTTTTAGATAAAATTAACTTTTCGGGAGCATTAATAGTTTCTAGTTCTTTACGTTTTGTTAAATATAGTTTTATCACCTCTGAAGTGTTTGCTAATAAAGGAATAATTCTTTCTTTGTTTCGTTTTCCTAGTACTTTAATGGTACTATTATAAAAATCAATTGTGTGTAATTCTAAATTAATTAGCTCTGCTCTTCGCATTCCGGTAGCGTATAATAATTCTACCACCAATCTATTTCGTACGCTGTCAAAATCGGTTTCTAAAAAATGCAATTCAAATAAGCTGTTAATTTCTTTTTCTGAAAACGGAATTTGTACTAGTTTGGGCGTTTTTAAAGATTTGTGTTTTACGAATGGATTACTTTGGATTTGTTTTGTTTTTAAAAGAAATTTGTAAAATGACTTTAAAGAGGCCATTTTTCTATTTATCGAAGAAGGAGACATTTTACTATCCGACAATTTTACAATCCAACTTCGTATTAACGGATAATTTACTTCTTCAAGCAAACATCCATCGTGATTTTCATTTAGAAATAATTGGAATGATAAAATATCTTTTTGATACGCGTTCACGGTGAGTGGCGAATACTTTTTTTCTTTTTCAAGATATTCTATATGAGAGTGTAAATTATTGCGCATAAAAAAACCGTTAGATACAAATTTATGATTTATAATCTAACGGTTAAAGTATTTAATCAAAAATGATGGATTAACTTTCTAAGTTGTCTCTCATGTTTTGGATATATGCCGCTTTTTGAATTTTAATTCTGTTTGATACAGAAGGCTTAATGAAAGCTTGACGTGCACGTAACTGACGAACAGTTCCTGTTTTATCAAATTTTCTTTTATAGCGCTTTAATGCTCTATCGATATTTTCTCCGTCTTTAATTGGTATAATTAACATAATATTGACACCTCCTCTCGTTAAGGGTGCAAA
>CAYOCC010000024.1:0-14343 GCA_964402375.1 uncultured Flavobacterium sp. | reverse complement strand
ACAGTTGTAATTTAGGTATTGGGCGTTTTAATGATGACATATCTATTCTCTATAACGCTATAGAATACCTGAACACGCAAAATAATATACAATACCATATATGAGAATATTGATTACTGGTGGCAGCGGCTTTATCGGCACCCATTTAATAAAAAAGTTATCATCTGATGGACATGACATTTATAATCTGGATAAAGTTCTTAGCCCCTCACTCCCGCCCGACAAACAAAAAATAATAGACATCTTAGATATCGACGTTAACGATGTCTTCTTCGACAATATAGACACTATCATTCATCTGGCTGGTATGGTAAGTGTGCCGAAATCATTTGAAGATCCAATAAATAGTTTTGGTAATAATACGTTCTGTACTATAAAATTATTATCAGCCGCCCACCTTCATAAGATTAAAAAATTCATCTTCTCTTCTAGCGCAGCGGTGTATGGCAGCAAAGAAGGCACAGCAAATGAAACAGACATTACTGAACCCAACAGTCCATACGGATTAGATAAGTTAGTGTCCGAAAAATACATACAAATGTATTGCCAACAATGGGGCATCGATTATTTAATATTTCGCTTCTTTAATGTATATGGTGAAGGGCAGAATCCGCAATACGCTGGAGTTATAACGGCGTTTAATGTCGCCGCTCAGAAAAAAGAGCCGCTGATCGTTTATGGAGACGGCGAACAGACTAGGGATTTCATCAGTGTTAACGATGTTTGCAACTATATTTCTAAACTGATAATCACTGTAGTGAAGAATGAGATATTTAATGTAGGAACCGGCAATTCTATTTCTATAAACTCACTTGCAAAACAGTTCGGTAGTCATATAATATACAAGGAAGCGAAGAAAGAAGTGCGCCACTCATGCGCAAACATAGATAAAATTAAAAACATTTAATCATGATCTCAAGAGAACAACTAACAAAAATTTTCGAACAAAACAAACTATTAGGAAAAGGCGTAGAGATTGGATCTTTTGAAGGCACATATGCTAATCAAATTTTAAAAGAATGGTCAGGTAAGCTTTATCTTGTCGATGTATGGAGACAATTAGATATTAAAGATTATGAAGACTCTTCTAATCAAAATAATTATAAAACAATTATTAACAAGTGTTTAGATAACATTTCTGGACACGAAGATAGATGTTTTATGATTAGAGGTGATAGCGTCAATGGTGCTGAACTATTTAATAACGAATCATTGGATTTTATATATATCGATGCTAATCATAAATACGAATATGTTAAACAAGATATGGAAACATGGTTTCCAAAATTAAGAAATGGCGGCGTATTTGCTGGACATGATTATTTAAAAATAGATTGGTATTCTGATAAAAATTATGCAGAAAATGGCAAAGACAAGCATATTTGGACTCAAGCTTCAAATGGAAAATTTGATAAATATGCCGGTCAATTCGGTGTGAATCCAGCAGTCGATGAATTTTGTGAAAAACATAGATATAAATTTGATTTAACTAGTGAATGGTTTGGCTCTTGGTATTTTACTAAATAAAATGAATTACTATATAACATTTTTAGATAAAAATTATCTACCACATGCAGAAAAACTATTTGAAATTCTAAATATATATTCTAAGCATAAAATAATTGTTTTTACTATTAATTTTAATTATGAAACAAAATTTGATAATGTTATACCTATTTATTATGGAACTAAAGATTTAACGTTCATAGAAAAAATGTTTTTTAAACCAAATTTAATTAAAAAAACTTTAGAATTATATCCAAATGATAAATTTTGTTTTGTTGACGCAGACATAATTCCATTGCCTAGTTGCGACGATGTATTTAAAAGTTTTGAAGATGTTAATTATCCATTATTTACAAGACAATGCCATGATTATGTTAATATACACTCAGCGCATCCAGAATTTGAAAAAAATATATTAGAGTATTTGCATTCAGATGTTTCAAAAAGGACATTGGTTTATCGTCAAGCTTGTTTATTTTTATTTGATTATAAATCTTTCGATTTTGTGAAAGAATGGGCTTCTTTAAGTAATGATGTTCATATCTTAAATAACTATAAATATTATGCCTCAATTCACGATGAAACTTTAGCTAATGCGTTATTATGGAAAAATGAATATCATAATTATTTAGGAAGAACGCATATAGATCTTCCTAATTTTAAAAATAAAAATATTTTTGAATTTTTGTCATTAATTGATCGACCTACAGAAAATGAATTATTATATGATGATTTCACTAGAATACCAAATGCGAATGATTTTGTAAAAATTAAATTCTTGCATGGAAAAATAAACGACAAACAATTCGGCATCTTTAAAGCTTTTTTAAAATATATCAGTTAATACAAACAAAATTAAAAATATATAAAAATGATAACTTTAGCTATATTTACTAGTAATAATTCTATTGCCACTTTTGTTGCTACTATAGAGTCATTTTTTGACAAATGCAGAAATAGAAAATTAATCTCAGAAATAATTCATATTGATGATAGGTCAACTATTGAAAATATAGGTTTTTACAATAATGTTATAAAAAATGTTTTTAAAGGAATACCTATATTCAACTTACATAAAAAAGAAAATTTAGATTTCACTCATTCTCGTAATTGCGAATATTTTAGGCAAGAAATAATTAAATCTAAAAATAAAAATGTTTTTATATTAGAAGACGATTGGTTTTTTATTAGAAATTTTGATTTAGAATATTTAAATAATTCATTGAATTCGTGCAATTCTACTCAGATATCATTAACAATTAATACAAACCCAATTATTCCTGGAAATCATATTAATCTAAGAATGTCTAACATACCAGGTTTTTATCAAAACGATTCTGAAGTTTTATATACAATATCAGAAAGATATGAAATAAATCAATACGTTTGGAATGAAGTTTTCAGATATAATTATTTTTCTTTAAATCCTAGTTTAAATAAAATAGATTTTTTTATTAAAAATGGGGAATTTGATATTGCCGCTGACTTTGAAATAAAATATAATCTGCGCGATTTAAAAAAGTCTTTTTCTACGAATCTTCTTTCAGATGAGCCTTACGCTGTTCATATAGGTAAATATAAAAAATTATTATGAAAAAACCTTCAATAGATAATAGAGATATTATCTTTTTTACATAGAAAATGCTCGGAAATAGTTTATAATTTTATAGATTATAATATGTCGGATTTATATATTAAAATAAATTCACCATCTTTGGGTGATACTATAGCCTCAACCCCAACGATTAGAAAGTTGAGTAAAATTTATAATAAAAAGATTAATGTTGTAACTCATGTAAAAGAAATATTTTTAAATAATGAGTACGTTAATAATATTTTTTCTTTCGAAGAGTTTAATCATTTAAATTTAAAAATTCATAAAAATAAATTGTTTGAAACGTTTTTGGGATGCGGAGTTAAAAATCAATATGGCGTAGAAAAAAAACACAATACTATAGATATAAGACAATTTCATGCTTTAGATCTTGGTTTTATGTTATTGCCTGATGAAATGTTTTATGATTATATTCCTTTGGTTTTTGAAAATATAGAAAACTTACCTTCTGATTATGTGTGCTTGCATGTTTCTGAAACTTGGGAGTCGAGAACGTATAAAAAAGAAAATTGGCAAAATTTAATCAATAAATTAAATGAAAATAATATACCTGTTGTTCTAATAGGAAAAAATAGTTTTGAAACTGGTTTTCATACTATGCAAAAAAATGTTTTTGGTCTAAATTTGCAAAATGGTTTGGATTTAACTAATAAACTTAGTTTATCGCAATCTTGGCATGTTATTAATAAATCAAAAGTTTTTGTTACTATGGATTCTGGCCCTATGCATTTGGCGGGAACAACAGACGCTTTTATTATACAACTAGGCTCATCAATTAATAATAAATTACGCGCACCATATAGGAATAATTCTCAAGAATATAAATATAAGTATATTTCTGGACCATGTGACATTTTTTGCGCTTCTGATATGAAGTATGGAATTAAAGAATGGGGTACTATTCAAGGTATACCTCCATTAATAAAATGTTTGGAAAATAAATCCTCTTATGAATGTCATCCAAATGTTAATCAAGTTACGGATTTTATTTTAAATGAAATTTTTTCTGTAGATAATGAGTTGTTTATAAAAAGAGAAAATATGAAAAAAATTGGTCTTTTATTCACAGCTTATAATTGCGAAAATTATATAAATTCTTGTTTAGACCCCTGGATAAAATTAAAAGAAAAACACAATATAAAAATAGCAGCCAATAGTGGAATGTTTTCTGATTATAAAGATCTTGGTTTTGAAAATAAAAATCAAGGAACTTTAGATAAATTAAATCAATATAAATTTGATTATTTTATAAAAACTGATGATCAAAATTTATTGGATGAAGACTCTTCAAGAAATAAGTGCCTTAATTATTTAATCAATGAACAAAATTGTGATTTGATATGGATTTTAGATGCCGATGAGATATACAAAGAATTAGAAATAGAAAATATAATAAATTATGTAAATAAAAATGATGCTTTATATTATAGCGTTAATTTTAAAAATTATCTTTTCACTAAAGATTATAGTTCAGATTATTTGCCGCCTAGAATTTTTTGGACAAACAAGAATTCAGGTATTAAAAAATTTCATTTTGACAATCATATAACATATAATGATAACAGTGTTTCTGAGGTATTCCCGCATCATGAAATTCCTAAAGATGTAGCTTATGTAGATCATTATTCTTGGTTAGCTGAAGATTCAAGAACTAAAGAAAAAATAATTTATCAAAACAAACGATTCGCTGGTGAAGAGAATGCGAAATGCGCTTTTGTGTGGGATAATAATTATAATTGTTTATTATTTAATGAATATTTTTATCAAAAAAGAAATTTGCAAAAATCTTTTAATTATGAGCCGCCGAAGTATTTGTTTATAACTGCTCACTTGTCTACAGGTGGTTCTCCTAAATATTTAGAATGGCTGATTAAAAAAACTAAAAAGCAAAACGCTAAAATAAAGGTTATTGAATGGAATTTATATAGCGACACTTACGTTGTTCAAAGAAATTCTATTATAAATATGATTGGTGAGAATAATTTTTATACTGTTGGTAATTATTATGAAGACGATATTCTTTTTAATTCAAAACAACAAAATGTTATAGATTATATTAAAGATTTTAATCCTGATTTTATTCATTTAAATGAGTTCAGTGAAAATTTCGCTATAAAACCGTTATCAAATGAAATTATAAACTTTTTATATGATAAAGATAGAACATATAAATTATTGGAAACTACTCACAACGCAAATAGCGATATTTTAAATAAGAAAAATATACCAGATGAACTGTGGTTGGTTTCTCCGTATCAATATGATATTGCAAAAAATACTAATATTAAAAGTCTTTTAGTAGAAATGGATATTGAAAAAAAGATAAGACCAGATAGAGAGAAAACTTTAAAATATTTAGGTCTTGATCCTGATAAAATGCATGTTTTACAAGTAGGTTTATTCAGCATTAATAAAAATCAAAAATTTACTTTTGAAGTTGCTAATCAATTCTTAAATAGTAATGTTCAATTTCATTTTGTTGGCAATGAATGTTATATTAATGAGTGTAGTTTAGATAAAAATTTAAATAATTGTAGGGTATGGGGAGAAAGATCTGATGTTGATTTATTTATGTCTTGTATGGATTTGTTTGTGATGCCATCTAATGAAGAGTTGAATCCAATAGCTTTGAAAGAAGCTATTTCTTGGAATATGAAATGTTTTGTATCAAATTTAAGTACTATAAATAATCAATATAAAAATATTGATAATGTCATTTTTATCGAAAACGATAACTTTTTGCAATATATAAAAAATAATTTACACAAATTTAATAACAATAAAGTTTCAATTTATCACTTTTTAAATAAAGAGCCAAATATAATAACTTGCTCTTTTAACCCTAGTCCTAAAGTAGAAATACTTGGTAATGAAAACGTCTCCTATAATATTAAATTTATAGACGATGCAACTGGCGTAATGCATTTTGAATCTAATATTAACACCAATATGTGGACTCAAAGTTCAATAAAGTATTATTGTAAATGGAAAATTATAGTTACGAATTTAAAATCAAGAATTGAAAGTATTTATTATTTAGATTTAAAAAATAAATCAGTAAAAATTATAAACGATTCAAATAGTCTTGGAGATTCAATTTGTTGGATGGCTGCTGTAGATAAATTTCAAAAATTACATAATTGTAAAATCGATTACTACACTGCGAAAAAAGATTTATTTATTAATGAGTACCCTAATATAAATTTTTATGATTATGGTGAAATAAATAATATTGATTATTACGCTCAATATGTTTTGGGTTGTTTTAGAGAAGAAAAAGCGGATTTTTTTAGAAAAGATTGGAGGCTTCAGTCATTGCAAGAGATAGCTTTTTCTATTCTTGGTTTGGATTATATTGAAAGTAAAACTAAGATAACTATTAAAAATAAATTTAAATTAAATTTTAATAAATATGTTTGTATAGCTACGCAATCAACTTCTCAGTCTAGATATTGGAATAATGATGGTGGATGGATAAAGACAGTAGATTATTTACAAAAATTAGGTTATAAAGTCGTATGCGTTGATAAATATTCTAATTTTGGAGTGCAAGGTTTTATGAACACATGTCCATCTAACGTAAATTACTTTGCTGGTCATAATTCTTTTGAAGAAATAATAGATATCATAAATGGATGTGAATTTTTTATTGGTTTAAGTTCGGGTCTTTCTTGGTTAAGCTGGGCAATTGGTAAAAAAATAATTTCTATAAATGGTTCTGTAGGATCTAATTTTGAATTTTATACTCCTTATAGAATAATAAATTCAAATGTTTGCAATAGTTGTTTTAATAATATTAATTACGAATTTAGTTTTACTGATTGGAAATGGTGTCCTACAAATAAAAATTTTGAATGCAGTAAAACTATTGGGTTTGAAATTGTTAAAGAAGTTATAGATAATTTAATACGTGATTTTAAAAAATTATGATAAATTTAAATGTAGATGAAGCTTATGCTTTCGACTATCTAAGCATACTAGAAATAAAAAAAGAAAAATATTCTAACAATACACAATGGTTAGATTGTTGGCTATATTTGCAAAATCAATTTGAATCGGAAAAATGGCTATCTATGATACATTCGGAAGAATATAAAAATATGATAAAAGCAAATCTATTAACCTTTGATGCAGTTGATAAAGCTAAAAACAATGAAGTCACCGCACAACACGTTGATTACTGTAATTATCAAAGGCATGCAGCAAAACAAAATTTTCAAAAAAAGTTTTTTACATCTGATTTGTCTGAGTTAAAGATAGGTTACGAAAAATATATTCATAATAATCACACTGATGTTTAATTGTGAATCTTGAGTTAGCATTTCTATAACAATTTTCAGGATTAATAAGCTTATGTATATTTTGAGTGGCGTAAATCATATCGTTTGCAGTAGAACATCTTAATCCTGTGTCTCCTTGTATTATTGTTTCGGTAAAGCCACCAAAATTACTTGTAATTGTAGGCGTTCCTGAAAATTGAGCTTCAATAACTGTCCAGTTACATGGCTCCATAAACAATGAAGGAGCGAATAAAAATTTTGAATCACTTAATAAATTCATTCGTTGAATAGGATCGACGAATCCTGCAAATTTACAATATTTAGTATCTTTAAGATTCAAGATGTTTGGCCCTGCAAATATAATATCTTGTCCAACATGATTGCAGATATCGTAAGCTAATTTAGCTCCTTTATCTTCTACGATTCTGCTTAAAAATAATGCTGTATTTGATTTTTCTTTTTTGTATATGAAGTCGTCAGGGTCAAAACCTGGGTAGACAACATATTCACATCCTAATTCAACATATGTTTTAGAGTATCCATGCATTTTATGCATTTGACTGTTTGTTTCAAACATCTTAATTGGTGCGAACATGCTGTCATATCCAATACTAGGTTCTACTACTATAGCTTTATCATAAAAGTGTTTAACACATGGTTCGTGCGCGAACCCAAACCAGCATAATATAAATTCATTATTTGATTTTATTTTTTTGTTTAATTCTGTAACACAATTGTCATTAAATATTTTAACCGCTTGTGTGTTAACGCTTTGATTAAATCCTTTCGTCTTCCAATCATTTAAGTTGCCATAACTATCAATTAATATATCATTATTAGTAACATTAATATGTTCTGTACAGTTAACAATAGAATTTTCATGGCCATAATGATAAACAGTATGACCTCTTTTAGTCATCTCGTCACAAAATTTATAAACTTTCTGTACAAAAGCGCATAATGAAACATCTTTTCTAGTAGGAGAATAAGGAACACTCAAGCAGTGAAAAATCATATATAATAGTGTAAATTTATTTATAGTATGTCAATCAAAAAGAAAAAAATTCAAAAAGAAAAACACGATCTAAACGATATTATCGCAGATAATAGTTTTAAATCGGCTAAATTAACAATTAAAAATTTTAATTTAACAGACAAGCAAAAAAGTTTTGCTCAAATAGCTTTTGATAAAAATACTAAAATTGTTTTTATTAATGGACCTGCCGGAAGTTCTAAAACGTTTTTGGCTGTTTATTGTGCGTTGAATATGTTAAATATGAATTCAAAGTACGAGATCAAATACATTAGAACAATCGTCGAGTCTGGAGAAAGAGGATTAGGCTCTTTGCCAGGAACTGTAGATGAAAAGTTTAATCCTTTTATGATACCGCTGTATGATAAGTTAGATGAGCTTATTCCTATGGGTCAATCAAAATATCTTGAAACTAGTGGTATCATAGAAGCTTTGCCTGTTAATTTCTTACGAGGTGCTACTTGGAACGATAAGATTATTATTGCAGACGAATCTCAGAATTATAGCAGTAAAGAATTGATTACTCTTCTCACTCGTATTGGCGAGAATACTAAAATGTTTATTTGTGGAGACGCTATGCAATCAGATATTGGAAATAAATCTGGTTTTATGAAAATCTATGATTTATTTAATAATAAAGAAAGCGAAGAAAGAGGTATTTATTGTTTTGAATTCAATGAAGAAGATATTATGCGTAGTGAAATTCTTAAATACATTGTTCATTCTCTTAAGAGATTAGATAAAACAAACATTCATTGATATAATAATCATGAGTAATATTTACTGTTCAAATTGCGGAACAAAACATGCTCTAGGCTCTAAATTCTGCACCAATTGTGGATTTTCTTTAGGAGGATTCGCAAATGTCAGTAAATCAACTTTACAAAATCCATTACAATCAAGATCTATCTCTCGCAAACAAAATACAGAAGTCGATGAAGATGGTATTCCCACTGTATTCGTTAGACCATCAAAGCTTTCATACGAAATAGAAAAACCAGCAGGTAATAAATATTTAGGAAAAGATTTATTTAACGCTCCTCCAGTCGATCCAAGTGAAAGAATAAATTCAAGACCGAATTCTAATTACAGAAAACTAAGTAAAGAAGAATTTTTAAGTCAGTCGTTGAAGGAGTGTAGTTCGCGCCCAATACAAGATATAGATGAATAGTAAAAAGAAAAATTTTGAAGACATGTACGAGACTATTGACCAAGTAATCAAAAAACGCAGAAATAAATGGAAATTAAAAGCGATTACTTGGTTTGATTTTGAAGATATAGAACAGATTATCAAAGTCCATATCTATAAAAAATGGCATCTATGGGATCAATCGCGAGCGATTGAACCTTGGGTGAATCGCATAGTCACAAATCAGATTAGAAATATTATACGCAATAATTACACAAGTTTTGCGCGTCCTTGTTTATCTTGCCCATTCAATCAAAATAAAGAAGGCGATTCTGGATTAGAAATGTCATGTGGTTTTACAACCAGTGGCAAACAATGTAATGAATGTCCATTATATGCTAAATGGGAAAAAGTAAAAAAATCCGCTTATGATATTAAGATAACTGTTAGTTTAGAGAATCATAAAAATTATCTTATGAATTTTGAATCTAGCATAAGCTACGATTATAAAAGTGCAGAAAATAAATTTCATGAACTAATGAGAGTTCATTTAAATGATAAGCATTTTTTAATTTATAAAATGTTTTTTATAGATAATCTTAGCGATGATCAAGTAGCTCAGACTTTAAGATTCAAGACGAGCGAAAAAGGAAGAAAAGCTGGTTACAAACAAATAAAAAATTTAAAAAAAATGTTGTATATTAAAGCTAAGTTGTTGTTAAAAGAAAACGATATCTTCTAATCTTAATATGTTAACAGACGAAAATAAAGCATTTATATTAAAAAAAATTAACGAAGGAACTCAAGATTATGTTGTTCTAGCTAATCTGCTTTACAATCGTGAAGATTTAACGGGTAGAGCTAAAGAGGCAAAACTTGTTAGAGATTTTTTAATAACGACTGGATTCGTAAAAAAACAAGAAAAGCCAAAATCGACACAAACAATAGAAATATTGTCGAAAGAAAATTGTGAATTTATTGATCAAAATATTAAAACGAAAATAACTCCTAGACAAGTAACCGAATTAATATTTCATGAAAAATTCGCAGGTCTTGAAAGTCTTAATATTTTCATAACACCTGAATATAGGGCCGTTCAAAAATACATAAAAGAAAAATATCCTGAGTGCCTTGTAGATAATGAGTCTGGAGTTGGCGACAAATATTCTGTTCCACGCTCAATCAAAACAGTAATTAATAAAACAAATAAATGGTGCGCCCAAAACATTTCTGAAGAAAAATTATCTTTGCAGCATAGAAAATGGATGGAAAAATTATTAACTTATCTATCGAGTCCGCGATTCGTTGGCAATTACGACTCATATAACAGCTCTATCGACAAAGAATTATTTGAAGCAGAATTCGTGCGCTCTGTTTGGGACAAGCCTGACTTAACTATTGATGAAATTAATTTGTATATTAATGTCTGTATGGATTATATCAATCTAAGACAGATCGACATTAAAAAGAACAAGATAAATGATATGTTCAATGAGACGCAAGATCAGAAAGACTTCACAATGCGTTTAACTGAGGTTCTTAAGACGATCTCTGAAGAATACAATCAGTGCGCTGGGCGTATAGATAAGAGCATACAAAAATTAAATGGCGAACGATCCAAGAGAGTGGAGCAAACGCATCAGAAGAACGCTTCGATACTTAATCTTGTAGAGCTTTTCCAAGACGAACAAGAACGTAAAATGATGATTCAAATTGCCGATATGCAAAAGCGTACTATTAAGGATGAAGCTGATCGTTTAGAGAATATGTCTTCATGGAAAGCTAGAATTTTAGGAATTTCTAAAGAAGATGCTATATGATTCAGTGTAAAATCTGTAGCGAGTCTTTTAATAACGATAAGTCTTTTCACGCCCATTTGAAAAAACATAATCTTTATCAAGCGGAATACTATTGTACGCATTATCCAAGAAGTTCTCTTTATTATCGCCAGCAAATACCTTTTAAAAATAAGAAACAATATTTTGAAATGGAGTTTTTAGATTATACTGAGTTTCTTAAATGGGAAAATTCATCAAATCCAGAAACTGTAAAAACTAAATGTATTGAGATGCTTAAAAAAAGAATAGATGAAAAACAATATCATTTCGCGCCATTTCATAATGAATTAATAACTATTGATTTACCGAGTCTAAATATTTATAAAAAGCATTTTGGTTCTTATACCAATGCGTGTAAGTTTTTAAACATTGAACCTTTATATAATAAAAATTTACCAGAAACTTTTAATAAAACAGATGTGTCTCACTTGCCAATATTGATCGATACTAGAGAACAAGATGCATTAGAGTTTTCTAAATCTAAAATAGAAAAAATATTCGTAGGAGATTATTTAATTGCTGATAAAAAGTATTTCACTAATACATTCGTTGATAGAAAAAGCGAATCTGATTTTCTAGGTACTATGGCTTCTGGAATAGAAAGATTTGAGAAAGAAGTCGTAAAGGCGGTAGAATTAAATTGTTATTTATTCGTGGTTATTGAGAGCAGTATAAATAGTATATTAATAAATCAGCGCAAGTATAATAGAAAAACAAATTTAGAATACGTTTTTCACAATATGCGTTCTTTATGTCATAAATATCCGCGACATATACAGTTTATTTTTACCGGCAGTCGAAATAAATCTTTAGATATTATACCTAAATTATTATATCATGGTAAGTCAGTGTGGCAGGTAGACATACAATATTTTTTAGACAATGAGTTGGGAAACAGGCAACCAAGTGCCAAGGAAATCGCGTTTAATTTCCAATGAGGAGTTAGCGCAGATACCTGGATACATAGAAGAAAGAGAAGCGAAGTTATTGTTTTATCAATTTCTTCGTAATAACACTACTTTCGCTACTGATTTAATAACTGGTGTCAAACTATTTCCTTTTCAACATATGGCCATTAAAGGTATGTTGGAAAGTGATTATTTTTTAGGAGTTTGGTCGCGTGGTATGAGTAAATCTTATACTACTGGCATTTACGCTGTATTAGACGCTATATTAAATCAAGGAGTTGAAACTGGTATATTATCTCGATCATTTCGTCAGTCAAAAATGATATTTAAAAAGATAGAAGACATTGCCGCCAAGCCTGAAGCTTATCTTTTAAAACAATGTATTACAAAAATATCCAAGTCTAATGATGAGTGGGTAATGGAGATCGGCAGAAGTCGTATTCGTGCGTTGCCATTAGGTGATGGCGAAAAACTTCGTGGTTTTCGTTTTCATCGTATTATTATTGATGAGTTTTTATTGATGCCAGAGCGTATTTATAACGAAGTTATTATTCCGTTCTTATCTGTTGTTCAAAATCCAACCCAAAGAGAAGAACTTTATAATCTTGAAAGCCAATTGATAGCTAAAGGAGAAATGACTGAAGAAGATAGATACATTTGGCCTAACAATAAATTAATAGCATTATCTTCAGCGTCTTTTAAGTTTGAATATTTATATAAGTTGTACGAGCAATATGAAAACCTAATATCTAATCCTAAAAATAAAGAAAAGACTAAGCGGTGCATTATGCAGTTCTCTTATGACTGCGCTCCAGTTCAGTTGTACGATCAAAATCTAATTAATCAAGCAAAATCGACAATGAGTGAGTCGCAGTTTTTGCGAGAGTTCGGCGCACAGTTTAGTGATGATAGTTCTGGATATTTTAAAATATCTAAAATGGCGTTATGCACCGTTCCTGATGGTGAGCTTCCTGCTGTTGAGGTAGTTGGTAATCCAGAAGATGAATATATATTGGCAGTAGATCCTTCTTGGTCAGAAACTGAGTCGTCAGATGATTTTGCTATTCAAGTTCTAAAGATAGATAAAGAAAAACAAATTAATACTTTAGTTCATTCTTACGCTCTTTCTGGATCTTCTTTAAAAGATCATATTAAATATTTCTTATATTTATTACAGAATTTTAATATTATAGCAATTTGCATGGACTATAATGGTGGAGTTCAGTTCATGAATTCATGTAATGAAAGTGAATTATTTAAAGATGCTAAAATAAATTTGAAATCAATGGTTACAGAATTTGAAAGACCCGAAGAATATGCTCAAAATTTATACTCTGCAAAAAGCGAATATAATAGATCAGATTATAAATACGTTTTCTTGAGAAAACCAACTTCGGGTTGGATACGATTAGCTAATGAAATGTTGCAAGCGAATTTCGATCATCGTCGCACATATTTTGCCAGCAGAGCTATCGATGATAATTTTAGAAGTCAAACTAAAAAACGCATTGGCATTACAGATTTAAAATTCTCTAACGCTTTGGACACTGAAAAAGAAAACGAAGAAGCAAAGATGATTGATTTTGTGGAGCATTTAACTGATATGATAATGTTAACTAAAACAGAATGCGCTCTTATACAAATAACAACATCTGCTCAAGGTATGCAAAACTTTGATCTTCCTGCAAATCTTAAACGTAAGTCTGGACCGGATAAACCTAGAAAAGATAGTTATTCTGCATTAGTATTAGGTAATTGGTTGTGCAAGATTTATTTTGACATGAATAATACTCAAGTTGAAGATATGACTGAAACTTTTGAACCTATGTTTATAGCTTAAAGTTAAAAAGTCACTTTTAAAGTCACAATGTGTAACTATTATTAACATGAGTCGCAAATATAATAAAAGATCAGATTATTGGGGCAAATTCTCTAAAGCTCAAGAAGGGCAGTCTGAGCCTCTTGATGCTATGTTAAGAGATAACGCTTCTGAACCTTCTTTAGTTGGCGATCCATTCTATCAACAAGAAGCTA
>CAYOCC010000023.1:0-14475 GCA_964402375.1 uncultured Flavobacterium sp. | reverse complement strand
TGTGGGTTCGATTCCCACTCCGGGTACAAAAAAATCCTTAAATAACTAATTTATATTTTTTTTAGAATTACCTCTATGGTTGTAACGCCTTAACAAGTATTAATAACTATTAAACTAAATATATCGAAGTAGCCAAAATATATAATTATAAAAAAAAACTTAAAGTTTAGTTTTAAAGAACCAACTTTGTTTTTAAGTTCTTCTTCTCGTATGTTTTTGTATTTCATTGGGCAAGTGAGATATTAGATTTATTGGTGTTTTAAATACTTCATACTATTTTAAAACCTACAAAATATAAGTGACTCCTGCAATTTCCCTTTTTGGATTCTAAAAAAAGGGAAAAAACTTTACTGTTTTATAAAAAATGTATATTTTTACCCCATAATTTCGATACGAATAGCGGGAACTATTCGAGGCTTTCGAAGGAATTTTAGCTCAAAAGCGGGTGTCTAACTCTATTTTTTTGAGCTTTTTTTATGCTTTTTTGACAAAAAGAGTGGGTGTTTTGGCTGTTTTTTGGGATACTTTTTCCGTTTTATATTTTATTGGTGCTTTTTTTAAACGTATCAAGTCGAGTTTTTCAACTCGTCAGGTCGAGTTGCAAGACTCGACCGGTGCAATTTGAAGTAAAAACCAAACAAAAAAGCCCCGAACGCGGGAACGTTCGAGGCTTTCGAAGGAGACTTAGTCTCAAGTACGGGTGTCTAACTCGCTTTTTGGTAACTTAAGATACCTAACATTTGTTTCAGCTTTTTAGCTGGACGAAACAAAATTCTACTTTTCTTGATGTCAGTTGCCTTAACATCTTCTTCAAAATCTTGTCCGTTTGCACTCACGCTTACTTGAAACGTTCCTACGTGCCCTAATTTTACAATTCGGCCTTGGCTAAGTTCCATTAGCATATTGCGCTCTAAAGAACGTAAAACAGCGTAACAATCGGTGTCCGTTAAGGTACATTGGTACGCAATCATTTCGGCTAACGACTCTAAAGTGGTTTCACCATTAGCAACCGATGTTGCATAATACTTTTCAGGCGCTGTAATGTCCTGAGGATTCTTCTTTGCAAGAATCTTAAATTTAATTGCCATTTTTGTTGGGTATTAAATTAATTAAATGAATTTTGCCTCTTGGAAATGAACACATTAACCTGACCTGCTATGCAAAAGTCAAAATAATATTTGAAAATTAAAAGTCAAGGTTATTCACAATTTGACTAACTTTTTAACAAAAATAGCTGTTGGGGAAGGGTTTTTGTTTTTAAATACCACGCTGAATTATCCTTCTCAGATTACAAGAAAATATCAAGAATTCAAAATTCGTTAGAACTAATTAATTCTAATTATTTTAATTCAAATACCTTAGATTCCCTAGCCAGAAAAGTAGGTTTTTCTTCCTACAATCCATTTTTTACTTGTTTTAAAGAAGTTGTTGGTATTTCCCCCCACGAATACGTTTCGACTATAAAAATATCATAAATTCAATTCAATTTCAAAATCAGGAAATTGCTTATTTATTGTTTCACAAAGATTTATTGTTAGGTTATTTATTTTACTATAAATACAATAAAAATATATCAATATGGAAAATAGTATTTAAAATAGTATTTTTGCGAAAAATAAAAACACATGAATTTCGAAAAAGAAATTGCCCGTAGAAGAACTTTTGGAATTATCTCGCATCCAGATGCCGGAAAAACTACATTAACAGAAAAACTACTGCTTTTTGGAGGTGCAATTCAAGAAGCTGGTGCCGTAAAAAGCAATAAAATAAAAAAAGGTGCTACTTCCGATTTCATGGAAATTGAACGTCAGCGTGGAATTTCTGTTTCTACTTCCGTATTGGCATTCAATTATAAAGAAAAAAAAATAAATATTTTAGACACGCCTGGTCATAAGGATTTTGCAGAAGACACTTTTAGAACATTAACTGCCGTAGATAGTGTAATTGTAGTAGTTGACGTTGCAAAAGGTGTGGAAGAGCAAACCGAAAAATTAGTGGAGGTTTGTAGAATGAGAAGCATTCCTATGATTGTTTTTATTAACAAACTAGATCGTGAAGGAAAAGATGCTTTTGACTTAATGGACGAAGTGGAACAAAAACTAGGTTTGCATGTTACACCTCTGAGTTTTCCAATTGGTATGGGATACGATTTTCAAGGAATTTATAATATTTGGGAGAAAAACATTAATTTATTTGAAGGAGATAGCCGAAAAAATATTGAAGAAACAATCGCTTTTTCAGATATCCAAAGCACTGAATTAGAAAAAATTATTGGTGAAAAACCCGCCAACAAACTTCGTGAAGAACTTGAACTTATTACAGAAGTGTATCCAACTTTTAACAGAGAAGATTATTTAGCCGGAAAATTACAACCCGTATTTTTTGGTTCAGCATTAAATAATTTCGGAGTTCGCGAATTATTAGATTGTTTTATCAATATTGCTCCTACGCCAAGGGCTAAAGAATCAGATACCAGATTGGTGCAACCTGACGAAAAAAAATTGAGCGGTTTTGTATTTAAAATTCATGCCAATATGGATCCGAAACACCGAGACAGATTGGCTTTTATAAAAATTGTATCGGGAACTTTCGAAAGAAACAAACCTTACCTTCATGTTCGACAAGGAAAAAACATGAAATTTAGTAGTCCAAATGCTTTTTTTGCTGAGAAAAAAGAAATTGTAGATATTTCTTATCCTGGTGATATTGTAGGACTTCACGATACTGGGAATTTTAAAATTGGCGATACACTTACGGAAGGTGAATTGATGAATTTTAAAGGAATTCCTAGTTTTTCTCCAGAGCATTTTAGATACATTAATAATGCCGATCCATTAAAAGCGAAGCAATTAGAAAAAGGTGTCGACCAATTAATGGATGAAGGTGTGGCGCAATTATTTACTATAGAAATGAACGGCAGAAAAGTAATTGGAACCGTAGGCGCTTTACAATATGAGGTGATTCAATACCGTTTAGAACACGAATATGGCGCAAAATGTACCTATGAAACCTTTCCTGCATATAAGGCGTGTTGGGTGCTTCCAGATGACCCAAAAAACGAAGAATTTAGAGAATTTAAACGGGTAAAACAAAAGTTTTTAGGACATGATAAACACGGACAATTGGTGTTTTTAGCTGATAGTGAATTTTCTATTCAGATGACACATCAAAAATATCCAAGTGTTAAATTGTATTATACTTCGGATTACCATAAAAACGAAAATTAAATCCATAAAAAAAGCGCCTCGGTTGAGGCGCTTTTGTTTTATAAATAGGTAGGTGTTCTTAATTTACTTTTTGATGATTAAGAATTCACTTCTTCTGTTTTCTGCGTGTTGTTCTTCTGTACATTCTGTACATGGCACTTTTGGTTGGGTTTCTCCCATACCTGTACCTGTAATTCTCTCTTTTGAAATACCTTTCGATACGATGTATTGTGCCGTAGCTTTAGCTCTTCTGTCTGACAGTTTTAAGTTGTAACTGTCCGATCCTCTGCTATCCGTGTGCGATTTCGCATCGATAACCATTGTAGGATATAGGTTCATTACTTTTACCAATTTATCTAACTCCTGTGCGCCTTGCTCCGTGATGTTGGATTGGTTGTATTCAAAGTATATCGGTTCCAATATCACTTCTGTTTCTGTAATTATTGGTAAGATTGGCATTAAATTAATCACGATACTTTGTGCGCCGTTTTTAGATTTTGGCATTGTAGCTGTTCCGTTTTGGTAACCCGATTTAGTGGCATTAAAATTAGCGATTTCATTACAAGCAACTCCAAACTTAGCTTCTCCCATGTCGTTTGACTCTTGGCTGCCTTTGTTTTTGCCTTTTTGGTCCACAAAACTTACGCTTGCTCCAGCTAATAATTTGCCTGTTTCTGCGTCTTTTACCACTACGGTAGCATCTACACCACAAACTGCAATGGCCTGATAGATGTCGTCATTTCCTTCTCTATTACTAGAGAAATAACCTACGTTTTTATCTAAATTATACGAAAATGAAAAATCATCTTTTTGGGTATTTACTGGTTCGCCAAGGTTGGTAGCTTTCTCGTTAGTAATGGTGTTTTGTTTGAACACATCATAACCACCTAATCCTTGTCTGCCGTTTGAAGAAAAGAATAAAATACCATCATCTTGAATTGATGGGAAACTCTCATTACCTTCTGTGTTGATATTGTCTCCGGCGTTTTCTGGTGTGCCATAGGTATCACCATCAACGCTTACTTTCCAAATGTCTTCTCCTCCTAAACCTCCAGGCATGTCTGATGAAAAATACAAAGTTTTTCCATCTTTACTAATACTTGGGTTTCTTACCGAGTAGTCTTTACTGTTAATTGGTAATGCTTTTGAGTTGCCCCAAGTACCTGCTTCTGTTTTAGTAGCTTTATACAAATATATTTGACCTAATTTTAGGTGCTTTTCTTTGTTTTTTTGGTAAGCGCTTTCGTTGAAACTCTCACTACCATAATAAATAGTTGTACCATCTGAGGTAATAGCAGCCGGACCATCATGCCATTTGGTATTTAATTCAGCAACTGCTGTGGCTTGACTTAGTGTACCATCGGTATTTCTAATGGCTTTGTATATATCTAAATACGGCTGGTCGTTCATGCCGTTTTCTCTTCTAGAGGTGTTTCTAGCACTTGTAAAAAATACTTCGTTGTTTTGGGTTAACACTGCTCCAAAATCAGCTTTATCGCTACTAACATCCGATTTTAAAATATCGTATTGTTTGGCTTGGCTTTTTAATTGATTGGTATACTCTGGATTGTTTTTAAAAGCTTTGGCTCTGGCATCATTAGGTTGCATTTTTGCAAATGTTGCCATTTGTTGTGCTGCTGCTTTGGTGTCGCCTTCTGCTTTTAGCATTTGAGCATATCTAAAATGCGTTTCTGCATCTTGCGCGCTTTCTACGGCTTTCGCATACCATAATACGGCTTGCTGGCTATTAAAAACATTATAGTAACTGTCCGCCAATTGTTTGTAAACATAACCGTCCGCTTTGTTCTTTTCAACTAGTTTGGTGTAGGCCTTAGCGGCATCTACATACTCCAATCGATCAAACAAGTTGTCTGCCTCTTTCGTGTCTTTGTTCTGTGCTTGTAATCCTGCTATTGAAAGCAATAAAGCACCTGCTAGTATATATATATTTTTCATGTGTAGTCTGTTTTTTTGGATAGATTAAAAATAACGTGGTGAACGTGATACCTTTTTGTTAAAGTTAACATTGTACAACAAGATAATCTCGTGAGATGATGGCGTAGTTACTTTTAAATCCGATACAATATGATCATAAGCATATCCTATTTTTAAACTCGGTGAAACGGCATAATTTACCATCGCACCAAAACTGTCTTCTACTCTGTAGGTAGCTCCAATCTCAAACTTGTCTTTAAACATAAAGTTTGTTGATACGTCTAATGAAGCTGGCGCTTCAAACGAAGATTTTGCCATGAAAAACGGTTTGAACTTTACATTCTCTGACACATCAAAAACATATCCTCCTGTTAAAAAGTAATGACTCGACTCGCTTCCATAGCTTCTGCCATCAAAATCCAAATGCGTCGCTTTTAACATATTTGGAACAGATAAACCTAAATAATACTTATCGGTGTAATAAAAAGCACCCGTACCAAAATTAAAATAACTATTATTTGTGTTGGCTCCAAAAGCACCGTCGTTTGGATCCGGTAATGAAGGAGATATCTTTGTTAAATAATCTACATTATGTAGTGTTAAACCCGCTTTTAATCCCAAAGCCAATTTGTGTTCTCCTCCTAACTTTAACGTGTAAGAAAAATCACCGTAAATGTTATTCTCCTCTACCGGACCAAGCTTATCTGATATAACAGATAATCCCAAACCTACGTTTTTACCAACTGGACTGTGACCGAAAAAAGTGCTCGTAACTGGCGCGTCCTCCAACTCTATCCACTGCTCCCTATGTAATAATCCTAAGGATAAATTGTCCTTACTTCCAGCATAAGCCGGATTCATAACACTCATGTTATACATGTACTGCGTGTAATGCGGATCTTGTTGGGCAGATACCTCTGAAAGTAAGCCTAGACTCAACAATAACCCTAAATATATTTTTCTCATATGACTGTTTTTTTATAAAAACTACTCTCCTATCTTAATTGATAAAAGAGTAGTAATATAATTTATTTTTGTTCTCTATTTATATAAATCCATCCCGTTTTCTTCTCTCCAGATACTAACTCAATAACATAGTAATAAGTACCGTCAGGCATCTCTGAACCATTGTTGAATTGACCACGCCAATCATTATTGTAGTTCTCCTTCGTGTAAGACTCCTTACCATATCGGTTAAATATCTCAACCTTCTTAGCAATCAACTCTAAAAAGTCATTCAAACCATCACCGTTTGGAGATATACCCTTCTGGATTTGGCAGAAGATATTGTCAAATAATTTAGAAACTTCTGTTGTACAAGCTAATCCAGTTAAGTTAGTAACCGAACAAGAATAAGTTCCTGGATCATCGATAAATAATGTACTGGAAGTCCCCACAACAATATTTGAGCTATTTGTCCATTCAAAACTATAATTTTGAGGATTAGAAATATTTGAAGTTAAAACATACTGACTTCCTTCGCAGGCTCCACTAATAGCAAAGCTAAAAGTATTTACTGTAATAACGACTGTTCCTGTTAGGGTTTGAGTACATGTACCTGAAGTTACACTTACTAAAGTATATGTTCTGGTTCCGCCTGTGTGCGTAATTGTACCTATTCCCGAAGAATTTAAAACAACTGTTTGATTTGCACTCCCGTCGCTATATGTTAATGTAGCTCCCGCAGGACCAGATACCAAAATAGTTGAAGTATTTCCATCACAAATTGTGGCGTTAGTAGTAGTGAAAGATGCTGTAATTGGCGGAGCAATAGTAATAATATAAGTATCATTTGAAACACAAGCTCCAGAACCTATTGCGTAAGAAATGGTATAATTCCCTGGAGTAATCTGGTTTGTCCAAGATACAGTACCAGAACTACTAACAGAAATATTTGCAGGACTTCCAACAATAGAATATGTTCCGCCTGTTGTGCCATTATTTGTTACGTTAGCTGTACCTTGATTGAAACAATAAGGTGTGCTACTGTATGAAATATCAGCTATTGGCGGTGCTAATACAATAAGGTCAAAATTCTTAATTGCTGAGCAAAAAGTTAAAGTGCTATATATTCTAACCCAAATAGTTTGCGGGGTCGAAGTATTCACAAATGCACTTGGATTGGCTATTGAATTTGATGCAGCGATAGCATCCGCTTGAGTTAAATAATAAGTTACTTGATACGCTGAAGGATTTGAAAAATTGGCCGTTACAACAGATGTGTTTTGGGTTAAATCAAATATAGGCGTTGGAGAACAAATTGATAAATCATTTGGTTCTGGCGTAATTAAAGTTAGATCAGGATAAAATTCTACTAAAATTGTGTCTTCTCCAACACAAGCAGAACCTATATATTGCGCTACTAATTTATATTCACCTGGAGCTGTTACATTTAATGAAGCCCCCGTTTGACCTGGAATTACAACAAATGTAGATGCTGATGGTGCTTTATAGGACCATGTAAAACCATAGGGTGGAGCGGTTAATCCACTATTAATTGTATAAGATTGACCCGCACATAAAGCACTGTTGCCATTTACAGTTAAATCGGCTCCTAAATCTACATTACCAATATCAAATTTACTTAAGAAAACGGCACTATCGAATGCAGAGTCATTTCTGTCTCCAACAACAAATTTCATATGATATATTTGTCCAGGAATTACTGTTCCTACAGCAGACATTGGTACGGTATATCCTTTAAAATTGGTTGGCGCAATTACATCTGGTAAACCATTTTGTGGGTTTCCAGTTCCATAAAACTTATCAAAATAAGTAGGGTTTGCAGAAGCACAACCTGCATTAAAATCATTTTTTCTAATCGTTGTAACCGCAATAGGAACTGCAGGTGTTATTCCAGGAATAACAGCTAAATTTACAGTTGTGTTTGTTGCTAAATTCGTTAAGAAGAAAGCAAAAGCATCAGAATAATCACATTGAAAAGTTCCGTATTCATCAGAAGCAAAAATGAAATCAAACTTAACTTGATCAGCAATAGGAACAAAATCAAATTCAATTTTAGACGAGTTATAATAATTTGAAACAGATTGTCCAACAGATTGCATATAAGCAAGTAATTGAGCGTCTCCAGCCCATGCGTTAGCTCCTTCAGATGTAGCATCGTTAGGTCCGTCACAAGTATTTGCTGAACGCGTAGCTAAAATAATTCCTTCATCTAATCCAAATGAAGAACCATTTTTGTTGAAATATCCAATACCGTTTTGTGGTTGTCCAAAATTTAATCCTGTAGAGAAAGTAATATTAGAAACAATTCCACAAGGTGAAGTTACCAAAACATCTGTAACTAACTGCTGTACGGTATAAGTTGTAGGCGCAGCAGTCGTTGATGAATTTTGAGCAAGAATTGGAGGCCCAACTTTATTAATACAAACATTAAAACTAGCTGTTTGATTTGCAGTAGTTAAAGCAGACCAAACTCTTATGTAATAGGTTTGACCTGAGACAAAAGTGTTATTAAAACTAAAATTATTTACATCACAATATAACAAAGTTAATGCACCGCAAGTGCCAGAATAAACTGCGTGACTTAAGTCGGTAGTAGTTCCAACTATATTGTTAAAATTGATTATATGTGCATTAGAAGTCGCAGTAAATGTAAACCAAGTGTCATCGTCGGCTGTTCCCCCACAAGTTGAAGCTGGCAAACCTGAATTCGTAGCTCCAGTTATTGTGCCTGCTGTTACTAACGTACAGTTCATATCTGTATTTACTGGTACTGTTAATGCGGTAGCACATTCATCATTTAAAGGTTTAGTAGAAAAATTAAGCCCGTTTGAATAAAAACTAAAATCAGTATTAGAACATTTTGCTCTTACAAAGAAGGTATAACCAGTACCTGGTGTTAACGAAGTCCAAAGAAATGGATTAGTAGTAACTAATGTGCCTGGTGTTCCAGGATTAGGAACAGGTGAGCCAAGTGGTAAAACAAGTATTTCCCATTGTGTTGCTGTTCCAGCTTCAGTCCAACCAAGTTGAACAGACGTTGTTCCAATACTAGTAGCTGTTAAAGTTATTGGTTTTGGACAAGTAATTGGTGGGGTACAAAATATTGTAGCATCCCATCCTGCAGCAACTCCTGTTGCATTAGAAGTAAATACAAATGATAAACATCCACTTGGGTTTGTTGCTGTAAAAGAAGGTGGTAAAGTAGTCCCTGTGTAAGTACCAAGAATTGGAGATGTTATTAAATTTCCATTTCTAATTACTAAATTATCCCCTGCAGCTAAATTAAATGTATTAAATAATACTGTTACAACGTCTCCCGCATTATTAGGGCATACGGTTGTAAATACATTTGTTTGATTGTTTGTATAATCTCCTGTAGCACCACCTATATCATAAAAATGATCTCCTGCACAGAAATTTGGTGTAGTACAGAAGTTTGCAGATGGAGACCATAAACTAAAAGAAGTAGGCGAACATTTTGCTCTTACATATACATCATAACAAGTTACAGAAGTTAATCCTGTAACAACAAAAGGATTTGTTGAAGCTAAAACTCCAACTGAAGCTGCTGTTGGAGCTGGAGAGCCTGCTGGTAAAACTAAAACTTCCCATTGGGTTTCCGTTGCGCCATTTGCCCAATTTACTTGAGCATTATTATAATTGATATTAGAAACGGTTGTAGTTAATGGTTTTGGACACGCTACATAATCTAATTTTATATTATCAATTGCAGCTGGTGGTTGATTGCCAAGTGTGTTATTGTTTCTCCATTCAAAAACCACACGCATATTTCCACCCGCATAAGGTGTAGCATTTAACGTGTAATTTTGTGTAATAAAGTTTGGAATGGATGTGAAATCAGGCCCTATTTTTATTCTACTATTTGCCACAGCTGTAATTTGTGTTCCTGCTGTAGGTGTAAAAGTTGTAGGTACTGTCCAAACTCTAATATAATCTTGTATTTCACCAACAGATCTCCAATCAAATGTGAAATCCAATTGTGTAGCTCCTGCTGGAATTACAAAATCTTTATACGCTTGAACTACTGATGTAGCCGTATTATTATAAGTATTTGTAGCACCATTGGTATCTGTAATGTATAACGATTTTGTACCTCCGTTATTCACTGCTGAACCTACTGCCCACTTATTAGTCTGATTTAAATTATTTAAAGTCCAACCTGTCAAAGTTTCTAATCCGTCTGTAAAGTTTAATGGCGTGGCTACTTGTGGTAACGTAAACAAAAATGGGCCTGCCCAAATACTGTAATTTCCATCACTACATTGTGCTCTTACGTAATATTCATATGCAACTCCTGAAACTCCCGTGAATGTATTTGTTGTGTTTGAAGTAGTTGAAGTAAACGTAGTACCTGTAGGCAAACCGTATGGTGATGCTCCTACTGAATATTGCCAAGTGGTAACACCTGCTGCTGCATCCCATGTTAAATTTGCAGTTGTATTTGATGTAACTGGCGCGGCTAATGTTGTAGGTTGATTACAAAAAACTTGTTGAATTGTTAAGGTATAACCTACCGTTTGTTGTGCCGCACTAGAAGAAACTATAATATAATAGGTTGTTCCTGCAACTACTGCAAATGGATTTATGTTTCTAATTCCAGATGTGGTATTGGCAACTCCTGCCAAACAGGTGGCTCCTGCTGTACCTGGACAAGCACTATATACATGTATACTTGAACTAACGTTGGTAGGTGATAAAGAAATGGCTATGTTGCCTGTAAATGTAGCGGTGTAAGAATAAAATACATCATTACCTGCCATATAATTGGTTGCTGTTCCACTACAAGTTAAGGGTTGTGCCGTATCAAATAAATCTAAATAATTGGCCGTGTTGTCAACTGTTTGGTAGGGTAAAGGACCCACTACAATTGGCCCAGCACAGGTATCTCCAAACGAAGCCGTTTGAAAACTTTTTGGCCCAAACCAATCACTAACAAAACCGGTTGAACAAACTGAACGAACTTGAAATTTATATAAGGTGTTTGGTAATAAACCAGTAGCAATAAATGGATTTGTGGTTACGTTTGTATACGTTGCAACACCCGTAAAAGGATCTGCAAAAGGCACCACTTCTACTTGCCAAGCAGTAATTCCGACCGGATTTCCCCAACTTAATTGAGCACTAGTTGTTGTTTCAAGTGCGGTTGCTAATGGTCCAATAGGTGCGTTACATTTTTGTACCACATTTATATTATCAACCAACCATCTGTCTCCATTGTCATTTGTCATCACAAAAGCGATGTAAATAGTAGAACCTACTGGATAAGTTGCTGGAATATCAATAACTTTCTCTTCATAAACATTAGATAAAGCAGTTAAAGAAGCTTCATCATACGAAATAAGATTGGTAAAACTTGAGGTATTGGTTTGTGAAGTAGTTGAAATTTTAATATCAAATAAACTCCCCTGAACACCAGTTTGAATGGTTTTGGTGTAAAAACGCAACTGTGCATTTGCAGGAACAGTAACTGCAGAAGTAACCATCCAGTCAATCGCTAGACCTGTTGATACATTTTCTTTGTTTATCATTGCTGATTTACCAACGCTTCCATAGGTGAATACGGCTTGGTTAGTTTCAGACCAACTTTGACCTGTACCAGTTCCTGTTTCAAAAGTTGTCCAGCCAGTAGGCGGGAAAGTTGCGCCTTCAAAGTTTTGGGATAATTGTCCGAAAACACTGAAACCTGCAAACATAAATAATAATAAAAGTAATTTTTTCATTAGAGTTTATTGTGATTAGATTATGTAATTGTAAACAAATTTAATAAGTTTATCAAGGATTGCTAAATTATTCGATGTAACGTAATAAAAAATCGTTAAAAAACAACAATGCTATTTATTCGGAATTATTGGCTATTTTTGTGAATATTATAAAAATCCTATGTTAGAAGTTGAAAAACATATCTTTGAAAGAACCGCAATTGTTGGGCTTATCACTCAAAACCAAAACGAAGAAAAACTTAACGAATATTTAGACGAGTTAGAATTTTTAACATTTACAGCTGGCGGCGAAGTAGTAAAACGTTTTTGGCAAAAAACAGATAAACCTCATCCAAAAACATTTGTAGGGACTGGAAAACTTGAAGAAATTAAAACTTACATCAAAGAATACGACATCAATTCGGTGATTTTTGATGATGAATTAACCCCTTCACAACAAAAAAACATCACAAAAGAATTAGATTGCAAAGTGTTAGATCGCACCAATTTAATCTTAGATATTTTTGCGCAACGTGCCGAAACGTCTTATGCTAGAACCCAAGTAGAATTAGCGCAATGCCAATATTTATTACCCAGATTAACCGGAATGTGGACGCATTTAGAACGTCAACGAGGTGGGATTGGTATGCGTGGCCCTGGTGAAACAGAAATTGAAACCGATAGACGAATTGTAAGAGACAGAATCTCTTTACTAAAAGAAAAAATTAAGATTATAGACAAGCAAATGTCTACCCAAAGAGGCAACCGCGGCGCTATGGTGCGTGTGGCTTTGGTTGGATATACTAACGTGGGAAAATCTACTTTAATGAATGCTGTGGGAAAAAGCGAAGTATTTGTAGAAAATAAACTTTTTGCTACGCTTGACACAACCGTGAGAAAAACAGTAATTAAAAATTTACCTTTTTTGCTTTCAGATACGGTTGGTTTTATTAGAAAATTGCCTACCCAATTGGTGGATTCTTTTAAAAGTACGCTTGACGAAGTTAGAGAAGCCGATTTGCTTTTACATGTGGTTGATATTTCTCATCCCGAATTTGAAGATCATATTGCGGCTGTAAATAAAATTTTATTAGATATTAAAAGTGCCGACAAACCAACAATTATGGTTTTTAATAAAATTGACGCCTACAAATATGTGAAAATTGATGAAAGCGACGAAACTGTTGAAAAAACACCTAAAAATTTCTCGCTTGAGGATTGGAAAAACACTTGGATGAGTAAATTAGGTGAAAATAATACCTTGTTTATTTCAGCTACTGAAAAAGAAAACTTTGAAGCCTTTAGAGAAAAGGTTTATGAAGCCGTTAGAACTATTCATATTAGTCGTTTTCCTTATAATAAATTTTTATATCCAGATTATAAAGATGTAATAGAGGAAGATTAGTTTAAAGTTCCAAATCTCAAATTCCAAATTCCAAATTTTAAAATTAGTAACATCGTTTGGCATTCTAATCTCAGAGATGCTTTCAGTATGACAAGTTAGTGGGTGAATGTAATGGATAAATTATTTCTTTTTAAACAACGGAACCGCAGAACAAGCTTCTCCAAACATAATGCTTTTTGAAACTTTTAGTAATTTTTGAATGGCTAAAGTATAGACTTCATTTGGTACATCTTTTTTAGAACAGCCTTTTAAAATAATTGGTTTTTCAAAATAATCCGTGTAATCTAATTTGTTTAAAATATCTTGGTACCAATCGATAACCGCTAATTTTTTTTCGCCATGAATTACTTTTAAAGCAAACGGTGCTAAATGAACTGCCACTAAAGCATACGTCCAAGCTGGTAAAATAGCTTCTTCTGAACAAAATAATGCCACGTATTTATCTTGGTAAACAGACCAATCCGTGTTTTTCAACTGGGCTCTAAATTCGGTTTCTTTCAAAATAAAACCACCAAATAACCATTGTGAAACATCAACTGCTACCACATGATTATCTGGATAATAGTCTTCTAAATCAAAAACTAATAACGAACTATTGGCAACTTTATTTACTATTTCACTCATAACTAGTAGTGTTCAGTATTCAGAAATTAGTGTTCAGAAAACTGCCTACTAAAAACTGAACACTGCTAACTGATTTAAAGCATTCCTAATTCTAATTTGGCTTCTTCACTCATCAAATCTTTACTCCAAGGTGGATCAAAAGTAATTTCTACTTCACACGATTTTATGGTGTCAATTTTGGCTACTTTTTCTTCCACTTCTCTTGGTAACGATTCAGCTACTGGACAATTTGGCGATGTCAATGTCATTAAAATTTTAACTTCATTGTCTTCGTTAATCATTACATCATAAATTAAGCCTAATTCATAAATGTCTACAGGAATTTCTGGATCGTAAATTCCTTTTAATGCCGTAACTACGCTTTCGCCTAAGTTGATTTCGTCTTTAAATTCTTCCATATGTTATTGCGAGCTTGCGAAGCAATCTCATTTTTAATTAATTTTATATACCAATAAACCACAAATTGATTTATTATTTTTATTATTTTAATTTCTAGCCTCAAATGCTAAAGCATACATTTTTATCTTTTTAATCATCGAAACCAAACCGTTGGCACGAGTGGCTGAAAGATGTTCTTTTAATCCAATTTCATCAATAAAATCAGTATTGGCTTCTAAAA
>CAYOCC010000022.1:0-15107 GCA_964402375.1 uncultured Flavobacterium sp. | reverse complement strand
AGATATAACGAAACACACGACCTGAAAGGAAACGCACAAAATAAAAGTTTTGTATTCAAATATATAATGGTACTTATTTATATCTTAGCAAAAAATAAAATATGTTATTGAATAAGTACTTTTTTTTCTTTTTATTAGTCACTTGTTTTTCTTTTTCTCAAGTATCCATATGTAGTTGGAATATTATGAATTTAGGTAAATCAAAATCTGATAGTGAATTAATGGTTATGGCAAACGCTATAAAAAGTTATGATATTATTGCTATTCAAGAGGTAGTTGCTGGTTATGGAGGTGCAAAAGCAGTAAGTAGATTAGTTGCCATTTTAAATACCAAAGGTTCAAAATGGGATTATGTAATAAGTAATCCAACTACAAGTGCAAATCCATCTAGCCGCGAGCGGTATGCTTTTATTTGGAAACCTTCATCTGTATCAAAAACAGGCAATTGTTGGTTAGACCAAAGCTATCAACAAGAAATTGATCGCGAACCTTTTATGGGTACTTTTATATACAAAGGAAAATCAATAACTTTAGTTTCATTTCATGCTGTTCCTAAAAAGAAAAATCCGGCAAGCGAAATTAAATATTTTAAATTTTTTCCGAAATTATACCCCAAACTTAATTTGGTTTTTATGGGTGATTTTAATTGTTCTCAAAGCCATTCTGTATTTTTTCCAATAAAAAAAATAGGTTTTACTAGTGTTTTTCAAAATCAAAAAACAAGTTTACGTCAAAAATGTATAAATAATGATTGTTTAGCATCAGAGTATGATAATATTTTTTACAAATCTAGTAATCTTAAAGTTATAAAAAGTGGAATTGTACCTTTTTATACTTCATTTAAATCTGTTAAAGAAGCTCGAAAAATTTCAGATCATATCCCAATTTGGTGCACTTTTCAATTGAAATGATTTTATTGAAATAAAAAATTAAGTTGTTTTAAGATTGTAACTGATTTAACAATTTATTAGCAAAAAAAAAGTGTTTTAATTTTTGAAAATTTGTAATTTTACATGTATTAGTAAAAAAGTAATAATTCTTAACACAATACTATGCATGCATAGTATTTTTTTTTTTATATTTGAAAAAAAATATTTTATGCAAGATAAAACAATCGATTATATTTTAAGGTTTACCTGGCAAACAGTATCTAAAATGTATAATGAAGAAGCTGCAAAATATGGTGCTACTATGGCTACAGGTTTTGCTTTGTTAAGTATAGATAAAGAAAAAGGAATTCCTTCTACGGCTTTAGGTCCAAGAATGGGTATGGAAGCTACAAGTTTAACTAGAACTTTAAAATCTATGGAGCAAAGAGGTTTGATCATACGAAAAAAAAATCCTGCCGATGGAAGAGGTGTTTTAATTTTTTTAACTGAAGAAGGCAAACAAAAAAGAGAGTTATCAAAACAAACGGTACTTCAATTTAATGAAGTGATAAAGTCTAAGATTTCGGAAGAACAACTTATCAATTTTATTCAAGTTGCTGAAATAATAAATGAACAAATTCTTGAAAAAGAAATATTTGATAAAAATATCAAACAAAAATAATTTATATACTATAACAATCCAAATTCTCCAAAATAAAATACAAATAAATGAAACGGAATATTAAAAAAGTTGCAGTTATTGGATCTGGAATTATGGGAAGTGGAATAGCTTGCCATTTTGCAAATATTGGAGTAGAAGTGCTGCTGCTAGATATTGTACCAAGAGAATTAACAGATGCAGAAACAAAAAAAGGGTTGACTTTAGAAAGTAAAGCAGTTCGAAACAGATCGGTGAACGATCATTTGGCGAATGCACTAAAATCTAAACCATCACCCATTTACCATCAAAGTTTTGCAAGTAGAATTTCTACTGGAAACACAACAGATGATATGTCAAAAATAGCCACAGCAGATTGGATTATTGAAGTGGTTGTTGAACGATTAGATGTCAAACAAAGCGTTTTTGAACAAATAGAAAAATTTCGTAAACCAGGAACTTTAATTACTTCAAATACGTCCGGAATTCCGATTCACTTTATGAGTGAAGGCAGAAGCGAAGATTTTCAAAAACACTTTTGCGGAACGCACTTTTTCAATCCGGCACGTTACTTAAAATTATTCGAAATAATTCCAGGACCACAAACCGCTTCTGAAGTTTTAGATTTCTTAAATGTTTATGGAGAAAAATTCCTAGGAAAAACTTCAGTTGTTGCCAATGACACACCCGCTTTTATTGGAAATAGAATCGGAATTTTCGGAATTATGAGCTTGTTTCACCAAGTAAAAGAAATGGGTTTAACGATTGAAGAAGTAGATAAATTAACAGGACCAGTTATTGGTCGTCCAAAATCGGCAACTTTCCGAACTGTTGATGTTGTTGGTTTAGATACTTTAGTTCATGTAGCTAACGGAATTTACGAATATTGTAAAACAGACGAGGTTTTAGAATTATTCAAATTGCCAGAATTCATCAATAAAATGATAGAAAATAATTGGTTGGGAAGTAAAACCGGACAAGGTTTCTACAAAAAAGAAGGAAAAGAAATACTTTCTTTAGATTTTGACACTTTAGAATATCGAACCGCTAAAAAAGCATCATTTGCGACTTTAGAATTGACAAAATCTATAGATAAACCAATTGATAGATTTAAAGTTTTAATTACTGGAAAAGATAAAGCAGGAGAGTTTTATCGTAAAAACTTCGCTTCGATGTTTTCCTATTGTTCGAACAGAATTCCAGAAATTACAGATACTTTCTACAAAATTGACGATGCGATGAAAGCTGGTTTTGGTTGGGAAAATGGACCATTTGAAATTTGGGATGCGATTGGTGTTCAAAAAGGAATCGAATTAATGCAAGTTGAAGGCTATCAACCCGCAAGTTGGGTAACTGATATGCTGGCTTCTGGAAATACATCTTTCTATTCTGTTAAAGAAGGTGCAACTTATTTTTACAATATAGACACAAAACAAACTGCAAAAATTCCAGGTCAAGAGGCTTTTATTATTCTAAACAACATTCGCGAAAGCAAAAAAGTTTGGCATAACAGCGAAAGTATAATTACGGATTTAGGTGACGGAATAATCAATTTAGAGTTTACATCTAAAATGAATTCTATCGGAGCTGATGTTTTACGAGGTATAAATAAAGCTATCGATTTGGCTGAAAACGGATATGAAGGTTTAGTTATTGGAAACCAAGGAACTAATTTTTCTGTTGGTGCGAATTTAGCTATGATTTTCATGTTGGCAGTTGAGCAAGAATATGAAGAATTGAATATGGCTATTAAAATGTTTCAAGACACGATGATGCGTTGTCGTTATTCTTCAATACCAGTAATTGCTGCGCCACACGGAATGACACTTGGTGGAGGATGCGAATTAACTATGCATGCAGATAAAGCAGTTGCAGCTGCTGAAACTTACATCGGATTAGTAGAATTTGGTGTAGGAGTAATTCCAGGTGGTGGTGGTTCTAAAGAAATGGCGCTTCGTGCTTCAGATTTATTTAGAAAAAATGATGTAGAATTAAATGTTTTACAAGAATATTTCTTAACCGTTGGTATGGCGAAAGTGGCAACTTCTGCTTATGAAGCATTCGATATTGGCGTACTTCAAAAAGGTAGAGATATTGTTGTGGTAAATAAAGACAGACAAATTGCTACAGCAAAACAGGTTGCTTTACAAATGGCCAATCAAGGATACACACAACCTGTAAGAAGAACTGATATAAAAGTTTTAGGAAAACAAGCATTAGGAATGTTTTTAGTTGGAACAGACCAAATGGTAGCCGGACAATATATTTCAGAACATGATCAAAAAATTGCTAATAAATTGGCTTATGTTATGGCAGGTGGCGATTTATCTGAACCAAATTTAGTTTCTGAACAGTATTTATTGGATTTAGAACGTGAAGCTTTTTTGTCTCTTTGTACAGAAAGAAAAACACTAGAGCGCATTCAATTTATGTTAACTAAAGGGAAACCATTAAGAAATTAATTTCGCAACACAGATTAAAGAAATCAGAGAGATTTTAATAATATTTTAAATTTCTCGAATTTTTCCAATCTGTGTTCCATAAAAAAATAAATAATATGAAAACAGCATATATAGTATCCGCTTACCGAACTGCAGTAGGAAAGGCGCCAAAAGGACTTTTTAGATTTAAAAGACCTGACGAATTAGCCGCAGAAACAATCGAACACATGATGGCGCAATTGCCAAATTTTGATAAAACACGTATTGACGACGTGATGGTTGGAAATGCCATGCCAGAAGCAGAACAAGGTTTAAATGTGGGTCGTTTAATTTCTTTAATGGGATTAAAAGTAACTGATGTTCCTGGTGTTACTGTCAACAGATATTGCGCGTCTGGATTAGAAACTATCGGAATGGCAACAGCAAAAATTCAATCAGGAATGGCGCATTGTATTATCGCTGGCGGAGCGGAAAGTATGAGTTATATTCCAATGGGCGGTTACAAACCAACTCCAGATTATAAAGTCGCTGCTGCTGGACATGAAGATTATTATTGGGGAATGGGTTTAACAGCTGAAGCTGTTGCGAAGCAGTTCAAAATTTCAAGAGAAGACCAGGATAAATTTGCTTACGAATCTCATATGAAAGCTTTAAAAGCTCAAGCTGATGGGAAATTCGATAGTCAAATTGTTCCAATAAATATTGAACAAACGTTTGTTAACGAAAACGGGAAAAAAGAAACAAAATCGTATATCGTTTCAAAAGATGAAGGCCCAAGATTAGGAACGACTATAGAAGCTTTAGCTAATTTAAAACCAGTATTTGCTGCTGACGGTTCTGTTACCGCAGGAAATTCGTCTCAAATGAGTGATGGTGCCGCTTTCGTTTTAGTAATGAGTGAAGAAATGGTGAAAGAATTAAACTTAGAACCTATTGCACGTTTGGTAAACTTTGCATCTGCGGGTGTTGAACCAAGAATTATGGGTATCGGACCAGTAAAAGCCATTCCAAAAGCATTATCGCAAGCTGGATTGACATTAAAGGATATCGATTTAATTGAATTGAATGAAGCCTTCGCTTCTCAAGCCTTGGCAGTAACGCGCGAGTTAGGTTTAAATCCCGACATCATCAACGTAAACGGAGGAGCAATTGCTTTAGGTCACCCACTAGGTTGCACAGGCGCAAAATTATCGGTACAATTATTCCAAGAAATGAAATTAAGAAAAGCCAAATACGGAATTGTGTCTATGTGCGTTGGAACAGGACAAGGAACAGCAGGAGTATATGAATTGATGTAATTAAGAGTATAGAACAAAGAATAAAGAATATAGATAATCCGAAAACCAAAATATAGAATTTTAGAAAAGTCTATTCTCTATTTTCTTTTCTCTAAAAAAAAATAAAATAATATGGAAGATATAACAAGAGGTGGTCAGTTTTTAGTAAAAGAAACAAAATGTGAAAACGTTTTTACTCCCGAAGATTTCAACGAAGAGCAACTTATGATGCGTGATTCGGTAAAAGAATTCGTTGACAAAGAACTTTGGGCACATAAAGATAAATTTGAGAAAAAAGATTACGCTTATACAGAACAATGTATGAGAAATGCTGGTGCATTAGGGTTTTTAGGCGTAGCAGTTCCAGAAGCGTATGGTGGATTAGGAATGGGATTTGTAAACACAGCTTTAGTTTGTGATTATATTTCTGGTGCAACAGGTTCGTTTTCAACGGCTTTTGGTGCGCATACAGGAATTGGAACGATGCCAATAACTTTGTATGGTACTGAAGAACAAAAGCAAAAATATGTACCAAAATTAGCATCTGGCGAATGGTTTGGTTCGTATTGTTTGACAGAACCAGGAGCAGGTTCGGATGCAAATTCTGGAAAAACAAAAGCAGTTTTAACAGATGATGGAAAGCATTATTTAATTTCTGGACAAAAAATGTGGATTTCTAATGCCGGTTTTTGTAATGTAATGATTGTTTTTGCTAGAATTGAAAATGATAAAAATATTACAGGTTTCATTGTTGAATACGATAGAGAGAATTTAAACGGCATCACTTTAGGTGAAGAAGAACATAAACTAGGAATTCGAGCAAGTTCAACACGTCAGGTTTACTTTAATGAAACAAAAGTTCCTGTTGAAAATATGTTAGCAGGTAGAGGCGAAGGTTTCAAAATTGCAATGAATTCATTAAATGTGGGCCGTATCAAATTAGCAGCAGCTTGCCTAGAAGCACAACGACGAACAATTTCTGGTGTTGTAAAATATGCTAATGAAAGAATACAATTCAATGTTCCAATTTCTTCGTTTGGAGCCATTCAGGCAAAAATTGCAGAAATTACAACAAACTGTTACGTAGATGAAAGTGCTACATACAGAGCATCAGGAGATATACAAAACAGAATTGAAGCGCGTGAGACAGAAGGAAATTCGCACCAAGAAGCAGAATTAAAAGGCGTAGAAGAATATGCAATTGAATGTTCTATTTTAAAAGTTGCCGTTTCAGAAGATGTACAACATTGCACAGATGAGGGCATTCAAGTTTTTGGAGGCATGGGATTCTCTGAAGACGCACCAATGGAATCCGCTTGGAGAGATGCACGTATTGCTCGTATTTACGAAGGAACAAACGAAATCAACCGAATGCTTTCTGTCGGAATGTTGGTTAAAAAAGCGATGAAAGGCCATGTTGATTTAATAGGTCCAGCTATGGCTGTTGCCGATGAATTAATGGGAATTCCATCTTTTGAAGTACCAGACTACTCAGAATTATTGGCAGAAGAAAAAGAAATGATTGTTAAACTGAAAAAAGCATTTTTAATGGTGGCAGGTGCAGCAGTTCAAAAATTTGGAGCTGAATTAGAGGCACATCAACAATTATTAATGGCTGCCGCAGATATGTTAATTGAAGTTTATATGGCCGAAAGTGCTGTTTTGAGAACTGAAAAAATGGCTAAAAAATTAGGTGCTGATAAAGTAGCAAATCATGTTGCAATGACACAATTGTATTTATATAACGCAGTAGATATTGTTACTCAGAAAGGAAAAGAAGGAATTGTTTCTTTCACCGAAGGCGATGAACAACGCATGATGTTAATGGGATTACGTCGTTATACAAAATATGTAAATATGCCAAACGTTGTGAAATTACGTGAGCAAATTGCTGCTAAAGTAATCGCAGAAAATAAATATTGTTTTTAATAATTAATTTAGTTGTGAAAAAAAGTCCTGATTTGTCAGGACTTTTTTTGTTTAATTTATTTTCAGTATATTATCTAAAATCCAATTAAGTATTCACTTCCAAATCTTTAATATAATCTTCATGTTCATAAAAGAAGCGCTCAAAAGCATCCATTTTGTAATAGAAAAAATTAAAAATTGTTTCCCAATCTGTTTTTCGGTTCAAACTCACATCAGAAAGTTCCACCCAAACCCGACTGATAACTTTCCCGCTTTCTAAATAATGTTCTTTATCCAAAATTACATCAGATAAAAACTCATTTGTTAAAATATCTTTTAAAGATTCGACTTTTTCAAAATATATTTTTCGTTTGTTTTCATCTTTTGGTTCAATGTCTAGCATTACAAAAGCTTTTTTGTTATCTACATTAAATTTAAACGTAACGTCTTTAATTTTAGTGTTATACAGCAACCATTTTCTTGGATATTCGTTTCCAAATGTGCTCCAAAATTCCTTTTTTAATATTTGCGCGTCAGCTTTACTATACATTTTTGTAAATATTTTTTGTAACTTTATAAATTAGAAAACTTAAAATGGAATTCACTCACTTTATAAATAATATCGCAAATTTAAAGAAAGAAAAGTTGTTAGCCACAGATGCACACATAAAAATGGCACCTTTGGAACGAAAAACTTATCTTAAGGACAAATCGTACGCTGAAAATGAACCTAAAAATGCAGCCGTTTTAATGTTGGTGTATCCTAAAAATGAAATGGCACATTTGGCTTTGATTGTCCGGAATACTTATCCTGGTGTGCATTCTTCTCAAATTGGTTTCCCCGGTGGAAAAGAAGAATTAGAAGATGGAACATTAGAATTTACAGCACTAAGAGAAACGGAAGAAGAGGTAGGTGTTCAAATAGAAAAAGTAGAAATAATCAGACGATGTAGTGAGATTTATATTCCACCAAGTAATTTCTTAGTTACGCCATTTCTTGGTTTTTCCAATGAAAATTTACAATTTACACCCAATCCGGCGGAAGTAAAAAGAGTGATAGAACTACCAATTCATCATTTGCTTAATGATGAAACTATTGTGCAAACCAAAATGACAACTTCTTATGCAACAGATATTGATGTACCTGCTTTTCAAGTTGAAAATTTCTTAATTTGGGGCGCTACAGCAATGATGCTCAGCGAGTTAAAAGAGTTATTTAAAAACGCGATGAAGTAGTATAAAATTACTAAATTTGCAACGTTTTTAAAACACTATGTGTATGGGGGAAATATTTAAAAGAAATCCATTTGGACATATGTTATTCATCAAGAAATGGTTAATCCGTATTTTTGGTGTTTTGACGCATGGTAGATATAGAAGTTTTAATAATTTACAAATTGAAGGTTCTGAAATAATTCGGAATTTACCAGACAAGAATGTGCTTTTTATTTCTAATCATCAAACATATTTTGCAGATGTTACTGCAATGTTTCATGTTTTTAACGCCTCTTTAAAAGGAAGAGAAAATAATATTAAAAACATATTTTATTTGTGGGAACCGAAGTTAAACATTTATTATGTTGCCGCAAAAGAAACCATGCAAGAAGGTTTTTTACCCAGAATTTTAGCTTATATTGGTGCTATAACTGTAGAAAGAACTTGGCGTGCCGAAGGAAAAGACGTACAAAGAGAAGTGAATCCAAATGACACTGAAAATATTAAAATTGCATTGGAAGACGGGTGGGTGATTACTTTTCCACAAGGAACAACTCGCTCTTTTAAACCAGTCCGAAAAGGAACGGCACATATAATTAAACAACATAAACCTATTGTTGTGCCAATAGTTATTGATGGATTTAGAAGATCGTTTGATAGAAAAGGATTATTTGTTAAGAAAAAAGGAATTTTGCAATCAATGGAAATTAAGCCACCGTTGGAAATTGATTACGAAAACGATTCAATTGAAAAAATCGTCGAACAATTAGAATACGCTATTGAGCAACACACATCTTTTTTAAAAGTAATTCCTCAAGAAATTTTAGAAGCAGAATCAAAATTAGACAAAGAACGACAATGGAGATATTAAAAAAAATGTTTGTCATTCTGAACTTGTTTCAGAATATCAAACATTTTTTAATTAGAATCTGAATAAATTCAGATTAAAAAAGCTAATACTCTATTTTCTCTAATTCTTTGTAATTTTGTTTTAATCTTCTTATCAAAAAACCGTAAATCAATCGGTAGAAAAGCCAAATTATAAATGTAAATACTAAAATAAAAACAAAGTAAATCCCAAAAACCAAAATATATCCTTTGTTTGAATCATTGCCAAATTTATGAATGATTTCTTGAAGTTTTGGTTCGTACATTGTTTGAGCTACAAATGCTACAATTAGTATAAAACCAATCATTAATAGGTTGTAATTCACATATTGTTTTACCGTTTTTCTTGAATTCAAGATATTTTTTAGTAATTGATTTACAGAATCCGTAGCGTTAATTTTCTTATAATTACTATAAAATCTATATATAAAATATACAATCACCACATAGTTAATTATAGATATAACTAACATGAATGTTTTTAAATGGTACTTATTTAGCATTTGCCAATAAGAATCGTTATTTGTTAAAAAGCCTAAACTTGTCCACAAAACAATTTCTAAAATACTGATAATAAAAATCCATTTTACAATAGAAGACGAACTTTTGTGCAACATTCCATAAATTTCATTTTCAGAAACTTGTTTAAATTGCGCATTGTTATTCTTCCAATCTTTTTTTAATAATTCTAATTCATCCATTTTTTACGGATTTAATGTTTTTTTAAGTTTTCCTTTAATTCTGTTCATTTTCACACGCGCATTCACTTCGCTAATCCCTAGTGTTTCTGATATTTCAGTATAATTTTTATCTTCTAAATATAAAAACATCAATGCTTTGTCAATGTCGTTTAACTCCGCAATGGCTTTATACATTAATTTTAGTTGTTCTTCTTCTTCAAAATTGTATTCGTCTGTCTTGAAATGATGAAATTCTGAGTCAAAAGGCGTGGTTTCTATACTTCTTTTTTTCTTTCTATATAAAGTAATGGCTGTGTTTAGTCCAACACGATAGGCCCAAGTAGAAAATTTAGATTCACCTCTAAATTTCGGAAACGCTTTCCATAACTGAATAGTAATTTCTTGAAACAAATCATTATGCGCATCTTGATCAGAAGTATATAGTCTACAAATTTTGTGGACAATATTCTGATTTGCCTTGAATTGTTTAACGAAATTTTCCTCCGATTCAGATTTCATATGTAATAAGTAGTTGCGTTTTAAATTTTGTTACAAAGATTATGAAAAAAGTAGAAAGTAAAAGTAAATATTAAAATTTATATAAATTACATAATCTGTAGTTTAAAAAACTAAAATATAGCTTAAATTTGTAATTAAACATTCCAGATAGAGATTAAATAATATGATTACAGCACAACAATTTCAAGCCGAATTAAATTTAATTATTTCCAACGCTATAAGAGAAGATGTTGGCGACGGAGATCACAGTTCATTAGCTTGTATTCCCAGCTCAGCGCAAGGAAGCGCCAAACTATTAGTAAAAGATAGTGGAATTATAGCAGGAGTAGCATTCGCTAAAATGGTTTTTAATTATGTAGATTCGAATCTTAAAGTAGAAATTTTTATTCAAGATGGAACTGAAGTAAAATACGGCGATGTGGTTTTTCATGTTCACGGAAGTTCACAATCTATATTAAAAGCTGAACGTTTGGTTTTAAACAGTATGCAACGCATGAGTGCCATCGCAACAAAAACTAAAATTTATGTAAATTTAATTGAAGGAACAGGCACAAAAATATTAGATACTCGTAAAACCACACCAAATTTCAGAGCTTGTGAAAAATGGGCAGTAAAAATAGGAGGTGGTGAAAATCATAGATTTGCATTATACGATATGATTATGCTAAAAGACAATCATAATGATTTTGCTGGCGGAATTAAAGCTTCAATTGCAAAAACAAAACAATATTTAAAAGAAAAAAATAAAGATTTAAAGATTATTGTAGAAGCCAGAAATATTTCTGAAGTTGAAGAGATTTTAGCTGCTGGTGGCGTTTACAGAATTTTGTTAGATAATTTCGATTTTAAAACTACTAAAAAAGCAGTAAAAATAATTGGAAATCAATGTCTAACAGAATCTTCAGGAAATATAAATGAAGTAACAATTAGAGATTATGCTTTATGTGGTGTAAATTACATTTCATCAGGCGCTTTAACGCATTCGGTTTATAATATGGATTTGAGTTTAAAAGCAATTTAAATCTGTGTTTATAAAAGAATTCCTTCCTATGAAAATCAATAAAGAAGACATAAAATCTAAACCAATAGTAAAACATTTAATTTTACTACTTCAGCAAATACATTTTCCTAGTTTAAAAGGGACTTCATTGTATGATATTATAAAATTATATCTTTTAGGAGTTATTTCAGGTGACGTTTCGCACAGAGCAAGTGCCATTGCTTTTAGCTTTTTTATGGCTTTGTTTCCTTTTGCACTTTTTTTATTAAATTTAATTCCTTTTATTCCCTTAAATAATTTTCAAGATGATTTTCTTGTTTTCGTTTCGCAAAGTGTGCCGCCAAATACCTACGAGGCAATAGAAAGTATTTTAAAAGATATTTTAAATAATAGTTATAATGGATTGCTTTCTTCGGGTTTTGTTTTGTCGATTTTTTTAATGTCAAATGGAATTAATGCCTTGTTGGACGGATTTGAAATGTCAAAAAACATCAGTGAAAAAAGAGGTTATTTTCACCAATATGCAATTGCAATTGCTTTGTCTTTACTAATTGCTTTTTTACTTTTACTAACAGTAGCAACAATAATTTTTGTAGCTGTTTTCATTCATCAAGTAGAAAACCAAAGTGGTTTTGTATCCAAAATACCGCTGATAGAAACCACTCGGTATTTATTTGTGATGTTAATGATATTACTCATTACATCTACACTTTATAAATTCGGCACAAGAGAAACCAAACATATTTCATTTATAAGTTATGGTTCAGTAATGACAACAGTTTTGTTTGTATTAACTTCTTATTTATTTGGCATTTATGTAGAAAAATTTGCAAGATATAATGAGCTATATGGCTCTATTGGGACACTTTTAGTAATGATGTTTTACATTTGGTTAAATTGTATATTAATTTTATTAGGTTTCGAATTAAATGCATTTATATTTCAATTAAAATTAAAAACAAAAGAAAATAACATATAAAAAAAGTACATTTTTTTTTAATTATTTAAATTTTTTTTAGGAAAAATTAAATAATTAGGTTAATTTAGCAACATATAATCATAAAACCAACCACTATGAAAAAACAAATTTTTACATTATTTATTGCGCTAACGGCGGTTTTCGTTTCGGCACAAAAAACAATTGGCGACGTTAGAGTAGATGCTAAACTTTCTGTAGAAGGACAAAATTTAACTTTAAACGGAGCGGGAACTAGAGAAAAAATGTTCATGGACATGTACGTTGGTTCTCTATATGTAACCAAAAAATCTTCAGATGGAAATGCAGTTTCTGCGGCAAATGATGCTATGGCAATTAAACTGAATATCGTTTCAGGTTTAATTTCTTCAGAGAAAATGATCACTGCAATTAATGAAGGTTTTGAGAGTTCAACTGGTAAAAAAACAGCCCCGTTGAAAGCCAAAATTGATAAATTTAAAAGTTTCTTTAAAGATGTAATCAACAAAAAAGACATCTTTATAATTGTCTATGTACCGAACGAAGGTGTTTCAGTATACAAAAACGGATCTAAAAAAGGAACAATTGAAGGTTTAGATTTCAAAAAAGCACTTTTCGGAATTTGGTTAGGTAACAATCCTGCTGATGATGATTTGAAAGCAGGTATGCTTGGAAAATAATTTTCATACAATAATAAAAAATCCCGTCTTTAATTAAGTCGGGATTTTTTTTATCTCCTTAGCTGTAGCTTAATTTTGTTTCATTATATTTTAACTAAAGTAATTTATTTGAAGTATGAAAAATCGTGATTATTTTCAATTTTTAATAGCGTTTCGTAAATTAATTTAATTACATTTTCAACGTCTTCTCTCTGTACCATTTCTACTGTAGTGTGCATGTATCGTAAAGGCAATGAAATTAACGCACTTGGCACACCACCATTACTGTAAGCAAAAGCATCTGTATCTGTACCCGTTACTCTAGAAGTCGCATTTCGTTGAAACGGAATTTTCTTTTCATCTGCGGTTTCAATAATTAATTCTCTAAGTTTGTTTTGTACAGCGGGCGCATAGGCAATAACGGGTCCATTTCCCATCATAATATCACCTTGAATCTTCTTATCAATCATTGGTGTAGTAGTATCATGCGTAACATCTGTAACGATAGCAATATTCGGCTTAATGCGTTGTGTAATCATTTCAGCACCTCTTAAGCCAATTTCTTCCTGTACAGCATTTACTATATACAAACCAAAAGGCAATGTTTTTTTGTTTTCCTTTAAAAGTCTAGCCACTTCAGCAATCATAAAGCCACCCATTCTATTATCAATTGCTCGGCAAACAAATTTATTTTCATTCAAAATTTCAAAACCATCAGGATAAGTAATCACACAACCTACATGAACGCCTAAATCTTCCACTTCTTTTTTGGTGCTACATCCGCAGTCTATAAAAATATTTTCCACTTTAGCCGTTTCTTCTTTTCCAGCTATTCTCGTATGAATGGCAGGCCAGCCAAAAACCCCTCGCACAATCCCTTTTTTTGTATGAATATTCACACGTTTTGAAGGTGCTGTTTGGTGGTCGCTACCTCCATTTCTAATCACATAAATTAATCCGTCATCGGTAATATAATTTACGTACCACGATATTTCATCACTATGACCTTCAATAACCACTTTAAATGCAGCGTCCGGATTAATCACTCCAACCGCAGTTCCGTAATTGTCCGTAATAAAAGTATCAACATATGGTTTCAAATAATCCATCCATAATTTCTGACCTTCACTTTCATATCCTGTTGGAGAGGCATTATTTAAATACGACTCCAAAAAGGCAATTGAACTATCTTTTAATATACTTTTCATAAAATTTAAACTATTTTTTGCTAAATTAAAAAATTGGCATCTAACTTGCTAATAAAATTTATAATTTTACACTTTAAATATACATGTTATGGTACGCAATATTTTTATTACATTTTTGTTTTTTAACTTTTTATCTCTTGCTGCTCAAGAAGGCGAAGGTTCAGGTGTTTCCGATACTATTGAATACATTAAAGATTCAGATACAATTCGAGAAATTATAATTGAAGAAGTTATTATTTCCGATGAAAACTCAATAAAGCTGACAAAAGCAGAACGCGAGCAAATTAAATTACTTGAGTTTAGAGTGCGCGTAGTATATCCGTTTGCAAAATTAACCGCCGAAAAGTTAACTCAAATTAATGCCACAATGGCAAAACTTAAAACACCAAAAGAAAAAAGAAAGTACTTTAAATTGGTAGAAAAATATTTAAATGATGAGTTTGAACCAAAACTTAAAAAATTATCTCGTAAACAAGGACAAATTTTAGTAAAATTAATTTATCGTCAAACCGGGCAAACCACTTTCGATTTAATAAAAAATTACAAAAGCGGTTGGAAAGCATTTTGGTCTAGTAATACCGCTAAGTTATTTAACATAGATTTAAAGAAAAGCTACGAACCAATGCAAGTTCCAGAAGATTTTTACATCGAATCCTACCTAATACGCGCCTTCGACGAAGGAAAGCTGGTAAAACAAGAAGCTAAAAAGCCTATTTCAGAAAGCGAATTACGATTAAATTGGGCCGCTAAAAACAGACAAAAAGCAAAACTTTAATTAGCAGCTCATCCTGCTTTCCGCTCTATCTTTTTGTATAATGGTCTTTAAGAAA
>CAYOCC010000021.1:14982-16505 GCA_964402375.1 uncultured Flavobacterium sp. | reverse complement strand
ATCAATTGATGGAGAACCTTGATTTGATGAATTTAAAAATCCACTCGCAAGTATTCTTCCTCCGCTAAAAGAAGTTCCAGTTATATTGTATTCAACGGAACTATCGCTTCCAGCACTAATCCAAGTTCCTGCTGATGTTGTTCCAGCTACTATTATTCGCCAACTATAATTAATACCATTAGCAACTCCCATGATAGAAAATGCAGTTGGAATCACAATTCCATCTAAAAAAGCACTTTTTAATCTTATGCTAACTATGGGATAATAAGTTCCAGCGGTAGTCAAAGTTCTTGCAGAAGTAATCGGTATATTTATTGATTGTTGCAATCCATTGAGTTCAAAACCGCCTTCAGAAATAACGGTAGAGCAAATTTGTTTTAATGTGCTATTACCAGAAGTTGCGGCAGTATTTTTAATTTCATAACGAAGCGGCAAAGATGCTGATGTTATATACGTTGAGGTTATTAAATTTGCATGATAAAATATATGACACAAAACAAACTGACCATTTATAACAAATCCTGTTCTAACAGAACCAACTCCCAACCATTCAATATCCATCCATAAAATTTGAGCTTTAGAAATATCTAAAGTTAAACCAGAAGGCCCACTTCCATCTAACTTATCATTGCTCCAAGAAGATTGTGCTATTCTAGTATCTACTAAAACGCCGCTTACAGAACTTCTTTTAACTATATATAAAACAGAATTGGCAAGTTCAATATATATTCCATTATTAGCACCGTAATATCCAACTCTTTGACGAAGACCTGTTTTTGCCGATTGCATTACAAAGGTATTCATCACTAATAATGATTTTCCAGGTTGATAGGAAAATACTTTTGTAGTTTCTCTAACTACTTCGGAATTAATAGTGTTATCAACTTCTAAATCAACTAGACCTTCATTAGCGTCGAATGTCGCTGATGCTGTTCCTGTAGTCGCCGTACTCCAAAGATTATTATCTTTAAATCTATGAGAACTGTCAAATAATGTAAAAGGATTAGAAACTCTTTGGCGACCAAAAGCATCATTAGATGGATTCGTGACTGAATTTCCACCATAAAAATCACTATCCTTGAATGGTCTATAATACTCTTTTTGAGTATCGTAAATCAAGTTAGTATTTACATTCTGAGGAAACTGAGCGGCGAACAATTGGGCCATAAATAGTTTTACACTTACTTTTTTCTATACACGGAGTTTTCTTTTGTTATTTTTATTTTTAAAAGACGATTTCCATCGCCAATTTTAACATATTGATCGTCGTACAATAATATATAATCATTCTTCTCAAACAACTCGCCTATTTTAACTAGGGTATATTTTTTAATTTCTTTATCGGATAAAGTAGATATGTTAACTGCTCTGTGTATATTTGAAGGATTATCGTTCACTATTGGAGCCTTTTTTAGTTTTCTTTATATTCTTGCGTCTCCAATTGATTGAATCGTGATTTTCTTTGTATTGTTTGCTAAAACAATTTCTTGGTTTATCGCCTTTACCAGCACTCATATTTTTTT
>CAYOCC010000021.1:5767-14882 GCA_964402375.1 uncultured Flavobacterium sp. | reverse complement strand
TGTTTGCTAAAACAATTTCTTGGTTTATCGCCTTTACCAGCACTCATATTTTTTTATTTATATAATTCTTACGCTATAAAATGGTTGTCCGAACAGGATTTGAACCTATACAAAAAGAGTCAAAGTCTTTTGTGCTACCGTTACACCATCGGACAATTTAAATTGGCGGTGAGAGAAGGATTTGAACCTTCGGTACTCTTTTGGAGTACGGAATTTTAGTAGAATTCTGCCATAAACCAGACTCGGCCACCTCACCTTATTTTTTCTAACTCAAAACATCCAAAACCAGCTTGATGTTCAAAAGTTAGTAATCCACATCTTTTACTTTTTTTATTTGTACAGACTCCATAATCAAAGTCTGCATCTCTATATTTCTGATTGTACAGAGGAACAAAATGCTTACACCCGCCGCTACAATCATTGTACTCAGCATCAGAATCAGCCCAGCGAGAAATTTTACCTCCATAATCTATATAATCAGTGTCAAGAACTTTACAAAGATCTAACAGACCTAAATCTTTGTTTTTTTTCACTTCTTCTTGTTGTCTTTTATAGAACGAGTTGAAGTTTTAAGTCCAAAATTCAAATCAATCCAAGCCGTTTCTATCAATGCTTTGTCTTTAGTAAGCTTCATCTTTTCGCGCATATACTTCATTGTCCAATTCTTCCACTTCTCATTCTTTTCTGGAGAATATGTATACTTCTGATACCAATTTGGTACTTGATTATTGCAAATATCTTCGTATTTTATATCTAAATCAGCAATTTTAAATTGTTTATCTATTATTTTTTTAATATGTTTATCGTTCATAAGCCTGTAGATCCAAATCCACCGTCTTCTCTTACGGTATTATCAAGAGTGTCAGTTTCATTAAAGTTTATCGAATAACAAGCTTCAAATATAATTTGAGCAATTCGATCACCTTTCTTAACTATGAAATCAATACCCTTGTCTGTATTATAAAGAATAACTCCGATATCTCCACGATAATCACAATCAATAACACCAGCCAGAACATCAATGCCATTCTTATAAGCTAAGCCAGAACGAGGTGCAATACGTCCGTAGTAGCCGGGAGTAATAGCAATTGAAATATTAGTCTTTATTAATTCGCGAGTTCCGCAATGTATTGTAACGTTTTCTGCTGCATATAAATCATATCCGGCAGCAAGCTTTGTTCCTTGAGTAGGAATCGTTGCGTTATCAGAAAGCTTCTTAATATTTATTTGTAGAACTTCTTTATACATATTACTTATCTTTTAACATTGACATTAAAATTCTAGCTTCTTTTGCTGGAATATCATTGTAACAGGTCCAGACTTTAGCATCAGCATTTTTATAAACACCTAGTTTCCAAGCGTTGCGAAGATAATCTTGAAATTCTTCAAAATTACTAATACCAGAATTTTTAGCAGTTTTTTCTAGCATGCCTTGAGAAGAAGGAAGAGCGACTTCGTTATCGTCTTCAAATACAGAAGGAGTCCCCTTCTTAGAAGCATCGATTTCATCGCTACCCACGATATGTACATTAAGAAAGTTTCTTACAGCCCTAACGAATGCGCGATTTGCTGCAATCGTCTCCAGAAATTTGACAGCAAAATCCGAAGTGTTATTGACCGTAGCGTTTGCGATATCTTCATAAAAGCTTTCGTACTGTGATTCGTAATTTGAAATCCAAGTTATACCACATTTAATAGACACATAAGAAGCTTCACACTTAACTACGTCGTATTTTACGCTTGTATATCCTCGCAATTTAGCGAGTTCTTTAATGCCAGCAAGCTTGATAAGAAGCTGATTATCAGCAAGACCTTCAATGGAAGTGGGCATCTGTTGCTTACGAGACTCAAACCAGCCTCTATTAGGGAATAGATGCTCTGATTTAACCATCGCTCGCCAGTTGATTGAGCCGTCTTCATTTGTTTTGTAGTCTATTCCTTGAATTAGACCCCATGCGTTACGCGACTGAGGCACTAGATGTGGATTCTTTTCGCTCATTGTAAATTTTAAAGAATTCTATTTCTTGTTCGAATTCTTTTGACAGAATAACAGATTCTTCAGAATTGTCAAGATGCTTATTTGCGAAATAGTTAGCTTTGCAAGAAAATTGTTTGCCTTTGGAAATTAAAATTTTTGAGCTGATAAATTTAGACTTTTGAGAAAGAGTGTCTAGTTTATTTAAAGTGCCTTCATTTTCAAAATCTTGATGGACTTCCCAATTTAAGAATTTGAACCTGTATTCTTCTAGCTTGTCTTTAACGTCGCAAAAGATTTTTAATTTTAAACCTATAGATTTACAGTGTTTTAAAAATTTTTCAGAAATATTTTCAGACAGCATTATAGTCATTAATAGAATATTATTTCTATAAGGAGCGATCATATTAATATTAATATCTTTATTGGTGATAATATTCACCTTTCTATTGGTCATCCAATAATTAAAAACAGACGAATTTAAGTTAGAAACATAGTCGAGTCTTAAATTAATAGATCTTTCTTTCATGAAATTTGCATCAGAAATAAAATCAGGAACAATTTCTACAATTTTTTGATTAAAGCTCTTGCCTAAATGAACTAATTCAAAACGCCCAAGATCATTAACAATACCAAGGGAATCTAAAATATTTTTAGCTATAGCGTATGGGCTAATAAAGTTAATTGTTTTTGGCAATTCATTTGATCGCCCATAAGAAGGAAGGTTACCGTCTCTATGAGATTCTAAAATAATTTGTGAGTCTTTATTCCAAACTGGTCTAGTATTATTAGGATTAAATAAAGAATATAAGCCAATTGATTTTGTATTAAATACTGATGCTATATGCAAACTATAATTTTCATTAGAAATTAAAAGTTTAGCTTTAGATATTAAATAATTCTCTTGTTTCTTGTTTATAGTAATAAAACATTTGTCGCAAGCTAGTTTTATATTTTTATCAGTGGCTATTTGAAAAATATCAATATTAGTTTCTTTTAAATATGGCTTAATCAAATCAAGAACGTCGTTAAAATAATCATATTCGCCATTTGTATTTTTGCATCGCGTGTCGATAATTATATAATTATCATTCTTTATTGGAAGAAAATATCTGTCAAGATAAGGTCGTGAAACCTTAACTCCACAATCTAAAGCCATCTTTTCAGTTAGATTCATAAATATTATATTGCAACTTATCCTCACCGTTTCTAAAATAATTACTATTTACAGACAAATAAGGAGCGTAAACTATATCAAAATATTTAACGCTAGACCCTTTTCCTTCAAAAAACAAAGGATCATTCATTTTATCAAAGTAGTTAAGAACTTTTTTAATGTCTGGATGAGAATTTATAATGTCAAAATATTCAGATTTTGTAAAAAAATAAATATCGTGTTCTGGATAAAGTTTTTTAATCGATGATATTAAAGATGTTGCTATGATTATTTCTTCAGCACCTTCTGGCTGTACGAAAGCTATTTTTTTAGTATTATGATTTTCTTTTAAAGAATCTAACATTTCACCAAGAAATGTATTTTGATTCTCTGTCAGAGCTGTCTTTCTAAAATAATTTAATACATCTGATCTTTTAAGATCATTATTTAATCTTTGAACCCAATGAACCACTCCAGCAGGATCTTTTCGAGTTAAAATATTATTATATAATGATTCTACCCATTCTTTATCTTTTAAATTTTCATCTACGTCATAAAATGGATTACATTTTATTTTTTTATTTTCAAAATTATAATTTACTTCTGGAAGGCTGTCGAATAAATTTTCAAAAAACTTACCTACGACTTCAATGCTATAGTTATCCATAACAAATTGTCTAGCTTGTTTACCTAATAGTTTTTTATTTTCTAAAGGTAAATTGTATGCATGTTGTAATTGGGAAAAAATACTAGTCGGTAACGTAGAGGCTTTAATGAATTGTGTTCCCGGCTCTCTATATTCAGCCCATTCAAGAGGAAAACCACCGCTGGCTTCAGTCGAACAGTCTTCACCACAACTGTAATTAGTTACAAGAGTTATTAATTCAGTTAGCTTGGCTTCTTGAATAGGAATTTCTTGCCCACCAGAAGTAAACGGATGACAATATATATCCATAAGATTATATATTTCATTTAATTGTTGTTCGTTTACTCCAGTTTTTACATTAGTTGTTTCACAACTGTTTTGTGCGCCACAAAAATCACAATTAATAATGTGTGTTACAAATGGTTTAATATTATATCCATTACAGTTTTTACAAACATAAGTTGTTAATATATTTTTTTGATCAATTTCTTTTTCTTTTAAAAGCTTTAATATATCCCAACCTTCATTCCAATAAGTATGTAAAAGAAGTTTTGCATTTGAATTTGGATTTGACGTTTGAAATAACTTAAATCCATCAAGCAAATTAGGAACTGATTTTCTTAATTGATTTCTAAATACAAAACCAATAATAAACTCCTTATCTAATTTAAAACGTGTGCGAATCTTTTTTCTGTCTTCGTCGTTAAGTCTGTAAAAACAATCTGTATCTAATGTACCATGCACTGTTTTTACATGCGTATGCCCAAGCTTATGCATCGCTTTTTCAGCGAAAGATGCCCATACAAAATAATGATTTATTTTAGGAGCGATTGATACAGCGTCAGGAAGAATTGGTAAGCTGTCCAAAGTAGTGTGAATAATGCAATGAACTTTATTCCACCATTCTTTATCTTGAAAACCGTTAAATGCCCAAACGTCTTCGATGCCTAAATAAATATCGGGTTTTAATTCTTTTACCGCATGGTCAATCATTTCTGCGCCATAACCAGCAGCATTTTTACGCCTTTCATCAATAGCGATTTCCTTATGAATCTCTGGATCGTCTGGCAAAGTACCATAAGATTTCCAAGGAACAAATTTTATTTGTTCAGATTCCCAAGTATATCCATTGCTTAGTTCAATAACATCATATTTACCAGTCTTGTATAAATATGATAATAGATTCTTTTTATGCTTACCGAAGCCGGTAAACATTTTGCAAAAATTGCTATGAATTAAAACCCGTTTTTTACGCATTAGAAATCCATTTCTTCTGAATCAGCAACAACTGGCTCTACCTTCTTAACCTTTGGAGCGGATTCTTGAACTGCTTCGCGCTTTTGTACTGGCATTTGCGCTGGAGCTTGATCTGCCTTTGGAATCATCTTTCGAGAATCGTCGAGTACAGAGTAAAACTTATTGATAAAAGCGATTAATCTAACAGCTTCTCCCGGTTCTAGTGGAACCTTGAAAGTATCAGCACCATTTCTAATAAAAGAAATACCGAATGCAGTATACTTTACAGCATAATCGCCAGTACCCTTAGTCTTTTCATAAGGAGCTAGCTTAATTTGTGTCTTATTTGATTCGCTTGAATGAAATGCAGAATAAGAAGTCTTCTGTTGAAATGCATTGATCATTTCTCCAAGTTCAAATTCATTGAACTTAACAGCAATAGTTTTAGAAGGGTTGTTGCGACTCTCAGCGAAAGAGCCTGTCTTTGTCTGATCATTCCAAGAATGTTGAGCAATACAATTTACATAAAACTGAGGCTCGCTATTTGGCTTTTGTGAGATTTGAAAACTAATTGCACAACCTTGATTTTTTGGGTTGGGCTTGTAAATCTGAAGATTCATATATCGCAGGATATTATTAGTATCCTGCGATATTTCTAGCCAAATTATTCGAAATAATAAAACAAACTTCTAGCTGTTCCGCTAACAACTGGGCTAGAAATTTTAATTGGAACAGTAGGATTTAAAGACTGATTTGCGCCTACAGTTACAGTGCCAAAATCGCCGCTAAATGAAGCTAGTGCAGAAACGATGTAGACATCTTTATCGCTAGTTGGAGTGATAGTGGTTCCAGTATTGAAATAACAAAATTGTAAATCTTGATTATAAGACATATAATTTATTACACTTATTGACTAGCTTTTAGAAGAGCGTCTAGTTTATCAGTAGGAGTTGCAATACCTCCAATAGCAGTAAATATAGAAAGACCTTCTTTAACACCTTTGTAAACGCCTTGATGAACTGTACTGTTGGTTTTGAGAGTTCTATTTAATTGATTGAAAGCATTGTCTAGGTATTCTTGAGGAATACTATCTAATGTCTTCTCGTCACAAATAGCTACAGCAGCAGCGGTGCTACCAGTAGAAAGATCAAGCTCGCCGCAAAGAACATTTCTCTTAAGATTTTCGCGTACTGCTTTGCTGATCTCGGATTCACTACTAACATTAGTAATATTAGCTGCACCAAAAACCATAATGCCAGAATCGAGAACAGTTCTGAAATCATTTGTGTCGAATGTACTATACTGACTATTTTTAGTGATAATGTTATTAAACAAATGGAACAAAGAACAAATATTTGCATTTGCTACTTGCCAGAATTTATTTACAGATAGTTTTGGATAAAGAGAATTGATCCTTTCGTTATCAAGAATGATAAGAGGAGAAACAATCTTTTGTTCTACTAACTCACAAGCTTCCTTTAAGGTTTCATAAGCATTTTGGCTTACCTTCTTACCTTCTGAAAGCTTTGGCAGAGCTAGAATCAAACCAACATAAGGAGATCCAGCTTTAATTGTGTTTTGATATTCCTTAACGGTTTTTACAAGCTCAGAACAAACACCGGCACCAGTTCCGCCGCCAGCACCAACTGTTACGAAGATACGGTCTATATCAGTGCCAATAGAAGACTTAATAAAATCAACGACATCTTCTTTACTATTTAAAAAAGCTTGTTTAGCGAATTCTCTGTTTTTTCCTGCCCCTTGTTGTTCGCCAAATTTCATTTTATTTGGCACGTTGATAGTGGCAAGATCTTGATCGGCGGTATTAATAACACCAACGCGAGCATATCCAATTTGAGAAAATGTTTCAGCCAACTTTCCACCACCTTGACCAGCACCAATAAAACCAAATTTAAAACCTACAGAATCTCTATCTTTAGGTTCTGGCTTTTCGTTTTGAGGTGGCTCAGGAATATCTGGCATCACAAAGTCAAATGTGTCATTGGAAGGCATAGGGTTTGGATTTACACCATAAATAGGATTATGTTCATTCATATATTATAAAATATTTAAACTATCACCTTTACGAACGTCATCCCAACTGGTTTCGCCTTTAGCTTTATGACGAATCTTATATTGAGAATAACAAACAGCAACACGTTGTTTTTGATCTTTAAAATCTTTATTCATCATATCGTCGCCCATGCAACGACTAACGAATTCTTGCTCTGTTTCTTTTTTAGATGGTTTCGGAAGAGGCATATAAATTAAATTACACAAATATTGTTATCCTTGACTGAAATTTCTAAATTTAATTTTTTATCAGAATCAAGCATTTTTTCTGCAACTTGCGTCTGCAATTCTCGTTGAATAGTTTTAATAACTTGTCGTGCGCCAAAGTTATTGAATTGTATTTTATTAAATATAAAATCCACTATTTCAGAAGAATATTTAATAATAACATTTCTATCTGATAAGTCAGTCTTAAATAATTGTAGTTCTTTATCGATAATTAATTTAATTTGTTCTTGTTCAAGACTATCGAAAATAATTATCTCATCAATACGATTCAATAAATCAGGTGAAAAATGCTTCTTAATAGAAGAAAGGACATCTGACTTGCCAGCTTTCTGTTTTCCAAATCCTATAGCAGAATGATTGACAACTTCAGCACCAATGTTTGTTGTCATAACAATCATGGTATTAGAAAAATCAACCATCTTTCCAGAAGAGTCTGTTATCTTTCCTTCTTCAAGAATTTGTAACAAACAATATAAAACGTCTTGATCTGCTTTTTGGATTTCATCAAAAAGAATCAAAGAATATGGATTCTTTCTTACCTTCTCAGTTAATACGCCACCTTTATCAAATCCAATATAACCGGGATTAGATCCAAGCAACTTATTTAAAGCCGTCTTGTCTGTGTATTCAGACATGTCAATTGTTATAAAATGATTTTTATTTACAAATAAAGTTTCTGCAATTATTTTTGCAGTCATCGTCTTTCCAACACCTGTTGGGCCAGCATAAAGCATTGAGCAAATAGGTTTATTTGAATTGCGAAAACCAGCTTTTGCTCTGATTAAAGATTTGTAAATATGTTCTATTTGAGTTTCTTGACCAAATACTTGTTCTTTTAATTTAATTTTAAGAGATTTGACTTTATCAAAGTCTTGTAGTTTTAAATCATCAATTGGAATATTTGTTTTATCAGAAATAACTTCCAAAATATCAGAGTTTATTATTTGATATTTATTAGTTCGCCAATTATTGATCATCTTTTTTGTTGATTCTTCGTATTCAACTAAAAGAGCTTCCAAGGAAGATATTTTTTTATTTTCGCTAACTCGTTCATTTGAGCCGACAAATTTGCTAAGTTTTTTTTCTATTTTGATCATCTCGGCAGATTTGACAAAATTTTTCAATTTAACTTTTGCTCCAACTTGGTCAATAATATCTAAAGCCTTATCGGGAAATCTTCCTTCGATATATTTTTCAGCACTATCAATAGTAAAACGTAAAACTTCATCAGTGAAATCAATAACATGAAAAGTCTCGTATCCGCCTTTAATGTTCTTAATTAAATTAAAAGTTTGTTCTTTTGTCGGCTCTTCAATTTTGATGATTTGAAAACGCCTAGATAACGCTGGATCGTCTGAAATGGTTTTCTTGTATTCATCAAATGTTGTTGCTCCAATACAACTAATCTCTCCTCTAGCTAAATATGGTTTTAAAATATTAGCCATATCGTTTCCATTTTCTGGATTGCCAGCACCAATAATAGTATGAATTTCATCTATAAAAAGAATAATGTATGGATCATCGGTTATTTCTTTTAATAGATTCTTAATCTTTTCTTCAAATTCCCCGCGAAATTTACAACCAGCAATCATCATAGGGATGTCTAGGCTATAAATTTGTTTAAGACTAAGTAAATCTGAAGCTTCTCCTTTTACTATTGCTTGGGCCAAAGATTCAACAAGTGCAGTTTTACCTACACCGGCTTCGCCAACAATTAAAGGATTATTCTTGTTTTTGCGACAAAGTACTTCTGAAATTTTTTGTATTAGTTCTTTATTTAAATGTAAATTGTTAATTTTTC
>CAYOCC010000021.1:0-5667 GCA_964402375.1 uncultured Flavobacterium sp. | reverse complement strand
ACTTCTGAAATTTTTTGTATTAGTTCTTTATTTAAATGTAAATTGTTAATTTTTCCATTAACCACTTGTGTATTTAAATTATTAGCATAAGTATTTAAGATTTTATACTTCTTGATATCAAAGGTTTGCTTCGCTTTATTAGGAACGTTCATTTCTTCTTCAACGCTTGGAAGCATATCGTCATCTTCCAGCTTTTGTTCAATGTAATCTACTATCTTAACAAAGTCATAATTATAATCTATTAAGTATAATTCAAACTTTTGATCAGGAACTTCAAATAAGCTTATAAATACATGTTCCAAACCAATATACTTATGATCAAATTTAGAAGATATGCTTTTAGCGCATTTGAAAATAGTTTTTATACCTTCAGATAATAAAGGTTTAGTTACCGCTTTCTTTTGCGCTGTGGTATTTATTTTTAAAAATGTTATAGCACTATTTTTTATTTTTAAAGAATCTATTCCAAAATTACCAAATGCTTCTTCTATTTGGCTTTGACTAAGATTAAGAAAACTTATAAATAAATGAAGGTGCGTGATCTCTGCGTGTTTGAAATCTACGGCTATTTTATAAGCTTCTTTGATTAGCTTTTGCGCTCTAGGAGTAAGGTTTAAGTTTTTCATTCTATATCAGATAATTTCATGTAGATCTTTTCGTCCAAGATTCCTATGTTCTCTATCCATAACACATCGTCACCTTTTCTGCCAGTGAAAACTACAATACTTTCTTTCTCTGGTATTTTTAAACCATCCTCAAGATATTCTGTTAATCTTTGATGTTTTCCACCGTCTAAAAACATAGCGCTTATGCTACCAACTTCATCTTTTAATTGAAAACGATAAAATGTAGAGTTAGATTTTTTAGTCTTCCCTTTATATACATCATCTATTACACCAATCATTTTAATTCTATCTTCTTTAAAAGCGGAATGAAACTCTAATGTGTCTGTGAAGGTGCATTCAGATTGTTGGAAAATAGTCTTTAGTCTAATAGTAGGAGTATAGCCTAACAACCTGTTTTCAAAAACCCAGTTTGCAAATTTTTCATAATTCTTATTCTGCTCGTAGATTTTCTTATATTCATCGTACTTTTTCTTGAATGTAATTTTACGCTTTTCATTCATGAAAGGTTTGCCGCTTTCATTGAGAGTCTGAGCTTTAAAAGCGCATTCACTAATAATATTTAAAATATCGTAATCGTATTTTGGGCCAATACTACAAGCGAACTTCTTTTCCTTATCGGTTAAGACGTTAAAAGCTTGAGCTTCAAGAACCAAACGTGATCGTCGATGCGTATACGAACCAAGAGTTCCAGCTTGAATTAAAGATGAAAGTACGCCTATGTTAATTCCTGCTTGTTTTGCGGAAATAAAGATATCGAATTTTGTAGGAGTAGTTGTTTCACGAAAATTCTGAAGAGATTGAAGAGTCTTTTCTGAAACGCCTTTAATAGAATTCAAACCAAATCTAATGTTTCCATCTTCAATCTTGAAATCAAGAGACGACTTGGCTAGATCAGGAGGCAAAAGCTTGATGTCAAAGAATACTAACTCTTTAGATATCTTGTTGATTTCTTGATGCGAGTCTGGTTCAAATTTAGACAATCGAAGAAGAGCTAAGAAAAATTCATGTGGATATTTGAATTTAAGATAAATTGTCCATGCAGCTAAAATGGCATACGAAATCGAATGTGATTTATTGAATGAATAATTTGCTGAGTCTTCAGCTACTTTCCACAACACATCACCAATCGCAGGGTCAAGATTCTGTTCAGCCACTTTCTGACGAATCTTTCCTTGCCATGCTGGCATTTGATCCACCTTCTTTTTGCCAACGATACGTCGCAACTGTTCTGATTCATCAAGAGTGAAGCCTAAACGCACGGCCATCTTCATCAACTGTTCTTGATAAAGCGGGATGCCGCCAGTGTATGAAAGCTCATCTTTAAAGAAGTCATGCACTAATTGAAATACTCCTGATGCGGAATATGTAGCGTACTGATCAGCGAAGTCCAAAGCGCCGGGGCGAGCAATAGCCACCACTGCGCTAAGTTGTTCTAATGACTTGGGTTGAACTTTGCGACATACTTTAAAGTTGGTTTCAGCTTCAATTTGAAATAATCCTTGTGGAGTCCTAAGACCCTGCAAGTTTTCATAAATAAAAGGATCTTCTGGATCAATAGAAGTCATTTGTATATTTAGTCTCTTGCAGACCTCACTGACCACAGTTAAAGTCCTCAATCCAAGAACGTCAAACTTCACCATCAACTCAGCTACATAATTCATATCGTAGCCGCTAACTAAATCACCATCTGAAGTCTTTTGTACTGGGCAGACTTCTTCAATCTTATAGTAAGAAATAGCGATACCAGAAGGATGAACGCCAGTATTCTTGTTCAAGCCTTCAATCTTCTTTCCTATTTCGAAGACAAATCTGTTCTGATCTACCCAAGCTTTGAATTTATCATTAGCTTTATAAGCTTCTTCCAACTCAAAAACTCGACCAAATAGTTTTGGAATATTATCGCTAACTTCATTTACATCTGTCTCGGAAAGACCTCCAACGATTTTTCCGCATTCTTTTATACAGAGTTTACTAGATAAAGTGTTGAGAGTTAATATCTTAGATGTTTTACCTAGATGCTTTTGCTCAATATATTTAATGACTTCAATGCGTCGATCATAACTAATGTCATTATCAACATCAGGAAGCAAAGAACCATCAAGATAAGTTATATCGTCTTTAATAATTTTCTTTGCGCGAGAACGACTAACGAAACGCTCAAAGAACAACTCGTACCTTATTGGGTCAACTTTCGTAACGCCCACAATAAACAAAACCAAAGAACCCGCAGCACTACCACGGCCAGCACCAGTTGGAATATCATTTTCATGGCAGAAATTAAGAATATCCCAGTTGAGAAGTACATAGTCAACGAAGTCAAGCTCCCTGAAGATTTCTAGCTCCATCTCCATTCGCTCAACGTATTGATTGTTATTTAATCCTAAACTATTTAAACTTTTGTAACACAAAGTTTTTAGGAAAGTAAAATTATCTGATGAAGTGGGTATACTCAACAAATCATAATATTTATTTTCAATTGAAATCTGTGGCAATCGAACGCCGGGAAGCATGGCGTTGTCATAAGGTTTTATATCCTGTAAAAAATTCATATTTCAATTTGCCAAAGCTGCTTCTGAAAAATCTTAAAATTCATTTGAACGTCGTACATAGAATTATGGAGCATGTTCTCATCAAAGTCAATCTTATATTCTTTCAATTGAGTTTTAATGCTAGTCTTCAAGCCTTTTTCTCGAAAATCATTTAATCTATATTGCCAGAAAGTAAAATCAGAATCTTTTTGAGGTTTTAGATTCTTTTTAATTGCTTTGGCGATACAGTTGGTATCAACAATCCTCTTAACGTAAGAGAAGTCACTTTTATAACCCAGAAGCCTTCTGTATGTGTTGTGAATATAAACGTCAAAACCAAGAAGATTCTGCCCTATGATTAAGTATTGATCATCGTAAATAATCTCTTCAAATGCCGCCAACACTTCTTTTGGATCGGCGGCTAACGAACGATACTTGCGCTCATCGAAATGAGTAACAAGTTTCGCTCCTTCAGAAAGCTTTAAATCAGGCCAGTAAATATGATTATCTACTTCTTTAAGTATGTTGCTACCTTTGGCTATTAAATAACTTAGTTGCCAAGGTTTGTTGCTATTGTCTAAAAGATTGAGATGACAAGTCTCAAAATCAAAACAAATATATTTTTGTTCTTTATTAAATCGTAACATTTTCTTCCTTCCAAGCTTCGAAACTAAATTTATCGCTACAAAAATGAGGCAGTTCTGGTTTCTCTAAAGATCGATCTCGACCGAAAGTTCTATTGCAAATTATCTTATAAGCCATAAAAGCTTTAACATCAGATTTCTTGTGGTAATAAATACTGCGAACTTTAGTCATTGGGATATCATTGTTAATAGAAAACTCTTTGACTTTTTCTTTTAAAATGAAATCCAAAGCTAAATCATTCTCTTCGAAGAATAAAGTTGGTTTTGTAAAAGAAATATCAGGCACAGCATTTCCAAAAGACAAATTATTTATATAAATAAATGAATCATAAAATGGTATAGCTAGTTTAAGAGAATCTTCGCTCCACAACTCTTTAAGATCATTATAATCTAAGAATCCGGTGTTCGTGCAAAAAGCTTTAGAATAGATTTTGTTGAGCAATTTACATCCAAGGTCATCTTTCGCAAAAATGATTACCTTGTGTTGGCTTCCTTCGTCTTCTGGCAAAGCCGAATTTCTCATTGATAATCTAAGACCAAATATTAATTGAATACCCATTTCTTTGCTGCGCTTGTACGCCTCAAAAAAACCAATTAAAGTGTCTTCGACTAGAATGACTTGCTTAAGACCGTTATCTTTTGCGATCTTAAAAACGCTATCTGATCCACCTTCAGTTACTTTTTTTGGATCATCTAAAGTTAGTATAGATTTTCCTATACTAAAGTGTGATTTAAACAATGGCAGCATGCTGCACAAACTATACCGAAAGACTAGAACTTGTCAAGGTCAAAAGCGTCGAAATCATCAGGAGCTTCAACGGGTTTAGGTTTAAAACATGGGCATCCATCGTATTTGTTTTTTATTATCTTCTCTCCTTCTTGCAGCTTTATTTTCTGTAATTCTTTTTTAGTGAATGCTGACTTTTTAACCTTGCCATCTTTATCGATAATTGCAAAATAATCAAATCCAAATTTATAAGTACAGTACCACATTGGGGTTCCATCTTTTTTAATTTGATTAGGCTCTTTTGCAAAACCACATAAAAGTTTACCTGAAAAACTACCGTCTTTTGGCATTCCTTGATTTGCCGCCATATTAGATGTAGCCGTCTTTTCTACAAAAGAATCAGCATACTTTTGATATCCGGTCAATTCGTGTTCAAAACCCAAAAGCTCGTATTTGTCTTTGGGATGCATTGGCATCGCTCCACCGTCATTCAAGTCTTGTTTTAAAAACAAGAATTCCATTTTTACATCTTTTAATTCAGGATAAAGTTTTCTAATAGCAAGCGTGTACATGTAATCTTGTAGATTGTCTGTAACTTCTTTACCTTCGTATTTCTTTTTATTCGTTTTAAAGTCTCTTATTAATACAACTCCATGATTACCATAGATAAAAAGTTTATCTATGAATCCTTTTATTTTATATTCAATGCCTTCTTCTTGAACAACTATTTCAAAATCTTTTTCTGAAACAACTTCTGTCGGTTCACCATACTTTTTTCCAAAGAAATCATAAGTCAAACCGTTCAAAGCCATTAAACGAATATTTTCTAAATCAGTAGTTTCATTAAGATTTTTTCTCTTAATGTGTTTGTAAACCATCTTCTTTATAGCTTTAGATGCAAAAATATCTTTATTCTTTACTATCTTATTGTAATGACTCTTGTGTCTTGCAGAGCCAAGGCATTCAAGAATGATATGAACAGTATCTCCAATCAAAGCTCCAGAATTGGTCTTGTCTGGAAGTTTTAAAATATATTTGCACCAATACTGCCATGAGCAGGATTTTAATGTTTTGATCTTACTTGCTGATAATGTTTCCTTCAAAGCTTTAAACTTTCTAGGTAATCTTTAAGGATAGAAATT
>CAYOCC010000020.1:0-17806 GCA_964402375.1 uncultured Flavobacterium sp. | reverse complement strand
TATGAAAAACTTAATTTTTGACAGAAGCATTATAAAAATGAATAGAAAATCTATTCACTCATCTTCTTTTTTATCTGTATATCAGTGTTTTACAAAATAATTAACTAATTTTACAATTATAATAATTTAGATTATGAAAAATAATTTATTTACACTACTTCTTGTAATTACATTTAGTTCAATAAATGTTTTATCGCAAGAGAATTTAAGAAATTTTCAGAACAAAGAATACGTTAAAATTAATAATGAATGGAATGTCTTGAATGTTTTTGACTTACAACATTACCCAATTGAAAGTAATTTAGTAACAATTAAATTTAAGCAAAATGCTTCCGAAGAAGCAATACAGAACTACATTTTACAAAATAATTTAACTTTAATAAGAAAAGCAATTACAGGATGGTGTGATTTTCAAACAAACGGAGTTACAGACATATTTCAAAAGTCTACTCAATTAATAGGAACAAGTTCGTCTATAGTTGATAATCTTGAAATACCTACAAAAGGATCTTATAATATAATTCCAAATGATACAAATCAAGCATCACAATGGCACTTAAATAAAATTAATGCTTATGGTGCTTGGAATATTGAAAAAGGTAAGCCAAATATAAAAGTTGCAATTCTTGATTCTGGGACAAATTGGGTTCACGAAGATTTGGGTTTAGGTACTGATAGTTATCAAAATATTAATCTTAATAATGGGGAAGACGCTTGGTCAAATCCAAATAATCCTGCAACTGGAAATGGAATTGACGACGATGGTAATGGCTTAATAGATGATTGGAAAGGATGGAATTTTGATTTGAATAATAATAATTCACAGGGAATTTATTATCATGGAACTTGGGTAGCAGGAATTGTATCAGCAAAAACAAATAATAATAAAGGTATAGCAGGTATTAGTGGTGGTTGGAATAATGAGGGGTCAAAACTACTAATATGTAATGTTGGTCAAAATTTTCCAAACGGATCAGTTATTGATGATGCAATTCTTTATGCTGGACAAATGGGAGTTAAAGTAATTCAATTAAGTTTAACCGTAGCACCAAGTACAGCTATCAATGATGCAATTACTTTTGCTTATAATACATATGGACTTATTATTGTATGTGCATCAGGTAACAATAATAGTTCTAGCGGAGTAAGCTACCCTGCAAGTAACTCGCTTGTATTTGCAGTTGGAGCTACAACACAGAATGACCTTAGAGCTAGTTTTTCAAATCATGGAGAAAATATTTTTGTTTCTGCTCCAGGTTTCGGAATTGTAAGTACTGGAATAGCTGGGGGCTATACTTGCACAGAGCCTTCATGTGCAGATGGTACTTCTTTTGCAGCGCCTATTGTTAGTGGTATAATTGCATTGATGTATTCTGTAAATCCTTGCTTAACTCAGGCTCAAGTGAAGCAAATTTTAAAAGTCACTTCTGAAAAAGTTGGTGGATATAATTACAATTGGAATTCTACTGATTTAGGGCATTCTAAAGAATTAGGATATGGCAGAGTTAATGCATTTTTAGCAGTACAAATGGCTCAAAGCATAGGTTTAGCAGATTTAGATCTTTATGTAAAAGATAGTCAAGATGATATTGGTGTTGAACCAAATACTGTAACCCAGTACATGTGGATAAGTGATAATATTTGGGTTAGAAACAGTAATGATAACGGTTTAATACACGAAAATCCTGATTATTCAGCCAACGAAAATCCTAACTATGTAAAAGTTAGAGTAATCAACAAAAAATGTGTTGCCTCAACAGGCAACGAACAATTAAAATTATATTGGGCAAAAGCATCAACTGGTTTAAGTTGGCCAAACCCATGGAATGGTGGTGTGCTTTATGACGCCAATAATCCAAATAGTGCTTCTATGGGAAATCTAGTAGGAACATTAAATATTCCAATTCTTCAAGCTGGGCAAGAAGCCATTTTAACCTTCCCTTGGCAAGTTCCAAATCCAGCAAACTATGGAAATGATGGAGACCAATGGCATTTCTGTTTATTATCAAGAATTGTAGATACAAACGACACAATGACTATTCCTGAAACCGGCGATTTAAATGCAAATGTTCGTAACAATAATAACATAGCTTGGAAAAATGTAACTGTTGTAGATATTTTACCAAATAACATTGTAAACCCGGGTGGTGTTGTTGCGGTAGGAAATCCATTTAATCAAACTAAAACTTTTTTTTTAGAACTGGAAATTGCAGATTTAGAAACAGGTAAACCTATTTATCAAGAAGCAGAAGTTTCTATTAAAATGAATGATGTTCTTTATCAAGCATGGAAACGTGGCGGAAATGAATCCCAATTTCTCGACCAAACATTAGAAGAAAAAAGAAAAATCGTAAAAGGTAATCATGTAATTTTAGATAATATAGTATTTAATGCAAATGAAACAGGTACTTTGCGTTTAGATTTTAACTTTCTTACAAAGGAGTTAACTGATAAAACAAATTACGCTTATCACGTTATTCAAAAAGATGCCGAAACAGGACAAATAATTGGCGGTGAAACATTTATTATCAACAAAAATCCAAGACCAATTTTTGAAGCAGAAGCTCCTGATAAAGAAGTAGATTTAAATCAAGCAATAACAATTAGTGCAAAAGACATTAACGAACCAGCTATCTATAATTGGTATGACAATGAGGGTAATTTAATTTATCAAGGAAAAGATTTACAAATTGCTAACGCAATTTCTGAAAAATTCAAATTAGAAGTAATATCAACTGTTGATGGATTTAAAGATTATACCGAAGTTGAAGTAAAATTAAAACCAAGTACATTAGAAAACATTATGCCAAATCCTGCAACAAATAATGTATTGGTAAGTTATAAACTTAACGGTGTAAATTCAGCTTATTTAATGGTAATTGGTTATTATGGTAGCAACGGAACATCAAATAACTATATTTTAAATGTTAATTCAAACGAAACCAATCTTAATGTAAGTGATTATCCAAGTGGTTTTTACACGGTTGCATTGGTTGTAAATGGTGAAATAGTAGATGCAAAAACTTTAATCAAACAATAACAAATCATGCCACGCCTCTGGCGTGGCTATTTTTATTAATCTTTTAAATATTAATATCATGAAATCAACGATTCGAGAATACCAAAAAAACAATATTTTAGTTGTGAGTAAAACATTAATCTTAAGTTTAGTTTTATTTTTATCATTAAGTTGTAATAATAGTGATGACGAAAATAATTTAATAACTCAAACTATTACACCTGTTTTAATAGGTAAAGGTATTCATTCAGGTAATGCAGTTCAATCAAATTTAGTTATAACTAACCAAACAGACTGGTTACAATTAATGAATTCATTAACAACTGCAAACACTAGTAACTTTACAGAAACAAATATTGATTTTAACAATTTTCAGTTATTAGTTTCAATTGATGGAACTAGACCAAATACAGGATATTCTATTGATATTTCAAATGTCATTGAAAATACCACAAATATTACGGCCACAGTTTCTATCTTAAATAGTGGAAATGGTTTTACAGTTTTAACACAACCATTTCATATTGTAAAAATACCAAAATCGCCTAAACCAGTAGTTTTTCAATAAAATGTTAATTTGAATATCAATAATATTGAAATTTTAAATTCTATTGCTACCTTACAATTACCATTACGTTAAAACTAAACATAAAATAATCACAAAAAAACGATGACCATTCAAGCAATCAAACCTAAGATGGCGCGGATTTGTAATCCGTGCTAATCAATTCAAATATAAAAACTTATGACCACACAAGCAATCAAACCAGGACCAAAAAGAACAGCAACATCAACGGGAAAACCAGATCAACGTCAACGTGATAATAAAAAAACACCTGGCAATACAGCATCGTTAAAACCATCGAAATCAACAACAAAAAAATAGAATTAATAAAGTACATAAAGTTATATCTCATTCATAATATCTTATAGATACAGTTAAACTGTAATAAATCAAGACAATAATTTAATACTAATAAATATAATATGGATAATAATAAAACAGTTTACATAAATTTTTTTGACGGTATAGATCCAACAAAAGTTAATAAGTTCATTCAGTTTACGACTGAGGTGATTAACGTCCACAATCCAACAGAATTGTATTTTTTCATTTCATCAAATGGTGGTGATGTAGACTCTGGTTTTGTACTTTATAATTTTCTTATATCTCTTCAAAGTAAGTTGACAATCACAATGCACAACACAGGAACAATTGACTCTATTGCTAATGTTATTTTTGTCGCTGGACAAAATAGATATGCAGCACCCAACTCTTCATTTTTGTTTCATGGAGTTTCAATGAATTTGCAAGGAGGTGTAAGTAGAACAATCTTGAAAGAATCTCTTAGCCGACTTGAAGGAATGGAAAATAGAATTGCACATACCGTAAGCAAACATTCTAAATTGACAGAAGCAGAGCTTACTTCTCTTTTCCAACAAGGTGAAGGTAAAGATGTGAATTTTGCACTTAACAAAGAAATCATTCAAGAAATTAAAGTTCCTTCCGTTCCTCAAGGTTCAATTCATTTAGCAATGACTTTTGTATAAAATAGAAATAAGTTTAACAATCATTTTTTTTAAATAATTATGTTAATAGCAACAGACAAAAATGGAATAAGTAGACGTGTCATTTATAATGAAAACGTACTATTAATTGAACGAGGAGATAACCCGATGGCGTGGATTTGTAAAACCCTGACGGCGCGGATTTGCAATCTGCACCCACAATATAAATCTTTTTTTATTTATTAGATAAAATCTATACATTTGATAATTATAATAACTGCATAAAAAAGCTATAATCAACCCAATTATAGATGTATAATATCTAGTTTAGCGCAAATATAAAAGTTGGAAGCAAAAGTAACGCATAACATAAAGCAACTAAAATCAATTAAATGGAAAGTACAGACTTAAACGATAATCTTCATAAATTACTTAGACATTTAGATTCTATAAAAGATACTCTACCAATGACACTTCTTCTTTTAGAACCACACAATAAAAAAGCAAACACTAAATTTGAAGAATTTATTGAAAAAAATGCGAAAAAAATTGAGAATGAAAATGGTCAAAAATCTATTGCTGTAAAGTTTGAAGATTCTAAAATTTTTGAGCAATTATCAAAAAATTCAGAAATATCAGGACTTGCAATGAAAATAATACCTGAAAGTTTATTTGTTTCTTTAATTTCTCAATATGATGCTTTTTTAAATAAACTTTTAAAAATTTTATTTAAAACTAGACCAGAATACATAAACAATTCTGAAAGAGAATTATCTTTTTCTCAACTTATTCAGTTTGATTCTATCGAAACTGCTAGAGAATATGTAATAGAAAAAGAAGTTGAAACTGTTCTGCGAAAAAGTCATTCGGAACACTTTGATTATTTAGAAAACAAACTTGCAATTCCTTTGAGAAAAGACTTACCAATATGGCAAACTTTCATTGAAATAACCGAAAGAAGAAATCTGTTTGTTCATTGCGATGGAATAATTTCCAATCAATATTTAAAAGTTTGTAAAGACCATAAATGTGATATTAAAAATTTTAATGTAAACGATAGGCTAAACGTAGATTTAAAATATTTCACAACTGCATATAATTGCCTTTATGAGTTGTCAACTAAACTAACTCATACAATTTGGAGGAAACTAATTAAAAATGATTTTGAGAATGCAGATAAATCTTTAAATGAAATATGTTATTCATTATTGACTTCCGGACAATATGATTTAGCTGATATAATGCTTGATTTTGCTTGCAAACAAACTAAGCATTTTAATGATTCTACAAAAAATATTTTTATTGTAAACAAAGCTCTTTCAAGTTATTTAAATTCAAAAGAAGAAAATGCAAAAAAAATTATTGAAAGCAAAGATTGGAGCGCAAGCAGTGATGATTTTAAATTAGCAAATTTAATTATAACAGAAAATTATGAAGAAGTTTATGAATTGATTAAAAAAATTGGAAATGATGGTGTTGTAGATAAAGAAAACTATAAAACTTGGCCTTTATTTTATAAATTGAGAAAAGAAGATAAATTTAAAGAAACATTTAAAGAGGTTTTTAAAGAAGATTATACTGTCTTAGAAATCCCTAAAAGACCCGTTCAGGAATTAATGGAAGAAATTATTAAAAAGAATAGTGATGTAAAAAGCAAAACAGTTAAAGTTCCAACTAAAGTAATTTTAGAAAAGAAGGATATTCAAGTTTAGGAAGATTTAGGAAGATTCATAGATAAAAATGCAATAAAGAGAGATAAAATTTATTCTAAAAACTTCTAACAGCTCGGTTTTGCAATCCGTGCCTACAATATAAATAAATTATGAGCCCTACAAAACCGACTGTTTGAATTTTCATCCTTTTGATGATTTATTAATTTAAAAATCTATATTTAAAAATAAATTAAGTAGAACTGTTGTCATACTAAGCCATCTTATTTACGCTAGATTGATCTAACTTTATCATGCATAAAAAAAACAAATAGTTTGTCAAAACACAAAGAAAAAATGAATCCTGAAAAGAAATTAGATAAAGTTCTGAAATATTTATATGCTGAATTTACTGAAGAAAATATAAAATTTCAGCATAGTAAATCAATTTGTGAATTTGGAGAATTAAATGTAAATCCAGCAGAAGCATATATGATTTTGAATAAATTAAACAGTGATGGCTATGTTGATGTATTAGAAAGTAATGAATGGTGTTTCAAAATAAATTATAATGGAATTTTGTTCCATCGAAATGGTGGTTATCAGCAAGAACTTAAAGATTTAAAAAGGAAAAGATTTAAAGAAGATACATTTAATATAATAATCGCAGTTGGAACACTTTTAGCAGGTTTGTATGCAATTTGGCAACTATGGCTTGAAATAAAATCGGTTTGCTAACAGCGTAATAATTTACTTCTTCTTAAAATAACGGCGATAATCGCCGTCAAAATACTATTTTGTAAATTAAATTATTTATAATACCTTTACATAACGGCGATTATCGCCGTTAAATGCTAACTATGTAAATTATGGCACTAAATGTAAACAGGCGAATAGAATTATATCACACACTACCAGAAGGGGTAATAGCTACCCGTAAATGGCTATTAGATAATAATTTCAGCAATCATTCAATAGATAATTTAGTTAAAAGTAACCAACTAGAGTCAATAAGTAAAGGAGTATACGTAAGAAATAAAGCCAAAATATCATGGCAATCGATAGTGTTTTCTTTGCAATCAACAGTAAAAACAGATGCAGTAATAGGCGGTTTAACGGCTTTAGAAATGCAAGGACTATCACATTACTTATCATTTTCTGAAAATAAAACCGTCCATTTGTACGGTAAAGATCCATTACCAAAATGGGTGATGAATTTAGATGTAAATGTAAAGTTCATAAAACATTCAACTAAGGGATTCTTTGAAAGTAATGAATACGAAAAACAAAAAGATCAATTCACAATAGAAATAGAATGGGACAATGAGGGAAGAAAACTAATCGTGGCAACACCTGATAGAGCTTATTTAGAAGTGCTTTTACAAGTACCCACAAAAATAACCTTTGAACATGCAGATCAACTCATACAAGGATTAACAACTCTATCGCCTCGGAGTCTACAAAAACTATTGGAGCAATGTCAAAACATAAAAGCAAAAAGACTATTTCTTTGGTTTGCAGACAGACAGAACTACAGTTGGTTAAATAAAATCGAACGAAATAAAATAACTTTAGGTTCTGGTAACAGGATGATTGCTAAAGGAGGTAAACTAGATAATAAATACAAAATAACAGTACCCGAATGGCTTTAGAAGCAAATAATAGATATAGAAAACAAGTACAATTGTTAGTAAGAGTATTGCCATTAGTAGATGTTGAAAAATGCTTTGCTTTAAAAGGAGGTACAGCTATCAATTTATTTTATAGAGAGTTACCAAGACTTTCAGTGGACATCGATTTACTTTATATACCTAGAGATGATCGCGATACAGCATTAAAGAATATTAAAGAAGCCCTAACAAGAATAAGCGAAAGAATTACAAAGGCAATACCAGGAACTAAAGTACAAGAAGCACACGAACAGAGTGATGCTTTACGATTAATTGTAAGTCAAGGTGAAGTACGTATAAAAGTAGAACTTTCACCTGTAATTAGAGAAACCGTATTTCAAGAAGAAATTTTAGAAGTAACTGAAAAAGTAGAAAAAGAGTTTGGTTACGTAGAAATGAAAGTAGCTTCACTTCCCGATTTATACGCAGGAAAAATCTGTGCAGCGCTAGACAGACAACACCCACGCGATTTATTTGATGTAAAATTCTTATTAGAAAATGAAGGATTAACAAATGATTTACGCAAAACATTCCTAATTTTTTTAATCAGTCATCAAAGACCCATTTCAGAATTATTAGCGCCAAATAGAAAAGACATTAGTGAAATATACGAAACAGAATTCAGACAAATGGCAGAAGTAGAAGTTCCATTAGAACAGTTAGAAGAGGCTCGTGAAAATCTAATTCATCAAATCAATTCGCAAATGACAGAGAATGAAAAGAAATTCCTACTAACATTCAAAAATAAAACACCAGATTGGACACTATTAGAAATGGAAAACGTTGAGGTAATTGCCAATTTACCATCAGTAAAATGGAAAATGATGAATTTAGAAAAAATGCAAATCAAGAAACACCAAGAAGCATTAGAAAAATTAAAAAACCATTTGTTTCCAAAAAAATAACAAGGCATAAATGAATATAGTCATATTTAGCATAACAATACTTATAATTGTATACATTATATATCGATACAAATCTGAGAAAAACAAATACAACAATGCTATTTTCAAAGAGAATCTTGTCCAAATTAGTTTGTTTTTTGAATTAGTAGATAAGTTGGATGATTATATAACTTGGGTTAAACGCGATGAAATAAAAACTCAATTTTCTTCAATAGGCAAGTTTTTTCAGAACAAAACAAAATATTACAGCAAAGTAGATGAGGTTAGAAAATTCAATGAAATTTTTGGTGATTTCGATAATTATATCGTAAAGTACAATCAAGAGTATGTCACTTCTCAAAAAGAAAGATTAAAACACTATTTTGATGATATTGAAGGAAAAGTATTAGATGAACAACAAAGAACGGCTGTTATAACAGATGAATACTCCAACTTAATCGTCGCAGGAGCTGGATCAGGAAAAACTCTTACAATTCTTGGAAAAGTAAAATATCTAATTGAACAAAAAAACATTTCCCCTGATAACATTTTATTATTATCATTTACTAAAAAAACAGTTGAGGATCTAAATGACAGACTCACCAAAATTAATCTTGGTATTCAAGCTACAACGTTTCATAAGTTAGGGTATGATATAATTAAAAAATTCAATAAAAATATCCCTGCAGTTACTAATGAAAACACGCTTAACAAAGTGGTTAAGGAGTACTTGAAAAATGAAATCTTTAATAACAAGGTGTCATTACAATCATTTATACAATATGTGGCTTGTTATATGAATATTCCTGAAGAATATGATAATTTTAATTCTTTGGGTGAAAAAATTGATATTGAAAAAGGAATCGATTTTCAAACTTTAAAATCAAAATGCGAGCCTTTAAATAAAGTATCAAAATCATCACTCGATACTATGAAAGGCGAGAGAGTAAAAAGTGTAGAAGAACTAATAATAGCCAACTTTTTATATTTAAACGGAATTGAATATGAGTATGAGCAACCATATCCTTTTGGAGACGTCATGTATCGACCTGATTTTTTTTTAAAGGAGTATGATATCTATTTAGAACATTTTGGAATTGATGAAAACAATCGGGCAACATGGCTAAGCGATTTCAATGAAAGTGAATATGTAAGAGGTATGGAATTAAAGAGGGAAGCCCATAAAACATACAATACCAAATTAGTAGAAACCTACTCTTATTACAACAGAGATAATATTTTATTACAAAAACTAGAGGAAATATTAAAAGCTGAAAAGGTCATTTTCAAACCACGTGATTCAAAAGATATTTATGAGAAAGTTACGGAAAATGATGAAAATTTCGGGAAGGAAATTATCAAATTAATAGAGAGTTTTATCAATCTTTCCAAATCAAGAAAACTGAAAGTTGAGGCTCTAAAAAAATTGTTCCAAGAAAGAGCTAAATCTCAAAATGAGTTTATGTCAGAACGCCAAGAATTATTTCTAAATTTTGTATTACCAATTCTTGAAAAATATGATACCGTATTAAAAGAAAGAAATGAAATCGATTTTAATGATATGATTAATAAGGCGACTGATGAAATTCAGGATAACCAGCCTATTTATAATTATCAATACATAATTATTGACGAATATCAAGATATCTCATTTGCTCGGTTCAATTTAATTAAAGAAATACGACAATTGTCAGGTGCAAGATTAATTTGTGTAGGCGATGACTGGCAATCCATATATCGTTTTGCAGGAAGTGACATTTCTTTGTTTAGTAACTTTGAAAAATATGTTGGTAAATATGAGTTATTATTAATAGAACAAACATATCGTAACGCTCAATCATTGATTGATATTACATCAAAATACATTCAGAAAAATAAAAAACAAATTACTAAAAATCCAAAATCAAAAAAAGGTACAATACAAGAACCTATTAAATTTGTTAATTATAAACAAGAGGAAGTAGAGCAAATATTTATAAGTGAAATTCAACAACTAATTCAAAAGTATGGTAAACAATCGATTTTAGTTTTAGGTAGACATAGTTTCGATATTAATGATTTAATAAAACAAACCCCAAGCAATAAAATTAAATTTTTTGAAGCTTCAGGTAAAATTGTAATTGAAGGTTTTGAAGATGTGGACATTAAGTTTTTAACAGTACACAAATCAAAAGGAACTGAGGCTGATAATGTTGTTATTTTAAATCTTAAAAATCATTTACTAGGATTTCCAAACAAAATGACTGATGATCCTGTCTTATCTTTATTAATGAGTGATAGTGAAGAATATCGATTCGCAGAAGAAAGACGCCTTTTTTACGTAGCTTTAACGAGGACTAAAAATGAAGTAGTAGTACTAATGCCTTCAGATGTTTCATTGTTTGCTGAAGAATTATTAATTGATAATAATTATTTAGTAAGCGACAATCAGGGATCGTTGCACGCAACAAATTGTCCTTACTGTCAAACGGGTAAATTAGTGATTAGACAAAATTCTGCTACCAATGGAAATTTTTTAGGTTGTTCACATTATCCTATTTGTGATCAAACGTTTAATGATATAAACATTCTTAAAGATAATTTTATTTGTCCAAAATGTGATAGTGGTTATATGGTAAAAAGAACGAGTAAATTCGGAGATTTTTTAGGATGTACTAATTTTCCAAAATGTAGAAATACAGTTAATTTCGGATAAATAAACGATCTAATTATGATATGATCTCAATATTAGTTTACGTCCATGATTAAGATAATTTTGAAGACAAACCCAAAAAATCATAATTAAAATTTATTAATCATAGGTTCTGCCCAACGCTCCCCGCCGCACACGTGTTATTTTGTATGTTTTTAGCACTTGTTTTCCCCAAAGTAAGTCAATAAAAAAAGGCATTTTGTTTTCCCAACCCCTCGCACACAAAATGCCTTTTTTTATCCACTTACAGCCAACCCAAAAACAAACGCTAAAAACACACAAAAACCACTCCCAAGCTATTATTACATAATAAGTGTTATAATGCCTTTTCTCTCCCTATGCACCACCAGCGGCAGTTATAACAGTTATTATGTAAAATATCCGCACCCGCCCAAAAATCAGTACGCTACCGCTGACCTAATTTTCATTGTTTTTTGAAGATGCTTCCCATTTTCATCAGGCTTTATCTGCAAACTAAACACTACGTCTTTCAACAGACTTTCAGGCATCCTCAAAAATCAAAACCCAAACAAGAGTATGCTTTTTTTTCAGTTTCCAAATGAATATCAACTTATCCCTTTTTTCTTATCCCTTATCCCTAAAAAAAAAACATACCCTTGTTCCGCTACTGCCAAATCGCACTAGGTAGTAATGCATTGTTTTTTGAAGATGCTTCCCATTTTCTTCAGACTTTAGCTGTAAACTAATCACTAGGCCTTTCAACAGACTTTCAAGCATCCTCAAAAATCAAATCCCCAACAAGAGTGTGATTTTCAAAATCATAAAGACTAGTTACTAATCACTAGTTACTAATCACTAAATAGAATCACACCCTTGTTCCCGAAATCCATCAGAAAAACCCAACCTTTAACCCTTAACCCTTAACCTTTAACCAAAAAAAAGAAACATTTTCACAAAAAAAAGGATAAAAAAGAAGGCAAATATTTGTTCCAGGTAGTCAAAAAAGCAAGTTCAAGCCTTCGGTTCCGGATAAAATCTCCACCCTCACATTTCCAGTTTGACTATTCACTTATCACCAATTACTATTCACTCATAAGGGTAGTGTTTTATCCGAAAAACTTGCTTTTTTGATACCCTCCACAAGGCAAGACGGCTTTCTTTTTTTTCCTTTTTTCTTTTGCAAAAATGTGTGAGGCACCTCGACAACAATTCACGATTTTAGCAACCGATACAGGAAGACGAAGAAAGTTAACCTTTTAAATCCTTGTATTATGGACACTATTTTTATCAAAACCCACAAACCAAACACACAATATGCGAACCCGCATTTTTTCGTATTAAACAAAGGACAAAACAGCGGCAAACCTCAAAACGAACCTTTTACCAACAGCTTTGTTTTGGTCTTCCAAACGGAAGAACAAAAAGAAAACGTGTATTGGATAGCCATGAGTTTATGGAAATCCAAGTTCTGGCACCAATATCTAAAAGGTTCTGTTATACCATTTATTTCAATTTATGAGTTTAAAAATGAGTTCAATCCAAAAGTTACAAGAGTAATGCGTGAACACGAGCAGCACTTAAAAAATGTCCAAGCACTAAAACTTCTGCAAGAAAAAGAAAACAATTTCAACAAAAATATTCATCTCATCAATGAAATTAGAAGCGCTATTTTATTAAGGTATAGGTTAAAATAACCTAATCCTTTAAAGAGGTATTAAATAAAAAAGAAAAAGTTTTTCAATATCATTCTACGGTATAATTTAATCAAATAAATAAAAATGTATGAGTAATAATACACCTGAAATTTAAGTGTAAATACGTAAATAATAGTAGTAATGCATAAGTTAAGTTTGAAAAAAAAAAAATTAAGCATTGAATTGAATATATTAAATAGTAAGAAAAATGAAATTTTGGCTTGTCTTGACAATAAAGTAAAATACTAGTCAGAAAGTTTCCCAAATAAATAAGTTACAAGTAATCTTATTACAAAAGTTCGTGTAAAATTTCAAAGTTCAGCCAACGGAGTGGTTTTTATAATAAAGGAATAACACCAAACAAAAGAAATAATTTACTTGTATCAGGCAGAAATCCATAGTGGAAAACAACAGCAGAAAATCTTTGACTGCCTCAAAGGGAGCCAGAAGCTCTTGCAAAGATTCAAGCAAAATATTTTAAAAAGTATGAAAAAATTATTTTTATCTTTAGCATTTATGCTAATCGGTTCGTTTGCTTTTGCTAATAACTCTAGTGATTTCAAATCATATGTAATGAAAGAAGTAGAAGACAATTGTTTTTATACAATCACAACTATAGTTACGTATCCAGATGGATCATCATATAGTTATGATACTAATTATTCAACAACTGCAACATCACTTTCTAATTGTATAGATAAAGCTAAAAAACATGTTGCTTACTTAAACGCAATTGTATAATTAATTTAAAAATAGGCATAGATTGAAAATTTAATTTGTCTATGCTTATTTAATTTAATAAACTAATCATAATGTATAAAATTAAAGCTTTAATCTTAGTATTCTTTTTTTACCAAATATCATATACGCAAAATAAAATAGTAATAGTTCAATACGAAGCTGTTAAAGGAAACATAACTAATAAAGAAACATTATTAGCATTGAATAGTAAAGCTATTTATTTAATTGATTCTCTGTTAATTGAAAATGAAGAAAATGTTAAAATTATAGAGGAAGACCCTTTGAACAATAAAATAACAATTAGTCAAAAAAAAATAAAACTAGACGCTACTAAATATTTTTTAAATAAAGACGATCAAATAATTCACTTTACAAATAATAATAAAAGTATTAAAGTGCTAGTAAAAGACAGCTTGCCAAATTATTCTTGGAGTGTATTAGAAAAAGAAACCAAAAAAATTGGAGAATTCTTATGTAAAAAAGCTACAACTAATTTCAGAGGTTCAGAAATTACAGCATGGTATTCTGAAGAGTTAAATATCCCATTTGGCCCATGGAAATTTAAAGGACTTCCGGGTTTGATATTAGAACTATATAATACAAATGATGACAATCAACATTCGTGGCGTGTTCAAAAAATAAATTTTATTCAGAACAAAGACGTAATTTTTGATAAGAATGATAATTTACCTTTAGTAAGTTATGAAACAATAATCATCGATAGAGAAAATGAAATTAAAGAGCAGATGGCTAGAACTCAAAGTAGGATGCCACAAGGTGTTTCTGTTTCAAATATTAAGCTAAATAGAACAGGTATTGAAAAAGAATTTGAATGGGAAAATTAACACTATTATTAATTTTAGTTTTTTTATCATTTTCTACATATGGTCAAAGCTTTTTAAAAGGCAATATTCTTGAAACTAATAAAGTACCAATAGTCTCTGCTAGTGTTATTCTTAAAGATAACACTGGCAGAATTATAACTTATACTTATACAGATGAATTAGGTAAATATTCATTAAAAATTGAAAAAACAGGACAATTTGTTTTAACGGCTACTTCAATGGGTTTTGAACAACAAATTATTGACATATTAATTGTGGATAAATCCGAAACTAAATTAGTAAATTTTGTCTTGAGTACAAAATTTACAGAACTAAAAGAAATATTAATTGAGTCCAAAAAACCAATAACTATAAAAAACGATACAATAATTTTTAATGCAGATTCCTTTAAACAAGGCAACGAACAAACGGTTGAAGATTTACTAAAAAAAATTCCTGGGCTTAATATTGATGCAAATGGAACCATTAAAGTAGGTAATCAAGAAATTGAAAAAGTAATGATTGATGGTGATGATATGTTTGAAAAAGGGTATAAAATATTAACAAAAAATATGCCGGTTCAGCCAATCGATCAAGTGCAACTCTTAAAAAATTATTCCAATAACAAACATTTAAAAGGTATTGAGAATAGCAATAAAGTGGCTTTAAATTTGATGTTAAAAGAAGATGCAAAACGAGTATGGTTTGGTAATATTAACGCAGGTTACGGTTTAGTTTCTGAAAACAGATATGAAATTAGGAGTAATTTAATGAACTTTGGTAAAAAAAACAAATATTATTTTTTAACCAATCTTAACAATATCGGAGTAGATGCTACTGGCGATATTAACCACTTAATTAGACCTTTTCGTTTTGATGAACCCGCAAGTATTGGCGATGATCAAACAGCAAATTCGTTATTAGGTTTAGGTTTTGATACACCAAACTTAAAACAAAAAAGAGTAAATTTAAACAATGCCGAAATGCTTTCTTTAAATAGTATTTTTACATTATCTAATAAAGTAAAACTAAAAACACTCGGCTTTTTAAATACGGATGAAGTTGATTTTTTTAGAAATAGCTTTCAATCATTTTCAGTTGGCACAACCACATTTGCAAATACCGAAGATTTTGTAGGAAGAAAAAAACAATTGATAGGTTTTGGTAAAGTAGATTTAACTTTTGACATATCAAAAAATAAAACTTTTGAATATACTGGAAAATTCAACAAAACAAATGAAAAAAACAGAAGCGATTTATTTTTTAATAACGATTTGTTAAATGAACGATTAAATGCAGCCAACCAACTCTTAGACCAAAAAATTGTTTATACGAACAAGTTGAATGAAAAAAAAGTATTCTTGCTTTCTGGAAGATATATTAATGAAAAAACACCACAAAATTATTCGGTTAATCAATTTATTTTATCCGATTTATTTTCCGAAAACGCCAATAATACGAAACAATTAAGCGAAAATAAAATGCAATTTGCTGGCGTTGAAGCCCATTTACTAGACAAAAAGAAAAACGGCGATTTATTAGAACTAAAAATGGTTAATCAATTGAGGATAGATAATTTAGACACTCGTTTTCAATTACTAGATAATCAAACTAGCTTGTCCTTTCCAAATGAATATCAAAACAACTTGATTTACACTACAAACGATTTAAATTTATCGGCTAAATATTGTTTTAAATTAGGGAAATTCACTTTATTGACCCAGTCACATGCGCATCAATTGATTAATAAATTAGAAAATTTTAACATAAAATCCAATCAAAATCCATTTTTCATTATGCCAAAAATTGGTCTGGATTGGAAAATTAACGACAAAAATAAAATCTTAACTTCCTATTCTTTTATCACAACAAATGCAGGAGTTTTAGACGTATATTCCGGTTTTGTGCAGACGGGTTTTCGTTCCTTTTCAAAAGGTTTAGAAGCTTTTAATCAGTTAAATTCATCAAGTGCCATTTTAAATTATACTTATGGCAGCTGGGGCGATAAGTTTTTTGCAAATACGTTTATTTTCTATACCAAGAATAATGATTTTTTTAGTACAAACTCCATCGTTACTCAAAATTATTCACAATCAGAGAAAATCATCATAAAAGACCGCGAGTTTTTATCTATTTCTTCAAATATTGACCATTATTTTAAACCTATAAAATCGAATTTTAAAGTCAATTTAGGAGCATCCAAAACAAATTTTAAAAATATTGTAAATAACTCCAATCTTCGAGAAGTTAAAAATCTTAATGCGGATTATGGTTTTGAGTTGCGTAGTGGTTTTAGGAGATTTTTCAATTATCATATTGGTTCAAAATGGAATTATAATCAAGTGGAAACTACTATAAAAAACAATTTTACAAATAATATGACGTTTTTAGATTTATCTTTTATGTTTAGTAACACATTTAATATTCAAATGCAATCAGAGCGTTACTTTTTTGGGAACTTAGATAAAAACAACAATAAATATTATTTCTTAGATATAGAAGCACGTTATGTTGTTAAAGAAAATAAACTTACTTTTTTCTTGTCAGGCAATAATCTTTTAAACGTTGAAACTTTTAGAAATTATAGTATTTCCGATATCAATATTTCACAAACTGAACACAGACTAATGCCAAGATATGTGCTTTTAAAAATGGAATTAAGATTTTAAATCAAATAATGGCTTAATGTAACTGCATATATAGGAATTAGTGCGTTTAATTGTAATTTTAGCTTTGTGTCTCATTAAAAATTATGAAAAAAATGAAACAACCCTTTTCTAAATCTGCCAATTCATAAATTAGTAAACCGTTAAATCAAAAAAGCCAGGTCTCACGACTTGGCTTTCTTTTGTTTAACCCAAAGGTCACCACAACTAGGGCTAAACTTATTTTTTGTGCTTCTTATTTATACTTTTAAGCAGTAACGAAATCGCAAAACTGACAACAGCACCAACAGTAGCTAAGATAATTGTTTTCGCAATATCATCAGAGGAAAGATTAGGTACTATACTTAATAATGTTCCTCCAGCGGTTCCCGCTAATGTTGAACTATTGGCTGTCATGAGTAGTAGTGAGCTGACTTGCAGCCGATAAAACGCTTCCAGCCACTGCAACATAACCACCAATTGTAGTTACTATAGCAGGTAAAACAATTGGAGCAGCT
>CAYOCC010000019.1:0-18111 GCA_964402375.1 uncultured Flavobacterium sp. | reverse complement strand
AACCCCTCTTACCAGGATGAAAACCTGGCGTCCTAACCGATAGACGAACGGACCATTACATTTTCGTAACGCGAGTGCAAAAATACAACTATTTTTTATCTGTGCAATACCTAATGTGAAAATTTTCAGTTTTTTTAAATGCTTACCTTAAAGCTATATATATGCTAATTATTGTAAATAAAAATCTAAAATCCAAATCTTCAAATTGTCTCAATGAAATATTGGCTAATTGGCACATTAATAAGCTTTTGCGAAAAGCACTCTTCCTTTTGATGGTGCACCAGTTAAAACACAAACTCCTGCCTCTTCCGCCCTGTCCAAAGGAATACATCTAATAGTAGCTTTTGTTAAATCTTTAATTTTTTCTTCAGTTGCTGCTGTACCATCCCAATGTGCTGACACAAAACCTGATTTTTTTTCTAAAACATCTTGAAACGCCTCAAAAGAATTTACTTCAGTAGTATGTGCCGTTCGGTAATCTATAGCTTTAGTAAATAAATCTTTCTGAATTTGTTCCAACAAATTTTGAATATAAGCTACTATTCCGTCTGCTGGCTTAACTTCTTTGGTTAAAGTATCTCTTCTAGCGATTTCAAAAGTGCCGTTTTCTAAATCTTTAGGACCAATTGCTATTCTAACTGGTACTCCTTTCAATTCCCATTCTGCAAACTTGAAACCAGGTTTTTGCGTGGTTCTGTTATCAAATTTTACAGAAATATTTAGTTTTTTAAATTGAGTTACTAAATTATTTGCCACTTCAGAAATACTATCAAATTCTTCGTCAGTTCTAAAAATCGGAACAATAACTACTTGAATTGGCGCTACATTTGGCGGTAAAACCAGACCGTTATCATCGGAATGTGTCATTACTAACGCACCCATTAATCGCGTAGAAACGCCCCACGAAGTACCCCAAACATACTCTTGTTTACCTTCTTGATTGGTGAATTTTACATCAAATGCCTTAGCGAAATTTTGTCCTAAAAAATGTGAAGTACCTGCTTGTAATGCTTTTCCATCTTGCATTAACGCTTCAATACAATACGTTTCTTCTGCACCAGCAAAACGTTCCGTTTCTGTTTTTAACCCTTTTACAACCGGAATAGCCATAAAATTTTCTGCAAAATCAGCATAAACATGCATCATTTTTTCAGATTCTTCTATTGCTTCCGCTTTTGTGGCATGAGCAGTATGTCCTTCTTGCCATAAAAATTCAGCAGTTCTTAAAAATAAACGCGTTCTCATTTCCCAACGTACTACATTTGCCCATTGGTTAATTAACAAAGGTAAATCTCTATAAGATTGCACCCATCCTTTATATGTACTCCAAATAATAGCTTCAGATGTAGGACGAACAATTAATTCTTCCTCCAACTTTGCATTTGGATCAACCATCAATTTTCCTGGTTTATCTGGATCATTTTTTAATCTATAATGAGTAACGATAGCACATTCTTTAGCAAAACCTTCGGCATTTTTTTCTTCCGCTTCAAACATACTTTTTGGTACGAATAAAGGAAAATAAGCATTGCTATGACCTGTTTCCTTAAACATTTTATCAAGTTCTGCTTGCATTTTTTCCCAAATTGCATAACCATATGGCTTAATTACCATACAACCTCTTACCCCTGAATTCTCAGCTAAATCAGCCTTTACGACCAATTCGTTATACCATGCAGAATAATCTTCGTTTCTAGTTGTTAAATTTTTACTCATTTTTATAATATTGGCACAAAATTTGTTTTATTTGTATTAATTTAGTGGTACAAAACTACTTAATTTTGCAAAGACCAACAATAAAAATTAATATATATGAAAACAAATCGCATTTTTCAGCTAAAATCACTTAGATTTTTAAGTCTATTTGTAGGTGCTATCACATTAGTAAGTTGTGGTTCGTACCAAAATTCATCGTATTATGATGATGATGGCGTTTATGGTCCTGATAATTCTGTAAAAACGAAACGAGTTGTACAAACCGAAACGAGTTCAGGTTCATACAATAACGCATATGCCCAGCAGTTCAAAAGTATGAAAGAAGATTTTGGACCTACCGAAGTTTTAACTGATGTAGTCAACTATAAATCACCAACCGACACAGTATATGTTCAAGAAAATAGTACTAGATATGGCGGCTGGGGTGAAAACCAAACCAACAACAATATTGTGATTGTAAATGATAATTGGGGATGGAATAACTGGGGAATGAACGGTTGGGGTTGGAATGGCTGGTATGGTAACAACTGGGGATGGAACGGCTGGGGCTACAACAACTGGTACGGCAACAATTGGGGATGGAACGGCTGGTACGGAAACGGCTGGTATGGTAATAATTGGGGAATGAATGGCTGGGGATGGAACGGCTGGTATGGCAATAACTGGGGAATGAACGGTTGGGGATGGAATGGATGGTATGGTGGCGGCAGAAATGTGGCGGTTAATAATGGCCCACGCGGCGGTTATATTAATAATAACGGTAATTCTGGAAGAGTAGCTTCTGGAAGAGTTGGTAATACTAACGCTATTCCAAGAAATCAAATTGGTCAAACTAGAGGAACTTCAATCAGCACACCTAGACCGCAAGTTTCGGACCCAAGAACTTTAAATCCAAGAGGAAATACAAATACCGGAACGCCAAGAGCGCCTATTTCTGATCCAAGAACTTATAATCCTAGAGGAAACACAAATACTGGAACTCCGAGAACTCAAACCTCAGAACCTAGAACAAACACACCAAGAAACGAAACACCTAGAACAATATCTACACCAAGAAGTTCAGACTTTGGTGGCGGTAGAAGCTCTGGAGGATTTGGGGGAGGTAGCTCTGGAGGCGGCGGTAGATCTGGCGGCGGCGGTAGAGGAGGAAGATAAAAAATAACCAAATAAAACCTGTTTGAAAACAATCGCAGGTTTTTAAAAAAATATAATTTTACATATATGAAAAAGATATTATTTTCTATAATAATTGGAAGTGCTTTTACAGTTTACGCACAAGAAACCACAGTGTCAGATGCGTTACGTTACGGTATTCAAAACTTAAATGGAACTGCAAGATACCGGGCTATGGGTGGTGCATTTGGAGCTATTGGAGGTGATTTATCAGCTATAAATATAAACCCTGCTGGTTCTTCAATTTTCAATTATAACCAAGCTACTATATCACTAACTAGCTTCAACAAAAGAAATAACGCTAATTATTTTGGAACAAGTACTAAATCAAATGATAGTTCGTTAGACATCAATCAGTTAGGTGCAGTATTTGTTTTTAATGACAATCAATCAAAAAGTGGTTGGAAAAAATTTGCGTTAGGCTTAAATTATGAAAATGCTAATAATTTTGATGACTTTATTGTAAGTGAAGGTACAAATCCTTATAATTCTATGGATAGTTATTTTTTACGTTTTGCAAATGCTAGAACTGGAAATATTGCAGGAAATTATTATGAAGATATAGATTTTATTGACCAACAAGCCCTTTTAGGCTATGATTCTTACATGATTGATTATGATTCTGCAACTGATAATTATTACACTAATGTGCCTTCTGGAGGAAAATATTTTCATAGAAATACCATTCAAGCCAATGGTTATAATGGTAAATTTACCATGAACTTTTCAAGTGCGTACGAAGATAAATTGTATGTAGGTATGAATATGAATTTTCATTTTACAGATTATTTAAGAACTTCTTCATTATATGAAAGCAACCTAAATGCTTTTTATTCCACCGGATTTAGTGTTGATACGGCCCGTTTTAATAATGAATTATATACTTACGGTTCGGGTTTTTCGATGAATTTTGGAGCTATTTATAAAGCAAATAAAAATATTCGATTAGGATTAGCATACGAAACACCAACTTGGTATCGCTTAAATGATGAGTTGACACAAACGATTGCTACCAATTATTATAATGCTACAAACACAACAATGAACCAAGCCATTGTAAATCCAAATACGGTAAATATATATCCAACATATAAAATCCAAACACCAAGTATATTAACTAGCAGTGCTACTGTTTTATTCGGTAAAAAAGGATTATTAAGTGTGGATTATATATCTAAAAACTACGCTAAAACGCAATTTAAACCTACCAATGAAATTATTTTTAGTAGTTTAAATACGCAAATAGAAAATGAACTACAAGATACTTACGAATTTAGAGTTGGTGGAGAATACAAAATTCAAAAATGGAGTGTTAGAGGTGGTTACCGATACGAACAAAGTCCTTATAAAGTTAGTGTAGCTTTGGGCAATTTAATGAGCTATTCTGGTGGTTTGGGCTACAATTTTGGAGATTCTAAATTAGATATTTCATATACAAACGAAAACCGTAAAAGAACAGAAGCTTTATTAACTTCTGGCTTAAATGATACAGCAAGAATTAAAAATTTCAACAATAATGTTACTTTAACGTATGTGGTGAATTTTTAAATCACACACAAATATTTCACAAATGTCGCTTTACTTCAAGTTTAGCGACATTTTTTTATTAATTTTGCACCCTGAATCAAAATAATTAGTATGAGAACCAAGTCTTTAAAGAAAAATAAAATTAACGTCATTACCTTAGGTTGTTCTAAAAATGTATATGATAGTGAAATTTTAATGGGACAACTTCGTGCCAACGGAAAAGAAGTAACACACGAAGCCACAAAAGACGAGGGAAACATAATAGTAATTAACACATGTGGTTTTATAGATAATGCTAAAGAAGAATCGATAAATACGATTTTAGAATATGCCGAAAAGAAAGAACAAGGTTTAGTAGACAAAGTTTTTGTAACCGGTTGTTTATCTGAGCGTTACAGACCAGATTTAGAAAAAGAAATCCCAAACATAGACCAGTTTTTTGGTACTACCGAATTACCTTTATTATTAAAAGCATTAGGTGCCGATTATAAACACGAATTAATTGGAGAACGTTTAACCACAACGCCAAAAAATTACGCTTATTTAAAAATTGCCGAAGGTTGCGACCGACCTTGTAGTTTTTGTGCGATTCCTTTAATGAGAGGAAAACACAGGTCTACTCCTATTGAACATTTGGTGATTGAAGCTGAAAAATTAGCAAAAAATGGCGTAAAAGAATTAATTTTAATTGCACAAGACTTAACCTATTACGGTTTAGATTTATACAAAAAAAGAAACTTAGCCGAACTTTTAGAAGCATTGGTAAAAGTCGAAGGAATTGAATGGATTCGATTGCATTACGCCTTCCCTACTGGTTTTCCAATGGACGTTTTAGAATTAATGAAACGCGAACCAAAAATTTGCAACTATTTAGATATTCCTTTACAACATATTTCAGATAGCATTTTAAAATCTATGCGACGTGGAACGACTCAAGAAAAAACCACGAATTTAATTAAAGAATTTAGAGCATTTGTTCCAGAAATGACTATTAGAACAACTTTAATTGTGGGTTATCCTGGCGAAACTGAAGAAGATTTCAATATTCTTAAAAATTGGGTTGAAGAAATGCGTTTCGAACGTTTGGGTTGTTTTACCTATTCTCACGAAGAAAACACGCACGCCTATTTATTAGAAGACGATGTTCCTGAAGAAGTAAAACAAGACCGAGCAGCACAAATTATGGATATCCAAGCACAAATTTCTTGGGAATTAAATCAAGAAAAAATTGGAAAAACATTTAAATGTGTCATCGACAGAAAAGAAGGCGAGCATTTTGTTGGAAGAACTGAATTTGATAGTCCTGATGTAGATAATGAAGTATTAATTGACGCTTCTAAATTTTATTTAAAAACAGGCGATTTTGTAAACTTAAAAATCATTGATGCAACAGAATTTGATTTGTATGCGGAACCTGTATAAAAGTAAACTCTAAACCTTTTAACTTTAGCCTTAAAGAAAAATCTAATTCAATTGTTCACTAAAAATAGCAATTAATGTCTGTGCGTCAACGATATGATTTGGTGAATCTTCAATAAGTTTTAAAACGCGCTTCATCGCATAAGGATTTAGTCCCATATGAATGCCAATTTCATTAATTTTGACGGTTTCTCTTTCATGCAAAACATTATCGGAACGCATTAACAATGCCAAACGATAAAACTGACAAATTCTGTTCATTTCGTCTTTTATTACTTTAATTTCTCCTTTATTTTCATATAATTTCAATAAAATAGCTTTATCAATTCGCAATTCATACGCTACAATTTCAATAAAATCGTATTCTTTATCGTGTAATTCGCCGTCAATTAAAGCAAACGAAATCATTTCTTGCAACAAACTAATTTTTTCTTGAGTAGTTTCCATCAAAATTATTACTTTTATACTATTCTTCAAATATAAAAAAATGCAACAATTTTTAAGACTATTTCTATTCTTTTTTTTCTTTACAATTACGAAAACAGTCGCGCAACAGCGATTTTCAACCTTTGAAATAGACGCGCCACAACTTCAAACCAAAAAGAAAATGTGGGTGTATTTACCTCTAAATTACGAAAAATCCAATAAAAAATATCCCGTAATTTATATGCACGATGCCCAAAATTTATTTGATGCAACAGCTTCTTATGCGGGAGAATGGAACATTGATGAGACTTTAGACAGCTTAAAAGCCAAAGTAATTATCATTGGTATTGCGCACGGAAATGAAAAACGAATAGACGAACTTACTCCGTATAAAAACGAAAAACACGGCGGAGGAAATGCCAATGCCTACTTAGAATTTATTATAAAAACGTTAAAACCTTTTGTTGATTCAACTTATAGAACTAAAACAAATACAAAAAACACTGGTATTTTTGGAAGTTCGCTTGGCGGATTGGTTTCGTTTTATGCTGCTTTACAATATCCAGAAGTATTTGGAAAAGTAGGTTGCTTCTCTCCTGCTTTTTGGATAAATAAGAAAGAAATTTTTCAGAAAATGGAGGACGCACCAAAATTTACTACCAAAATTTATTTGCTTTGTGGCGATAAAGAAGATAGCGGAACAATGGTTTCCGACATGAAAGAAATGGGAACACTAATTAATTCAAAACGTTGCGAATGCAAAAAGCTAAATAAATCTGTAATTGTAAAAGAGGGCAAACATAACGAAAAATTATGGAGAAATGCTTTCGCAAAAGCGTATCTTTGGCTTTTCTGACAAAATTGATTTACGATTTACGAACAACAAAAAATAAAAAATACAATGAATAATAACGATATCTTCAAAAAACTACGTGTGGCTTTACAATTACGTGACGACCAAATAGTAGAAATCTTAAATTTAGTCGATTTTAAAATGTCGAAAGGGGAATTAGGTGATATTTTCCGTGCGGAAGACCACGCCAATTTTATGGAATGTGGCGATCAAGTACTTCGGAATTTCTTAAACGGATTAATTATTCATTTACGTGGTACGAAGGAAAATCCGAAAAACCCACGAGAAGTAATTAAGACGCACAAAGATTACGAAACACAAACTGAACGAACAGATAAAGTTTACGAACCGAAAAAACCTTATAACAAAACGGATAGTAAAATGCAGTTTAAACCAAGAACTGGCGAAAAGAAAGAATTTAAGCCCAAAACCGGTGAAAATTCAGATAAAAAACCAGCGTTCGGGAAAAATAAATTTGGCAACGATAAAAAACCCGCGAAACAAAATCCAGTTGAAAAATTTAAATTTAAAGACGGAAAAAAATAACAATAAATCCTCAATAGTATTGAGGATTTTTTTTATTGATGACTCAAGTATTATTACAACTTCTTAAAGTAATCCAATAAAACAATATCATTTATTTTTTCAGGGGTAAAAATTTCTAAAATAGATGGATTATTATCGTTAGAAATAAAAGAATCCCAAACAGCATGCAATTCCACATCATCTTGAACTGAAGTATAATCAAACGCATACATTTTGGCCAAGTGTTCCGCTGTTAAGTGGTGAGAAGTTTCAAAAAAAGTATTAAACGTTTCTGTTTCTTCATGACCAGGTAAAATTCTAAAAATACCGCCACCACTGTTGTTAATTAAAATAATTTTGAAATGCTTCGGAATATAATTGTTCCATAAAGCATTACTGTCGTATAAAAAACTTATATCGCCAGTAACAAAAATTGTAGGTTTTTTATTTGCTACAGCGGCTCCAATTGCCGTTGATGTACTTCCGTCAATTCCGCTTGTACCACGATTACTAAATACCTCAATTGATTTAGGCAACGCCACCAATTGCAAATATCGTATTGGCGAACTATTGCTAACTTGCAACTGAATATTTTCCGGTAAATTACGACTTAAAAAATCGAAAACTTTAAAATCTGAAAATGGAATTTCAGACATATACTTTTCGTGTTTTACTAATCTATCTTGCCAAATTGATTGAAAATCGTGCTGATAATCAGAGGTTATCAAATTATTTTCAACTACTAATTGACTTAAAAAACTTGTACTATTTGTTTGAAAATGTTGCGACAAACAACCAAATGTGTCATAAGCTCTAATTTCATCAATATGCCAATGTTGTTTTCGCTGGTAATTTCTCAACAAAGATTTTATACGTTTAGAAACTACCATACCACCAAATGTTAGCAGAATATCTGGTTGAAAATTAAGCTTTTCGTCTTCAGAAAAAGTAGAAATTAAAGTATCAATCCTGTCAATAAAAGTAGGATGATGTAAATTTGATGTTTTTTCTAAAAGTACTAATACACTTTTGTCTTTAGCTAAAGATTCAATATATTTTTGTTCGATAGCATTTGGTAACAACTCGCCAACTAAAATTAATTTCTTTTTTGCTAATTGCCATTCTGATAGGAATTTCGCATCCAAATAAAACTCGGATTTTTCATTAAAAAAATTGGAAATTAAAGGAATATAAGTTGGTTCCAAAAGTGTTTCATATAAAGGTTCTTCAAACGGAACATTAATGTGAGCCGGACCTTTTTGAGAAATTGCTGTTTCAATAGCAGAAATAATAAGATTATCATTTTGCGAAGAAGCATTTTCAGTTAAATTGGCTGAAAAAACAATATGATTGGCAAACACATTTTCTTGACGAATGGTTTGGCCGTCTCCAATATCAATCTTATTTTTTGGTCTATCAGCTGAAACAATAAGTAACGGAATTTGGCTATAAAAAGCTTCCGCAACGGCAGGATAATAATTTAAAACTGCCGAACCCGAAGTGCAAACCACCGCAACAGGTTTTTGTAATTGTTGCGCCAAACCTAAAGCAAAAAAAGCGGCACAACGCTCATCAGCAATGCTATAACATGTAAAATCTTCCTGATTGGTAAATCCGATTGTTAAAGGTGCGTTTCTCGATCCAGGAGAAATTACAATATGCTGAATTTCTTTTTGACGAAAAATTTGAATAACCGCTTGCGCTAATTGTATTTTTGGATATAAGTTGACTTTCAATTTAGTTTTGTATTAAAACTCACAAGAAATAGATTAATTTTAAATTAAAACTATGATTCTGCATGTTTAAAAATGTTAGTTACAAATTTACTAATAAATACAGATTTTTTTATATTTTTATGTCATAAATAAATACTAAAATGAACCCATCAATTCAAAAGTACCAAAAGGAAGATTGCCCAGCTATACTTGAAATTATTAACGAGCAAATTTTAACTGGAACTGCTTTATACGATTATAAACCGAGAACATTAGTACAACAACTGGCTATTTTTGATGAAAAATTGCAAAAAGGGTTTCCAATTATAGTCGCAAAAATAGCTGATGAAATTGTAGGATTTGGATATTATAGTGAATTTCGTTTCAGAGAAGCGTATAAATTTACAGTTGAACATTCGGTTTATGCTAAGAAAAAATACATCGGAAAAGGAATTGGAAAATTATTACTTACCGAATTAATTGAAATGGCAAAAAAGCAAAATTTACATACGATGATTGGCGTTATTGATTCGGAAAATGAAAGTAGTATTACTTTTCACGAAAAATTTGGATTTGAAAAAGCGGGTTGCATTAAAGAATCTGGTTATAAATTTGACCGCTGGCTGAATTCTGTGTTTATGCAAAAGATACTTTAAAAAAAAGTGTTCAGTTTTTAGTATTCAGTTACTGACTACTAAAAACTGAACACTGAATACTAAATTTATTTTCCCTCAATCCAATTGATAATTGAGGTGTCGTTTGGTACAACTCTTGGAGACATCACTTCTGCTAAATGTCCGTTTTTGTCAATTAAATATTTTTGAAAATTCCATTCTACATCGCTGTCTTTTAACCCGTTTTTACTCTTCTGAGTTAGAAATTGGTATAAAACATGCATATCGCTTCCTTTAACAGAAATTTTTTCCATCATTGGAAAAGTTACGCCATAATTTTTTTTACAAAATGCACCAATTTCGGCATTTGTACCAGGTTCTTGTGAACCAAAATTATTTGCTGGAAAACCTACAATTACAAAATTACTATTTTTATATTTTTCGTAAACGGCTTGTAATTGTTCATATTGCGGTGTTAATCCACATTCAGAAGCTGTGTTTACAATTAGGATTTTTTTACCTTTAAGAGTGGCAAAATCAAATTCGTTTCCTGATAAATCTTTTACTTTAAAAGTATAAATTGAACCTTGTTCCATAGTATTTGTTTTTGGAGTTTCTACTGAAACATTTTCGTTTGTGTTTTCAACGAAATGTTCCCAATTTTCTGATTTTTTTTCTTCCGATTTTGTATTACAAGCCAATAAAATCAATACTGCGCCTGTAAAAGTGTGAAATAGTTTCATAAACAAATTATTTAAATTCAAAAATATAAAAAGATATAGCAAACAAAAGTTAATGTTGGGTTAAATAAAAAAACCAAAAAGGTTGCCTTATTTTTTCTTGTACAATTTTTTATATTTAATAAAAGCAATGACAGAAATCACTAAAACAATCGCTAAAGCGTATAAATAATATACCACATTTTGAGATTCTCCAGAAGCGTACGAATGCTTGCCGCTTAAGTGAAAATTAACTCCAAAATAGGTCATTAAAATACTTGCAAAAGCCAAAACCGACATAAAATTATAAGCAAATAAACCTCGTAAAGCTGGAACAAATCGGGCATGAATTACAAATGCATACACCATAATACTAATTAAAGCCCAAGTTTCTTTTGGATCCCAACCCCAGTAGCGTCCCCAACTTTCATTTGCCCATTGTCCGCCAAGGAAATTACCAATAGTTAACATGATTAAACCAACCGTTAAAGCCAATTCGTTAATATAAGTGATTTCTTTGATGTTCAATTCCATTTTGGCTTTGTTATTCTCGTTAGTGAAAATCATTAAAAACAAGGCTACCAATCCCAAAATCATAGCTAAAGTAAACGGACCGTAACTTGCTACAATAACCGCAACGTGAATCATTAACCAATAGGAATTTAAAACCGGCTGTAAATTGGCAATACTTGGATCCATCCAATTCCAATGCGCTACCATCAATATCATAGCGGTTACAAAGGCAGTTGATGCAATAGTAAGCTCAGATTTTCTTCCGAAAGCTACACCAAAAAACATGGTTGCCCAAGCTACATAAATCATACTTTCATAAGCGTCAGACCAAGGCGCGTGTCCAGAAATATACCAACGAACAATTAATCCAGCTAAATGTAGAAAAAATAGTAAAACTATAGTTACGTGGAAAAATTTCACCCCATAATTTACCCATTTCTTTTTATTAAAAATTTGAACAATTACAAATACGAACATTAAAACGCCAGCATACATGTACCACGAGAATAATTTCTTGAAAATATCGTATTTGTTATATTGAATTTCTGCCTCTAATTTATCGTCTGAAAGCATTACTTTTCCACCAAATTTCTTTTGATAATCTGATAAGCCTTTTAATAAACTTTCTGCACTTTTATAGTCTTCAGATTGTGAAGCTTTAGCCGCTTCACTAAAATAAAAAGGAATAATGTTTTTAACAACATCTAAATTGGTTTTTGTTGGATGTTGCAATTCTAAATACGAAGCCCATTTATTATTTGCGTCTTTTGGAAGTGGGAAAAAACGTAAAATTTGTCCACTAATTGCCGAATACAACAAATTTACTTTTTTATCTGCCTCTAAAAAATCTTTTTGAAATTGATTCGGAACTGCTTCTTTATAGGCTTCATCCGTTTGTTTTTGTAATTTATAATTTCCGAAATCATCGAAAAAACTAATTAACGGTGCATATTTTGCATCTGCATCAATACCAATAATTTTACGGATGCTGTCGTTTCCTTTTTTCAAGTAAACTATTGGAATTTGATACCAAAACTCAGGAAATTGGTTCATAGAAATCAAAACCTGATCTGAAGTAAAACCTTCAAACGTGTCGTTTTTAGAAACTTTTCGTAATAATTCAGACGAAAATGTATTTACAGGTTTCATTCTTCCGCTGATATCTTGGATAACCAGTCGCCCAAATTTTTCTGCATGTTCCGCGGTAACCATATATTTTTTTATCTCTGTTAAAGATTCTGCAGCCGTTGGCATTTTAGGCTTTTTTGCTGAAGTTTCATTTTGGTGTGGATCAGTGCCGTGGTTATGTCCATCGTGATTGGTATGATTATCTTGGGCAAAACCAAACAATCCAAAAAAGAATAAAATAGCCACTAAAGTTGCTTTTTTAGCACGAATTTTTTCTAGTTTTATTCTTAAATCGTTAAATCTGGTATTTTTATCAATCAAAATGACCAACATTGCAAAGTATAATAAAAAATATCCTATGTAAGTAATCCAAGTTCCCCAGAAATCATGGTTTACAGAAAGTACGGTTCCTTTTTCGTCTTCATCAAAACTGGCCTGAAAGAAACGAAATTCTCTGTAATCTAAAATATGATTCATAAAAACGCTATCCGTTAAGGTTTTCGATTTTTCTTTGTCTTGAATTTCGATTTTACTTTTAAAAGCCGAATAACTTTTTTCTGTTCCGGGATATTTTTCGGCTACGAAATCATTCAATTTTATTGAAAAAGGTAAGGTATGCACTTTGCTACCATACATTAATGTAAAATCTAATTTACCAATTTTAATGCTCTTTGGTTCGCCTTGCTTGCCTTTTGATCCCATTAGCGTTAAAATTTCTTCTTTATTTTGAGACGTGACTTTAACCACAATAGCGTCATCGGTTTTTTTATCTTTATAATCGTTATTGGAAGCTAAAACAATTTCGCCTTTTTGTGCCAATTCTGGAAAAACAAACTGACTTCCACCTACATTATATAAGGAACGGAACATCAACTCGCTTGTTTTGTCTTTTGCAATTGTACCTTGCATTTTATCCGCCATTCGCATAAAATTGCCATCAAAAGGTGTTTGAATTGTATAATTTTCGGCAGCTTTTGTAATGTTAATGGCACCTTGTGTAAATTTATTGAAAGCAAAAAGCACATTATTAATATTTTTCACTTCGCCTTCAACAAGAAAATGCTCTTTTCTACTTCCGGCAATGGCTTCAACTAATTTTATGTATAACTTTCCTTTTGCGTCTGGCTTAAATGTTTCAGATGCGTTCATGATAAATTCTTGTAATTCAATTTTGTAAGGAATATCTGAAAATTTATTAGAAATTTGAAATGAATTATTAGTGGCTTGCGAAAGTAACAATTGGTTTTCCATCGTTTTACGCTTCATTTCACCCATATATTCACCATCTACGAATGTTGTTAAGTATGGCATATCTGAATAAACAGTATTTGAAACAGCCCCTTCACGTATGGGCATCATTCCTTCATAACTGATGTATCGGGTAACAAATGCACCCACAATTATAAAAATCCAGGATAAATGCATGATTAATGTTGCCCATTTTTCTTTTTTATACAATTGGTATCGCTTAATATTTCCGAAAAAATTAATTACAAAAAACACCATAATGGCTTCAAACCACCACGCGTTATAAATCCAAATTCGAGCGGTTTCAGTGTTATAGGCATCTTCTATGAAAGTTCCAGCTGCCATTGCTGCTGCAAAACCAATAAATAAAAGTGCCATAAGGCGCGTAGAATATAGTGCGGAAAGTAATTTTTGTAACATAAAATGTTGTCTTTTTATAAGTGGTGCAAATGTACAGAATAAGAAATAAAATGTTGGGATTTTAACAAAATTTAATACATGTTTGGGGGCATTTAATACAACATTTTCAAATCTTTTATATCAAACAACTGCAACGTATCGTCATCAAGGGCTATTTGCAACAAACCATTTGGCATAACTTGCTTGATAATTCCCATAAACTTTGCTTTGGAAATATCTTCAAACGGCATTGGAACGTCTTTTTTAAATAAATTTTTGTGGTAAAATTTCCAAAAATAAGAGGCACCTTCATTTTTATATAAATTAAGGTTGTTTTGAAATTGGTTAAGAAATAACATCAAAATCTCATCTTTATTAAACTCTTGACCAGCATGGTTTTTTAAAGAATTGGCTTGTGGTAAATTAATAAAATTTTCTTGATTCACATTTATGCCAATCCCAATAATTGAAAGTATTTCGGTAGTACTTTTAAATTGATTTTCAATTAAAATACCACAAATCTTCTTTTTATCTGCCAAAATGTCGTTTGGCCATTTTATGGCTAAATTTTCTATTTTTAACTGTAAAAACGTTTGAAACAAACTCACCGCTACGAGTACATTTAAATTAAAAACTTCAGCTACATTCAATAGTAAATCTTTAATCAAAACACTGAAAGTCAAGTTTTTACCGTTTTCAACTTCCCAATTTGCACCTCGTTGTCCTCGTCCATTTGTCTGGTTTTCAGCCACTAAAACTGTAAAATTAGCAATCGTTTGTTTGGCTGACAATTCTTTTAAATAAGTATTTGTAGAGTCAATGGCATTGAGTTTGATAATATGCATACAAGAAATTTAATGATTACTTAATTTAAGTTACAAAAATAAAGACAAAAAATGATACCTTTGCATAAAACGAACAAATATTAGATGACGAAAAATATTAGCACAGATGATTTACTAGCAAGTATCATCAAAGGAATTGAAGATGTAAAAGGATTAGATATTGATATTCTAGATTTAAGAGAGATTGAAAATAGCGTTTGCGATTATTTTATAATTTGTAATGGAAATTCAAATACTCAGGTAAATGCAATTGTAAGTTCTGTACAAAAAGGCGTATCAAAAGAATTAAAAGACAAACCGTGGCATATTGAAGGTACTGATGTTGGCGAATGGGTATTGATGGATTATGTTAGCATCGTCGTTCATGTATTTCAAAAACACATTAGAGAATATTATAATATTGAAAGCCTTTGGGGTGATGCTAAAATCACGTCTATAGAAAATAAATTTTAAAACCATTATGTCAGAAAAAGAAAACAAAAACAAACCAAATATTAAGGTAGTGAAACTTGGCACTTGGTTTTTTCCAGTTGTGGTAATATCGATTATACTACTTATTAATCTTTTTAATGGTGGTTTAGATATGAATTATCCAAAAACTACCTCAATTTCATCTTTTTATGATTTACTTAATAAAAATCAAATTGAAAAAGTAGATATTTTAACTAGCTCATCAGGCAATACTGCGGAAGTAACTCTGAAAAAAGGAGCTTACAAAGCTTCTAAAGATGAGGAATTAAAAAAAGTAACCAAAGAAAAAGGCCCGCATTACTTGGTAAAAGATGTTGGTAGTTTGGAGCTTTTTCAAAACGAATTAAAAGAAGCCAAAAAAAGTAAATTAATTTCTGCTTATGATATACAACCAACAAGTAACTGGAGTGAATGGATAGGTTTATTATTACCAACTTTAATTTTCATTGGGTTTTTCTATTTTATTTCTAAAAGAATGGCTGGTGGAGCCGGTGGTGGCGGACAAATATTTAGTATTGGAAAGTCTAAAGCCAAGTTATTTGACGAAAAAAATGATATAAAAGTTACTTTTGAAAACGTGGCAGGATTAGAAGGTGCCAAAGAAGAAATACAAGAAATTGTTGAATTTTTAAAAACGCCAGAAAAATACACAAGTATTGGTGGTAAAATTCCAAAAGGTGCTTTATTAGTTGGGCCTCCAGGAACGGGGAAAACCTTATTAGCAAAAGCAGTAGCTGGAGAAGCCAACGTGCCTTTTTTCTCACTATCAGGATCTGATTTTGTAGAAATGTTTGTAGGTGTTGGTGCATCCAGAGTTAGAGACTTATTTAAACAAGCCAAAGAAAAAGCACCAGCAATTATTTTTATTGACGAAATTGATGCAGTAGGAAGAGCCCGTGGCAAAAACAATATGTCAGGCGGTAACGATGAAAGAGAAAATACGCTGAATCAATTGTTAACAGAAATGGACGGTTTCGGTACCAATTCGAACGTAATTGTACTAGCTGCAACCAACAGAGCAGACGTTTTAGACAAAGCATTAATGCGTGCAGGACGTTTTGACCGACAAATTTATGTAGACTTACCAGATATTAGAGAGCGTAAAGAAATTTTTGAAGTTCATTTAAAACCTATTACAAAAGCTGAAACATTAGATACTGAATTTTTAGCCAAACAAACACCTGGTTTTTCTGGTGCCGATATTGCAAATGTATGTAATGAAGCCGCTTTAGTAGCTGCAAGAAAAAACAAAAAAGCAGTAGATAAACAAGACTTTTTAGATGCTGTTGACAGAATAGTTGGTGGTTTAGAAAAGAAAAACAAAATTATTACCAAAGAAGAAAAACACGCTATTGCCATTCATGAAGCAGGTCATGCAACTGTAAGTTGGATGTTACAACACGCTGCTCCATTAGTAAAAGTAACTATCGTTCCTCGTGGACAAAGTTTAGGTGCAGCTTGGTATTTACCAGAAGAAAGACAAATCGTGCGAACAGAACAAATGTTAGACGAAATGTGTGCTACTATGGGTGGAAGAGCCGCTGAAAAAGTAGTTTTCAATAAAATTTCAACGGGTGCACTTTCCGATTTGGAAAAAGTTACCAAACAAGCGCGTGCAATGGTTACGGTTTATGGTTTGAATGATAAAATAGGAAATATTACTTATTATGATTCTTCTGGACAATCTGATTATAATTTTTCCAAACCCTATTCAGATGATACAGCAAAAATAATTGACACTGAAATTTCAGGATTAATTGAAGAACAATACCAAAGAGCTATTACTATTTTGACAGAAAATAGAATAAAACTTGAAGCTTTGGCAGGAATTTTAATTGAAAAAGAAGTTATTTTTAAAGACGACTTAGAAACCATTTTTGGTAAAAGACCTTATGATATTGTTGAAGAAGAACCAAAAACAATGTCGGAAATTATTACTGAAACAGATTCAGAAATTGCAACTGAATAAGTTACTAGCAAAATATTTTATAAAAAATCTTAATTTGAAAGTGATTTTAAGTTAAGATTTTTTTATATTTGGACTTTAAGAATTGTTAGAGATACAAAATGAATATTTTCAAGAAGATATTTGGCAAGCAAGACGAAACTGTAGATCAGGATAACAACGTCGAATCAAGCCAATATGCACCGGACATAAACACGCCCGTAGATGAATTGTTCACCATTAATTTTAAAAATAATGGCGGAAAATTTATTTATTGTTCGAATATGGAAGAAGCACACGAAAACTTTGAAAATATACTAGAAGAAAACGATTGGTTTGAAAATGAAGTACAGTGTTTTGATTCAAGGCTTTTTAATTTTTTAGATGAAAACAGATTAGAATACAAAAATGCTACAAATCCATCTTTCTTTTTTACTGCTTGTGAAAATTTGATTGCAGATGAAGGTTCAATCTTATTTTCATCCAAACAATTAAAACAATTTAAAATAGACGAATTACCTACCAATATCATTGTTTATGCATCTACTAGTCAACTCTTAATGACTAAAGGTGATGGATTGAGAAGCATCAAAACAAAATACGACAAAGAATACCCTACAAACATTACTGCCATTAAGTATTTTGAAAAAACAAAGGAAGAAGATTTTCTTCATTATGGAAGCTGCCATAAAAACTTATATTTAATTCTACTAGAAGATTTATAAAATGAATGAAAATGTAACAAGAGCTATAAGTGGTGCTGTTTATATTGCACTGCTTGTTTTCTGTACGTTATTTTCAACAATAACATTTCATATACTTTTCACCGTTTTTATGTGTTTGAGTATTTATGAATTTTCTAAAATGACAAATTA
>CAYOCC010000018.1:16998-18289 GCA_964402375.1 uncultured Flavobacterium sp. | reverse complement strand
AATAATAATGATAAATAAGCAAGAAATAATAATCCCGCAAAATTACAAGCCTCGCCCGTATCAAATGGGATTGTGGGACGCTATGATTAACAATAAAAAGAAGCGTGCAATATATGTTTGGCACAGGCGAGCGGGTAAAGATTTATTAGCATTGAATCGCATTCTCTATAGTGCAATGTTTGAAGCGGTCGGCACATATTGGCATATATTCCCGAGCTACGCACAAGGGGCAAAATCAGTGTGGCAAGAAACTAACAGCGAAGGAAGGAAATACATTGATTATATACCGCGTGAATTAATCGCAAAAAAAAATGAGAAAGAATTAAAGATAACATTAAAAAACGGCTCAATCTATCAGATTGTAGGCTCGGACAATCCCGACAGTTTGAGAGGTGCAGGAATTAAGGGGGCTGTATTCTCGGAATATGCTGAACAAGACCCAAGGGCATGGGGGACAATTCAACCGATGCTACTCGAAAATAACGGCTGGGCAATGTTTAACTTCACGCCAAAAGGACAAAATCACGCTTACGAACTTTATAAAATGGCTCAAAAGATGCCTGAAGTTTGGCACAGTGAGATAAAGACAGCAGAAGAAACGGGAGTATTTACGCAAGAGCAACTAGAGCAGGTTAAAGCTGAGATACTAAGCGAGGGCAAAACACTAGATTTCTTTAATCAAGAGTTTCTATGTAGCTTTAACAATCCGATCGAAGGCGCTTATTACTCTAAAATCATTGATGACATCGACAAGCAAGGACGCATTGGAAATTATCCGCACAACCCAGCTTTACCCGTCTATACTTTCTGGGACTTGGGAGTCGGGGACGCAACAACAATTTGGTTTGCTCAATTCATAGGCAATGAAGTAAGGATAATCGATTATATCGAAGACAACAATAGGGGTATGAACACTTACATTAAAGAAGTAAAAGACAAGTTATATATTTACGAACAACATTACGCCCCGCATGACATACAAATAAGAGAGTTCACTAATGGAAAATCAAGACTAGAAACGGCATTAGAATTGGGATTAAGATTTATGATTGCCCCAAAACTATCAATCGAAGATGGAATTGATGCGGTTAGGGCTATACTTCCTAAATGCTTCTTTAATGAAGCTACGACAAGACGGGGATTATTAACTATTAAGAATTACAAAAAAGAATTTGACAATAAGAATAATACATTTAAATTGCAACCAAAGCACGATTGGGCTTCACATGGAGCAGATGCTTTTAGATATTTAGCCGTATCGTATCGTGAGAACATAGGGCAAACAAAACAA
>CAYOCC010000018.1:0-16898 GCA_964402375.1 uncultured Flavobacterium sp. | reverse complement strand
TGCTTTTAGATATTTAGCCGTATCGTATCGTGAGAACATAGGGCAAACAAAACAAAGATGGGATACTGCATTATGTAGCCCGATAACTTATTAACTATTAATTTTTATTTTATGGGATTTGGTTTTTTTTATAAACAACTTCAGGAGAAAAAACAAGCTGAAGAAGCATTATTTAATGACCCAGCAAGACGAAACGAATTAATCGGCTATGACCCTTTAAAAAACCCTTTAGGATTTTTAACTATAGGCGGGATTGAAAGGTTTGACCAAAGATTTAATGAAAAAAGAAAAAAAGTAATTGGCGAGGCAACGGCTTTGTCTCTTAGAGAACAAGAAGCAAAAAGAACAAGTTTTGCAGGTGTCAATACACAAATGCAAAACGAAAGAAGAAAATTATTAGGAATTTAATTTAATTTATTATTTTATGGGATTAGGCAAAAAGTTTAAACGTGCAGTCGGCGGAGTAGCTAAAGTTGCTGCTGATTTAACAGGAAGTAAAACAGTTGGTAAAGCAGTCGCAATAGGAACGGGAGCTGGAGCAGGTCCACTTGGGGCAATAGCAGGAGCAAAAGGGCTTTCTGATATTAACAGCGAACAAACTGGCATAAATAACGCATTAGCAACAGCAGAACAACAAGCACAACAAACAGGTGCATTAAATGCACAAGTTGCGGAACAAACAAGACTTAAATTGCTAAGCGAAGCTGATTTAAAAGCACAAGAAGAAGCTTTAAAAAAACGAACAACTTTTGCGGGTTCATCTATGCAAGGCGTAAGGGAACGAAAAAAATTATTAGGAATTTAATATGGCTGATAAAAGAATTGAAGAGCTCAACAACCTCTATAATGATTTACAATCTACTCGCAAGAATTACGAAACAAATTGGCAAGATACCGCAAAGTATTTTAGACCACTTAAAACCGACATCACAAGCGAAAAGACTCAAGGCGATAAAAAAGATTTATTTGTTGCTAATGACTCAACAATGGTTATTGCATTAGAAAACTTTGCTTCAATTCTCAACGGGACTCTTACAAATAAAGCAACTCCATGGTTTACAATTAAAATTGAAGATGAAGAGTTAAAAACCGTCGATAAAGTTTTAGAATATCTTAAAGCAGTAGCTGACAAAATGTGGAACGTTCTCTATGACACTAAAGGCAATTTTGAAGATGCTCATCATGAGAATCTAAAAGACTTTGCTACATTTGGCACAATCGCAATGAAAATTGAAGAGGGCAAATCATCGCTAATCAACTTTAAAGCAATTCATATTAAAAATATTTTAATTACCGAAAATGACGAAGGCAAAGTTGACACTTGCATTTTGTTAATGAAAATGACCGCTAAAGATATTGTAAATAAATTTGCTGGCAATGATAATGAGAACAAAGGCAACATTGATGAAAAGATTAAAAAAGCCTCAATTGAAAAACCTAACACTAGTTTTGATATAAGATTATATATAATGCCAAGAACCGAAAGGGACGCAAGCAAGATTGATAATATGAATATGCCGTTTCAAGGTATTTGGTTAGATCCAACACACGGCAAAATTATCGCTGAAACTGGCTTTAATAGTTTTCCTGTTCCTGTCGGAAGGGGAGCAAAAGGAACGGGCGAAGTTTACGGAACTGGTCAAGCAATGTATGCCCTAGCCGATGCAAGAAGTTTAAATCGTATGTGGTATGATTACTTCGAATCAATACAAAAAATATTAAATCCCCCTCTTGTTGTTAATGCTCAATTTGAGAAACAATTGAACTTGCAACCTAGAGCTTTAAATATGGTTAAATCACCTGTCGGCAATGGTAGAGCAGTAGAACCAATAAACGACAGCAAAGGAATTAATCCAGCAGTTGAATTGATAACACAAAAGCAAGAATCAATTAGAAAAATATTTTTCTTAGATAAATTATCAGTGTTAGACGACCCAAGAGCTACCGCAACCCAAATATTAGAGCTAAGAGCTGAAAGCTATAGAATCATGGGAAGTTTAGCCTCATCATTACAACAATATCTTGAAGCAATTCTTGATAGAGTTTATGATATTCTTTTTAAATTGTCTTACGCTCAAGATGGAAATTTTACATTATTACCCGATGCTCCATTTCCTGAAATGCCAGATAAAATGATGGGAACAACTGACGAAATTACAGGAAAAAAAACCTTTCCTAAAATGAAAATCGAGTTTATTAATCCAGTTAATCAAGCCAATCAATTAGGCAAAAATAACTCGGTTGATGTTTTCTTAATGTCAATTATGAATTTAGCACAAGCCAACCCTTCAATTTTAGACACAATAGATTTTGACGAAATAGCCCGATACAAAGCGGATATTTTACAAATTGACCCTAAATTAATTAAAGATGCTAATAGAATTGATGAACAGCGACAAGCAAGACAACAGCAAATGGCACAACAACAAGAAATGATTGATGCCAACACTGAGGCAAATACATTAGCAACAATGAAACAAGCGGGAGTTTAATGGAATTAGAAAAAAAATTACAAGAAAAGCTTATAGAAAGAAAGCAAATTTTTAATAATGTTTTTGGCACGGCAGATGGTTTAGTAGTTTACAAAGATTTAAGAAACGCTTTAGTTATTAATCCTGAATTGATTTCTAGAGAATATACTAGCGATGATAACTTAGCCTCACATGTTCAAGTGGGAATGAGATTAGCATTTCAATATATAGACGATTTCTTAGATTTAAAAACTATTAACAAATAAAAAAAATATGACAATAGAAAATCAAGTCGCACCAACCGCACCAACACAATCAAGCCCAGCTAATGAAGCTAATATTTCACAAAATACGGCACCAACAACGCCAAGTTTTGATTTTAATACATTTTTTCCTGAGGATATTAGAAAAGATGCCGATTATGAAAGGTTATCAAAAAACTTTCCTAAAGATTTATCAGCTATTGCTAAGGATTACTACCATAAAAATAAACATTTTGGCAAAGCTCGTGATGTTGTAGAAGCAGAATTAAAAGCACAAATGAATGAGCCAGCATCTTTTAAACCAGAAGATTACCAAATTAACTTACCCGAAGGCTATTCTATTGAAGATAATATTGTTAACACAGCTAAAACCAAAGCCTTAGAACTTGGAATTAAGCCAGAAGTAGCCCAACAATTTCTTAATAGCATTTTTGAAGCTGATAGAACGCAAGAAATTGAATTAGAGAGACAAGCTTACGAGGCGAATAAGCAATCACTAGAGAATATTAAAAAAGAATGGGGTTTTGACTACGAAAGAAGAGCGGATATTGCCGAAAAAACCTTGATGAACTATGTTTCACCTGACGAAATGGAAAATATTCATAAATTGCCATTGGATCAAAAAGTGCTTTTATCTAAAATTATGGATAAAGTAGCTTCTAAAGTTAGCGAAGGTTCAATTGGCTCTATTTCAAAAGCAAGGGATATGAATGAATCAGATTTTAATAGTGCAATCAAAGCAATTCAAGAATCAACAGCATTAGAATCAGTTAAACAACAAAAAATATTTAATCTTTACGACAGTTTTTATAATAAATCATAATTTTTGTTGACTTATAATTTTACTTTTGTATTTTATAGTTTAACATTGTCCGATGTAAAGTAAAAGGGAGCTTATATATAAGTCTTTGAAATTAAGGGTAGCAATTAGGAGGGAATTATCCCCGATTTTTATTATTTTTTAATTCAAATATTTTATATATATGGCATCAAATATGAATGTAACGCATGTAAAGCAATTTAGCGACCAGCTAATTGAAGCGGTTCAAGTTCAACAATCAGGACTTGAATTTGCTTGTGCAAGAAAAGAAGTTTTTAATGGCGAGTCTTTATTTTTCAACAAAATTGGAACAACCGAATTAAAACAAAAAACTGGAGTAAATCAAACAACTAAATTTACCGATATTGCTAATTCTAGACGAAAAGTTTCTTTTGATACTTTTAACGACGCAGTAGCTATTAATCGTTTCGATAAAGACAGATCAACTATTTATGGTCTTGATACTGGATATCTTAATGCTTTAAAATATGCAGCAGAAAGAAAAAAAGAAGAAATTATTGTTAATGCAGCTACTGGAGTTGCTTATGAAGGTAAAGAAGGAACTACTACAGTTTCTTTCCCTGACGCAACTAATACAGTCTATCAAGATGGAACTGCATCTAGTCAAGGAACTTCTGGAGAATCAGGAACTAAAACAGGTTTAATTGCTGATAAACTTTTGCAAGCTTTGTTTCTTTTAAGAAAAAACATGAAAACTGGTAACATTAAAGAAAAAGTTTATTGTGCTATTTCTGCCGAAGAAGAACTTTTGCTTTTGCAAGATAATAAAATCATTAATCGTGATTTTAGTGCAGGACAAGTTTTAGATAAAGGTATTATTGGTTCTTGGTTAGGAATTAACTTTATTAGAACAGAACTTTTAAAAATGCCTACTGACGGCGTTCGTGAAATTCTTATGTTTACAGACCAAGCAATTGGTTTAGGTTTACCTGGCGAAGTATTTATGCGTGCTGGTGAAAACCCTGAAAGAGAATATCAAAATCAAATGTATATTGAATTGAACTTTGGAGCAACAAGGGTTGAAGACGAGAAAATCGTTAAAATCCGTTGTAAATCTATTTACAAAGCTGACGGTTCAAAAGTATAGTTCTTAACAATAATTTAAATTTAAATATATAATTTTATGCCAGTAACTAATTTAAACGAAACGGTGAATTTAGCAAATCTTGCTTTAAATCCACCAGTTATGCCACAAGCAAAAACAAATGGAGCACCAGTTCAAGGAATAACTGCAATTGTAAATATTCCTACCGACTCTACTTCGGGTTCAACTTGGAGACTTGCAAGATTACCTTCTAATGCTATAATTCATAACATTATTGGTTCTTGCACGGCTCAAACAGGAACTACTGATATGAGAATTGGCGTTGCTTATTCTCCAAATAAAGCATCAGGAGCAACAATAAGCGCCGCTTGTTTTGCAACTGGTTTAACCTTTGCTTCTGCAAGTAGAGTTTTAGATGGGACTGCAAGTCTTGCTATTACTGATTCCGCCAAAGAAATTTGGGAAGCCGCAGGATTAACAGCTGATCCAAAAACCGAACTTGATATTATTTTAACAGCACAAACTATCGGCACTGCTGGTGGGTCTGTTGGATTCAAAATTGAATATAAAGTTTAGTTATGACTTCAAAAACTGAATTATGTAATCTTGCATTGTTAAAGTTAGGTAAAAGTCGTGTTCAAGATATTGACACTGACCCAAGCCAACAAGCTACTGACTTAAAACTTGCTTATGATTTTGCATTAAATCAGATTTTGAACGAAGCCGAATGGAGTTTTGCGGTGCGTAGGCAAGCATTAAACAAGCTTACCGAAACACCGCTTTACCAATGGAGTTATAAATTTGCATTACCAACCAACCCCGAATATTTAAAACTAATATCTATTGAAAATGACCCTGATTACACAATAGAAGGAAAATATATATTAACAAATGAAAGTGTTTTAAATATTACTTATGTTGCTAGAATTACTGACCCTAGCGAATATACTACAGGTTTTAAAAATGCTTTTGTTTTATTGCTTGCTACAAAAATATGTTATAATTTGACTGGCTCGGACAGTCGAGAAAAAACATTATTATCAGAATACGAAAATGCTTTGTATCAAGCTATGACACAATTTAAGGCAATAAGAAATGAAACACCTTTAACATCTAACGAATGGATTGATATAAGACAAAATGGGTAGTGTTAATGAAATACAAACACGATTTAATGCTGGCGAGCTATCGCCTACTCTTGACGGCTTAGTCGATTTTGAGCCTTTTTTTAATGGTGGTTCTATTGTTGAAAATTTTGATATTCACCCTCAAGGTTGGTTATTTAGAAGAAAAGGCACTAGATTTGTAAACGAAGTTAAAGACTCAAACAAAAAAACTAGAATTATTAGATTTAAATATAATGTTGACCAAGTTTTAATTATAGAATTAGGGGCAGGTTATTTTAGATTTTATTCACAGCAAGCCTTAGTTTTAAGCGGTGGAAGTGCTTATGAAATAGCAAATAGTTTTACCGAAAATGATTTAGATTATATTCGTTATGTGCAAAAAGATGACATTATTTGGATGGTTCACCCATTAAAAGGATTTTATAAATTAATTCGATTTAGCAATTCTGATTGGACTTTTAATACATTTGATTTAATTGCTGGACCATATCAAAAAGAAAATATTTTACAAACAAGAACTGTTGCAATAAATAATCATGGACCAGTAGGAACAACAGGAACAATGACCGCAGTTGGACACACTCCATTTACCGCAAATCATGTTGGTAGCTTATGGCTTGTTAGAGATGGAACTAACTATGCTTATCTTAAAATAACCGCCTTTACAAGTTCTACAAGCGTAAGTTATATAGCTCAAAAAGAAATATCCGCAGGTATATCTAAATCACAATTATACACTTGGTCCGAAGGAGAATTTGGATTAAATAGAAGCTTTCCAAGAGCAATATCTTTTCACGAACAAAGACTTGTTTTAGCTGGCTCAATTAATGAAACTCAAAAAATATGGTTTAGTAAATCCGCTGACTATGAAAATTTTGATATAGATTACACAAGCCTTACTGCTGATGATGGCTTTAATAGAACAATTGCCAGCTCAACAAATGATTCTATTTTATGGTTATTTAGCGATGAAGTGTTATTTATTGGCTGTAGCGATAGTATTTGGAGAGCAAAATCTTCAAATAATGCCGCTGGTATGTCAAATACTGATATTGATTTAAAAAGACAAATTGCTTTTGGTTCTGAATGGGTTGACCCTGTTTATTGCGACTCTACGCCTTTTTATTTGCAAAGAGGAAAACAAAAAGTAAGGGCAATAAATTATACAAATACCGAAGCAAAATTTAAAGCTCAAGATGTTTCAATTAGAAGTAATCATATTACGGGAACGGGGTTAAAAAGATTCGATTACCAACAAAATCCAGTTTCAACAATTTGGGCTATTCGTGAAGACGGGCAAGTTGCAAAATTTGTTTTTGAAAGCGATCAAGAAGTTAATTGCTGGACTAGATTTACAACAAATGGAATTGTCGAGGATTTAGCAATTATCCCATCAAGCAAAGAATATGACGAAGTTTATGTTTTAGTTAAAAGGACAATTAACGGCACCGTAAAAAGATTTATTGAAGTTTTAGAACCTAATTTTAGTTATGACAACTTAAATTATATCTATGTTGATTCTTGCTTAACTTACAATGGAACACAAAACACAACTTTAACTATTGGAGGCGGTATAGCAACCGCAGGCAGTGCCATATTTTCCGCCTCAAGTGTTGGTAAAGAAATAAGAAATTTAAACGGCACGGGTAAGGCTAAAATTACCGCCTATACTTCTTCAACTCAAGTTTCTATAACAATTATTAGAGATTTTAGTTCAAATTCACTAACCGCTAATAATTGGGCAATTGCAATTCAAGAAGTAAGCGGGTTGACTCATTTAATTGGGGCAAGTGTAGAAGCTAACGGCGATGGAGCAACTGACCCTAAAAATAAAACTGTAAACGCAGAAGGTAAAATTACACTTGAAAATTTTGCTTCAATAATTCATGTTGGATTAAAATATAAATCAACTTTTACTTCTTATCCAATTGAAAGTAAAAAATTATTACAAACAATCGGATCACAACAAAATAAACAGTTGCGAATTACTGAATTAGCTATAAAGTTTTTTACATCAAGGGCAGGTTCTATTATTATTGATGGAAAAACACTGCCAATAATTTCAAGAGATTTAAACGACAATATGAATGAAGCCCCGACTTTTAAAGATGGAGTAAAATTGATAAGTGTTGCAGGAGATTGGGGCTATGATAGAAAATATTCGATTATACAAGAAGAGCCTCAAGCTATGAATATTAAAAATATAACTTACGAGGTAAATATCTAATGGTAGCACCTTATATTTTTGCAGCAGGAGCGGTTTTAAATATGGCTAGTAGCATTTATGGTGCTAATATGGCTAAAAAAGATTTAAAACGCCAAGCAATGGCTTTAGAAGACCAAGCTAGATTAGTTGAAGAGCAAGGGCAATTTCAAGCTATACAAACCGCAAAGCAATTTGAAGGATTACTCGGCGAACAAAAACTTTCTGTAGCTACTAGCGGGGCGGAAATGGAAGGTTCAGTTTTAAATATTTTTGATAAAACTATAGCCGACAAAGAACAAAATATTGCAATTATAAAAAGAAATGCTCAAATGGAAGCAAATGTTTTAAGACAACAAGCGCAACAAGCTAGAAAACAAAGAAAAAGATTATTGCCTATGGCTATAGCTTCAAGTCTTGGAAATATTGCACAATCTGCCTCAAGTTTTGCAAATACTGGTAATAAAACTATGACACAATAATAATTATGCCAAAAATACCTGATTCATACGGAATTATAACAGCACCATCGGCAAAAACTGATATTGCTATGCCAGACACGCAATCATCACAAATGCTTGCTAATCTTGGCAATCAATTATCAGGTAATTTAATGAATATTGCTGGACAAATGCAATATCAATCTATTAAAGAAGATGAGGCTTTTAATGCCGCTCAAGTTATTGATTTTAAAACAAAACTTGCAACTTTTGAGAATGATAAAAGAATTGCAATAAGCGAATTGCCTGCAAATGACCCTTTGCTTTTTGATAAAACAAAAAAGACTTTTCAATCCGAAAGGGATTCATTTATCAATAATTATGCCAGCCAATACAAAGACAATCAACGATTATCAAGCTTAATTAAAAGGCAAGCCGATGTTGAGGCGGTAGATTTTAATTTTGATGTTGATAGAACGCTTTCTAGTAAGAAAAGAGAATATGGAACAAATAAAATCTATGAAGGTATTTATTCCGTAAATGAAAGGCTTGGAAAAGGCGGTAATCCTACAAAATTATCAGGTGAATTAAACACAATTTTACAAACTGGTTTAAAATCAGGTTTAATTGACCAAAATGACATTAATAGAGAAAGGGATAAACAAAAATCTATTATTGAAGAGCTACAAAAACAATATGAGAAAACTAGGCAAGCTAACCTAGTTGCAAGTGGACAAGTATTTTTAGACGCTAGCAATTCTGATGATAAAAAAATTGGTGAGTTAGCTTATCAAAATCAACTTCAAGAAACTTTAAAAAAAGGCGGAGATGCGAGCGCCGTAACATTAAACTTTGTAAATAAAACGGGCTTTTTACCTCAACAAGTTAAATCAATTTGGAGTTCTCAACTTAACATGGGAAATCCAAAACAAAAAATCGAAGCCGCTGAACAAATAACGCAAATCATAGAATCAAATCCAAGATTGCAAAATCAATTTAATTCTGATGATATAAACTTTGTAAATTCAATTAAAACAAGAGTTGGATTAGGTTTGCCACCTGAACAAATATTAACTTATGCCGAAAAAGAAATTAGTAAATATCAATCAATGGATAGAGTTGCAAAAGGGCAAATTATTAACAATAAAGATACAAAAAAAATTATAGATAATTCTTTTGATGATTTAAAAGAAAGTTTGACTGATAGGGGGTTTTTTTCTATATTTAAATCCGATCCAATTATCGAAGAGGGAATAAAAACCAAATACGAAACTTTAGTAAAAGATGCTTTTTTAAATGGTAATACAACTCCTGAAAGTGCCGTTGAATTTGCAAAAACTAAATTGCAAAGCGAATATCGAGTTAGCACAGTTGGAAAACCAAGAGTAATGCAATATGCTCCTGAAATTTTTTATGATAAATACAATAATGGAGATACTTCTTGGATTAACAAACAACTTAAAGTTGAAATTTCTAAACATACTTTAGTTCCAAGCTTAGATAATTTAGAAAATCAATATATTTTACAAGCAACTCAAGAAACAATAAAAGGCAAAAAACCCAGTTATAACATTGTTAATATAGACAATTATGGAGGTTATTCTTTATTATTAGATAATCAAAATCGACCTGTTGTTTTTCAACCCGAAATTGAAAAAACTGATTTTTACAAAGAGGCTCAAAAAGAATATAATAAAGAGCGTCAATATACAAAAGAAGATATACTTAATCTTTTAAATGATAAAGTAGTCGCTGAAAAAAACAAAAAATATCGTAATTGGAAATAAAAATGCCTGTATCAAAAGACTTAATAAATCCAAAACCAATTGACCCATTATTTGGGGAAAAAATAATTGAAAGTTCAAAAGCTATTGCTAATATACAAGGCATGGATTTTAATTATAAAGCTCCGCAATATAATCAAGGCGAAATAGCATTATCAGCATTTGAAAGAGAAAATACCATTGTTTCATCAATTATAGAAGGTTCCTTTCAAGCAAATATTGATGACGCTCCCGATCCTGAATTTGATGTCGTTGATTATGTTGACACCGACATAAAAAACAGTGATTATGCTCCTTACTGGAAAGATTTTGTAGAAGTTAAGAATTATAGACAAGCTAACGCTTTAAAAGCCAAAATTGATAGGCAAAATGAAAATGAAAGAATTATTAGTGAAAGCGGGGGAGCTGGTATTGCATGGAGTTTAGCCGCTGGTATTTTAGACCCTATAAATCTTATTCCTGTATTTGGTCCAATTTCTAAAGCTTACAAAGCTGGTAAATATGCCAAAGGTATTGGTTTAGCCGCTGGTGCTGGTGCTGTTAGTTCGACTGCTAGCGAAGGAATTTTACAAGCAACTCAAGAAACAAGAACAGCACAAGAAAGTTTTATAAATATTGGTGCTGGAACGCTTTTAGCTGGGGCTTTGGGTGGCGTAGGGGCAATGATTTCAAAAAAACAATTTAATAATTTAGCTGATAAATTTAAAAAAGATTTAGAAACTGAAAATGCTGATGTTTTTATAAATCCCGACACGCAAAAAATGGAAATTAGACCAGATTCCGCAAGTGCTGCTAATGTTGCTGAATTTCAAGCTATAAGAAAATATTATGATGATGTTTTAACGCCACAATTAAAAGCTGAAGGTAAAGCAATTCCTGCCTTTGCTGATTTTAAGAAACAACAACAAAGTTTAGCATCGACTATAACGCAAGATATAGCTGGAGCGGTAAATGTTGGCAATGTAATTCAAGGGCAAAAATTACTAAAAAAAATAAACTTAATTGATAATCTAAACCCTATACAAAGATTAACACAAACTCAATTTGCTGTATCGCCTAGAGAAACAGCTGAAAAGCTTATGAAAACGGGCTTAATGTGGCAAAAAAACAAAATTGGAATTGCTTCTGCTCAAAGTGCCGAAATAGCTAAAAAAACACTACAAGCTCCATATTTTAACAATTATAAACCATTGGAGAATAAAGCTTATTATAATTTTAAAAAAAGAATTAAAAAAGAAGGCGCTTTAAACGAAACAGAAAATAATATTAAAAATGATATACAATTTTTTGAAGAGTTATCTAGGGCAAATAGAAACGGCGATGTAAGTAATATTCCAGAAATAAATCAATTAGCAAAATCTTCTAGAAATGATGTTTTAAATCACCTTGGCAGAGAAGCCGTAAATGTTGGTTTATTAAATGAAAAAGTTTTAACTACTAAACCTAGAACATCAGAATCTTATTTTCCTAGATTGTTTAATAGATTAAAAGTAATAGCTAGAGAAAATGAATTAAGACAATTTTTAACCACAGCGATAAAAGAAAGATTATTACCAAATATTAAAAAAGCCGAAGCACAAAAAGAATTAAATTTAAATTCACAAATTCTTGATTTACAAACTCGCAAAGCTGAATTACAAGCCAATCTTGATAAAGCCGCAAACGAAAAATTTCAAGAAGCACAAGTTGATGCTGTTTTTAATGAAGCCGATATTTCTACTGAAAACAAGTTTATTTTCCAAAGAAATATATCTTGGGCAAAGGGTGGTGAAAAAAGTTTTGATGAGTTTTTAGAAAAAATGGCGGAAGATTTACCCGATAATTTAGATTTTCCAGCGGATAAAATTGAGAAAGTTTATAATAAATATGTAAAAAATGATAATTTAATTTATACAAATGAAGAGTTAGCTGAAATTTTGGATAAATATAAAAATGCTATTAAAACTGTAAAATCTATTAAACCTAAATCTTTGTTAATTTTTTTAAGAGATAGAGGCGGTGTTGTTGATTTTGGCGGAGATTTAAAAGCAATGGGAATCACAAATAAAACTTTACCAGGGTTAATAAGAAAAGCTAAAGAATTTGGTAATTTAGTCGGGGGCAAAAAAGAATATATTGACCTTGATGACGCAAGATATGTTGCACATGAGCAGGGATATTTTAGTGATTTTCCTCAAGATGGAAGCGGTGGACAACCTAGCATTAATGATTTGTTAGATTTAATGAGAAGAGAAGTCGGGGGCGAAAAAATATATTCATTGGAAGACGCTGACAAAATAGAAATAAAAAATAACGCTGAAAGATTAATAGAAGAATTAAACGAAATGGGTATCGATATTGACAAAATTAATGAGGCAGTTTTATTAGAAAAAGGGAAAATTAAGAAAAAATTTAAATATTTAAGCGGAGAAAATGTCGATAAAAAGACAATTAGCAAAATGGATAAACTTTTAGCTAAATCCGAAATTGACCTTTTAGAAAAAAAAGTTAATAAACTAAAAAACAAATACACTGAAAATCAAATTAGTTTTCGCTCTAAATTTGAAGAAATGGGTGATGAAGATTCTTATGTTAACGAAATTACATCCGACATAATTAATCAATTAAAAGGTGATGATAGATTAGGTTTAATTGATGATTTGGGGATTAAAGTTGCAAAAAGAGGACCATTAAAAGAAAGAACGCTAAATTTTATCAATGATAATGAATTAGAGCCATGGTTAGAAAATGATGCAAGAAAAGTTTTAAATTATTATCAAAACACTTTATCAACTGATATTGAGATTTCTAGGGCTTTTGATGGTGATTTAACTTTAGATGATGCAATTACAACAATTCAAGGAGAATATGCGGAAGTTATAGCAAAAACAACCGACCCTAAAATATTAAAACAAATTGATAAAGAAAAAAAGAGCGTAATTAATGACCTTACCTCAGTTGCTAAGATAATGCGTGGAATGTATGCCCGCCCAGATAATCCTGATTCAATGATTGTTAGAGGTGGAAGAATAGCAAGACAATATAACTATGTAACTAAAATGGGGCAAGTTGCTATAGCTTCGATTACTGATATTTCAAATCCCATCAGAAAATATGGTTTAAAAACTTGGGCAAAAACATTACCAAATTTAATTACAAATTTAGAAGGTATTAAATTAAATGTTAAAGAAGCTAAGTTAGCAGGAAATATAACTGATATTATTTTTCCTGAAAGAATGGCTAGTTTCTCAGGTTTAAACGATCCATTTGCAAGCAACCTTTCTAGTTTTGAAAAATATTTAGAAAATATTTCAAAAGCATTGTCCAAAACAAATTTAATGCCAGTTTGGAATGATACACAAAAAGGTTTTACTTCTGTATTATCTCAACAAAGAATGATTGATGGAATTAAAAAATTTAATAAAATTGATGAAAAGGAAACCGCTTATTTAGGTTCTTTGGGAATAGGTTCAAATAATTATAAAATTATTGCTGATGAATTAAACCAACACGCATATAAAGAAGGTAGATTATTTGTTGCCAATACTGAAAAATGGAATAATCCTGAAGCTGTTAGAATATATAGAAACGCTATGAACACTGACATTGACAGCACAATAGTAACCGTTGGTGCTGGCGATTTACCTTTATGGATGCAAACCGAAACGGGCAAAGTTGTTGGTCAATTTAAATCATTTGTTTTTGGGGCAACGCAACAAGTTCTAGTTTCAAGTTTACAGCAAAAAGACATGGCAGTTTTAAATGGCTTAATTTCCGCAGTAGGTTTGGGAATGATGGCTTATTATTTTAAAGCTAAACTAGCTGGAAAAGAATTATCAAAAGACCCTCGTGTTTGGCTTGCTGAAGGTATAGATAGAAGCGGATATTTTAGTATATTGGCTGATTATTCACATATTGCCGACAAAGTTGGTTTAGGAGCTTCTAGTCTTCTTGGAACAGGTGAATTATCAAGGTATCAATCAAGAAATATTGGAGCGTCTTTATTGGGTCCTAGTGTTGGACTTCTTGGAGATGCCGCTATTTCAATAGGAGCTTTAAAATCAGGCGAGATAAGCGACGCTGATGCAAAAGCTATAAGAAGAATGATTTGGTTTAATAACCATTTTCTTTTGACTAGGGCAATGGATAATTTTGAAAAAGCTATTGCAAATCAATAAAATATAGGTATTTTTAACAAAAAAAATTTAAAAAAATGACAATAACATCAAATATTTTAAGGAGAGATTATACAGCAAATGGGGTAAATACTACCTATGCTTTCGATTTTCCTATTTTTTATGAAACAAATGCAACTCCTAAATTTTCTTTAGAAGTTATTGTTGCCGATACTACTGGTGCAGAAAGTATCAAAATTGAAACAACTGACTATACAATAACCTATAATACAACGGATTATGTAAACGGCGTAATAAATCAAGGTAATGTTGTATTCGGCACGGCTCCATTAAATAATCATAAGGTTAGTTTATTAAGAAAAGTTAATTTTACACAAAATAACGATATTACAACCTCGGGCAGTGATGCTTTACCAGGAACGGCTTTAGAAGGTTCTTTAGATAAATTAACTTTGATGATGTTAGAGCAAAAAGAAAACCTAAACCGTGTTTTTAAATTGCCTAAATCTTCATTATTAAATAATATTGAATTTCCTATTGGTGCAAGTCAAGCTAATCAAGTAATCGCAGTTAATAACGCTGGCGATAATCTTACTACCAAAGATTTAGCTAATGTTGGATTAGCTCCAGTTTCTACCTTTGCTAAAACATTACTTGATGATACAACAGCTTCACAGGCTCGGACTACTCTTGATGCACAACAATTAAACGCTAACCTCACCGCTCTTGCTGGTCTTCCTGGTTATAAAGCCACCGCCACAAGTCAAGGCGTAGCATTTTTATCGAATCCAATCACAATCTCCAACAATGCCACCGATGCAAACAACGACATTGATTTTAGTCCTGGAAATTTCCAATTTAGCGACGGCTCGGGACAAGCAACAGCAACTGCAATAATGACTAAAAGACTTGATGCAACTTGGTCGGCAGGAACAAATCAGGGTGGATTATTAAACGGAACAGCAGTTCCAAAGGCAATAAATTCAACTTATCATTGTTATAAAATTTATAATCCAACCACTGGCGTAGAAGATTCCGCATTTTTACTTGGTATTTCTGGAACCGCCCCCGACCCTACATCTGTTTTGCCTAGTGGCTTTACTAAATTTGAAAGACGAGGCTCTATATCTACGGATTCTAATGGGAATATTCGTCAATTTACTCAAACCCTAAAAGATTTTGAATATAAAACGCCAACATTTGATGTTGGTTTAACAAACCAAGGAACTTCTGCTGTACCGAGAACTTTATCAGTTCCATTAGGCATAAAATGTTTAGCTCAAATTTCAGTTTTGGGAACGCGAGGGGCAACCGTAACATCTATGCTATATTCGTCATTAGATTCAAATGATATTGCTCCGATTTATGCTGGAACTGTCCCCTCTTCTATTTTTCTTGGAGTAAATATAACAGAATTATTTTTTAATGGCTTTATTAAAACTAATTTATCTGCACAAATTAGAACGCGTTGGAGTAATTCCGACGTTAACACTTCTAATTCTATTTCAACAATTGGTTATACAGATTTAACTTTAAAAATTTAATTTAATTAATTTATGTTTCTAAAAAATTTAAAAACAAATCAAATTGGACAATTTGGCTGTCCTCAAGAAGATTGGATTGATGCTACTGCGGGAGAAATTAATGTTTTTCTTTTTACTCAAGCCAAAGCAGAAAAAATAAATGAATTAAACACATTTATTCTCGCTGAAAAAACTAAACCTTACACAACATTTACAGCTCCCGAGTTAGTTCCTGTAATTGTTAGCGATAAAACTCAATTTAAACAAGGTGAGTCTGTTAGCTTCGTTTGGTATGTTGATGCAATACCTAATTCAAAACTAACTCCTGAAAGCATTTTAAACAAGTGCAATCTTGATATGACTAGTTGCATTAAAACTTCTATTCTTGATGTTAAGTCAATTGATTTAGTTAGTTTAAAAGCAAATCTAAAAACTTGTTTAGATTCAAAAATAATTCCTTATACAACTACCATTACTAAAAATGGCGTTCAATCAACTGGTATGGTTAATGTGTTTCCAATTGCGGAATCATTGGCGAATCATATTCAGCAAAGAGAAGTAAATAGCAATGTTTTGAATAGTGTTTATTTATCACAAATTAATAATTGTAAAACTGTTGAAGAAGTTGAAGCAATTAAATTTACAGCATAATGAAATCAGGATTTGACTTTATAGACGAGCCAGTTTATACGCCGAAAAAAGATAAAAAAGATAAAATCGTTCTTCACGAAGATTTAAGATTTTATATCAATTTTGCGGGTCAAAGATTGCCTGATATGTATATTATACCAGCAGGTTTTGAGTCTAACGGCTTTTCGATTCCGTTTATATTTAAACCTTTATTTAGCAATTTTGATGTCGGCGTTGAAAATGCTATCGCACATGATTTTTTATATTCTGAATTAAAAACCTTTGATATGTTTCGTAGAGATGCCGACATGGCATTTTATAATGGTTTACGCAATAGTAGTTTAGAAGTGTGGAAGGCTAAAGCTTTCTATATTGCTGTCTTAATTTTTGGCGGTAGTAAATGGAGGAAAAAGAAATGAATGAGATAATTCAAATTATGAAATTGATGGAGCAAGC
>CAYOCC010000017.1:14585-18421 GCA_964402375.1 uncultured Flavobacterium sp. | reverse complement strand
GATGCTACATTTTAGATCCTGATGTTGTATCCAGCCTTTTTATGCCAAACACATTTCGGGCGGATATTAAATAAAAATATCTAGAATAAATATAATGAATACAGAAAATAGAGTACATCAAATGAAAACAATACAAGCTGAAGCACTTGAGCTATTTAAAAAGAAAAATGTTGATTATTCAGACGCATTCGCAGCTTATGGAACTATCGGCGTATTAATTCGCATTAACGAAAAAGTTCAACGAGCTATGTCAATTACAAATAATGGGATCACTTTATTAAATAATGAAAGCTTAAGGGATACTCTCATCGATTTACACAATTATAGTGCTATGAGTTTAATGTTAATAGGAGAATAAATAAAATATCTAGTAAAATTAATAATAACCATGATTGAAATATGCAATTTATGTTTAACAACAAGCCCATCAGTAACTTCTTTTTCATACTACACAAGGGAAAGTAAGGATGTACAAACTGGTAGATATCTAACTAACCTATATATTTGTGAGCTTTGTATATGCAATATCCAAAACGATATTTTTATTTTATCAAGTGAAGAAGAATCAGACTCAGTACCATTCAAGCTACTTCCAAATAAGCACCTTACTTATTATGAATTTACAAAGTTCAAATCAAGATTTTAAACGAATTGTTTTTATTGTAAAAAAATAGTCTAGAAAAAATAATCATTTTCTAACTTAATATATATAATAAAAAAATGCCACCATCTGAAAAACACTATCTCAACTCTGTAATATACACAATTCAACATAAAACCATACCTGAATTACTTTATGTAGGAAGCACAACGAACTTTACCACACGCACTAACGTACATAGATTTAATTGTAATAATCCAAAGTCAAATTTATATAATCAACAACTATATGAGATTATAAGAAAAAATGGAGGCTGGGATGGTTTCACATGTAGCATATATAAAAACTATCCGTGCTTTACTAAATACGCACTGCTAATAGAAGAAGACAGAGTAATGGATGAAATAAAGCCCTTGCTCAATAAAAACCGTTCATATTTAACATCAGAAGATAAAAAGCTTTATCAAGTTAAATATAAACAGAAGAACAAAGAAAAACTTTATAAATATTATAAATTATGGTGTTTAACTAATAAAGATAAACTAGAAGAATATAAACAAAAATATAAAGACTATTATAAATCACCTGAGGCATTAAAGTATCATAAAAGTTATTATGAAGAACATAAAGCAAAATATAAACAATATTATCAAGATAATAAAGAACGATTAAAAAAGATATATCACGATAATAAAACGAAGGCGCAAGAATATAGAGCGCAAATGAATTAGAATTTAGAAATCTATAAAAATAAATTTCTAAATACATATAATGATAATTAAACCATCAACAAGACAAGATAAAAGATATATGCTAGTCTATAAAGGTAAAACTATACATTTTGGACAAAAAAACGGGTCGGCTTATATAGATCATGGTGATAAAATCAAACGTGAAAACTACATTAAGAGGCATAAAGTAAATGAAGATTGGACTAAAGTTAATAGTGGAAGTGCGTCGAGGTTTTTACTTTGGGGGGATTATAAAACCTTAGATGAAAATCATCAAGCATTTATGAAGCGATTTGGAATTTCATAAAACTATAAATAGTAGTTGAACTGATAACATAATGCTGGGCATCATTTAGTGTCTAAAATTTACACTGTATGCTATAATATAAACTAGATATTAATTTAGATTCACCTTGCCCTTAGAACCAGATGATTTAACATAGGATTCTTTAAGTCGAGGATCTAGCATCGCTTTATTATAGGTGATTCCATTTTCAAGAGCAAACTTTTTGATGTGATCTATCCAACAATTGCTTTTCTTTGTTGCTTTTGCTGGCTGGGCATAATCTACAGTCTCATAGTTTCTATTTAATTCTAGTTCTTCAGGAACTGGGGTTTTTACTTTACGTCCTTTTGTTTTTGGTTTAATATCCATAAGTGCTTCAACTACTGGCTCAGTAACTGCTTCAAGAACTGGAGCTATTTTCTTTGCTCTCTTTTGTTTCATTGGTGGTTCGGCGACTAGGTCAATAGTTTCAACTGGCATTTCAATTACTTTAGTTTTCTTAGACATGATATAATTATAATGAGAAAATATTTCTAGATGTTTATTAAACGATTAAAATAATTATTTTTAGAGTATTTTTTTTCTATACTAATATAATAATGAGTCGTACTATATTTAACGAATTAGGAGAAAATCGTGTAATTAATCCACGTTCTGGATTTTCTCAGTTTGTTGATATTTCGAGTAATCAAGATATACACGGAATAAAACGATTTTTAAATAATCTAATAACAAATAGTGATGTAAATTTCAACACAACGGCAAATGTCGGAAGAATAATTTTTTATCCTAATGAACCAGCGGGTTCAGGGAGTCAAATAGTTGCTATTTATACAGAAGATGAAATAGACGGGCTAGGATGGTTTTTTGATTCAGTGGGTAACCTATATTATTTGGGAGATGGTATAGCACCAGTTAAAATAATGTTATCAGGTGCTACAGGTGATTTAACAATATTAAGTAATTTTAACGGATTTGGTGACGTAATATGTCATAATATTTTAACATCAAATATAATAAGTTCATATTCAGGTGGCGATATAACTTTTAATAATGGAATTGCATTAGGTAGTAATGCAATTAATAGTGGTAATATTACATCTACTGGAACTATTAGTGGAGTTGATATTTCTTCTACGGGAATAATATTTGCGAATGATGTAAATTTAACATCTACTGGGTATTTAAATGTTAATAATATAACGTCAAGTGTTGCGAGTGGTTCATATCAAACAAAAATAGCACTATCTAATGAATTTATAGATACTAATAGTTCATCTCTTGACATTGTAGCAACTTATATTGGATTTGCTTCACCAATTCAAACTTTATCAACTGCGAGTAAATACATGTTTATAAAACCTTTATCAACTGGTGATTTTGAAATGTTAATGAATAATATAGCAAATAAAATTTTAATAAGTGATTGGGCGACAACTAAAATATCATCTCAATTTATATGGAATTTAAATAATATCTCAAATCAAAATGCGATTATTTTAGATAGTTTAACAACATCAGGTAATAGATTACAAATATATGGAACAGCAGCAGGAACAAAATATTTATATTATAATATTTCAAATGAATTAGGAGTAATTGATGGAGCTACATCACAATGGAAAATAACAGGAATTGGGGAGGCTACCTTTTCTTCATTAAGTGTTGGAAGTGGTCCAATTTCAACATCTGGAAATATTAGTTGCGGAGCTATAACTGCCACCCGTCTTACCACTAGTGGCGGACGACAAAAGAGTACAACCATGTATCAAATATCCGTTACTCTTGGACTAAACAACCATGTTGTCGTATTATATGGTAACTCGATGAATATTACATGTACTCTGCCATCTAGTCCAATTAATGGTCAAGAATACTATATTACATGTCAAGACAGTTTTTATACTGTTACGTTGTCTTCTATAACATCGCCTATTTTGTCACCATTTGGAACTCTATATTATAGTGCCTCTATGGTCAAAGGATCTTACGTTCATCTAATTTTTGTATCATTGACTGGATATTGGAGTATGATATCTGGAAATATAGCAGGATTTTCAACAAGTGGAAAAATTACTGGTGGTCTTATAACTGGTACTTCAATATCTGCTGGAACTGGACCAATTTCAACAACAGGTGGAAATATTAGTGGTGGAGCTATATCAGGTTCTTCATTAACTGCTGGAAGTGGACCAATTTCAACAACTGGTACAATTGA
>CAYOCC010000017.1:0-14485 GCA_964402375.1 uncultured Flavobacterium sp. | reverse complement strand
GTGCTATAACAGGTTCTTCATTAACTGCTGGAAGTGGACCAATTTCAACAACTGGTACAATTGATGGTGGTGCTATAACAGGTTCTTCATTAACTGCTGGAAGTGGACCAATTTCAACAACTGGAACTATTAGCTGTCTTGATATTAGTTCTAATGGTATAATATATGCTAAAAGTATAAATATGCAACCAACAGGTTTTTTAAATGTAAATAATATCACATCAAGTGAAACAACTGGTTCATATCCAACAAAAATAGCACTATCTAATGAGTTTATAGATACTGACAACTCATCTCTTGATATTATAGCATCTTATATTGGTTTTGGAAATCCACAACAGACCTTATCGATATTATCGAAATACATGTTTATTAAACCACTATCTGATGGTAATTTTGAAATACAAATAAATGATATAGCTAGTAAAGTATTTAGTACTAATTGGTCAACATTGACTTTAACATCTGACTTTAATTTAGCACTTGGAAGTAAAACTATAACAACGACTGGAACAATTGATGGTGGTGCTATTAATGCAAATGGAATATTAAGTTTAAGAAATACATCATCACTAACGAATATTTTATTAAACCCTATAACAACATCTGGAAATAGATTACAAATATTTGGAATAACAAGTGGAACAATATTTTTATATTATAATACATCTAATAATATAGGAGTTTTTAATACTATAACTGGTGCAAATGTTTGGAGTATTGACGGAACAACAGGAAATTTTAATACAATTGGAACAATTAGTGGTGGTGCTATTAACGGCACAACAATTACTGCTTCATCATCATTTATTTCAGATTTAATAACAGCTTCAACAGGAACAGCTACTAAAAATTCAATCATGATGGATAATCAATTTATTAATGGAACGAATGGATCAATAGATTTAAAAGCTCATTTTGTGGGTTTTCCGTATTTAACAGAATCTTTATCGTTAACTTCAAAATATATGTTTATTAAACCACTATCTGATGGTAATTTTCAAATGCAAATAAATAATGTTGTTGGAAAACTTCTATATACTGATTTTACTAATACAATTATTAATACTGACTGGTCTTGGAAATGGTTTGACGCATCAGGGATTTTTCAAGCTTCAATTTTAAACACTGGAGATATAGCTGGTAAAACACTCACTGCTTCGGGGAATATAACATCAACCGCTATAATACAGACATCAGGGTCAATAGTTGGTCCATTAGCTAAAGTAACAACCATTGAAGCTATATTATTGAACACATACAGAAATAAAATAGAAATGACAAATTTATTTGCTAATGCGTCTATAGGTGAAATAGATATAATATCCCAATATATAGCAGTAGTTCATCCATCTAACACATTATCAACAATCGCCAAATATGGTTTTTTTAGAACACAAACCAACGGCGATACAGATTTTAACGTAAATAATATTTCTGGTGCCGCATGGGGAACAAGATGGAGTAATAGAGAATTTTATACAGATTTTACATTTCAATGTCAAAAAGCAGGATTTACATCAGGTTATTTATTTTCTAAATTCAGTAATTCAGGAGGAGTAATTGGTTCAATAAGCATGTTTTCAGCAAGTGAAGTTCGTTTCAATCAAACATCTGATTATAGATTAAAACAAGATATTATTGACATACCTAATCCTTTAGAAAGACTTTTAAAATTAAAACCTAAAAATTATAGATACATCAAAAATGTTGAAGAAAATGACTTTAGAATAAGTGAAGGTTTTATAGCCCATGAAGTTGAAGATATTCTACCATCTGCCGTTAGTGGAACTAAAGATGATCCTGAAAATTTTCAAATGTTAGATTATTCGAGTTTTACACCACTTTTGACCGGAGCAATTCAAGAATTAAATGAAAAAGTTGAGAAACAACAAATATTAATTGATAATCAGCAAATATTAATTGATAAACAACAAATATTAATTGATAGTTTAATAAAAAGACTTGAAATATTAGAATTAAATAATATCTAGATTAAATTATATGACATTAGTTTTACACGCTGTAATAGGAAAGAAACCATATTATAAAACAAAAGAACAAGCATTAAAAGAAGTACACCACATGTTTCCCGAGGAAAATCAAAAAACATTTGTAAGAGAAACTGAATCAAGTTTTAGAATCCGTATTGTTCCTAAAACTAAATTTATAAAAACAGAATATATTACAAAAGTAGTTAATCCTAATTTATCTTTAGTATTTGGTAAACTTAAAAAGTAGAAGGTATATAAATTGTTCCTGGTTTATCTTCTTTAAATATTGGTTCTGTTATAGTTGGTCTTGGTCTTCTATTAAAGTCCATAATCATCTGCATATAAAAATTAAATTGTTCGCCAGGTGTTGTATTTTTTTCAATAAATGTTTCTTTATCTATACTATTAAAATATTCTTTATTGTCATTAAAATAAATAGCCGCATTAATATATTGTTCTGTTTCTTGATTGTATCTTTCATTTACATCTAATTCAAATAATTGACCTAATAAATTTAAAAGTTTTTGTTCTTTTTCATTTGTTTCTGGTTCTATCGAGCGTCTATCTCCACTAAATCTATCAAATAAACTCATAAAAAATGGATATCTATTAAAATTTTCAATAGGGCGGATTGTTTCATGATGTACTAAATAATTGAAAATCATTGGTTGTTTTTCTGCATTTCTATCTAATGGAGTAAAATATGCTTTATTTCTTTCATAATATGCTAATGTTTTTGTAAATGTTTCAGTTTTTTCATAATCATCATCTCTATTCATTTCCCATAATTCATTAAAATAATTCATTAGTTTAAGGTTTTTATCATCATTTGATGTTGGATCAACTTCAACTACTGGACGAGGTCTTAATTCTGCTTGACTAGCATCAATTACAGTTGGATTTCTTTTAAAAGTTAAAAATATTCTCATAAAAAAATTAAATTCCTGATCGTTAATAGTATATTTTTTGAAGAATGGCTCAATATCTGCAGTACTAAAATATTCTCTATTTTCATCATAATATGTACCAGCCTTAATATATTGGTCAGTTTTATTATTATATCTTTTATCTGGTTCTAATTCGTACATTTTTCTTATTAATTCCATTAATTTTGTTTCTTTTTCTAGTTTTGGTGCTACTATAGGTTCAGGAACTACGTATGAAGGGTTTATAGTTTCAGTAAATGTTAAACCTTCTGAAACGAAATTTTTATAAAGACTATAATCAACATTTTCAAAATTGGTCATCGAATGAGGATACGAACCAGTAAATGGCACATTAACGACTGTCCCTATTGTATTTGTAGCACTCAATGGATCATAGTTTGCATGAAATTGTAAAACACGATGTTGTAAATATTCATTATTATATTTATCAGTAAAAGAAGTATGAATAACACTACCCGCATTAAATGTTATAGAAAAAGGTTGATAAACATTTCTTTTGCTTTCAATAGAATAAGTAAATAGTTCGTTACTGAGACGTGCCCCCAACGAGTGGCCGCAGAATATAATTATTGTTGGTCGTAATGTCGATACAAGTTCATCTAATATTCTTTTTTCTTCAACAAATCTACCAGATAAATTAGCGGTTGTTATTCCCATTAAAATAGCAATATTAGACTGCAACCAATCTTGGGCGGCTTGAGATGATAATTCAACACGAGAGCCGGTAGAACAGAAATAAATAGTTGTTCCGTCTTGATAAACTGAAACATTTCTACTCGTGTAATTATTTAATAACATTAATTGGTCTATCCGCCTTGGTTTATCTTCATCGTCGTAAGAAACATTTGTTATTTTATACGCTAAATTAACTTGATTTTCATTTGTTTGTGATTTTGGTGTTTGTTCTTCCGTAAAAGTATCTTCAGCTCCATTATTTGTTTCAAGCCATGTAAAAAATAATGGACTTTCTTCAATAGTTGGTATATAATTACTTTTTTTTATTTTTTCTATTAAAAAACTATTCGGTCGCCCTACATAATCAAATCTATCGTGTGTTGCTGTTTCGTATTCTGCTCTTAATGCTACATCATCTGAATTAGTTGATAAAAAATTCAAATATTTATAATATTTTAGTAATAATGGTGATACTACTTTTTCTGTTGGTTCTGTTTTTGTTGTACTATATTGATAAAAAAACATATACTCAATTAATATATCTAATTTTTCTTGTGGTGTATCAATATTGTCAATTTCTCCAATAGAAATATTATTATCTCTTACAAAAATTAAGAATGCTTTATAATATTTATCAATTAATGCTTCATTATCTTGTATAGTAAAATCCGCATTTGTTATTTCATTTTGGTAGTCATTATAAAAACTAATATCTTCTTTTCCATTATGTAATAAAGAAAAAATTAAATCACTTTGAATATTTTTCCAAGCCATTAACGGTGGGTAGTCTCTTCCAAATCTAGGATTATAAAAAGTACCATAATATTTCATATATAAATTTTGTAATTCTTCAGTATTTTCAATTGAATAATCGTTTTTATATCTTTCAAGTATTGCTTTATCTTCTTCGGATATAACTTTTTTATTTGGATTAGTAGATAAATCAGGATTTTGGTCAGTTGAATCTAAATTAGTTGAATCATCAGTATTTGGTGTTGGTGTTGGTATTGGTGGTGGTGGCGGATTAGGATTAATTGGTGGATTCGGTGGTGTTTGTTCTTGTAACCATACATAAAAATCATTATCAATAACATTAGCTTTGTCTGGTCTATACGACGATGCTATTATTTCTTGTATTTTAATTTCATTATCTAAAGTTGGTGATGGCGTAATTGATGTAGCCTTTTCATAAATCAAATCTAGTTCAATTATTTTATTATTTGTTATTAATTGGTTAAGATAATCGGTATAAATAGATGCTGGATAACAAACTTCTGTATCAGCGTGTCTTTCGCTTATAACACAAATTGGTTCTTTTTTAATCCATGCTAAATAATCCTTTTGAAATCGTTTAACTAGTTTAGGATATGATAATCTATTATAAGTTGTAGTAGTAGAATTGTTATATGAATTAACTAAATCTGTCATATCCATGAGTTTCTGCCTTGGTAAGTCGCTTTCATTACTATTAAAAGTTCCTCCTGGAAAGTATTTTTTATAAAAGTCATTAAGTTCCTTTTTATCTGTATCTGTATCTGTATTTGTATCACTTACTTCCGTTTTTGATTTGGTATATTCATCTTTAAATATTATTGCTAATTCGGGTTTATTTAATTCAGTTTTTGTTGAAGAACCTTCTTTTTTTGTTTTTTGACCTAAAGGATACGACGGATTCACAATTCTTATAATATTTTGTAATTCTATTTTCGATGGTCTATTTTGTATTTCAGTATAAACACCATTTTTGTAAAAGGTTGTATAAAATGTATCTGGATTTGTATAAATATTTTCATATTCTTGTAATATTTCTTCAATTGGTCTAGTAACTAATATTTCTAATTCTTCTTGTGTTTTATCTTCTATTTCTAAGAATGGTTGTATTATTTGCTCGTTTGTTAAATCTACTTTTGATGCTTCTCCTGTTTGAGATTGTTTAAACCACCAAAATTTTAATTCCATGTATGTGCGTAAATATTCTTGTAATATGGTTATTTTAGTTTTAGTATCATTGTTGTTATAATTTTCATCAACATATTTTAAAAGTGCGTTTTTAGCGGATGGTTGATTCGTTATAAAAATAGAGTTATATAGTGCTGAATCTTTATTATAACTTTTAAAAGCTTTATTAAATTCAACAAAATAAGGTTCATCGCTATTCTTTTTATTAACAATAGGTTCAATATTCTGAAACAATACTTTATAAAATAAATTTTCACTTTGTGTTGGTGCTGATGATGGTGCGGGTGCTGGAGCTGGTAGTGCTGGTGCTGATGGAGCTGCTGCTGGTGGTGGTGATAGTTGTGTTTGTGTCGCATTAGTTGGTACAATATTAGTAAATGCATTTCCAATAGTTCCCGTATAAGAAGAAGGTTGAATAGCTGGAGGTGGCATATCCATTGACGATGATCCACGTGATGGCGGTGGTGCTAGTGGTTTCGCTTCACCATCCATTATTGACAAACTTGGTTTTCCTTTTATTGGTAGTGGTGCTTTCCCCATTGTTAATCTCAACATATTTGTAAAATTATTTAAATCATCACTTGTTTTAATAGTAGAAATGTCTGGTAAATCAAGTGGTTCTATGAAATTTCCATTCCTAAATTCACTAAGTGTTTGTTGAAAGTTCTTTTTGGCTTCATCAGATATTTTTGGTTTCTTCTTTCTTTTCTTTTTAACAACTGGAACTGGCATGTTGATTACGATGTTGTTTTCATTGACTAATTTATTTGTGAGTTTGTTACCGCCTACAAACTCGTTCAGTAGCTTCACTTTTTTGTTTGGTTTAGGGTTGGTGACTATTTCTTTATGAATTGGTTTTGTAACTCTTGATCTTTGAATCATATTATATATATGCTAGATAATATAATTTAAATTATACTTTTATTTATTCTTTGTCATCGGGGTTTACAGTAATCTCAAGACGGAGAGACCATGCTAATTGAGCTGTATCAACATTTCTATCATTAGAAGGTGGATTTGTATTATCAGATCCCCAACGATTTAAATTTAAGATTGCTGGTAATCCATTCGGTGCATATAGAGTACATTCAGTTTCTGTTGATCCAACAGCATGTCCAGTTGTAGTACCATCATTTTTAAGTGCTAGTCTTACTTTATAAGTATCAAAAAAGCATAAAATATTTGAATTACTAAAACCTGATTTATTAGTACCTGACTGAATATTCATATTATGAACTACTCTAAAATAAACAAAATTATCATCAGTTATAGCAGGAGCTGTTGTATCAACAAATTCACCCTGAACTTGCTTTACAACAATTTTACATGGTTTATTCATTAATTGAGGAAGTGAGTTCGCTACATTAAAAGTAATTCCACCACCACCATCATTATCAAAAAGGTCAAGAATGTACATATTGGAAAGTCGGCACATGATTATATACTATAATATAGATTTTAATTTTTAGACTATAATTTAATTAAATCAAAATTACTATAATATTTTAATGCTTTAGGCTTATCCATACGAATAAATAAGAACCCATACGGCTTAGACCATGCATATTTTAAAATTGCGTTCTGTTCTTTCTCGTCTAAATCCATCATTAATTCATTTTTAATACATTCTAATTCTTTACGATTTGCGGTAGGGAATAAAATAATAGTGTTCATGTTCTTTCTTATCTGAAGTTCTAATAAATTATAAGTTTGTGATGTAATCCATATGGAACAACCCGCTTTAACTTTTGGATTGGTTGCATTTTGTATTATATGTCGTCTATTTAAAATTAGTTTATTAAATGTTTTAGCTCTAATATCTTTAACTACATCATCAAGAATAAATAAAACATTTGGATTTAATGTACTATCTTTTTCTTCTTTTACTTTTTCATAAATACTATCAATATTATATTCGTCAAATACTTGATCTGGTGGTAAATTTGCTATTAGTTCTGGTGGTAAAGTTTGTAGGGAACCACTCATTAAATATACTTTATCAAACTTTTTTAAATAAGCAGTTTTTGAAAGAAGCAATGACAACAATAAACTAGTTTTTCCGCTTCCTGGTGCTCCTATAATATACATTGCCATACTTTTTTTTGGTAGTGGTTCTTCGATTTTTTCTAAATCTAGGTCTAAATCGTCGATACTTTGTTTTATTAACTTTAACTTTATACGGTCGTTTTTTATAATTTCCATATTTCTTAATGTATTATAAATGCATTAGGAAATAATAATTTAGAAAGAATTTGGTCTTATACGTGCTGGGGTTGATTCCCTTGAATTTACCGCTTCTTTTTCTACTACTTCTTTTTTTTTGCGTTCTATTACAGTATTTAAGGTACGTTGTATTTGTCTATCTAAAGCTTGTTCGAGTTCTTCCATTTTTGCTTTTTTTAATTTTTCTCTTTTTTCTTTATTCATTTCTTTAAATTTTTCTTGGTTTGTTGTATCCATTCTTAAAGAGCGATAATCAACCGTTCCATTTTTTTTATAAATGAGCTTTTTTCCAAGTAGTTCTTCTAGTTTCTTTTGTTTATCAAGTATGTCTTTAGTTAATTTATGTATTTCAATTTGATTATCATTTGGATCCATTCTATATATAATAAATTAGATAATAATTTTTATACTTTATTTATAAATTCTAGAAAAGTTACAGATTTAGAATAATCAGTAGTTTTGGTGCCATTTATTATAATATACTATGATATCTTATTATACATACTTGTTCTAATATTTCCCTAAAACTCTGTAGTCATGTTCCCTAGTGCATCGATATGAAGTTTCATTTGGAAAACTGAGTAAATATTAATAGTTTGTGCTTGCCATGGTGCATATTGAACTTGTAGATAAGTTGAAAGATTGTTACCACTCATATTCATTCCTTTGCCCCAATATGATTCATTTGGTCCGCATTTTGAAAGATTGATAGCAAGAACTTGACTTGGTCCTGTTGCAGCAGCTGTAGCTGCAAGTTGTGAAGCAGCATCAGTAATAGCAGTTGCAAATCCACCTCCAGCTTGAGTACGTGAAAGCAATCCACCAGAATTTAGACGTCTAGATAGTTGAGAATATAGATCATATGCTTCATCAATTGCTTCTGCTTTTGTATTAAAACCAGCGACAGGATATGACATTCCAGCAATATTATATTGAAAAATAGGTGCTGGAATACCAACAGTTGGAAAAGTACTATTTGAATTAGAATAGGCGTTGGTTGTTGTAATATTAGTTGTATCTCTAGCAATAGCAATGAAGCCCAAACAACTTTTAGATCGCTCATTAATAAGATAGCTACCTTGTGTTTGTGCTCCTGTTGCTGCTTGTGATTGAATATAACGACGGCATGTATTATACATGACACTTATTTCTTTATTTCCGCTATTTTTCATCTCTCTTAATTTTGCTTCATATTTTTCTCCACCTTCAAGGCAAGAAGCTGTCACAAATACATTAGAAATTTGAAATGTTGATGCACCAGCAGCAGTAATTGCATAAGCATTTGCCGCAGTATTAAGAGTTAGTACGAGAGTGAGCCCAGCCGTGTCATAGAGCGGAATTCCAGAAGAACCAGAAAAGATACCCATAAATAATGATAAATCTAATGCAACATCAATATCGGTACCTGCAGCTAAAGGAGTACCAGTTTTATCCAATAGTCCGGCTTCTTGTGCTGCTATTGCTGCTTGTGCTGCTACTACTGGTGGTCCTACTGCTGCTGCTTGTGCTGTCACTGCAATTCTTGCTGGTCCTGGTTGATTACTAGAGCTTCTTTGTTTGCATGATTGAACTGCCATATCTTCATGAGTCCATGTATATTGATAAAGGAAATTAGCCCATACCGCTGGATCATCAATAGATTCCAAAACAATAGAAGAGCCCGTCCCAGCTTCAACACGAACCTGAGAAAAGAATCCTGCAGGTGAGAAGTCAATAGCACCAGCGGCACTAGTTTGAACATTAAAATTGAGATTCACATTTTTATTGTCTAAAACAAAATTTCCAGAAATTGGAATTCTTATTTCTGACCCACTAGCAGTAAATGTCCCGCCATTTGAAGGTGAGAACCTTCTTTTGGTGCATTTCACGTCACGACAGACGAGGCTAGGAACAACAGGTTCCATTTTTTCGGAAACAACAGTTCCGTCTCGCATATTCATAGGTTGCGGAGTATTCATATATAAATTACCGTAGAAATTAATTTTTCTAGAGATTTTTAAAATTTAATTTCTAAATTTAATATATATGGTCGAAAACGATTCAGTAATTCAAATGGTGTTATTATTTTGTTTAGTAATTGAAAGAATTTTTAAATTATTTGTAAATAGCCATTGTTATAAAAAATTTGCGTTTAAATCATCTTTAGGAAACTTTGAGATAGAGACGGAAGAACAAGCAGAAAACGATGATAAAAAAGAGGAAAAAGAATAAAAATAAAATCTAAAGTAATTTAATAATATGGATGAACAATTATATTTTAATATACGGTCAAAGGAATGTACCCAAGTATCAAATAATGCTGATTTAATCGTGAATCTTCCGTTTAGTGTAGATATAGCTGAGGATGAATGGCTTCAAGTAGAAGTGATTAGTGCTGAAATACCTTTATCTTTTTATAATATTTCTACAGCTTTACAAAACAACATATTTTCTTATACTAAAATTCCAACAGGAAGTGTATCGCTTACAATACCATCGGGTAATTATACTGTTGATTCACTAATGACTACATTAAACGGACTACAAACTGATTTTACTATATCTTATTCTGACGTTTTCAATAAATTTTTAATTACAATAAAAAGCCCTGTGACTGCGGTAAATTTTGTTTATTCTGCTAGTGACTATACTCAACAATTATTCGGGATTACTGCTTCTCGACAAATAACAAGCAGTTCTTATTTCGATGGTGTTTGTAATCTTGCTTCAGTTCATTCAGTCCTTATTCGGTCATCATTAAATAGTGGTAATAGTTGTTCAACGTCACAATCAAACAATGATATTATTTGTAAAGTGCCTCTGTCAGTTAATTATGGAGGTATCCTCATTTATAATAATAATGACTTCACACGAAAAAATATAATTAAAAGTGGAAGCATCAGGCAATTTTATATAAAATTAACTGAGCAAAATCAGAAGATACTAGACCTTAATTCTTGTGTATGGGAAATGACAATTTTATTTACTAAGATAAAACACGATATGAACACAGTAAGCGAAGAACAAAGACAACGACGAACTAACAATTATATAGAACCGGCACCGCCACCGCCTCCAATAACTCAACCGCCAGTGATGCAACCAACTTATCAACCATCGTCATCTTATGTGCCAGAATCTAGCACGCCACAAAATGAAGGAGATAAAACACAAAATATATTAACACCGTTAGAAACTGTAGCGAATAATAATGAGAATAATTTGATTAACGACGAAAACTCATTAACTAAAATAAATGAAGAATTACCAGCTAAACCCGTTGAACCGCCTATAGTAATGAACGAACCGCCTAAAATAGACCCTTATGAAAATCTTGACAACCTTTTACTGAGCCTTTTGACAAATTAAAAGGTTTAAAAAAATCACTTAAAGAAATATTTTTAAATATTTAAAAAAGGTTTAAAAAAAATCATTTAGAAAAATATTATCTATATTATAATATATAGAATGCAAAATAATATTGATATTGAATACTTCCTTGAATCGTGCGAGACACAACAAACACTAGCTTTTTTATTCAATGCTAAACATAATGGCTTCTTTAAATATACAAAAAAGTATATTTACTACTATGAATCAGATGAGGCACTATGGATAGAAAAAGACAAGAATTTCATTATTTCTACTATGTCAGCTTTTATGAAAGCTCAACAAGACAGATTTTTAATGAATAAAGAATACAAAGACCAGAACCAACTACAAAATCTAACATCCATCATAAAGAAGCAAACAAGCTTTAAATATTTATCGGATGTTTATAATTATTATCTGAGTGAAATTCAAGATGATACATTTATTGACAAGTTGGATCGGGCTTATCCTTATCTTTTACCAATTAAAAATAATCAAGTCATTGATTTAAGAGATGGCACTACACGGTTTAGGAAAGAAACAGATTATTTTACTTATTGTTGTAACGTTGAACCATCAGAAAACAAAAGTAAAACTATGAAACATTTTATTTCTTCTATCATGTGCGATAATAAAGACAATATCAAATATTTACAAAAAATATTGGGCTACTCATTGACAGGAGAAACAAACGCACAATCGTTTTTTATATTTTGGGGACGTGGTTCAAATGGTAAATCACTTTTGTTGAATCTCCTTGATAAAATACTTGATAAGGCATATAAACCAGCTAGTAAAGAAATATTTGTCAAAAGCAATAAGTCAGCAGGAGTTGAGACACTTGACATTAAAAATGCTCGTTTGATTACTTATTCTGAAACAGCTTCAAAAGATAGTTTGAACGATGACTTGATTAAACGCATCACGGGCGAAGATAAAATAACCGCTCGTGGCTTGTATCGTGATCCAATTACATTTTCTTTGATATGTAAGCTCATTTTATGTACCAATCATAAACCTGAGATTAACGCACAAGATAAAGGAATGCGACGACGTGTTAAGTTCGTACCTTTTAACGCTAAATTCTGCGAAAATCCAACAAAAGAAAATGAATACTTGAAAGATACAAAACTATTGAAAACATTGACTAAAGAAAAGTATATTAATGAATTCTTTTCGTGGTGTGTTGAAGGTGCGATGGAATACTATCAAGATAATAATTTTAATCCACCAGCGGACATTATGAAAGAAGAAAATAAATATCTTGATTCAAAAGCATCTATTGATGCTTGGTTTAATGATGAAATTGAACCATGTGAAACAAGTAAAATATTAAAATCAGAATTATATCCAAAATATAAAGATTATTGTGATGATAATGATTTAACATTAATGAAAAAATCAGATTTATATGATGCAATGGATGATTTAATTGGTTCGACTGTAAAAATAAAAGGATATCCATATTATAAAGGATTCCAATTTAAAGAACGCGAAGAAGAAGAAACAAGTAAAAATAATAGTTTAGATTTATAAAATGGTTATATTTAATAATGTTAGTTTTAACATTATTAAATAATAAATAGAATGTACATAAAATTTAATTAATTTTGACTGAAATATTGGTTTTTCTTGTTTTGCGTTTTGGTTTAATTTCTTCAGGAGTTTCCATACGTTCAATTGATTTAGCCTCTTTTTTTGCGTAATATCGTTTTAATGCTAGTTCATTAGCACGGTCAATACGTTTTTTGTGTGCTTCTTCATCATTGTCTTTAATGAAATGGTAATATAGTTTATTATATTCTTTCTTATATAGTTTTCTTCGTTCAGCTTGTGAAAGTTCTTTTTTAATATCAGACATATTATACTAATATATAATATAATATTTCTTTAAACGTTTTTTAAATACTTTCTTTAAATCTTTTTTCAAACTTCTAAAGTTTTGGTTTTCTTTTCTTTTGTGGCTTTTGTTTTAGTTTTAGGTTTTTCGATCGCATTTATTATTGGTTGTGTCTCTTTTGGTTTTACTGTATGTTGGTAGGATAGCATAGCTGTTATTGGTGAATGTCCAGCTTCCTTACCTAGCTTTATCCTTTCTTTTACTGTTACTGTTGGATTATTTAATACCGGAGAAATTCTCATTTTTCTAAATTTATTTACACCAATATCTAACCCTGCCTTTTTATTGAATTTGATAATATCGCCTGATAGTTTTGATTCTCCAAATAAATAATCATTATATGTAAGTTTATTATCATTCATATACTTTCTAATATGCTTACTCAATGCTTGTGGAATTGAAATAATTTTTTGTCCATATTTTTTACTTGTTTTATAATCATTATTGATTATTGTTATATTACTAGTTTTCAATTCAGGAACTATAATATAATTTTGACTTTCATCTTTTATTTGCTTTGGTAAAATTTTCAACACCAAATTATCACGAAAAAGATGAAATTTATAAATGGCGGCGATAAGAGCTTCTGATGAGTCTTTTCCAAATTTGTTTGCAATCTTTTCAATATATTCATCAAAATCCATGACTTCTTCAGTTTCTCTCTTTTCTTTACTTCTCATAAATGAGTTATATTTACCCTCAGTCAACATATCGTCGTAGGCTTCTCTTGCCTTTGGACTAAGAAGTATTCTTTTACCATCCTTTGTATATTTTACCTGATCAACTTCTGTTAATATAGCTTGGTAATATCCCTTTTTACTATTATCAGCATACAAATCATAATTTCCTTCCTTATTTTTTGACGTTTTTCTCGCTGATTCAATTTTTTTTATGACATCATTAAATTTTACAAAAGCTTTATCCCAACCAGAGCCACCCACATCACGACCTAATATTCTAGCTACTGTTCTTATATGCCCGTTGTGAGCCTTCTTATCATACGGTTTTTCTTCTATTTGTGGTTGTACTTGTGGTTGTGGATTGGCTAGCGCCTCTTCTTCTATAATATGTTCCTTAATTTCTGTTGCAATTGCATTGACAGATTGTTTGTTTGTTTCTAGATTTATTTCGTCCATACCGAGTGCCTGTAGGAGCTTTTGACACTTGCTTCTTGCGATTTTTCTACTAGCTGATATTTTTGCTTTCTCTCGATCATAAAAGCGTTTGGATCTTGCTTTGTCTTGGTCTTTCTTTCTTTGGATTTTTTCTTCAGCTGTCAAATTTAAAGTTCTTGGCATCTATATATACTATAATAAGATATTAATTCTTTAAACCTTTTTTAAATACTTTATTAGATATTTTTTTAATAGTTTTTAAATCCATGTGTTTGGCATAAAAAGGCTGGATACAACATCAGGATCTAAAATGTAGCATCA
>CAYOCC010000016.1:0-20025 GCA_964402375.1 uncultured Flavobacterium sp. | reverse complement strand
GGTTTAAGTAATGCTTTGAGTGATTCAATGCGTAATCAAGAAGCTGCTGGATTAATGAGTAAAGGATTTGTGCCAAATTTTGCAACTTTAAACGCCAAACAAGCTTTAGGAATAGATTTCGGAGCTTTGTTGAATTCAGAACGAAGTTTATTTATTGAATTAAATAAAGCTCTTTCTCAATTAACTAAAAATACAAATTTAACAGCGCAACAACAGCAGATCTTACAAAATACTGTTCAACAAAACGCTCAATCTTTACAACAAAGCACTAAATCGGGTACGATAGTTGCAGTCGCAAATAATGCATTAGTAACGGCTATTCAACAAAATCAAAATGCACAACAGAAAGCTGCTGCTGCCGCTACCGCTGCCGCCGCTGCCGCCGCCGCCGCTGCTGCTGCTAATCAACCAAGTGCATATCCAACTAGAATTGGAGCTACAAATATTAATCGAAATGTTGGTCCTCAACCTAATGCTCCAGCAGGATTTGCATTTAATCAAGGATCTGCGCCGACAAGATTTGGATCACTGATGCAAGGTGCAAATCAGAAATTTGATAAAATAGGCAGTAATGTTGGTTTTCAAATAGCTGTTCCAATGATAGCTGGACAACTAGAATCGATAATTGCTCAAGGTAAAGATAGATCAGAAATGGGTTATGGAAGAAGATTGGCTTCTACAGGTGCTAGTGCAGCTTTAACTGGCGCAAGCACTGGAGCATTAATAGGCAGTATAATTCCAGGATTTGGAACTGCGTTAGGTGCAGCAGTTGGAGCGGCAGTTGGATTTGGTGGAGCTATGTTAAGCGCAAGATCAGTTGTTGATGACTTTGCAAAATCAATTGAAAATGCAACACGCAAAGATAAAGAAGCTGAAAACGCAGTGGAAGGTTATACAAATTCTTTAAAGAAACTTGAAGAAGGAGGAATGACTGAAAAAGAAAAAACGAAAACAGAAAAAGAAAGACAAAAATATTTATTAAAAATACCAGCCGCTTTAAGAGCTGCAATAGACCCTTCTGCTTCATCAACAGAAGTCGAGAAAAGTTTAGAAGATCTTCGCGTATCTAACGACAAGAGAGAAAAAGCTAGAAGTTTAACAGCTCTTGGATCATCAGATTTAACTAAAGATCAATTTGATACTGCCAGACAAACGATAGCTGAATTATCATTGGTAGACAAAAGATTTAAAAATGTAGCGGATACCATAGCTTCATCCAAAACTGGCGAAGAAAGAAATGCTTTTTTAGCGAAAGGTGGAGGTTTAGAAGAGCAATTGTCTAGATCGGAAACTTTTAAATCTTTAAAACCAGAAGAGCAACAAAATATTGTTAAAGGATTTAGAGAGGCTTTTTCTGGAAACATAAGAGGAAACAACAGATCTTCTCAATTAGGAACTAGCATGGAAAATGCTAAACAAGTTTCAGAAGACATAAAAAGAATCACTCCGGTCAAAGGCGCTGAACGATCAGCTTCAGATATATATTTAGAAATAGATAAATTTCTAAGTTCTACAGCAATTCAATTGAGGCAAACATTAGCGAAAGAAGAGTTTTCTGATAAATTCAATGAATTACAAAAAACATTTGAAAACTCTTTAGTAGAAGGTTTAATTTCTCCAGCTAAGGCAGTTGCCGCACAAGTTGGATTAAAAAAGACTAATTTACAAAATGCTTATAATAGAGAAATTAAAACTGCAAATTTAGAATTTACTACAAAATTCGCAGATCAAATTAGAAATACTCCAACATTAGGAAGCAGTCCAGATGTAATAAAAAAATTAAAAGATGTTACAAATAAAGAAGGAGGAGCAACTTCAGCAGATTTAGAGAAATTTATGGAGGGGGTTCCATTAATGCGGATTCCTCCAGCTACATTGCAAACAATAACAAAAATGATATCAGATCAAAAGGCTATTGAAAAAGAAAAAGCAGATAACTTATCCAGAGAAAAAGATAATATTGATGAAAGTGGTCGCCAACAGACTATACAACAAGAATTATCTCAATTTGCAAATATTAGAACTTCTCAAATGAGTTCTAAACAAATGGAAAGAAGTCTCATTCTTTCTGGAAAACAAACAGCTTCTGAAATTCAACAAGCAAGAGAAGATAGCTATTTAAACGATGTTTCAAATTTTTATAATATGGGCATGCAGAGGCAATCAGAGCTTCGCATCGGTTATAGAGAAACTGGGACTGCAAGAAATATAGAAACATTTAATGCGAATCAATTAGAAACAGCTAATACAAATGTTTTAGATGCTGAAAGGCTTCGCATAACAAATGAAATAGCAACCGCTAATGCTGCTAATAATAAAGAATTAGCAGATTCATTAAGAAAATCTCCATTATTGAATCAAATTAATTTAGAAAATCTTGAAACATTACAACAAACAATATCTGAACAAGAAAAATATGTAAAATCATTGAATGGTCAAGGTGAGCAATTTACTGCTGCAAATAATTCTTTAACTCAGTTGAAACGAATTCAGGCAGATATAATAAATAATACCAAAAGAGAAACAGAATTGCTAAAAATAAGAAATGAAGAAGAAAGAAAACGAGTTCGTGATGCTAAATCTTTTTCTGTTGGATTGAGTGCTGGTTTTAATGATATAAATAAAGAAAGAGAAACTTTTGCAAATGACTTTGGACAAAAAATTCCAGGTCTATTTAGAGATGGTTTAGTTGGAGCTATGGATGCTGCTTTAAATAAAGCGGACGACCTTGGAACGGCTTTGATGGGAGTGGCTGCAAATTTTTTAAGAGCTATACAAGGAGCAATGCTTCAAAATATAGCTAATAATGTTGTTGGTAGTTTTGGAAGTGCTTTTTCATTTGGCAAACCCGCGACAGAACAAAGAGGCGGATTTATTCGCGCTCAAAAAGGTATGTATATCAGCGGAGGAAGAACTGGCGATAAAAATCCAGCAATGCTTGAAGACGGTGAATACGTATTAAATAGAAATGCTGTGCAAGCTATGGGTGGTCCAAGCGCAATTGATCAATTAAATTTTAATACATTTCCACGTTTTGCTACAGGTGGAGATCCAGGTTCAATGTCAGCAAGCGTCAATTTAGGCAGACCTTTTGAAAATCTAAGTGGATTTGGAAGAGACCAAAGTCCAGAATTCCAAGTTTACATGGAAGACATAAGAGAAGCGCAAGCCAAAAAAGATAAGAAAAAAGCAGAAAGAAAAGCTCTTGTGAATTCATTGATAGCTACAGCAGTTACAACTGGAGTAATGATGGGTATATCATCAGGAGCTAAAGGTTTTAAATCAAAAACTCCACTAAATAAAGTAGCAGGATCAAAACCAAATTTTTTCCAAAGAATGGATTTGAAAAAAGCTGGAGTTGCAATTGGTGCAGATGGACTTCCTATCATGCAAACTGGTGGTGCTGTAGGTTTCAATCAAGGTGGCTTTCTGCCTTATGGTTCACGTTTAACTGACACTATTCCAGCTTATCTTTCTGGTGGTGAATACGTTGTAAATAGTAAAGCGGTTAGAAAATATGGTGTTGGCGGTCTCAATAGAATCAATTCAGGAGTTGCAAGATTCGCTGAAGGCGGAATGGTTGGCGATAATCAATCAGAATCAAATAATACATCTAATTCTACAGCTAATAATATATCAATTAATATTACTGTAAATGCTAATGGCAATGGTATGAATAAAGAAGAAAAAGATAACAAAGGCGAAGGTACTGAAGGTCCAGTTAATGATTTTAGCAATAGAATTAAAGCTGTTGTTCTTGAAGTCATTAGCACGGAACAAAGAACAGGTGGTTTATTAGATTCAACTAAGAAGAAATAATGAAATTCTCACAAGCGCAATACGATCAAATAGTTTATATTGGTGGACGTAAATTAGATTACGTTACTGATGTAGATGGCTCTTATTCTCATACAGTCAAGCCAATAAATATTTTTGGTCAAGGAGCTATTAAAAATGTTATAGCTGGAATACCTAAAGGTGATTTTTCAATAACGAGAACAATGATTGCTGAAGATTTTATGCGTATATATACAGGAATAGATTCTTTTATAAGAGGATCTATTAATTATGGAGATAAAGTGTTTGGATTTAATTTGGGAAGTTTAACTTCATATTCTTATTCTGTAGCTTATGGTGAGCCGCCAAATGCTAATTATGGTATTACTGTTTATGGAGATATAGGAAGTGGATTATATATTGATAGCTTAAATGCAACAATGTTAGGCGATCCATCTTCTCTAAATGCATTAGGGTATAATACAGATAACCCAAAAAAAGTTCCTTTGCCTAGTACTATTAATATAATTTGTAATGGAAGCTCAGGAAATAGAATAACAAGTTTTGATTTATCAACACAAATAAATAAAAATGAAATTTATACGGTAAATTCTACTACTCCTTTTCAAGTTACAACAAAATGGCCGATTGAAGTTATTACTAATTTTACAATGGAAGTCGATGATTATGAAACAAAAAGACAATCAGACGCTTTAATAACTAATGCTTTTGACGTATTTTCTGTAAATATTAATGGAGTTGTTTATGAAGATTCTGAAATGTTAACTGAAAGTGGAGCTTCATTAACAACTGAAGATGGTACTCCTTTACTTATTTTAAGGAAAGATGATATTGATCCTAGCGCTAATCAAGTTTTTAATTTTAGCAGTTCTAATACCAGATTAATTTCAGAACAGTTTACCAGTACAACTGAAGATGTTGCAACAGTTAAATTAACATACGTTACTTATCTAAATAAAAATAATAATTCTTATGCTGGAAATTATATAGAATAATTTTTAATATAATAAAGGTGTAATATAAAATATGGGAGATAAAATATCAGAATTACCAGAATCTTCGACGATTGCATCAACAGATGTATTGTTAAAATCAAATGCCGCAGGTTCTACACAAATCATTACATTTGATAATTTTCAAACTAATTTTAATTTTCTTAGAAGCACGGGTTCTAATACGATGCAAATTGGTGTGTCTGATTATGCTTTGCCAGTAATAAGAATACCATCAAATAATAAATATGTTGGTATAGGTGGAGGATCAAATTTCGTTCCTTCTTCTATTGTGCATATTAGTGGTTATACTGGACAAAATGCAATTATAACACTACAAGCGGCAAATGGTTATACTGGATATTTTAAATTTAATGATAGTTATTGTCCTTGGTATATAGCAAACGTTCCAAGTGGTAAATTTTTTATAAGTGGAGATTCGAATGATACGTATTTTCCATCATTAACAATGAATACTGATGGTAAAGTTTTAATAACTGATGCTAGTCAGTATTCTGTTGCTAATACTGAATCCGGTGTTAGTATGCAATTTTTTGCCGCAACTGGATTGAGGATGAGTTTTGATAATAATATAAATAGTAATGATTATGATTTTAATTATAGCGGAATCTCTAGTGAAAAAGATTTTTATATAAATTATCATCCTAGCGCAAACATGGCTAGCGGAACGTTTGTCGGTTTAAGCGGTTCTGTATTTATAGATGCTGATTTCTCTTTAACTAGAGTAGGAAATAATGCTGCAAGATTTCCAGATGCTCGTTTGATGGTTACAAATGATACAACAAATGGCACTACATATAAAACATGTGTTATAGAAGACACTGCTAATCCAAATTTATATTTTAGAAAAGTAGGTCAAGCTAATACAGCTTCATTTACTTTTGATCCATCAACGACTCAATTATATTTAGCAAAAAATAATACTCCAGCTTCTATATCAGCTACTAATCCATTTATTTTTGATGTTAGTAATGCAAGATTAGGCGTTGGTGGAGTTGATCCTATTTACCCACTTGATGTAACGGGTAATAATGGAGATTTAGTTTCTCGTTATCAATCAGCTAGTCAAAATTTAATTCACAAATATCAAAGTAATTTTCCTGGAGGTTCAGGTCCAGTTGATAGTATTTTTACAACATATTCATCAGGGTCAAATAATAATATGTTGGTTGGATATAGATTTGAATCTAGTAAACCATATGGAGACGCTGGTCGTGTTGGAGAGTTCTTTTTTCAAACCGGAGATACAACTAATGTTAGTTATTCTACTCGCGATATCGCAAGCATATCTGATAAAGGTGATTTAGATATTTCTAGATATTATAGTACAAATAATGATTTCTCACAAGGTAAATTTATACAAGTTCATAGAACAAGTTGTTCTGAAACTTATAAGCCTGTTTATTTGAATTTAGATAATATAAATTATGATTATCAAACTTCTGGTAGCTTGGCTTATCATTCATTGTGTCCGTTGTCTGGGCAAGTGATAGGGGTTGATTTTACTTGTCAATTAAATAGTGGTATTTCTAATGGTACTGGTTATTTGGTATTTAATAAATTTGCTGATGCTCAATTAACTAATGTGGGTGGGGTTACATATGTGAGTGGAACAACAATAGGTAGTGCGCCATTCTATCAATTGTGGAACACTTCAACTAATGCATTTAAAAATCCAAATGATATAAATCCAGGAACTCAGATATACGTTTCTGGAGCTATAACTGGTCAAGGTTTTTTAAATCTTCAAGCTCGCAGATCAAATACAACTGTTAATCAAAAATTCAATGGAATAGGTACTGATAGATTAAAGTTTGATAAATTTGATAGTATAGGTTGGGTCGCATACGCGATAACAAATCCAGCATCACCACAAATCACTATTTTAACTGGAGCTAAAAATTTAACAACTACTGTTTCTTATTTTGTTGAATCTGATACTGCTACTGAAGGTGGCACTTATATAAATCAATAAAATGGCTAAATTTCTTACATATGATATCAATCAGGTTATAATAAATAGTAATTTATTTCCAGCCAATTCTATCAGTTTTCAGTTGGGAGCTAATACCGTTCCAGTAAAAGATATATATGGAAATTTATTATATTATTCGCCAACTTCTCCTATTCAAGGTTCAGTATCTATAAATTTTTTCTTAACAGGAGTTATTCCTAGTTATTTGAGATTAGAAAATCAAAATGAAATTGGAAACAATATAGCATTCAATCAATTAGCCATACCGGATTGTCATTTAACAAACTTAAGTTTTTCAGTGCGTCCTTTTGAACCTATACCAGTTAAAGCTGATTTTATTTTTTATCATGGAATAAGAGCTTTAAATACAAATCCAGGCGTATCATCTTTAAATCAATCTTTTAATTCAGGATTGAATATATTAAATGGTATGTCGAGTTATATTATTACTGATAATAGATCCACATATGTACAAAATCCGGCTGATTTTGTAGTGACTGATTTTGATTATCAATTTAGTGTTGAAAGAGTTCCTATATTAAGAGTCGGCGAATATTTTCCTTTAAGAGTTGCAATGAAAGAAATAAATGCTGAATTCAATATAACAACTAATAATTTAGATGGAGTATTAGATGTAAGGGGAAATTCAGCAGTATTTTCTGCTGTATTAAAAGACAATACAGATCCAAATGTTTCTGATACAATAAATCTTACTGGTATAATAATGAATCAAAGTTATGAAGTGTCTGAAGATAATTTTGGATTTAGTAAAATAAAAATGACACAAGCTTTAAATAAAAAACGTTCTACTATTACTATTCCAATGGAGGTTAACAATCCAAATATTGTAAATCCTCCAACAAATAACAATAATGTTGATGCCAAACCTCCTACATCAATAATAAATACAGAAATTGAAGATTCAATAAAACCAAATACTACAGATATAAATATAGGAACTGGAACAAGTACGCCTCAACCGCCAGCAGATGATGATGTTTATTTTTATTATGTAATTTTATTTGAGTTTAACATATATCGTTTAAATGCGAATTATAAACCAATTATAACAGAAACATTGCCTAATTCTCCGTCTTTAAAAGATTTCAGCGAAAATAATTTAACTTATAAATTTAATTTACTAAAATTCCCTAATAATAAAATTGTTTTATCGCAACTTAAAACTGAAGATGGAACCCCTATAACAGATTGGTACAGAAGAGAAAATCAATTAGGTTGTTTATTTAAAGTAAATCAGAATTTTAAAGAGAAATTTAAATCTACTAGTTTATACAATAATATCGCATCAAATTTAGCGTTTAAATTTTATTTTAAAGCTGAAGATAATCAGGTTTTAGAGCATGATTATTTTTATAGCGACTTAGCTTCTTGGTTGGACGATGAATGGGTTGGAAGTGGAACTCAAAGTAATCCTTATTTAATAAGACCAATTGATTATCTTGTTAATTTTGCAGCAGTTGGTAGCCAAGATTTATGAAAGCTATAAACGACTATAGAATATTAATGCCAAATGTGCCATACTATGAAACTGGCATATTGTTTAATGAGTTTGAAATTGTATATTATACTGGTATAAATGCAGGTACATATACTGATCCAAATACTTTTCCATCACCAAAAATAGAAACAGTAGTTAATCCAATAGCTGGAAAAACAGGATACTACTATCTTAGTAGTCAAAGATTTTTTACAGCTAGTCAAAATGTTTTTTGGACGAGACCTGATAGCCCTGATAATGTTATATATGATAGTAGTCCTTCTTTTATTGTTGAAGGAAAAAATGATTTTGCTGTATGGACGCAAGATTTCTTCTTTAAACCAACTTATGGTTCAAAAATAACTTTTACAGCAAATTTTTATGAAAATAATTTTCAAGATAATTATCAATATATTCTTGGAAAAAGCGAAAATGTTATTTTAGTCGAAGCTGATTTGAATTTTCAGGGCATAACAGACAACGAGGCTAGAGCAATAAATCATTTTTATCAAAACTATTATACTAAAAACACATTGCCAAGCGGACAAGGAATGCAGACAATAAATATTGGTTTGTTTTATCCTCATGAAAAAGTAAGGCCATACTATTTAAACACAATTAATAATAATTTAGAAAACGTAGATTTTAATAATATTGTATTGTCTTTTGAGTCTCCGTTTACATCAATAACATCTTGGCAAGAAAAATTGATTCCTTTCTCTAATGCTAATGTATATTTTGACACTTCGTCTTATGAAAAGCATGATTATGTTTTTCCTTTTAGATCTAGCAATTCTTCTGATGGTTTTTTTTATTATAGCGGAGATGTATCGTCAAAAAACATAAGTCCTTATTCGATAGATCCTGCGAATCATTGGACACAAAAGTTTTATTTTTCGCCAGATTTAGTTCAAGGTTTAAATTTCAATTCAAGTAAAAATAAAAATGACTTGAATAATTTTTACTTATATCAAAACGAGGGAATTAATCCTAATACTTTTAATTTTGATATTCAGTTTAACAACAGATCGGATAAAGAAGCTAAAGCTCTTTTGCATTTTTTAGAGAATCACAATGGAGTAGAATTGTTTCAATATGATATGTTTCCTCCTTTTACGGGAACAAGATCGTTTTATTGTCCACAGTGGAGTCATACTATTAATTTTAAAGACAATCATTCTGTTCAAGCCAAATTCATAGAATCGAAAATTGATTATATATACGATAGAAATTTTAATACAACTTTAATTCCTCCAACATTTAATTTTGATTTTGTGCCTATTGGATTTACTAAGACTTTAGAATTAAAAATTAAAAATGAAGAACGTAAACCTATTACTTTTACTTTAGGTGCAGATAAGGTTTATCCGGTAAGCGATCAAAATACAGATGTTGATTTTGTTGCACTAATTGATCAGTTAGAAATAGAACAAGTTGGCGCTGCTGGGGGATACGCAGTATACGATTTACTTTGCAAAGTCCCGCTAACAACAAAAGATTTGTATACAAATAATTTTTATTATACAGGTCAGCGAAGTATTACTCAAGAAAACGAAAATTTAGGAATTATTAGTGATACAGATTTAAGTTTTATATATTCCGGTCTTTACTATGATGATGGGCAAAATGTTCCTAATAAATTTTTAAGCGGTTTAAAAAAATGTGTTGCTGCGCCTTATTATAATTTTGATTTAAATCAATTGTGTTTGAAAACTCAATTTACTATACCAGAATCTGGTTATTATTATACAGATTTTTCTGGTAGACTAGCAACTACAAGTGGAGCTTTTTCTGTTGGAAATTTTACAGGTTCTTCAAAAGCTGTAAATAAAAATCTTTCTACGCAATTATACGACATTGGTACTCCAAATGATTCGTTTTTTTCGATGGATTTTACGGGATTAAAATTAGGAGTTGATTATTATGTAAGAGTAAGTGGATATAATTATGATTATTTAGGAAAAAATAGTGGAGATTTTGTTTTCGCTTCAGGAGTAAATAATTTAAATTCTCCAATAACTAATAATCAGGTAATAAGTGGTTTGACTTTAAATAATTTGCAGTCTTTTAATATAAATCCTCCGTCTATAAGAATAGATGGAAAAGTTGAACAATTTACAATATCTGGGCCTGATGAAAATTGTTTTAATTTGTATCAATTTTTAGAAAATAATGCAAGATTTGGAGTCGCTTTTCCTTTATATTCTGGTATAAATATAAACTTTCAAAATGTTAATTATGGACCTTTGAATCCTAATATAGTAGATGATTGTTTTGACACTGGGGTTTTTATAATAACTGGAGATTATTCAGTAATGCCATCTGGTGTGACATTGAATTTTTATAATTCAAAAGTTATTGGAAAAGGTGGAAACGTAGTAAGAGATAAAACAAAAGATATTACTTATTTAGGTAGAAATGGTTTTTATATTAATTGCAGTGGTATTATTAATATTAATAAAGATAGCTCTTCTATATTTGCAGGAGGAGGAGCGGCGGGTGATAATATAGATTTTATTGATATTGTAAATGTTAATAATGGTAAATACGCTACAATCAAAGATTCTATTTGTCCACAAGGAGAGTTATCTAATGCTGATACTCAAGATTTTAAACAAAGATTTAACGCTGCCGAACTAAGTCAAAATATAAATTACACTAATACTAAAGGATCATCAGTTTTGTATGATTTTTTTACTCCTTTACCATCAGAACCTTATTTAGTATATGGAGGAGCTGGCGCAGGAATGGGTGAAGGAACAGGTGTATATAATGGTAAGACGTTTGTTAACAATGCAACTAAAATATCACCATCTGCTAATTATGTTTTATTTGGAGTTGTAGAATATCAAGCATCCAAATATCCTAAAAAACAAGGAAAATAATTATGCCATTTAATGAATCTAATGATGTAGCGTCTTACTATGTAAAGGAATTGCCGCCAATAGATGATACCACTCGCCAAAAGCTTCCAACTACTGCTCAAATATTAAAATTAGAAGGTGGAAAACCTGGAGATTTGGGTGAAAAAAGTTATAAACCTATCGTTTCGTTTTTTCAGGGTTCTGTTAATGATGGAGGAGAGGCTGTAGATGGCAAAAGTATTCATAAAATTAGTATTAAATCCGAAAATGATTGTGGGTTTGCGATAAAAATAAATCAGGACGCTAATAATAAATCAGAAGTAAATATTGGATATATAAATCCAAGCTCTGGTATTAATATATATTCATCGTCTAATGATTTAAAATTTACTAAATTAATTTCAGGCTCTGTAGAAACGTCATCTACTTATAACAATGGTGATGCTATAAAAGACTTTACAGTAAATACAAATGGGACATCAACTATATCTTCAATTCTAGATTCAGAACTTAATTTAAATAAATATTATTTAGATATGAATGATGGAGTAGATTGTTCTAAATTCTTAAAAGCTACCATATCAGATTCTTCTAGTGGTACTGCTTCTATAAACGAGCCATTGACAGATTTATTAAATATTTATGTAGTAGAAACAGATGTCAATGATAATTATTTATCTTATACTACAGAAGAAAAATTATTTACTGGAACATCTGGAACTATTAATATAGAATCAGGTAAATCTTTTGCCGCTGGAGATGTCATAAGAATTCAATACACAAATATTGAAAATAATTATATTACAGCGATAGTAACAAACTATGCTGGAAATATTTTATCTTTTAGTAATATTAAATATCCAGATACTACTCAAAAATGTACTATATTATTAGGATCTTTTGTTACTATTAATAATATCTGGGATTGGAAAGTGGCAGCTCCTGAAACTTCTGATAGTCATTGTATATCTTATACAAGAACGCCATCCACATTAGTTGCTCAAGATAACGCTACATTTAAAGATTATTTTAATTCAATAGGCTTGAAAGGATTTAAGATGCAATATAAAAAAGAAAAAACAAATTTAATACCTGAATGTAGAAATCAAATAAAATGGTTCTCTGATACTTTTGTAGATTTAAATAGTCTTGCTAATACATTTTTTCGTAAAGATTCAACTTTAGATATTGATAGAATCACAAATCGTGATTATATAAGATCTCAATATTCCGGAAAATCTCAATTAATAAATAAAAATAAATTTTCTATTTTATTTAATGGTTTTTATTCTACAACCGATGAAAAGACATCTTTTTATTTTAATGGTTCTTATGGAAAAATAGGCAATATTACAATGAAAACAGTGTTACAATATAGTGTTAATACTGGTCAACCTATTTTAAATAATAATAATAATGTTGAAATCTTAATAGGAAATGGAGCTAAAAAAAATACTAATGGTTCTTATTCTCCATATTTTACAATGAAATTATATGAGGTTTTAGTATATAAAAATATAGCAGGTTTATCTACTGGAAATCCTCAAAGAATAATTTGCGATTATTTAATATCAAAATATAAAAATAAAGCTTTTTTCGATACTTCTGAAATACAAACTGATGCTCCAATTTATTATTCTCAAGCAGATAGACCAAATATTTTTGGAAAAATTCAAAAAATCATATCATAAATATGTCAGATCTCATTTCAACAAATTCGTTAATTAATTTAGATCCAGATTCTTTTGTAGATTTATTTGAAATATATGTGGACAATAATTTAGGCGTTGTAAGATTTCATTCTGGTAAAAATTTCAATAATTGTATTGTTTATAGAGGAAATCAATATGTTGCAATGCCTATCGAGTATAGCGGTTTTGAGTTTTCGGCAGATGGAAAACAGAATAGGCCAACTTTTAAAATGGCTAATATAGATGGATTTATAACTGACTATATAAAAAATAAAAATGATTTGATAAACTCAAAAATGAAACGCATAAAAATATTTGTTAGAAATTTGGATGACGTTAATTTTTCAGCTAATGTAAATCCATTTTTCGGATACAGAGCTAAAAGAAATGCTGTAAAAGGTTATGGTGAATCTTTTTATGAAGAAACTTATATTGTAAATAGAAAACGCCAAGAAAATAAATACTTTATTGAATTTGATTTGAGCAGCCCAATTGATGTGGAAAATCAAACAATTCCTAATAGAAAAATTTCTGATAATTTATGTTCGTGGAATTATCGTGGTTGTGGATGTAATTATGGAAAAATTCCTTGGCCTGAAGGTCAAACAATAAAAGTTAATAATCAAACTATCACAGAAAACAACGCTCAGTTATGGGATGGAAAAGTTAATCAAGGAGTGCCAGTCGCCGATGAAAATAATGTTGCTTTTTATTCAAATTCTGGTTATGGATTGACTCAAATAACTTTTAGGCAATATGATCCATTAACAGGACAATATAATCCTGGAGATTTTATAAAATATATAGATTCGATAAATTATGATTTTTTTGGAGATAAAGTACAAAAAACTGATGATAACATATCTTATTCTTTTTATGTTTGCATAAAGGTTCATGGAGCTTCATATACCATAAATGGAGTAACTGTTGGTGCAAAAAATCCGACAACAGAAAAAGAATATTGGGTTAAAGATAGCTGCTCCAAAGATTTAACTGGTTGTAAGTTAAGATGGAATAATCATCCGAAAGGATTGCCTTATGGTGGATTTCCTGGAACAAGACCTTTCGACTATTCAGTTTGAAAAGATCTTAAATACTATTCAATCATACTGCTTATCAAACTATCCATATGAAAGTGGAGGTTTAATTTATAAGGACGGATCAATTAAAACATATGCATCGCAAATAAATGATTGTAATAGATATTTGCCGATTTATGAATTTTACATTGATTTAGTGAGGTGTGAAAACGTTTTAGCATCATTCCATAGTCATCTTTATATTTTGAAACCATCTGATGATGATTTATTTTTTATTAAAAATTATGATATTCCTATTATAATATATAGTTTAAATAATAAAGCTTATTTAAGTGTAAATATAAAAAATGAAACAAATCTTATTACATGGCCTTTTGAGAAAACTTGCATGTGCAAAGTTTAACGTAAAGGCTTCTTGTTTTCAAGACTTGCTAAATAGTTTATCTGCAAATTTTCCTAAATTAAGAAAATACGCTAAAACTTTAAAAAATAATACATCAGGTTTTCTTGTCGTTGTCGATGGTAAATTAATAGATAATTTTAAATTTATAGATTCTTACGTTAAGAATTCAAAAGTAATAGAATTAATTCCAGTCACTCTTTTTAGTGGAATTATAACATCAGCCATGATAACTGCTGCTGGAATTGCCGCTGCTGGATCAACAACAGCGGTCGTTATTGCTGCTGTAGCAAGTGTTCTTGTTGTTTCTTTAATAAGTTTTGGTATTAGTTTTTTAGTAGCTAAACTTTTAACACCAAAAGATCCAAAACAAGTAAAAACATCATCATTTATATTTACAAGTAAAGAAAATAGTGTAGCTAGAAATACTCCTATAGCTATAGGATATGGTAAATTAAGAGTTGGATCTAGTTTAGTGAGTAGTATTAGTATTAATTTTGATATTGATTTGGTAAATAATAAAAATGGAGCAGAAATATCTACAAATTCTGGATCTTCATCAGGAATAATTACTAACAAATTACAATAAAATTGTTATGAATTCCATTACACAACCTCCATTTAATAATAGTAGTACTGTTGCGTCTATATCTACTGAAGCGCAAATTAAATCGCTACAAAATGCAGGTTCTACTGCTGGTTCTAAAATAGTAGAATACTACTTACAAAATCAAAGTTTTTCTCCTTTCGTTCTCCAACAAGAAAAATTACAGTCGGCCAGCAAAGTGTTTTTACAAGATTTAATAGGTGAAGGTCCAATTTTTGGTTTGATAGATGATTTAGGTAATGATTTAGTTTTATTTGATAAGTCTGAAAATAATGATGAAAATTTAAAAGGTTTATATCTAAATGAATATCCAGTAAAAAATTCTAAAAATAATACTTATAACTATAGCAGAATTGAAATTTATGGAAAAGTGGGTTCAGAATTTCAAACTGCTATTCCAATAAACAGACAAAAAGCATTATTTTCTTATTCTAGTCCTGGTGTTATATTCAACTATAATAAAGGTTTATACAATTTAATAAAAAATAAAAATGTTTTTCCTGTTGCTAGAGAAGGGGTTTATCAAGATGCAAGATCTAAGATTCATAGCACGTATTTATGCTTGCAAAATGGATCAAATCTTTCATATATAAAGCCGCCTAATGCTGATGCAAATGAAGTCTTTAATATTTCGGGGTTTAGCGATTTAATATTTGAAGAATGTTTTGGTATTTATCATGAGATAAAAGATGTAAATGCTGATTTTATAGTATTAACTTTAAAAATCAACACACTTTATTATGTAGGTGGTGATGGTAGCATGTTCTATAATAAAGCGCATTTTGGAATTAAATTAGGTTACAAACAAAATCCAGATCAGAATATTTATATTTATCATGTTGTGAGAGGTATAGCTTCTTCACCTTATCAATTTGATGTTGTGTTGGATATAAGTGATTTTAATAAAAATTTAATTCCTTATGTTAAAATATTCAGTTTAAATAACGCTCCAGATATAACAGATACAAAAACATTTTCCAGTATTGCTGTTTCAGATATAACAGAAATAGTAAACGCTAATTTTAAATATCCAAATTCTGCTTATTTTATAACAGGAATTGATTCAAGAGGATTTGGTGGTTTACCAAGTCGTCAATATAATTTAAAATTATTGCAAGTAAAAGTACCGGAAAATTATGACGCTGATGCTAAACAGTATACAGACATATGGAGCGGAGAATTCGATCCATTATTAAGATGGACTGATAATCCAGCGTGGATATTGTATGACATTATCACCAACAACAGATATGGTTTAGGAAAGTTTAATTTTCCTGAGAGTTTGGCGGATAAATGGTCAATATATCAGATAGGTAAATATTGCGATGAAATGGTCCCCACATTTAATAATTCTAAATTTCCAGCATTAAAAATATTAAATATAGGAACTTATAACACTAATGATTATATAACATTAACAATACCGTCTGGAACCGTTATAACTCCAGAAATGTTTCAAATTGGTCAGGAATTACAAATTTTTAATTTGCAATTTAATGAAATAGATGAAGATGGTCAAGTATCTATTATTAATAAATGTTTTAAAAAAAGAATACGAAGCATTCGCACTACTCCTACAGCAGTAGAATTACGTTTATTTAATCCATTTGGATTACATAAGATTTGTTCTCAATTTGCTTCTGTTAAAACATATTTATTAGAAAGAGGTGTTAAAACTTCTACAGAAGCTTTAAATGTTTTATACGCTGAAATATTAAACGATAACCAGTCAAAAATAACAGACTTTAAAAATTATATTTTTTCTCAAAAAGTTTTTTCTGATGATGAGGTAAATAATTATATTGTAAGTTCTGGATCTGCTGCTCAAAAATTTGATACATTTTTAGATTTGGTTGAGCCAAGATTTACTTCAAATATTTATTTAAAATCAGAAACAGATGCGATAAATTTAATTAATAATATAAGTTCTATTTTTAAGGGTATTATTTATTGGTCAAATAATTATATTCAATTTGATAACGATTCACCAAAAGGTTCTTCTTATATTTTTAACAATTCCAATATTAAAAATGGCGTATTTAATTATTCTGGATCTTCTAAAGACACGCGATATACAGTAGCTAAAGTTACATATTCAGATGCTTCTGATGGATTTAAAGATAAAACCGTATACGTTGAAGACCAAATCAATATTAAAAAATATGGTTATGTTGAAAAGGATATTTTAGGGTTTGGAGTAACCTCTAAATCACAAGCGAAAAGAACTGGCGAATGGTTTTTAGTCACGAATCAAATTGAACAGGAATTGGTTAGTTTTCAAGCTGGTCCTGAATGTCTATTGTTAGCTCCAGGAAATATAATAACAATTAGTGATACATTAAAATTAACAAATCGTTATGGCGGAAGAGTCGTAAAAATTGATGGTAATGATATCGTATTGGATAATAAATGCGATTTTATCAAAGTAAACGATGTTTTAAGTTTTATAGTACCAAAGAAAAGTTTATCTATTAATGAATTAAATGCTAAATCTTTGCAGCAAAATGGAGTAACTGAAGAGCAAATAAATCAATTAAATTCCACATATATTTATAAATATAAAGTTTTAGCAGTTGGTTTAGATGGAAGTTTTAGAACAAAAGTGACATTAAAGACAACAGGGACTGGTGATGATGTAAATGCTCAAGAAAATTTTTATACAATTAATCCATCTACATTGTGGATATACGAACAAAATTCATCAAGTACAAACACTTTGTATTCTAAACAATATAGAATAGTCGGTATAAAAGAGAATAATCCTGTTGAATTTGAAATATCTGCGATTGAATATGTTAAAACTAAATTTTCTTATATAGACAATAGAGATAATCTTTCTAATAAACTTTTATATTCTGATAACGCAGCTAACTCTACAATTAAACAGCCTTTTGATATTTTATCGAATTTAACTTCTGGAGATATTCAGGGAGATGATGGTGTTGTTTTAAATAAAAAGACAATTTTTGATTTTAATACTCAGTATGATTATATATTTTCTGGAATAGATTACAGTGACGCTCAAATTGCAACTTTATTTAGTGTAATAACTGTTAATGTTACTGCTATTTTAGAAGTAGCGTCGGATAAATATAATATAAATTTAATAAAAGGATTATTAATAGAATATATTTTAAACTCTAAAAAAATTAGTATTCGCTGGAAACTTGGAGATAAAACTACTTTTACAATAGTTGTTCCTAATTTAGAAGCAGATTCAACTTATGAGTTCATGCGAGCATACGCTTTAGGCCAAAACGATAATTTCTTATAAAATGTTTACTCAAGCACAAAATATTAGCAATAAATCATTTAAGATCATAAATCTTAAATCGAATATATCTTTAGTAAACGTTGATAATCAAAATGATTACAGTTTTTCTCCTGATCAAGATCCTGATTATTTAAATTTTCCATTAATAGTGATGGCTAAAGGATCGGTCAATCTGCCAATTACTAGATTAGAATGGCAGATTTTAGATCCATTAACTAATCTTGTTTCAGATTTTAGTAATCCTAATTTTTCTAATTTTTCAGTCGAGCTTTTAGATGTTGACAATAATGTAATAAAAATCTTAAATGATAATTTAAATTATTGTTATTATGATTTAAGTTCCGATATTTTAGCTTATTTGTCAAGTTCTATATATAATGACGTTAATTATTTAAGAGATGTAAGAGTTAGAATTAAATCTTACAGTAATGACAATAAGATTTCTGAAGCTATTTTTGTATTAGATTTTCCTATTTCATCTTTTTCAGATGTTTCTTCTAGTATTTCTAATGGAATATTTGTAAATTATGATATATCTAATAGAGATTATCTTAAATATATATCATTGGAAAGCAGTACATCATTCGATTTTTCTCAAGTTTTAGAGCAAGTTAGACAAGCAGCTTCTTCAAGCGTATTCATAAATAACGATGGAAATGATAAGCTTTTTTACCGTTTAACTTCTACGGATTTTTATAATACTGGCGATACATATTTTATTGGTCAATTAAAACTAAATAATATTGATAATAGCGTTTACGACCAATATCCAAAAAATATTTCAGGCGCTATTAAAATTGATTACGATTCAAAAACTAAGACATTCGATAGAAGACTGTTTGTAAAATGGGCAACAAATTCAAGCAACGCTCCAATTGATTATGAAATATTTGTCGAAACAACTGGTCAAAATAAACCATCAGATTTCTATTATTTAAATGCGCCAAAAATTGAAAATATTAATTTTATTGTTCAAGGTACGGGAGAAAATAAATTAAGTTATGGTCAATTAGGTATAAATCCATTTTATTCAGGAAATAATTTTGAATCTATTTTTAGTCCATCAGGAGAAAATGGTATTCAGTGGAAAGAACATACAATTGTAGTTGATAATAAAGGTTCTTTCCCTTCTGGTTTGTATTCTACAGATACCATTAATTCGTTATATGAGATACCTTTTTCTTCTGGTTCGTTAAATAGTAGACAATTGTATTTATCTTATTCTTACGATATCAATGATAATATTTTCAAATATTTTCCATATGAAGGAGCTTACGCTTCTGGTTTATATAACATAACGGGAACTGGTGGGACTGGCGCAGCCGAAGGAAAACCTTTTATTAGTGGTAATGGAGATGGTATATTAAATATTTCTAATCTTACTGGAATTTTAATAGCTCAGAGATTTGATTTTGATTATCCTACAACGTCTGTTGTTGTTTCGGATGTTGAACCTTATTTATTCATACCAATTGCCAATTCTGGAGATTATTTAGTTTCGGCTAGAGGATTAATAAATCAAAATTCTTATACTGATTATTCTAACTCTTTGTTGTTTTCCGCTACAGGAATTCAATATGCTACAACAGGGATAAAAGATTTAAATTTAATAGAAGGAACTGGTGTTTCAGGATATCTCGCTAAGTTCAATGGAACTGATAGTATTACTACTGGCACTTTATACTATGATGCATCTAATAATTTAAAGTTTACTGAATTACCTATAACGACAACTTCAGAAAATCTATATAAATTAGTTATAGAAGATAACATTGTAAAAAGACAAATTAATCCAAGCGGTTCGTCTGGCAGTAGCGGATCAAGCGGTTCATCTGGAACTAGTGGTTCATCTGGTAGCAGTGGAT
>CAYOCC010000015.1:0-20733 GCA_964402375.1 uncultured Flavobacterium sp. | reverse complement strand
CCAAAAAAGATATAACGAAACACACGACCTGAAAGGAAACGCACAAAATAAAAGTAATGGGGTGGTATTTAGAAGACTTGTTATTTGTTTTTTAAAATTAGATGAAAACAAATATAACAGGATAAAGTAAAATTTATAAAAGTGTTTAGTAGTATATGATAATTGAGATTTTGTTCAGTATCAACACGTCATAAAAAAAGTCCCTAACAGGACTTTTAAATTATTAAATTCTTTTTAATTGTTGTTTCATCATTACAATTTGATCCTTCAACATGTTGTGTTTGTCGAGTTTTTTTGCTTCACTTAGCCATTTTTCCGCTTCAATTTTTCTTCTTTTTGAAGCTGCAATTCCAGCTAATTGAAGTTTTGCTAAAGCTAAGTCTTGATCCATATTTAAACCAAGTTCAATTGCTTTTCTAAAGTATTTTTCAGCATGATTTAGGTTGGTTTGTGATACCATTAATCCATTTAAATAGTTGTAATATCCTTGTTGTTTTTTTACAAGGGCTGTTTCTGGATTACTAATTTTGTCTAAATATTTTTTGGCACCATCAAAATTTTGTTTTCTTAATTGTAAGAAGGACAAAACAATTAATTCGTTTTTGAAATAGAAAAAAATAAAAATTGTAGATAGAAGCAAAAGGAAAATTCCGTTTCCAATGTTGCCTCCTTTTATAAATAAGTAAATTGCAAATGAAATTAATCCTGCAGCTGTAATTAGTTTTATGTTTTTATTGAACATGATATTTAGTTTAGATTGCAAAGGTAATAAAATCTATTAAAAATAATTTTAAAAAAGTATTTGTATTTGAAAAAAGTCTTTGTATATTTGCACTCGGTTTAAAGAAAGCCATATTACTAAAGAATTATATAGAATTTAAAAATACCAACAATGAGTAAGAGAACATTTCAACCATCAAAGAGAAAAAGAAGAAATAAGCACGGTTTCATGGACAGAATGTCATCTCCTAACGGAAGAAAAGTGCTTGCTCGTAGAAGAGCTAAAGGTAGACATAAATTAACAGTATCTTGCGAACCAAGACATAAAAAATAATGGTATTAGTTAATCAAAATATCAGGGTGTTACTATTTTTATAGTAGCACCTTTTTTTTATATTTGCATTAAATTAAAAACTACAATAACCAAACAACATGCCAAAAGATAATTCAATAAAATCAGTTTTAATTATTGGTTCGGGACCAATAGTAATTGGACAAGCTTGCGAATTTGATTACGCCGGCTCCCAATCAGCTCGCTCTTTAAAAGAGGAAGGAATTGAAGTTATTTTAATCAATTCAAATCCAGCCACTATCATGACAGACCCAACAATGGCTGATCATGTTTATTTGAAACCTTTAACCACTAAATCAATCATAGAGATTTTAAAAGCACATCCGCAAATTGATGCAGTTTTACCAACAATGGGTGGTCAAACCGCTTTAAATTTGTGTATAGAAGCAGATGAAAAGGGTATTTGGAAGGATTTTGGTGTCAGATTAATTGGTGTAGATATAAATGCTATTAATATTACTGAAGATAGAGAGCAATTTAAAAATTTATTAAATAAAATTGGAATTCCACAAGCACCAGCTAAAACAGCCAATTCGTTTTTAAAAGGAAAAGAAATTGAGCAAGAGTTTGGTTTTCCGTTAGTTATTCGTCCTTCGTTTACTTTAGGTGGAACCGGCGCGGCAATTGTATATAAGAAAGAAGATTTTGATGCGGCTTTAACTTATGGTTTAGAAGCGTCGCCAATTCACGAAATTCTGATTGATAAAGCATTAATGGGTTGGAAAGAATATGAACTAGAGTTATTACGCGATAGTAACGATAATGTGGTAATTATTTGTACCATTGAAAATATGGATCCGATGGGAATTCATACTGGAGATTCTATAACTGTTGCGCCAGCGATGACGCTTTCGGACACAACGTTTCAACGCATGCGTGATATGGCCATTTTAATGATGCGTTCCATCGGAAATTTTGCTGGTGGTTGTAATGTGCAATTTGCCGTTTCACCAGATGAAAAAGAAGATATTGTAGCAATTGAAATTAATCCTCGAGTGTCTCGATCTTCAGCATTGGCCTCAAAAGCTACTGGATATCCAATTGCAAAAATTGCATCGAAACTAGCTTTAGGATATAATTTAGATGAATTGCAAAATCAAATCACCAAATCAACTTCAGCTTTATTTGAGCCTACTTTGGATTATGTTATTGTAAAAATCCCTCGATGGAACTTTGATAAATTTGAAGGTGCAGATAGAACATTAGGATTACAAATGAAATCGGTTGGAGAAGTAATGGGAATTGGACGTTCGTTTCAAGAAGCACTTCACAAGGCTACCCAATCGTTAGAGATTAAACGAAACGGTTTAGGAGCGGACGGAAAAGGTTATACCAATTATGAACAAATTATTGAAAAACTTACATATGCAAGTTGGGACAGGGTTTTTGTGATTTATGATGCTATTGCGATGGGAATTCCGTTGAGTAGAATTCATGAAATTACTAAAATTGACATGTGGTTTTTGAAGCAATATGAAGAGTTATTTTATTTAGAAAAAGAAATTTCAAAATATAAAGTAGATACGTTACCTAAAGAATTATTATTAGAAGCCAAACAAAAAGGTTATGGGGATAGACAAATTGCTCACATGATAAAATGTTTGGAAAGTCAAGTACATTCCTTACGTGACAAAATGAATATACAACGTGTTTATAAATTAGTGGATACTTGTGCAGCAGAATTTAAAGCACAAACGCCTTATTATTACTCTACTTTTGAAGCCGAAATTGAAAAAGCAGATGGAACTAGATACGTGCATAATGAAAGTATTGTAACTGACAAGAAGAAAGTAGTAGTTTTAGGTTCTGGTCCAAACAGAATTGGACAAGGAATTGAATTTGATTATTCTTGTGTGCACGGTGTTTTGGCTGCTAAAGAATGTGGTTACGAAACGATAATGATTAACTGTAATCCTGAAACGGTTTCTACAGATTTTGATACGGCTGATAAATTGTATTTTGAACCTGTTTTTTGGGAACATATTTACGATATCATTCAGCATGAAAAACCTGAAGGTGTAATTGTGCAATTAGGCGGTCAAACTGCTTTAAAATTAGCTGAAAAATTATCAAAATACGGAATTAAAATTTTAGGAACTTCATTTGATGCCCTAGATTTGGCAGAAGATAGAGGAAGGTTCTCAGATTTATTAACCCAATTGAAAATACCATTTCCACAATTTGGAATAGCAGAAAGTGCAGAAGAAGCAACGCTACTTGCAGATACACTTGATTTTCCTTTATTGGTGCGTCCTTCATACGTATTAGGTGGACAAGGCATGAAAATTGTAATCAACAAACAAGAGTTAGAAGAACACGTGATTGATTTGTTAAAATCGATTCCAGGAAATAAACTTTTATTAGACCATTATTTAGATGGGGCTATTGAGGCTGAAGCAGATGCCATTTGCGATGCAGATGGAAACGTATATATTATTGGAATTATGGAGCACATTGAGCCATGCGGTGTGCATTCTGGTGACAGTAACGCTACTTTACCGCCTTTTAATTTAGGTGAATTTGTAATGCAACAAATAAAAGACCATACTAAAAAAATTGCAGTAGCTTTAAAAACAGTTGGATTGATTAATATTCAATTTGCAATAAAAGATGATTTGGTTTATATTATTGAAGCCAATCCAAGAGCATCGCGAACAGTTCCATTTATTGCAAAAGCGTATGGAGAACCTTATGTAAATTACGCTACTAAAGTAATGTTAGGAGTAAATAAAGTTACCGATTTTACTTTCAATCCGCAATTAAAAGGTTATGCAATAAAACAACCGGTTTTCTCTTTTAGTAAATTTCCAAATGTTAACAAAGCGTTAGGACCAGAAATGAAATCAACAGGCGAAAGTATTTTATTTATAGACGATTTAAAAGATGATCAATTTTATGACTTGTATGCCAGAAGAAAAATGTATTTAACCAAATAAATAAAAAAATCCCAATTGAAAAATTGGGATTTTTATTTCTTACTATTTACTTTATATTCTATTTTTTCACTGGAATATTTGCTAGAATTTCCAACACAAATTTCCAATATTTTTGAGCAGATGTAATATTTGCTCTTTCATCAGGACTATGAGCACCTTTAATTGTTGGTCCGAAAGAAATCATATCCATTTCTGGGTAATTTGTTCCTAAAATTCCGCATTCTAAACCTGCGTGACATGCTACAACGTGAGCTTTAGTACCGTTTTGTTTTTCGTAAATTGAAGTTAGAATATCTAGTATTTCCGAGTTGGCATTTGGTGTCCAACCTGGATATGAACCTCCAAAAGTAACTTCACAACCCATTAATTCGAAAGCGGAACGTAAGGCGTTGGCCAAATCAAATTTTGAAGTTTCCACTGATGAACGTGTCAAACATTGTACGGTTAATTTCCCGTCTGCTAAAGTAATTTTTGCTACGTTATTAGAGGTTTCTACTAAATTATCAAAATCAGCACTCATTCTATATACACCATTATGAGCTGCATAAATAGATCGAACCATATAAAATTGAGCCATTGGTGGCATAACTTTGGTTGGTGTTGTTGCTGATTTTTCTATTAAAATTTCTAAATTTGGTTCGGTAGTTTTAAACTCAGCTTTTATTTCATTGATAACTTCTTGCATATCATACGTAAAGGCTTCATCGTAAATAGGAGCAATAGCAATTTGTGCTATACTTTCTCTAGGAATCGCATTACGCAAACTTCCACCATGGATAGTTGAAATTTGTAAGCCAAAATCTTCAAAACCATTAAAAAGTAAACGGTTCATAATTTTGTTGGCATTTCCTAAACCTTTATCAATGTCCATTCCGGAATGTCCGCCATTTAGACCTTTTACTGTAATGGTATAGCCAACAGCATCAGCAGGAGTGTCTTCTTCATCGTATTCTGCAACTGCTGTTACATCCACACCTCCCGCACAACCAATATCAATTTCATCGTCTTCTTCAGTATCTAAATTTAATAAGATTTCACCTTCTAACAAGCCGCCTTTTAATCCCATTGCGCCTGTCATACCAGTTTCTTCATCTATTGTAAACAAGGCTTCAATAGCTGGATGTGGAATTGAAGTGCTTTCTAAAATAGCCATAATTGTTGCAACACCTAAGCCATTGTCTGCGCCTAAAGTTGTTCCTTTTGCGCGAACCCATTCTCCATCAACATACATTTCAATGCCTTGTGTATCGAAATCGAAATCGGTGTCATTATTTTTTTGATGCACCATATCTAAATGCGATTGCATAACTATGGTTTTACGGTTTTCCATTCCAGCAGTAGCCGGTTTTTTTATAATTACGTTTCCTACCTCGTCTTTAATGGTGTTTAATCCTAGTTCCTGACCAAATTTCATCATAAATGATATTATGCGCTCTTCTTTTTTCGATGGACGTGGTACGGCATTTAAATCGGCAAATTTGTTCCAAAGTACTTTTGGTTCTAAATTTCTTACTTCTTGACTCATTTATAAATTCTCTTTTTTTATATTATTTATTCAGATTTTTTGAATTACAAAGTTACAAAGTTTAATTTCTTAATAAATGAAATTGTAGTTATATTTACAAATTAAATTCATTTTGTGAAGAAGTTTTACTTTCTTATTATTCAAATTATTCTGATAAAAGTGCTATCATTTTTTCCAGATTTTGTAGAGCGTTTTTACAGTAATGGTTTGTATTTGTATATTTCTAAGATTAATCGATTGCTTTTTGGTTGGATTCCTTTTTCTTTAGGGGATTTCGCTTATATGGTTATAATTTTATTGGTTTTTAGATGGCTGTACAATAATAGAATCGGATTTTTTAAAAATTGGAAAACAAACGTACTAAGTATTATAAGTTTTTTTTCGATAGTGTATTTCTTATTTCATTTTTTGTGGGGAATAAATTATTACCGAATTCCATTACATGAAAAAATCGGTATTAAAAAAGAATATACCAAACAACAATTACAAAATTTGACCTTAAAATTAATTGCTCAAACCAATCATTTACAACTTCAAATAACAAAACAAAATTATAAAAAAGTTGTCATTAATTATCCCGATCAAAAAATGTATGAAAAGGCACCAAACGGTTATAAAAATTTGCCAAAACCTTTGTCGCATATTCAATATGAATATGAAAGTATCAAATCATCAATTTTTAGTTTGCCTCTAAGTTATATGGGATTTGGTGGTTATTTGAATCCGTTTACTAATGAAGCGCAGGTGAATAATATGAAACCTAAATACACTTCGCCATTAACTATTTGTCATGAAATGGCGCATCAAACTGGAATTGCATCTGAAAGTGATTGTAATTTTATTGGATTTATAGCCGCTTCGCAAAATAAAGATATTTATTTTCAATATTCTGCTTATGCTTTTGCTCTAAATTATTGTTTGTACAATTTGGAACTAATGGAAGCGGGAAGTAGTAAAGCATATAGCGTATTAATAAATAAAGGTATTTTGGAAAATTTTAACGAAAACAAAACCTTTTGGAAACAATATCATTCGTTTGTGGATACATTTTTTGAGTATATTTACGATTCGTTTTTAAAGATTAACCAACAAAAAGATGGAATGGAAAGTTATAGTAAATTTGTTGGCTTATTAATTAATTACGATTTAAAACACCAGATAATTCATGCAAATTAACCCATCAACTAACGGTTGGATTGAAAAATTTCTAAATCAGTACGCAACCGAAGTATCAGATTACACAACTGATGAATCCTTTTTTTTGGCTTGCCAGAAAAGTGGTTTAATCTATGGATATGTAGTAAATTATCATTTAGAAACAGAATTAGAAGATTCAAAATGGGATGCTGAAGAAAAGATGAAAGTAGGTTTTTTAGCTACGCTTTTTGCTTTATATAAAACTAAAAAAATAGCAGATAGTCAGTTGTTTATTGAAGATTTATTTCAATTTTATACTAAGATTTCAAAAGGAAATTTTAGTTTTTTAAATATGGTTTTACCACATGCCAATAACTATCAAAAATTAGAAAGCATTATCAATGAACGTTTACAAACTAATGATAATATTGTTACCAAAAATTTCACACATATGGTTACCAATTCCATGTTATATATAGATATTTTGGCTTTTGAATATTATTTGAATTATAAAACAATTAATCTTGATTTTTTTAAGAATTTAGAACGTAAATGTTTGGCATTAATTATGTTTTCATTAAATGTAAAAAAGCATAAATCGGAGTACGATGTAATACTTCTAAAAATGTTCGAAAATTCGTTACGATATTCTAAGGTTTCTAAAATAAATAATCATGAAATTATTGATATTGTTTTTGAAGGAAATAGGTCTGAATTAGAAAGTTTATATCTATACGAAATTGCTCACATGACATTGTTAAGCGATGGAGTAGTATATGAAAACGAACAGGTTTTTCTTACTGAATTTACTTTAAAATTAGGTTTAAATAAATATAATCAAAACACTGGTTATGAATTAGTTGATTTTATTAATAAGCATAAAAAAACCCTGCCTTTTTATAATTTAAATCATCCCGTAAAACAGTTTTATACAAACACCCAAGATAATATTGCAAAGTTAGTAAGCAGAAATAAAACTAGGTTACTTAAGGAACTTTCTGAAAGTAAAGAATTGGTAAAATTATTGGGAAAATCAACTCAAAATGAATTGAGTTTTGAAGAAAAAAAGAAAGTAAAAAAACAGTTACTAGACATCTGCAAAAGCATTCCGTCGCTCACTATTTTTTTACTTCCAGGTGGTGGTTTATTATTACCAATTTTGATAAAATTTATTCCACAATTATTACCTTCAGCGTTTAATGAAAATTTAAACGATTAATAATTTGAAATCCATGAAAAATAAGTTTCTTTAATTTCTTCATGTGTGTCATTTATGTGTTTTAAGTAAGCACTTGCAACTGGACTAAATTTTTTCCCTTTTAACCAAATTAATCGCCAGTTGGTTACAATTGGTAATTTTTTTACTGGAATTATTTTAAGATCACCTTTATCTAATTCATTTTTTAGTCCAATTAATGGCATGATCGAAAGGCCTAGTCCTGCTTTTACGGATTGTTTCACCGCTTCATTTGAAGTTAACTGCAGTTTCATGTTAGGTTTAATTCCATTCTGATCTAAATAATTTTCCATTGTAATTCTGGTTGCAGATCCAAATTCTCTGAAAATCAGCGGAAAATTTGAAGTATATACTGCCAAATCTTTTTTAGGTCTGACTTCTACAAATTTGTTTCCAATCAAAAACAACTTATTTTCTAAAATAATTTTCGATTCAACTTCAAAATCATTGGGAAGTATTGACACTAAAGCAAAATCAATTTCGTTATTTTTTAATGATTTTAACACTTTTGTTTTGTTGGTTACATCCATTTCTAATTCGACTTCTTTATTATTTTTAATAAAATCACTCAAAAAATAAGGCATTACGTACTTTCCTGTAGAAACTACCGATAATTTTAACCTTCCAGATAATTGACCTTTGAAAGCTTGTGTTTTGTAGTTAATAGCATAAACTTCATTGAGTATGGCCTCTGCAGCAGTGGCAATTTCTTTTCCAAAATCTGTAATATAAATTTGTCTCCCAACAACTTCTGTCAAAGGAATATCAAATTGGTTTTGAAAATTTTTCAATTGTATCGACACCGCTGGTTGTGTAAGAAACAACTCTTCAGCGGCTTTAGTAATACTTAAAGTTTCTGTTATTTTATAAAAAACTTGAAGTTGGTGTAAAGTATAGTTCATAAATATATTTTATGGTTTGCATTACAAATATAAATAAAATTTTATGAATTAAAAGTATCAATTTTGCAACGTATAATAATTTTAATACATAAAACAATAAAACATGGAAAAAGCACAAGATTACAAATTTATTGATGGCGTTTTTACTATAGATGACGCGGACAAACTTTTAATTGCTTTATTAAATTATAAAATCGATTATCATAACAGAGAAGATTTCAGTAATCATATCCGATTTAATCAAGAAATGACGCATTCAAAAGTTCGTATTCAAGAATTAATAGCAACTAAAGACGAAATTAAACAAGTTATTGCCAGTGCAAAAGAGAAAAATAAAAGATTGGTTATTCACAGCACACTAACAATTCATTTAGAAGAATAACATGTTTGCAGGGCGAAAAGTTTTAATTGCTACTAAACACAAAAAAGAGCTTGTAATGGCTCCTATTCTCGAGAAAGAGTTTGCGATTTCTTGTTTTGTTTCTGACCAATTTGATACGGATAGTTTAGGGACTTTTTCTGGAGAAATTGAACGCACTGATGATGCCTTAACGACCTTAAGAAACAAATGTTTTTTAGCTGCCAAAGCCGCTCAATCTGATTTGGTTGTGGCCAGTGAAGGTTCTTTTGGTGGACATCCATCAATTTTTTTTGCATATGCCAATCAAGAATTGGTAATGCTTAAAGATTTTAAAAATGATCTAGAAATTGTAGCTAAAGAAATTAGTTTGGAAACCAACTTTAACGGACAAAAGATTTCAACTGAAACTGATTTGTTGATTTTTGCAAAAAAGGTAAATTTTCCTTCACATGCTCTAATCTTAAAGAATGCCGAAGCTAATTTTTCTTTAATTTATAAAGGAATTCAATCTGAATCAATTTTGTTAGAAAAGTTTTATTTCATATTAAAAAATCAAGACTTTGCTTACGTAGAAACTGACATGCGGGCCATGTATAATCCCTCAAGAATGAAAGTGATTGAAAAAGCAACTTGGCTACTATTGGAAAAAATAAAATCGCTTTGCCCAACTTGTCAAACCCCAGGTTTTGATATTGTAGATGCTGTTTCAGGTTTGCCTTGTGAACTGTGCAAAAGTCCAACACGGTCTACATTGTATTATGTATACCAATGCAAAAAATGCGAATTTAGTAGTAAAAAAATGTTTCCAAGAAATATTACACATGAAGACCCAACTTATTGCGATACTTGTAATCCTTAATTTATGATACAAATTTCAAAAGACTTAAACTTGGCTAAAATACTACTAGAAAATGATGAAGTATTAGCCATTCCAACAGAAACGGTTTATGGCTTGGCTGGAAATATATTTAGTGAAAAAGCTATAAAACATATATTTGAAACCAAAAAAAGACCTTTTTTTAATCCGTTGATTGTTCATATACATTCTATTGCTTGCTTGGAGGAAGTGTGTTCGGAAATCCCACTAAAGGCAAAATTATTAGCCGATATTTTTTGGCCAGGGCCTCTCACACTTGTGCTAAAAAAGCAAGATTCTATTTCTGATCTTATTACTGGCGGAAAGGACACAGTTGCGGTTAGAATTCCAAATCATCCGTTAACTTTAGAGTTATTGTCAAAACTTAATTTTCCTTTAGCTGCACCAAGTGCTAATCCTTTTGGTTCTATTAGTCCTACCACTGCAAAACATGTAGCAAATTATTTTTCTAACTCGTTACAAATGGTTTTAGATGGAGGAACTTGCATAAATGGTATTGAATCTACTATTATCGGATTTGAGAATGAAGAACCAATTTTGTACAGATTAGGCGCAATTTCACAAGAAAACATTGAAAGTATAATAGGTCCGATTCTACTTAGAAATAAAAGTAAGAGTGCCCCAGAGGCACCGGGAATGCTAACTAAACATTATGCTCCAAATACACAAACTATTTTGGTGGACGATGTAAATAAAGAGTTACAAAAACATCCAACCAAAAAAATTGGCTTGCTTTTATTTAAAAATGAAGACTTAGAAATTGGAAATGTAATAAAAGAAGTTCTTTCTGAAAAAGGAAGTTTAAAAGAAGCTACAGCTAATTTATATGCAGCAATGCATAGGTTAGATACTCAAAATTTAGACCTAATTATTGCCCAAAAGTTTCCTGAAATTGATTTAGGAAAATCCATTAACGATCGTTTAGAACGAGCAACTAAAAACTAAAAACTAAAAAATGAATTTAGATTTACTATTTGAAAATTTGACTAATCCAGCGCTACTTTTTTTTATTTTAGGAATTATCGCTGTTAAAGTAAAAAGTGACTTAGAAATTCCGCCAAATTCATCTAAGTTCATCTCATTATACCTGTTATTTTCTATCGGATTCAAAGGTGGTCAAGAATTGGCACATAGTGATTTTACTCTCGAAATTGTTTGGTCAGTTTTGTTTGGCGTTATAATTGCTTTACTAATTCCGCTTTATACTTTCTTTATTTTGAGAAGAAAATTTAGTGTTTTTGATGCAGGTGCTATTGCCGCTGCTTATGGTTCAGTAAGTGCAGTAACTTTTGTAACTGCCGCTTCTTTTTTAGAGATTCAACACATGGAATTTAGTGGACACATGGTAGCAGTTATGGCTTTAATGGAAGCCCCAGCAATTATTGTTGGCGTAATATTAATCCGAATGTTTGATAAGAAAAAAGAAACGAATACCTCGCTATTGTCTTTGGTAAAACATTCGTTTACCAATGGAAGTGTGCTATTAATTTTAGGTAGTTTAGTAATTGGTTTATTAGCTAGTGAAGAGCAAGCCATGGGAATAAAACCTTTTACTAATGATTTATTTAAAGGTTTTTTAGCAATTTTTCTTTTAGATATGGGAATTGTTAGTGGAAGTAAATTAGGTGATTTTGTAAAAAGCGGCTGGTTTGCCGTAATTTTCGCCCTTGTTATACCTCTTTTTAATGGTTGTGTCGTGGCTATATGTAGTCAAATAGTAACAGATGATATAGGTAACCGATTTATGTTGGCAGTTTTAGCAGCAAGTGCCTCTTATATTGCTGTGCCTGCTGCTATGAAAATTGCCGTACCGAAAGCTAATCCGGGATTGTTTTTACCTATGGCATTAGTGATTACCTTTCCGTTAAATATTACTATTGGGATGCCAATTTATTTAATTTTAATACAAAATGTATAACTAATTTTGTTTAGTTCGAAAACTTCAATTGATACACTTCATCAAGTTCTTCATTTGAACTCATATTTACATCTAAATCCGTAACATATCCTGAATTTAATCCATATGTCCAACCGTGAAGTGTAAGTTCTTGACCATTTCTCCATGCATTTTGAACAATTGAAGTTTTCGCTAAATCAAAGACTTGTTCTTGCGCGTTGACTTCAACAAATTTATTAAATCGTTCTTCTTCATCTTCAATAGTATTTAAATATGTTTCATGTAATCGATAAACATCTTTTATGTGACGGATCCAGTTATCTATTAATCCAATAGATTGATTGCCCATAGCGGCTTTTACACCACCACAACCGTAATGTCCACAAACTATAACGTGTTTTACTTTTAATACATTTACTGCGTAATCTAACACGCTTAACATATTCATATCACTGTGAATAACCATATTGGCAATATTTCTATGCACAAAAACCTCACCTGGTTTTGCTCCAATAATTTCGTTAGCTGGAACTCGACTGTCTGAACAGCCAATCCATAATAAAGGCGGTTGTTGTCCCTTAGCTAAATCTTTAAAATATTCTACGTCAATTGCTAATTGATTTTCAACCCATTTCTTATTGTTGTCTAAAATTTTTTTGTAAAAATCATTATTCATTTTTTCTATATTTTAATTATTTTTATTTCTTACTATTTCTACTTTTCGTTTCAAAGCATTGTATTTTTTTTCAAAAGTTACAGTGCTTTTAAAATATTCATTATTTTCTAAATTATATGCTTTTTTAAATCCTTCTAATTTCACATCAATCTTTAATTCTTTTGCATGTGCTTCGGCAAATTCTGTAATCATAGTTAAAATATCATGTGCAATATAAACAGTATTTGATGCATTAATGGTTACAAAAGCATTTTCTGGTATTTCAGATAATGTTGATTTTATTGCTGCTTTATTCAAAAATGAAACTTCCTGAGCTAAATCGATATGGATAATATCGCCATCATGATATTCTTCTTTTCTGAAATGATAAGCCCGTTTCATGTTTCCTTTTAAAACAAATATAACGCTTATAATCATTCCTAAAGCAACTCCTTTTAATAAATCTGTAAAAACTACTGCACCAAAAGTAGCTATAAATGGAATAAATTGATATTTTCCTTTTTTCCAAAAATGTTTAATTGTTGCAGGATTTGCCAATTTGTAACCCACTAATAATAAAACAGCAGCTAATGTTGCTAAAGGAATTTTATTCAATATTGATGGGATTGCTAAAACACTCACTAGTAAAAGAACGCCATGAATTATTGCTGACATTTTTGATTTTGCTCCAGCGGTATTATTAGCAGTGGTTCTAACTACTACAGAGGTCATTGGTAAACCTCCTAAAAGTGAACTTAAAATATTACCAATTCCTTGTGCTTTTAATTCTACATTAGTATTGGTATATCTTTTTTGTGCATCCATTCTGTCTGAAGCTTCGATGCATAATAAAGTTTCAATTGAAGCTACGACAGCAATAGTTATGGCAACAATCCAAACTTTTGAATTTGAGATTGCACTGAAATCTGGAGTTACAATGATATTTTTGAATTCTTCCAAAGATTTTGGAACAGGTAAACTAACCAAGTGCTCTTTTACAATTGTTAAATTACTTCCAGATTGTATAAAAAATTCGTTTAATAAAATACTAACAATAACGGCTACTAAAGCTGGTGGAACAAGTTTAATTTTCTTTAAAAAGTCAACTTTATTCCATAAAATTAATATGGCTAACGAAATTATGGCTATTATAATAGAACCTAATTGAACATGATCAAATATATTGAAAATTTCGGAGAAAGTATTTTGGCCATCTGGTTGAAAAAAAGATTCATCACCTTCAAAATCTGGATCATATCCAAAGGCATGAGGAATTTGTTTTAAAATAATAATAACACCAATTCCGGCCAACATTCCCTCAATAACGTTATTTGGAAAATAATTAGAAATTGTTCCTGCTTTAATAAATCCAAGGATTAATTGAATTATTCCAGCAATTAAAACCGCCAATAAAAAAGCATTAAACGAACCTAAATCGGTAATGGCTGATAAAACTATTGCTGTTAAACCCGCTGCCGGGCCAGAAACGCTTATATGCGACTGACTGAGATATCCCACAACAATACCGCCCACAATACCCGATATTATACCTGAAAACAGGGGTGCTCCGCTTGCTAATGCAATGCCGAGACATAATGGCAAGGCCACCAAAAAAACCACTAAACCTGAAGCAAAATCAGATTTAAGGTTTGCAAAAAGATTGATTTTTTTTGACATACTAAAAATATAAATTTAATAAATTATTTTACGATGTTAAATTCAAACATCGAAAAGCGAAAATATATTAAACTATATCTGGAGGTGGAGAAAAAATTTCTTTGAATTGAGATTTATGATTACTTAAAAAATGAAATAAATTTACTCTATCATCATTAATCGATTTTGTAAAACAAATTTTTTCTATAAATATTATTTTGTCAAAAAAATCAAATTCATTTTTTTCTAATTCTTTTTCTTCAGAATTATCTGCATCTTTTTCATTTTTATCTATATCTAATAAAGTAATAGTTTTAATACAATCTTCAAATACACCCTGAAGTGCGGGAGTAATTACTGATAGTAAAAAAACGTACAAAATAATATTTGTTATTTTCTTCAAAAGATTAATTTATTTTGTACAAAAATAGAACCTTGAATTTTAAAAACAAAAGCTTTTTTAATAATTTATTGTTAAAAATTTAATAGATTTAAATTCCAAATTTGTAAATTTGCCTAACAATATATATAAAATGACTACAGTACAACTTATTGAGCAAATTCGTCTAAAAAAATCATTTTTATGTATTGGTTTAGATGTGGATTTAACTAAAATTCCAACACATTTGTTAGCTACAGAAGATCCAATTTTCGAGTTTAATAAAGCTATTATAGATGCCACCCACGATGTATGTGTTTCTTACAAACCAAATACGGCTTTTTATGAAGCATACGGTATAAAAGGTTGGCAATCATTACAGAAAACTATCGATTATATAAATACAAACTATCCCGAAATTTTCACAATTGCCGACGCAAAACGTGGTGATATAGGAAATACGTCAACCATGTATGCCAAAGCTTTTTTTGAAGATTTAAACTTTGATTCGGTTACTGTTGCACCTTATATGGGAAAAGATTCTGTAGAACCCTTTTTGGCTTTTGAAAATAAACATACCATCATGTTAGCCTTGACGTCAAACGAAGGCGCTTTCGATTTTCAAACGTTAGAAACAAATGGGCAAGAATTGTATAAAACCGTTTTAGAAACGTCTAAAAATTGGAAAAATAGCGAGAATTTAATGTATGTTGTAGGTGCTACAAAAGCAGAATATTTTACTGAAATTAGAAAAATTGTTCCCAATAGTTTTTTATTAATCCCTGGAGTTGGTGCTCAAGGCGGTAGTTTAGCAGAAGTTTGCAAATACGGAATGAATGAAAATATTGGCTTGTTAATTAATTCTTCTCGTGGTATAATTTACGCATCAAACGGATTAGATTTTGCTGAAAAGGCTAGGGAAGAAGCTTTGAAATTACAAGTGGAAATGAAAGAGATTTTAAGTAAAGAGTGAAAAGTTTACTTTAGGCATTAGCCAAACACCCTTCAACATAAAAAAATGAAACAATTCACCGACCAACTTGGTTCGATTCACACTTTCGAAACAACACCAAAGAGAATCATTTCTTTAGTGCCTTCTCAAACGGAGTTATTATTCGATTTGGGTTTGGAAGATGATATTGTGGGAATAACTAAATTTTGTGTGCATCCGTTTCATTTTAAATCTACTAAAGAAATTATTGGCGGTACGAAAACTATTAAATTCGATAAAATAAAAGCCTTACAACCCGACATAATCATTGCTAATAAAGAAGAAAATACTAAAGAAATCGTTGAACAATTGAGAGATATGTGTCCAGTTTGGGTAACGGATATTGTTACGATTGCAGATAACAATAAAATGATTGAAGATTTTGGAAATCTATTTAATAAACGTACGAATGCACAAAAATGGATTGATAAAATCACCTTCGGACACCAAAAATTTAAAAGTTTAGTCGCTTCTAAATTTCAAGAAAATGCCAAACAAAAAGTAGCTTATTTTATTTGGGCAAACCCATACATGGTCGCTGCTGGAGATACCTTTATTAATGAGATGCTAAAAATAAATGGATTAGTAAATATCTATGATAATAATCCAAAATATAAAGGTCGTTATCCGGAAGTGGTTATCAATAAAATGCGCATTCAAGGCGATCCTGATTTCGTGTTTTTGTCTTCTGAACCTTTTCCTTTTTCGGATGAACATGCTTTCGAGTTAGGAAGACACACGCATCATGCAAAAACTATTTTTGTTGATGGAGAAATGTTTTCTTGGTATGGAAGTCGATTAGTAAAAGCATTCGATTATTTTACTTTGTTGCAAGAAAAGCTATACATTTACAAATAAAAATGATAACCTACACCACATACGAAAACAAAAACACTACCGAATGGGTAACATTTGTTCATGGAGCAGGTGGTAGTTCTTCAATTTGGTTTAAACAAATAAAAGAGTTTAAAAGTCATTTTAATGTGTTGCTGTTAGATTTACGCGGACATGGAAAGTCTAAAGAGAAAATCACAAAAAAATACACATTTGAAGCCATTGCAAATGATGTTTTAGAGGTTTTAAATCACTTGAATATTCAAAAATCACATTTTATTGGAATTTCCTTAGGTACAATCGTTATCAGACAATTTGCAGAAATGTATGAAAATAGGGTGCAAAGTATGGTTATGGGCGGCGCTATTTTAAAAATGAATTTTCGGTCCCAAATTTTAATGCGATTGGGTAATATGTTTAAATATGTTTTACCCTATTTGGTTTTATACCGCTTTTTCGCGTTTGTTATTATGCCAAATAAAAACCACAAACATTCGCGTTTATTGTTTATCAATGAAGCTAAAAAATTGTATCAAAAGGAATTTATAAAATGGTTTGCACTTACTGCCGAAATTAATCCAATTTTAAAATGGTTTCGTCAAGTCGAATTGCATGTACCAACCTTATATGTAATGGGCAACGAAGATTATATGTTTTTACCATCCGTTAGAAAAGTTGTAGAAAGTCATTATAAAACATCTCAACTAGTTGTTATTGAAAACTGTGGACACGTAGTAAATGTTGAAAAATGGGAAATATTTAATTCGGAAGTAATCACATATATAAAAAATCATAAAAAGGCATAAAAAAACAACTGAAAACTAAATTTCAGTTGTTTCTTAACTAAAAACTAACCTTTAAAAAAACTATTTATTAAGCAAATATCTGAATTTAAATTAGTTAGTTCTGTTAATATTATGTTATAATTGCTAAAATTATTATTTATTTTTTTGACCTATAAAAGAATTTTATAATATTATTTTTCTGAAATATAAGCTTTTGAGACTTATTATCTTATTTAAAAACAGATTGGTTTTTATGTAATAATTTCATCTTTCTCTTTAAATATTTTTTTTAATATTCGAAACTTTTTACATCAATTAATTAGAATTAAAAATTATTAAATTCGTAAATTGCACCCTTAAAATAGATTAATATTTAAAAATGGAGTCACAAATACCCTATATTCCTGTCAATAAAGTAAGAATTGTTACAGCAGCTTCACTATTTGACGGACACGATGCAGCTATAAACATCATGCGAAGAATTATTCAAGCTACCGGTGTTGAAGTCATTCATCTTGGTCATGATAGAAGTGCGGAAGAAGTTGTGAACACTGCTATTCAGGAAGATGCAAATGCAATTGCTATGACATCTTACCAAGGTGGTCACAACGAGTATTTTAAATACATATATGATTTGCTTAATGAAAAAGGAGCGGGACATATCAAAATATTTGGCGGTGGTGGTGGCGTAATTTTGCCTTCAGAAATCTCAGAATTACACAAATACGGAATTGAAAGAATTTATTCTCCAGACGATGGACGTGCGATGGGATTACAAGGTATGATAAATGATTTGGTAAAACGTTCTGATTATGCTATCGGAGATGTAATTACAGATGAGCTATCCGAATTAGAAAATAAAAATCCACGTGCAATAGCCAGAATCATTTCTGCTTCTGAGAATTTTCCTGAAATTGCTAAGCCAATCTTAGACAAGATTAGAGAAAATAATGTAGCCAGTAAAACACCTGTTTTAGGTATAACTGGAACGGGAGGTTCCGGAAAATCGTCTTTAGTGGACGAATTAGTACGTCGATTTTTAATTGATTTTCCAGAAAAAACTATCGGATTAATTTCGGTTGATCCTTCAAAGCGTAAAACAGGTGGGGCACTTTTAGGCGACAGAATCCGTATGAATGCGATTAATAACTCTCGTGTTTATATGCGCTCTTTAGCTACGCGTCAATCCAATTTGGCGTTATCAAAATACGTTGCAGAAGCTGTTGAAGTATTGAAAGCAGCAAAATATGATATTATTATTTTAGAAACGTCTGGAATTGGACAATCAGATACCGAAATTTTGGAACATTCTGATGTTTCATTATATGTAATGACGCCTGAATTTGGTGCAGCCACGCAATTAGAGAAAATCGACATGCTTGATTTCGCAGATTTAGTAGCTTTGAATAAATTTGACAAACGTGGTGCGTTGGATGCGATTCGTGATGTAAAAAAACAATACCAACGCAACCATAATTTGTGGGATGTGGATACCAATACGATGCCTATTTTTGGAACAATCGCTTCGCAATTTAACGATCCAGGAATGAATACGTTGTACAAATCTATCATGGATAAGATTGTAGCAAAAACAGGTGCCGAATTAAAATCGACTTTTGAAATTACACGTGAAATGAGCGAGAAAATTTTCGTAATTCCACCACATAGAACACGATACTTATCTGAAATTGCCGAAAACAATAGAAAATACGATGAAACAGCTCTTTCTCAAGTAGAAGTAGCTCAAAAATTATTCGGTATTTTCAAAACGGTTGAATCAGTTTTGGGAACCAAACCAATGCTAACAAAAGCAGGAATTGACCATAGTTTTGTCATTCCGAAGGAATCTCAGGTTTTTATGGATTTACTTTTAGATCAATTTGATAAAGTAAAAATGAACCTTGATCCTTATAATTGGGAAATCATTTTAACTTGGGACGAAAAAGTAAACAAATACAAAAATCCGGTTTACAGTTTTAAAGTTCGTGACAAAGAAATTAAAATTGCTACACATACCGAATCGTTATCGCATTCGCAAATTCCAAAAGTAGCTTTACCAAAATACCAAGCTTGGGGCGATATTTTAAAATGGAACTTACAAGAAAACGTACCCGGAGAATTTCCGTTTACATCCGGATTATATCCTTTTAAAAGAGAAGGCGAAGATCCAAGTAGAATGTTTGCAGGAGAAGGCGGACCAGAACGAACCAACAAGCGTTTTCATTATGTTTCTGCAGGATTACCAGCTAAACGTTTGTCAACGGCTTTTGATTCGGTAACCTTGTACGGAAATGATCCTCATATTCGTCCAGATATTTATGGAAAAATTGGTAATGCAGGTGTTTCAATTTGTTGTTTAGACGACGCTAAAAAATTGTATTCTGGATTCGATTTGAGTCATCCAATGACATCTGTTTCTATGACAATCAACGGTCCTGCACCAATGTTGTTAGGATTTTTTATGAATGCAGCCATTGATCAGAATTGCGAAAAATACATTATTGAAAATGGTTTGCAAAATGAAGTGGAAGCTAAAATCAATGAAATTTACAAGCAAAAAGGTATAGCGCGTCCAACTTATCAAGGTGATTTACCAGAAGGAAATAACGGATTAGGTTTGATGCTTTTGGGCGTTACGGGAGACCAAGTATTGCCTTTAGCGATTTACAACGATATAAAAATGAATACTTTAGCGCAAGTTAGAGGAACAGTTCAAGCGGATATTTTAAAAGAAGATCAAGCACAAAATACCTGTATTTTTTCTACCGAATTCGCTTTGCGTTTAATGGGCGATGTGCAAGAATATTTTATTAAAGAAAATGTTCGAAATTTTTATTCGGTTTCCATTTCAGGTTATCATATTGCAGAAGCGGGAGCCAATCCAATTACGCAATTAGCATTTACTTTGGCAAACGGATTTACTTACGTAGAATATTATTTGAGTAGAGGCATGAATATTAACGACTTCGGTCCGAATTTATCCTTCTTTTTCTCTAACGGAATTGATCCAGAATATGCTGTAATTGGTCGTGTAGCTCGAAAAATTTGGGCGAAAGCCTTGAAAAATAAATACGGAGCCAACGAAAGAGCGCAAATGTTGAAATACCACATTCAAACTTCTGGCCGTTCGTTACATGCTCAAGAAATTGATTTTAATGACATTCGTACCACCTTACAAGCGTTGTATGCAATTTACGACAACTGCAACTCTTTACACACGAATGCTTATGATGAAGCGATTACAACACCTACGGAGGAATCCGTTCGAAGAGCTATGGCTATTCAGTTGATTATAAATAAAGAATTAGGTTTAGCGAAAAACGAAAATCCAATTCAAGGTTCGTTTATTATTGAAGAATTAACGGATTTAGTAGAAGATGCTGTTTTACAAGAATTTGACCGAATTACAGAACGCGGTGGGGTTTTAGGCGCAATGGAAACCATGTACCAACGTTCTAAAATTCAAGAAGAAAGTTTGTATTATGAAAC
>CAYOCC010000014.1:0-23327 GCA_964402375.1 uncultured Flavobacterium sp. | reverse complement strand
GCAATACTCATGGCTTCCATCATTTCGGTACGATTTACTCCGTTTTTATAGGCCGTTTCTAAATGATATTTAATGCAATCATCACAACGTAAAACCACTGAAGCTACTAATCCTAATAACTCTTTAGTTTTTACATCTAAAGCGCCTTCGCTATAGGCATTGGTATCTAAATTGAAAATTCTTTTGATTACTTTATTGTCATCTGCTAATAATTTTTCATTCATTTTAGCACGATAGTCGTTAAACTCGGTAATTAAATCACTCATTATGTTGTGGTTATTGATTTGTTGTTTTTCTTAAAGATAAAAGCACTTATAAAAATGCTAATTTCGTAAAGTATTATCAATGGTATAGTTACTATAACTTGGCTAATTACATCTGGCGGCGTAACTATTGCGGCTATAATTAAAATAATTACATACGCCCATTTTCTGTATTCTCTTAAAAAAGAAGGCGTTACTAATCCTAAAGTAGATAAAAAATAAATGATAATCGGTAATTCGAAAACCAAACCTGTAGCTAAAGTGGTTGTTTTTACAGTTCCGATGTAAGAATTCACATTAATATCGTTTTTAATTACATCAGATACGGTAAATGTTGATAAAAAATTTAGTGATAAAGGTGTCAAAATGAAATACCCAAAAAGCACCCCTAAAAAGAACAATAAAGAGGAAATAACTATAAATTTTACCGCATTTCTTTTTTCTTTTTTATATAGGGCTGGACTTATAAAATTCCAAAATTGTAACAAAATATAAGGAAAACTAATGATAAATCCGGCAGTAATACATGTCCAAACTAATAATGAAACTTGTCCTTCAATTTCTGTATTTTGAATACTGAAGTTTAATGTGGCATCGCAAAAACTTTTGTCTAAATCATATTTATTGGCCAAATCACAAAAAAACTTATAGGTAATAAAATCACCTTTCATAGGTCCGAAAATGATAGTATTAAAAATAAAATCGTTAAAAAACCAAGCAATGGCTCCACCAGATAATATAGCAGCCGAACTTCTTACTAACAACCATCTTAATTCTTCAAGATGATCTAAAAAAGTCATTTCATTAATGTTTTTTTTATTCTTTTTTGCCATTAAACAATTCCTTCTTTTAAAATATCGTGTAAATGCAATACGCCTTTGTAAGTGCCATTATCAATGACCATTAATTGTGTAATTTTATAATCTTCCAAAACATCTAAAGCTTCAGCAACCAATACAGTTGAAGCAATAGATTTTGGGTTTTTTGTCATGATGTCTTGAGCGGTTATATCTGATAAATTGTCTCTATCTGTTAACATTCTTCTAATATCTCCATCAGTTATAATCCCGATAACTGACTCATTTTCAACAACAGCTGTAACGCCCAAACGTTTTTCCGAAATTTCCATAATCACTTTCTTGATGGAAGCATTTGGGGCTACTTGGGGGGCGTGTGTATTGTCTAACATGTCTTTTACACGTAACAATAATTTTTTACCCAAAGCACCACCTGGATGGTATTTAGCAAAATCTTCTGCCTGAAAATCTCTTAATTTCATTAAGCATACCGCAATAGCATCACCTAAAACCAACTGTGCAGTTGTACTATTTGTTGGTGCTAAACCTAACGGACAACTTTCTTCATCTACATGTGCTACTAAAACAAAATCAGAAGAAGTCGCTAAAAAAGAGGTTGGATTTGCCGTCATTCCTATTAAAGTAGTTCCGAAATTTTTAATTATGGGCGCCAAAACTTTAATTTCAGGGCTATTTCCACTTTTTGAAATACATAAAACAAGGTCGCCATTTTGAATCATTCCTAAATCTCCATGAATGGCTTCAGCTGCGTGTAAAAATATAGATGGCGTTCCTGTAGAATTTAAGGTAGCTACAATTTTTTGAGCAATAATGGCACTTTTTCCAATACCAGTAACAACTAATCTTCCTTTTGATTCAAAAATAAGTTGTACAGTTTTGGCAAAATCTTCTGTAAGATAATGCGTAAGTTTAGCAATACTTTCGCTTTGTGAAAGTATGGATTGCTTTGCGTTTTCTAGGATAGTTTGAGTTGTATTCAAAATTAAATGAATTATATTTTTGTTTTTAAAGAATAGTTGTATCTTTATAATTGCAAATTTAGACAAAATTCAAATAATAATTGTCTAAAATCATTTGTTTATAAGTTCAACCCATTATTTCATGAAAGAACAGAATATAGATTTATACAAAGAATTAAAAAAATACTTTGGATTTTCTCAATTTAAAGGACTACAAGAAAAAGTAGTAACTAGTATTATTTCCGGTAACAACACCTTTGTAATTATGCCAACTGGAGGCGGTAAATCATTATGTTATCAATTACCAGCATTGGTTCTAGAAGGAACAGCCATTGTGGTTTCCCCGCTTATTGCATTAATGAAAAACCAAGTAGATGCCATCAGAAGCATGGGCTCAGACGTTGGTGTAGCACATGTTTTAAATTCATCTTTAAATAAAACAGAAGTCAATCAGGTAAAAGCAGATATTTTATCTGGCAAAACTAAAATGCTATATGTAGCACCTGAATCATTAACAAAGGATGATTATATCAAGTTTTTACAAACAGTAAAAATCTCATTTGTAGCCATTGATGAAGCACATTGTATTTCTGAATGGGGACATGACTTTAGACCAGAATATAGAAATCTAAGAAGCATAATCAAACAATTAGGCGATGTGCCAATTATAGGACTTACAGCAACGGCCACACCGAAAGTGCAAGAAGATATCTTAAAGAATCTAGATATGCCTAATGCAAATACTTTTAAAGCTTCTTTTAACCGACCAAATTTATATTACGAAATACGTCCTAAAACAAAAAATGTTCAAGGTGATATTATTCGATTTATTAAGCAACACAAAGGTAAATCCGGAGTTATTTATTGCTTAAGTAGAAAAAAAGTAGAAGAAATTGCACAAGTTTTACAAGTAAATGGAATTTCTGCAGTGCCATATCACGCTGGATTAGATGCTAAAACACGTGCCAAACATCAAGATATGTTTCTTATGGAAGATGTTGATGTTGTTGTAGCAACAATTGCCTTTGGTATGGGTATTGACAAACCAGATGTCCGATTTGTAATTCATCACGACATTCCAAAATCATTAGAAAGTTATTATCAAGAAACTGGTAGAGCAGGAAGAGATGATGGCGAAGGAATTTGTTTGGCCTATTATTCTTATAAAGATATTGAAAAGTTAGAAAAATTTATGTCTGGAAAACCAATTGCTGAACAAGAAATTGGTTACGCATTACTTCAAGAAGTAGTTGCTTATGCTGAAACATCTATTTCAAGAAGGAAATATTTATTGCACTATTTCGGAGAAGAATTTGATGAAGTTAATGGAGAAGGAGCAGACATGGATGATAATGTTAGAAATCCTAAAGTAAAAACAGAAGCTCAAAATCAAATAGTTACTTTATTAAAGTTGATTAACGATACCAAACAGTTGTTTAAATCTAAAGAAGTCATAATGGCTTTAGTAGGTAAAATTAATGCTATAATCAAAGCTCAAAAAATAGATACCTTAAAAACATTTGGAAGCGGCGCTAAACAGGATGAAAAATATTGGATGGCATTAATTCGTCAGGTTTTAGTAGCCGGATTTATTTCAAAAGATATTGAAAGTTACGGAGTTTTAAAAGTAACACAAGCTGGAAATGATTTTATTGCCAAACCATATTCGTTTATGGTGGCAGAAGACCATGAATTTAGCGAAGAGGAAGATGAAAACATAATTGCAGCAGCAAAAGCTACAGGAACCGCCGATGAAGTATTGATGTCAATGCTAAGAGATTTACGTAAAAAAGAAGCCAAAAAGCATGATGTTCCTCCATTTGTAGTGTTTCAAGATCCTTCTTTAGAGGATATGGCGCTAAAATTTCCAATTACCATTGACGAATTAAGTAATGTTCATGGTGTAGGTGAAGGAAAGGCTAAAAAATTCGGAAATCCATTTATTGAATTAATTTCAAGATATGTTGATGAAAATGACATTATTCGTCCAGATGATTTAGTTGTGAAATCAACCGGAGCCAACTCCATAAATAAATTGTATATCATTCAAAATATTGATAGAAAATTAGCTTTAGACGATATCGCTTCGGCTAAAGGAATAAAATTTGACGATTTGCTTAAAGAATTGGAACAAATTGTATTTTCGGGAACAAAATTGAATATAAAATATTGGATTGATGAGATCTTAGACGAAGATCAGCAAGAAGAAATTTATGACTATTTTATGGATTCCGAATCTGATAGTATTGAAAATGCCCTAAAAGAATTTGATGGAGAATACGATACAGAAGAATTACGATTAATGAGAATTAAGTTTATCAGCGAAGTAGCAAATTAAAAATTTAGTTATAAATTATAAAGTCGAAAGTCTTAAAGTTACATCTGAATTTACTTTTGACATTCGACTTTTAGCTTTTGACTATGAAAACTTCCCCTCGATGAGGTCGTAAGGCATCTCTAAAAGTAATCATATCAGCTTCTTCTACAACTAAATAGGCTATAGCGTACATTTCGTTAAAAATTTCAAAACCAGTAATTTTTAGCTTATAATTTTCTTTTTCTAAAAATTCTTTTAGATGAATTACATGGTGTTCGGCTGTTTTAGCAGCAAAATGTCCGCGAAAATCCCATATTAGTTTAATTTGTCCCATATAGCAAAGTTACAAATCATTTTAGCGCTTTTCAAATAGATTTCTATTCCTTAATAAAATTCGTACTTTTACCCAATAATTTAAGCCAAATTCAATGCCTCGCGAACTACTAATTCAAGTTTCTCCAGAAATGGCAAATAACGAACAAATGTTATACCAATATGTTGCTAAATTGGTAGACACTTCTGTGTCTGATTTGCAGAAAATTGTTATACTAAAACGTTCCATCGACGCACGTCAAAAAACTATAAAGTTCAATTTAAAATTAACTATTTATTTTAAAGATGAAGTGTTTTCCGAATCCAAAATAGAATTACCTAATTATCCAAACGTAAGTAATAAACAAGAAGTTATAGTGGTTGGAGCTGGACCTGCCGGATTATTTGCCGCTTTGCAATTGATAGAATTAGGATTAAAACCAATAGTTTTAGAACGCGGAAAAGATGTTCGTGGTCGTCGTAGAGATTTAAAAGCATTAAATGTTGATGGCGTTGTAAATGCCGATTCCAATTACTGTTTTGGCGAAGGCGGCGCAGGAACGTATTCCGATGGAAAATTATACACTAGATCCAAAAAACGTGGCGATGTGGAAAGAATTTTACAATTATTAGTCGCATTTGGGGCAACTGAAGAAATTTTGGTAGAAGCCCATCCACACATTGGCACCAATAAATTACCGCAAATTATACAAGATATTCGTGAAAAAATAACAGAATGTGGCGGACAAGTTTTGTTTGAAACACGTGTTACTGATATATTGTTAAAAAATAACGAAGTAGACGGAATTGTAACGCAAAATGGTGAAACCATTCATTCCAAAAAAATTATTTTAGCTACAGGACATTCGGCTCGTGATATTTTCGAATTGCTTCATAAAAAAGAAATTTTCATCGAAGCAAAACCATTTGCATTAGGCGTTCGTGCAGAACATCCTCAAGCATTAATTGATAAAATTCAATATTCTTGTGATTACCGTGGCGAATTTTTACCTCCATCTCCATATTCCATCGTGAAACAAGTTAATGGACGTGGCATGTACTCGTTTTGTATGTGTCCAGGTGGCGTAATTGCGCCATGTGCCACAGCTGAAGGTGAAGTAGTTACAAATGGTTGGAGTCCAAGTAAACGTGATCAAGCAACTGCTAATTCAGGAATTGTAGTCGAATTACGTTTAGAAGATTTCAAACCTTATGAAAAATTCGGCCCTTTAGCAGGAATGGAATTTCAAAAAGCAATTGAACAAAAGGCGTGGCAATTAGCGGGTAAAACACAAAAAGTTCCCGCCCAAAGAATGATTGATTTTACACAAACAAAAGTTTCGACAGCCATCCCAAAAACATCCTATGTTCCAGGTACAACTTCTGTAGAATTAGGTGAAGTTTTTCCGACGTTTTTAACACAAACGCTGCGTGAAGGTTTTTCTGCATTCGGAAAAGCAATGCATGGTTATTTGACAAATGATGCCATTTTGCACGCGCCAGAAAGTAGAACATCCTCACCAGTTCGTATTCCTAGAGATAATTTTACTTTGGAACATGTTCAAATTAAAGGATTATATCCTTGCGGAGAAGGCGCTGGTTATGCTGGCGGAATTGTTTCTGCTGCCATTGATGGTGAAAAATGTGCTTTGAAAATAGCAGAGGCATTAAGTAATTAAAATAATCTTTGTGAACCTTGCGAAAACCATAGCGTCTTTGCGGTAAAAAATTAATTATGACATTAAAAGGACAAAATATTCATTTACGAGCGCTCGAACCAGAGGATTTAGATTTTCTATACGAAATAGAAAACAACAAATCTATTTGGGAAGTAAGCAATACGCAAATACCTTATAGTAAATGGTTGTTGAAGCAATATTTAGAAAACGCACATCTGGATATTTATGAAGCGAAACAATTGCGATTGGTAATTGTTTTTTCAGAAACCAATGAAAAAGTTGGATTCATCGATTTGTTTGATTTTGATGCGAAAAACTGTCGTGCAGGAATTGGAATTATAATTTCAGAAAACTTTAGAAATCAGGGCGTTGGAAAAGAAACTTTGCAATTACTTTCAAATTATGCTTTCACACATTTGAATTTACATCAATTATTTGCAAATATTACTATAAATAATGAAGCTAGTTTACAGCTTTTTAGTAATTTTGGTTTTCAGAAAATAGGCATAAAAAAAGACTGGAGTAAAATAAATGGTACATTCGTAGATGAAGTACTTTTTCAATTTATAAACGTAAAATAATAAATTTTGGACGCAAAAAAAATCTTCTTAAGAATCATAAGTATCGGAGCTGCAATAATAATTATTAGTGGTGGATATATAATCAATAAAGCTTTTACAGGAAATACTAAATTTGAGGAAGAGGAAGTATATGTTTATGTACCAACGGATTCAAAATACGAAGATGTAAAGAAAATTTTAGCACCTTACATAAAAAATCAAGCTAAAATTGACTGGGTAGCTTCAAAAAGGGAGTATGACTTAAATGTGAAAGCGGGTAAATTTTTATTAAAAAAAGGAATGAGCAGTTTTAGTATTGTTCGTGCCTTGAGATTGAATATTCCTGTAAAATTAGCGTTTAATAACCAAGAAAAAGTTCAAGATTTATTTGTAAGATTGGCTTCTCAAATTGAACCAGATACTACAAAATTGAAAGAAATTTTCACAGGCGATACTTTTTTACAAGAAAATGGTTTGAACACAGACAATGTAATGTCGTTTTTTATTCCTAATAGCTACGAATTTTATTGGAATATTTCACCTGAAGAATTAGCTGAAAAACTCACAAAAGAATACAAAAGATTCTGGAATGATGGCAGATTAGCGAAAGCTGAAGCCTTAAATTTAACTCCGGCCCAAGTGTATACTTTAGCTTCAATTGTACACAAAGAAACTGCAAAAGCAGATGAAAGACCAAAAGTTGCAGGCGTGTATTTAAACAGATTAAAAAAAAATATGCCATTACAAGCCGATCCAACTGTAATTTTTGCTTTAAAACAAAAATCAAATGATTGGAATTTAGTGGTAAAACGCGTCATGCATAATGATTTAACAGTAAATTCTCCCTACAATACTTACAAAAATACAGGCTTGCCTCCTGGACCTATTTTTATGCCAGATGTTTCTGCAATTGATGCGGTTTTAAATCCAGAAAAACACAATTATTTATACTTCTGTGCCAGTGTTGAAAGATTTGGCTACCACGAATTTGCAACTGATTATAGTGCGCATTTAAAAGTGGCTGCAAAATATGCAGATTGGGTTAAAAAGCAGAATTATAAAAGATAAAACGTATCATAAAATAAAATAGGTGTAAGATTTAGAATTTTACACCTTTTTTTATTTTCCTAAATTTCTTTTTTTATCTTTAACAAAACTATAATTTATATATGGAAAATAAAACTGAATTTAAAAAAGAATTGGGATTGTTAAATGCGACTAGTTTGGTTGCAGGTTCAATGATTGGTTCTGGAATATTTATTGTTACCTCAATAATGGCCAGAGATATTGGTGGAGCGGGTTGGATTTTATTAGCTTGGGTTTTAACTGGGTTTTTAACGCTTGCCGCAGCTTTAAGTTACGGCGAACTAGCTGGAATGATGCCAAAAGCTGGAGGACAGTATGTTTACATTCAGCGTGCGTACGGTAAAATGATGTCGTTTTTATATGGTTGGACTGTTTTTACTGTAGTTCAAACTGGAGTAATTGCAGCTGTAGCAGTTGCTTTTGCTAAATATACGGCTATTTTTTTTCCAGCTTTAAGCGAAAATATATTAGAAATTGGAATTTATAAAATTCAATACCAACAACTTTTAGCAATTTTAAGTATTGTTGTGCTAACAATAATAAATAATCAAGGTGTAAAAACAGGGAAAAATTTGCAATTTATTTTTACAGCGGCTAAACTGTTTGCTTTATTTGCTTTAATTGTATTTGGTTTATATGTTGGTTTACAATCCGACACTTTAGCCAATAATTTTACTGATATGTGGGCAGCATCTAAAACAACAGTTGTGGATGGTAAAATCACCACAGAAGTATTAACTGGCTTTGCAATAATAGGGATGTTGGGCTTCACTATGATTAATTCGTTGTTTTCTTCTGACGCTTGGAATAATATTACTTTTATCGCGGGAGAAATTAAAGAACCTCAGAAAAACATTCCCAAAAGTTTGTTTTTAGGAACTCTAATCGTTACAATAATTTATTTATTAGCCAATTTGGCCTATTTTTCATTATTACCTTTAAACGGAAATCCATTAGCTAATGACTTTTTAGGACAGGGCATTAAATATGCTAACGAAGATAGATTAGGTGCAAGTGCTGCTTCTGTAATATTTGGGAATGCGGGTGTTTTTATAATGGCAGGTTTAATTATGATTTCTACATTTGGTTGTAATTCGGGATTAATACTAGCTGGAGGACGCTTATTTTATGCGATGAGCAAAGATGGTTTGTTCTTTAAAAGCGCGGGTGAGTTAAATAAAAATCAAGTGCCAGAAAAAGCACTTTGGATGCAATGTATTTGGGCATCTGTGTTGTGTTTGTCAGGAAAATATGGCGATTTATTAACGTATGCCACTTTTGCCAATTTATTATTTTATGTTTTAACTATTTACGGAATTTTTATTCTTAGGAAAAAAGAACCTGATACGCCAAGGCCTTACAAAGCTTTTGGTTATCCATTTGTTCCAATATTATATATTACTTTGATTTCTATAATCAGTATAATATTATTAATTTATGACACCAAAAACACAGGCTTAGGTTTAGGAATTGTGTTATTAGGAATTCCAATTTATTATATCACACAAAAGAAATCTGAATAAAATAATTTAGATATTGAAAATCCGTTCCAATTACTTCGGAACGGATTTTTAATTTTATTTTTTACCTACTAATAATAAACATAACGTCTAACTTTAGCAATATATTTTGCCAAACGAATTACTTGATGACTATAACCGTATTCATTATCATACCAAATATATAATACAATGTTTTTTCCATCTCCAGAAACAATCGTTGCATTACTGTCGTAAATTGCTGGTTGTGCGGTTCCAACTATATCTGACGAAACTAATTCGTTGTTTAATGAATATTTAATTTGCTCTACCAATTTGCCTTCCAAGGCATAGGTTTTCATTATATTATTTAATTCTTGAACGGAAGTAGCTTTTGCAACTTCTAAATTTAATACTACCAATGAACCATTTGGTACTGGAACGCGAATAGCATTGGAGGTTAATTTACCTGCTAAGCTTGGTAACGCTTTAGCTACTGCACTTCCGGCCCCCGTTTCTGTAATTACCATATTTAAACCCGCAGCTCTTCCACGACGGTATTTTTTATGCATATTATCAACTAGGTTTTGGTCGTTTGTATACGCATGAATTGTTTCTAAATGTCCTTTTACTACTCCTAAAGTTTCTTCAACAACAGCTAATATGGGTGTTATGGCATTTGTGGTGCAAGATGCTGCTGAAAAAATATGTACGTCATCTGGATTGTAATCTTCATGATTTACACCATAAACGATATTTGGCACTCCTTTTCCTGGTGCGGTTAATAATACTTTATCTGCACCTTTAGAAGTTAGGTGTCTTGATAAAGCTTCCTCGGTTGTAAAAGCACCTGTATTATCAATAACTAAGGCGTCGTTTATTCCGTATGTGGTATAATCAATTTCTTCTGGACAATTAGCTGAAATAATATGAACAGTAGTTCCATTAATAATTAAAGCGTTGTTTTCTGGATCGGCAGAAACCGAACCTTGAAAATCTCCATGAACTGAATCGTATCGTAATAAAGAAGCACGCTTTTCTAATAAAATTGCATCATTTTTATCACGGGTTACTATTGCACGCAAACGCAATTGTTGGCCTTTTCCAATTTTGCTCATCATTTCGCGAGCTAACAAGCGGCCAATACGACCAAAACCATATAGTACTACATCTTTTGGAACAATTTCTGAAGTGTCTTTGGCATATTTTAATTTATCTTTTACAAAAGTAGTAGCATTGTCATATTTGTCGTCGTCCAAATGAAATTCATAGGTTAATTTTCCAATATCAATTCGAGAAGGAGGTAATTCTAAATTTTCAATGGCTCTTGCAATTTCTACAGTATCAAAAATATTGATTGGTTTTTCTACAAAAGCAACTGCATATTCGTGTAAGTTTATAATATCTGAAACGTTTCTGTCAATTAATTGATTTCTGAATAATACCAGTTCAATAGATTTGTCAAACCATAAATCGCTTATAATTTTTACAAATTCTACACATGCTTTTCTTCTATCTGCCTGAAAAGCTACTTCTTTTTCGTAAATTATGTTGTTGTTCATGAAAATATTGATTGTGTTAAAATTTTTTTGCAAAAGTATAGATTTCAATCGTTTTCGTAACGTTTTTTACATTTTTTTTCTAATTATTTTTTTGAAGAAAAACCAAAAAAAATTCGCAAAATAATTACTACTTTGCGAATCTTAAAATAAATATAAATTATTATAAAAAGATGCGATATATCTGTCCGTTTTTTGCAATAATTTGATAACGTGTTTTTTCAGTTACTTCTTTTTTTGCTAAATAAGCAGAAACACTTTCCATATCAACTGCTCGCATATTATCCACTTGTGTTACAATAGAACCTTTTAAATCTTCAGAATATTCCTTGTAATCTGCATTGGTTACTTGTTTGATTTTTATTCCACTTTTTAAATTAAATCTTTTTTTATCGGTAGCATCTAACTCTTCAAATTCAATTCCATTAAATTCGTAAGCAATTAGTTCTTTTTTCGTTAAAGGAACATTTAAAGTTAAGTTTTTTCCATCTCTAAATAATGTAACTTTAACTATGTCATTTGGTCTTTTTGTGTTAATAACCGTTGCCATTTCAGCAGATGACGTAATTTTTTGGCCATCTATTTTTACAATAATATCGCCTTTTTCAATACCTACTTTCTCAGCGCCAGAATTTTTATTGACTTTATTGATGTAAAATCCTTCAGTTTGATTAACACCTAATTTTTTTGAAGCTTCCGCGTTCAATTCGCCACCCTCAACTCCTAAAATTCCGCGTTGTACATTTCCAAATTTCATTAAATCTTCAATAATTTTCTTGGTAATATTTGCAGGAACTGCAAAAGAATATCCGGTGTAACTTCCTGTTGGCGAAGAAATCATCGTATTAATTCCAATTAATTCACCATTTGTATTTACTAAAGCACCGCCACTATTTCCTGTGTTTACCGCTGCATCAGTTTGTATAAACGACTGAATACTTGCTTTATCTAAATTTCTAGCTTTTGCCGAAATAATTCCTGCGGTTACAGTAGAATTTAATTGATATGGATTTCCTACCGCTAAAACCCATTCGCCCACTTTAATATTATCTGAATTTCCAAAAACAATAAATGGTAACTTCTCATCCGCATCAATTTTAAGTAAAGCAATATCCATTTTACTGTCTGTACCAATTAATTTTGCTTTGTAAGCTTTATTGTTGTTTAAAGTCACCTCAAGCTCGTTTGCATCTTGTATTACGTGGTTGTTGGTAACAATATAGCCGTCTTCTGAAACAATCACTCCAGACCCTGTTCCTATTTGTTCATGTTGTTGCGTGCCACCTCCATAAAAAAATGATGCCCATGGATCGGTAAAAGTTCGTACAGAAACATTTTTAACGTGTACTACACTATGAATGGCTTTTTCGGCACCAATAGTAAAATCAACACTTTCAGCACCTTTATAACTTACGTTTTTGTTGTAGTTTGGCGAAGTGGTAATAAATGCATCGCTATCATTTTTTCTGTTTTCAATGAATTTGTAGGCACCCAAAGTAACGGCACCACTCATTAATGATACAATAAATAAGCTTCCTAAATTTTTCATCTTGTTCATTTTAATTTTTTTTTGAATTTTTAAATATAAATACGTTTTTTAAAAATACAAATTCGTTTAACGAACGATTAACAATCTTTAACAACTTTTTAATAATTTTCAGGTACACAGATTATTCAGATTGCAACAGTTAATTCGTGAAAATCTGTAAAATTTGTATTTCTTTTATTTTTAAAATTATATAACACTAAAAAAATAAATATATTTGTACTATGCAAATACAATTTTACAAATACCAAGGCACTGGAAACGATTTTGTTATGATTGATAATCGTACAAACACATTTCCTAAAAAAAATACCCAACTAATTGAATTTTTATGCGACCGCCGTTTTGGGATTGGTGGCGATGGTTTAATTTTATTAGAAAATCATGAAAAATATGATTTTAATATGGTGTATTATAATTCCGATGGGAGCACTAGTACAATGTGTGGAAATGGTGGACGTTGCTTGGTAGCTTTTGCAAAACAATTAGGTATTATTGAATACGAAGCACATTTTGAAGCATCGGACGGTTATCATTTTGCGAAATTTGAAAACAATTTAATTGCACTTCAAATGATTGATGTAACTGAAGTGAAGCATTTTACAACTCATGATTATGTGTACACTGGTTCGCCACATCATGTGCAATTGGTATCAGATTTAAAAGATTTTGATGTAAAAAATAACGGTGCGAAATTAAGATATTCTGATTTGTACGACGCAAGTGGGTGTAATATTAACTTTATTGCACAAGAAAATACTGACACTTTTTCAGTCCGTACATACGAAAGAGGTGTAGAAGACGAAACTTTATCTTGTGGAACTGGCGCAACAGCCGTTGCAATTGCTATGCACGCTACTAACAAAACATCGGCTAATCGTGTTAATATTAATGTGTTAGGCGGAAAATTAACAATCAGTTTTGATGTTGAAAAAAATATGTATAAAAATGTATTCTTAACAGGTCCGGCTGAAATGGTTTTTGCCGGAAGTTTGGATGTATAGCTTTTAATAAGCAATAATTTCTTTATTCTGAAAATCTTTTTCAATAATTCCGTCACGTAAACGTATTATTCTATGGGCATGGGCTGCAATTTCTTCTTCGTGAGTTACTAAAATTACTGTATTGCCATTGGCATGAATTTCACCAAATAATTTCATAATTTCAATCGATGTTTTACTGTCCAAATTCCCAGTTGGTTCATCGGCTAAAATGATTGAAGGTTTGTTCACCAAAGCTCTTCCAACAGCCACACGCTGACGTTGCCCACCAGAAAGCTGATTTGGTTTGTGATCCATTCTGTCGGATAAACCTACTTGTGTTAAAACTTCAGTAGCGCGATTGTTTCTAGCTTCTTTTGAAAAACCAGCGTAAACCATTGGCAAGGCCACGTTGTCCAAAGCCGTTGTTCGGGGCATTAAGTTGAAAGTTTGAAAAACAAATCCAATTTCTTTGTTTCTAATTTCGGCTAGTTCATCATCGTGCATTTCACTAACTTGCTTTCCGTTTAAAATATAACTTCCAGAAGTTGGCGTGTCTAAACACCCTAAAATATTCATTAAAGTCGATTTCCCAGAACCAGATGGCCCCATAAGCGCCACATATTCACCTTTGTTAATTAGTAAATCTATTCCTTTTAAAACGTATACGGTTTCACTCCCAAGTTGGAAATCACGTGTAATGCCTTTAATGTCTATTATTGGTGTACTCATAGTTTTATTCGCAGTTTTTAGATTACAGTTATTACTACAAAGTATAAGTAGTTAAAAAGATGATTTTGTTACAATTAAATTCAAAAATCAATGACAATAACAATATCAATGACAATAACAAAATCAATTATATAATTTTAGAAAATCCTTATATTCAGTGAAATCTGTGTTCCCGTCAATTAAACACGAATTACAAAATGTTCTTTTTCTTGCTCAGCTCTAAAAAACACCATTCCGAAATCAAATGTATCAATCGTAACTTTTATTTTGGGATCGTTTTTTATGATTTCCCAAGTATTTTCATTTTCAATTGATTCATGAATGTCATTAATTATCCAAACTGAATCATTCGTAACAGTAGGTAATAACATTTCAAAATATTCTAATGTTGATTTTTGAGACTGGTTTTTGTTGAAGTAAACTAAGTCGTAAGCATTGTCATTTTTAGAAATTTTGTTTTTTTGAAACTCTTCAATTGAGGTGATTTCTGAAGAAAACATATTTGTATCTATTTCATTTGAATTTCCGATTTTTAAAATGGTTTTAGGTTGAAAATACCGCAAGACTCTAAAAAACAATTTGTTTTTTTTTGAATTATTTTTTAAATGAAAATATTCTGGAAATTTTGTTTTATCGTAAAAACATTTCGTAACCAAATCAAACACAAACGGCGAATGCACACTGTGTTCGTTTTTGGAGTTCCAAAGGAATTTTATGTATGATTTTATTTTTTGTAACACAGAGATTCACAGAGATTCACAGAGATTTACCAAGAAAATATAGCTTTGTGAATCTCTGTGTATAATTTATAATTATTCTATTTTACTTGATAATTCAAACCAACGAGATTCTTTTTCTTCTATAGTTTGAATTATTTTTTGTAATTCGTTTGCTTTCGTTTCAATTTTATCATCAGCTACTTTACCGTCTGAAAATTCTTGTTCAATTTGCTTTTTTTGGTATTCTAAATCTTTAATATCTTTTTCAATTTTATTAAATTCCTTTTGTTCGTTGAAATTTAATCCCGCTTTGGCTGGTTGGTTTTGTTTCCAACTCCCTTTATCGGTACTAACGCTATTTAAAACTTTTGGTTCCACGGAATCTTCATAACTTCTAAAATCTGAGTAATTTCCTGGAAAATCTTCAATCTCACCTTCGCCTCTAAATACAAATAAATGATCCACAATTTTATCCATAAAATACCTGTCATGACTTACCACTAATAAACAGCCAGGGAAATCTAATAAGAAGCTTTCTAATACATTCAATGTAACGATATCTAAATCATTCGTTGGTTCATCTAAAATTAAGAAATTCGGATTCTGAATTAAAACCGTACATAAATACAAACGTTTTAGTTCGCCACCACTCAATTTTTCAACAAAATCGTATTGTTTTTTTGCATCAAACAAAAAGCGTTCCAACAATTGCGAAGCGGAAATAATTTTTCCTTTCGTCAATGGAATATATTCGCCATATTCTTTGATAATATCAATTACTTTCTGACCTGGTTTTGGGTTGATACCACTTTGTGTATAATACCCAATTTTAATCGTATCGCCAATAATTACTTTCCCAGAATCTGGTTCCATAGTTTTGGTTAAAATGTTTAAGAAAGTCGATTTTCCTGTTCCGTTTTTTCCAATAATTCCAATACGTTCACCACGTTGAAACGCGTAAGTGAAGTCTTTTAAAATGGTTCTGTCAGGGAAATTTTTGTTCAATTTTACCATTTCGATAATCTTGCTTCCCATGCGCTCCATATTAATTTCTAGCTCTACGACATTTTCTTTACGGCGACTTTCCGCTTTTTCCTTAATCACATAAAAATCATCTTGACGCGATTTTGATTTGGTAGTTCTTGCTTTTGGTTGACGACGCATCCAAGCTAATTCCTTAATAAAAAGGTTTTGTGCCTTATCTATACTTGAGTTTTCAGAAATTTGGCGTTCTTCTTTTTTCTCTAAATAATACGAGTAATTTCCTTTGTATTGGTATAGTTTTCCGTTGTCTAATTCAATAATTTCGTTACAAACGCGTTCCAAGAAAAAACGGTCGTGCGTAACCATAAACAAGGTGATGTTTTCTTTGGCAAAATAATCTTCTAGCCACTCAATCATCTCTAAATCCAAGTGATTGGTTGGTTCGTCTAAGATTAATAAATCAGGTCGATTAATTAAAATAATGGCTAACGATAAACGTTTTTTTTGCCCTCCAGATAATTTTTTTACTTTTATTTTTAAATCTTCAAGTTTTAATTTTGATAAAATTTGTTTGTATTGTGTTTCAAAATCCCAAGCATTAAAGCGGTCCATGTCGTCAAAAGCTTTCTGATACTTTTCTTCGTCTTCTGGATTTTCTAACGCTTTTTCGTAGTTTCTAATTACCTGTAAAACTTCATTATCCGATGCGAAAATGCTTTCTTCAATTGTTAATTCGTCTTGTAAATTAAAATTTTGACTTAAAAAAGCCATTTTAATTCCTTTTCTAATCACAACTTGTCCAGTATCAGGCTCATCAAAACCATTAATCATATTCATAATTGTGGTTTTACCTGAACCATTTTTAGCTATGAAAGCAATTTTTTGGTCTTTATTAATTCCGAATGAAATGTCTTTAAAAAGAACACGTTCTCCGTATGATTTTGATATGTTTTCTACTGAAAGGTAATTCATTTGTCAATTTATCAATTAGACAATGTGGCAAAGCGCCAATTGTTTTGCAAAAGTAGACTTATTATTTGAGATTTAAAATTTAGATTTTTGCATTTCATAAATAAATATTGCAACTTTGACTAATAGAAAATTGACACATTAAAACAAAATGCAACTATCCGTAATCATACTTAATTATAATGTGCGCTATTTTTTAGAGCAATGTGTGCTTAGTGTTCAGAAAGCGCTTGTAGATTTAAATGCAGAAATAATTGTGGTAGATAATAATTCTTCCGACGACAGTTGTTTAATGATGAAACAATTATTTCCACAAATTACGCTAATTGAAAATCAAGAAAATTTAGGATTCCCAAAAGGTAACAATATCGCTGTACAACGAGCTAAAGGCGAATATATTTGCATTTTAAACCCCGATACTGTTGTTGCAGAAGATACTTTTAAAAAGCTGTTAGCTAAAAGCTGTCAGCTGTCAGCTGGAATAATTGGATGTAAGTTGATAGACGGTAATGGAAATTTTCTACCAGAAAGTAAACGTGGGCTTCCAACGCCTTGGGTGGCAATTACTAAAATTTTTGGATTATATAAAATATCAAAAATTTTTGGAAAATATTATGCACAACATTTGACTGAAAATCAATCAGGAAAAGTGGATATTTTAGTCGGTGCTTTTATGATGACGAAACGCGATTTGTATTTAAAAGTTGGTGGATTTGATGAAAATTGCTTTATGTATTCGGATGATATAGATTTGAGTTATATGATTCAGAAATTAGGAAAAGAGAATTTCTATTTTCACGAAACAACAGTAATTCATTACAAAGGAGAAAGCACCATTCGAGATGAAAAATACATAAAACACTTTCGTGAAGCGATGCAGTTTTTTTATAAAAAGCATTTCAAAAAGTCGGTATTTTTTGATAAAATGCTTCAAATTGGAAGTTTATTATATGCGGTTTTCAAACAAAAAAAACAACAGAAATTAGCCAATGAAATTGATAAATACCTTGTTTTTTCAACAGAGAATATTCAATTAAGTTTGAATAAACCAATTGAGTATTTAACTGATTTTAAGCAATTTAAAAATAATGAAAAGTTAAACATTGAAGTGGTATTTGATACCAATTCTTTTTCTTTTGCAGAAATAATTCGTTTTATGGAAAAGCATAAATCAAAAAATATTACTTTTAAAAACTATATTTCGCAATCAAATTACTTAATTGGTAGTAATAATTCAACCGATAGAGGCGAAGTGCTAATTTTTTGATTTTTTGATTTTTTCGTGATAAAACATCAAAATATTTATTAATTTTGCAGTAATAATTAAAGAACTCAACATTACAATAATAATATGGCAAGATTTGAATTGAAACTTCCAAAAATGGGAGAGAGTGTAGCAGAAGCAACCATTACAAATTGGTTAAAAAAAGTAGGTGAAAATATTGACATGGATGAAGCGGTTTTAGAAATTGCTACAGACAAAGTTGATAGTGAAGTGCCTTCTGAAGTTTCTGGTATTTTAGTTGAAATTTTGTTTCAAGTTGATGATGTAGTTCAAGTAGGGCAAACCATTGCCATTATTGAAACAGAAGGAGGCGCAATTGCCACAACTCCTGAAGTGAAATCGGAAGTTCCAGTTGCGATTGCGGAAGTTGAAAAAACAATTGAAGTTGCTTTAGAAACAAGTGCTCCTGCAGATTTTTCAGGTTCAGATAAATTCTTTTCGCCATTAGTTAAAAATATGGCAAAAACTGAAGGCATTTCGTTATCAGAACTAGAGGCTATTCCTGGCTCAGGTAAAGATGGTCGTGTCAATAAAGAAGATTTATTAAAATACATAGCAAGTCGCAAGTCGCAAATTACAAGTCCAAATGCTATTGCGCCTGCAACTTCAACCCAACAACCTAAAGCCCAAAACCCTGCACCAGTTTCAGTAAATGGTGGCGACGAAATTGTGGAAATGGACAGAATGCGTAAGTTGATTTCGGGTTATATGGTGGCATCAGTTCAAACTTCAGCACACGTACAATCTTTTATTGAAGTAGATGTTACTAATATTGTAAAATGGAGAGATAAAGTTAAAACAGCTTTTGAAAAACGCGAAGGAGAAAAACTAACGTTTACGCCAATTATGATGGAAGCGGTAGCAAAAGCCTTAAAAGATTTTCCAGGAATGAATATTTCTGTTGATGGCGATTACATTATTAAACGTAAAAATATCAATTTAGGAATGGCAGCTGCTTTACCAAACGGAAACTTAATTGTTCCTGTAATTAAAAATGCAGACCAATTGAATTTAGTTGGTATGGCAAAAGCGGTAAACGATTTAGGTGGTCGTGCAAAAGCAGGAAAATTAAAACCAGACGATACACAAGGCGGAACCTACACAGTGACTAACGTAGGAACATTTGGTTCTGTTTTTGGAACACCAATTATCAACCAACCACAAGTAGGTATTTTGGCTTTAGGTGCCATTAGAAAAGTACCTGCAGTTATTGAAACTCCAGAAGGAGACTTCATCGGAATTCGTCAGAAAATGTTTTTATCTCACTCTTATGATCACAGAGTTGTAGATGGTGCTTTGGGTGGAAGTTTCGTAAAACGCGTAGCAGAATATTTAGAAGCCTTTGATGTAAATAGAGATTTTTAAGAAAAAATAAATAAATAATAATTCACCCAATAGTTCATTTACTATTGGGTTTTTTTAACTTTGTACCTTAAAATAAAAAAATGGAACTTAAACTCACAAGACCAATTTGTTTCTTTGATTTAGAAACCACCGGAATAGATGTTGGAAAAGATAGAATCGTTGAAATATCAATATTTAAGGTGTTTCCAAACGGAAATAAAGAAAGCAAGACTTGGTTGGTAAATCCAACAATTCCAATTCCGCCCCAAACTACTGCAGTACATGGCATCACAAACGAGAAAGTAGCCAACGAGCCTACTTTTGCCGAATTGTCTTCCCAAATTTATAATATGATTAAGGATTCAGATTTAGCAGGATATAATTCTGACAGATTTGACATTCCATTATTAGCAGAAGAAATGCTTCGTGCGGGTGTTGATTTTGATATGAAAAACCGCTTTTCAGTTGATGTCCAAACTATTTTTCATAAAAAAGAAGAACGCACATTGTCTGCAGCATTAAAATTCTATTGCGGAAAAACATTAGAAAACGCGCACACAGCAGAAGCGGATACTATGGCAACTTACGAAATTTTGTTAGGCCAATTGGAAAAATATCCCGATCTGCAAAATGACATGAAAGTTTTATCTGAATTTACTACTCGTAAAAAATCTGTCGATTTTGCTGGTATGATTGTGATGAATGATAAAGGCCAGGAAATGTTCAGCTTTGGAAAATATAAAAATGTTTTAGTGGATGAGGTTTTTGATAAGGATCCAGGTTATTTTGGTTGGATTCAAGGTGCAGATTTTCCACTTTATACTAAAAAAGTGTTAACAGGTTTGAAGTTGAGAAGGTTAAATACAAAGTAAAAAGTAAAAAGTGAAAAAGTAAAAAGTGTAATAACTTAACTTAATTCGCTTAAATTACCTTACATTACTTATATGGTTATTAAAAAAAATAAAAAGTAAAATGAAAATCATTTGCATTGGTAGAAATTACGTGGACCATATTTTAGAATTACAAAACGAACGTCCAGCTGAGCCGGTTATTTTTATGAAGCCGGACACGGCCATTTTGCCTAAAAAAACACCATTTGTAATTCCTGAATTTAGTAATGATGTGCACCACGAAGTGGAAGTTTTGGTAAAAATCTGTAAAGTAGGAAAATACATCAATCCAAAATTTGCACATAAATATTACGATGAAATTGGTTTAGGAATTGATTTCACAGCTCGTGATGTGCAAACTGAGCTAAAAGAAAAAGGTTTGCCCTGGGAAAAAGCGAAAGCTTTTGACCATTCAGCGATTATTGGTGACTTTTTACCGAAAATAAATTTTACTTCTTTAGAAAATATTAACTTTGAATTAAGGAAAAATAATGAAATCGTTCAGCAAGGAACTACTTCAATGATGTTGTGGAATATTGATGAAATTGTTTCTTATGTTTCGCAATTTTTCACTTTAAAAAAAGGTGACATTATTTTTACAGGAACTCCAAAAGGGGTTGCAGCTGTTAAAGAAAATGATGTGTTAGAAGGTTTTTTAGAAGGCAAGCAAATGTTTAAAATACAAGTAAAATAATGGCTTTACAGTATAATTTATCAAAAGTTTATGAAATTTCTGAAAATGATAACGAATTTGCACTTCAAATTGCTTCTTTGTTTTTAGAAGAAGTGCCTTTCGAAATTCAAGCCATGAAAAATGCAATTGAAGAAAAAGATTATGCGAAAACTTATGCATCTGCACACAAAATCCAACCAACTTTAGATTTATTAGGAATGGATATGGCTTATGAAGACGTTTTGTTAATTATCGATTGGACAAAAGAAGAAGGCAAGCGAAAAGAAATTAAAGAAGTATTTAAATCGCTAAAAGCAAGAATTGGTGATGCCGCAGATGAGATTAAAAAAGATTTTAAGTTATAAAAAAAAAATACTTTTATTACATGTTTAACCACGCCTTAAGCGTGGTTTTCTTATTTTTGCAAAAATTATAAAAATGAAAGCAGCAATTATTACAATTGGAGATGAAATATTGATTGGTCAAATTATTGACACAAATTCTTCATACATTGCAAAAGCACTAGACAAAATTGGAATTGCTACTTACGAAATGTTATCCATTTCGGACGATAAAAACCATATTCTAAAAACGTTAAGTGAAGTCCAAAATAATTTTGATGTTGTTATCATTACTGGCGGATTAGGTCCAACCAAAGACGACATTACTAAAAAAACTTTTTGTGATTATTTTGATGATGTTTTAGTTAAAAACGACGCCGTTTTTGATCAAGTAAAAAGTATTATTGAAGGCATACATAAAAAACCCATTACGCAATTAAATATAGACCAAGCATTTGTTCCTTCAAAATCAAAAGTGCTTTTTAATAAAATGGGAACCGCACCAGGAATGCTAATGGAACATCAAAATACAGTATTTGTTTCTTTGCCTGGCGTACCTTATGAAATGAAGTATTTGATTGATAATGAAGTAATTCCGTATTTGTTAGCTAAGTTCGAGCGGCCTTACATTGTTCATAAAACACTTATGACTTATGGCAGAGGCGAAAGTTTAATTGCCGAACAAATTGAAGATTGGGAAACAAATTTGCCAAGTTTTATAAAATTAGCGTATTTGCCAAGTCCTGGAAAAGTTAGATTACGATTGACTGCACGGGGCTTAGATGAAGCCATTTTAAAAGATGCTATTGTATTGGAAATTGAAAAATTAAAACCTTTAATTGGTGATATCATTGTTGGTTACGACGAAGAGGAAACCATCGAAGTAGTTTTAACCAGAACATTAGCTGAAAAACACGTTACTATGGCTACTGCCGAAAGTTGTACAGGAGGAAAAATCGCACAAATAATTTCATCAGTTCCGGGTGCCTCAGTTTGTTTTAAAGGAGCAATTGTAGCGTATTCTAATCAAATAAAAATTGATGTTTTAAAAGTGAATCCACATACAATTAAACAGTTTTCTGTAGTTAGTAAAGAAGTGGCAAAAGAAATGGCTATTAATTGCAAAACTATTTTTAATACAGATTATGCCATTGCCACAACAGGAAATGCAGGACCAGCTAAAGGAAATAGTGAAGCCGAAATAGGTGTTGTTTTTATAGCAATAGCTACACCAAATGAAGTTTTTGTTGAAGAATTTAATTTTGGTCAACCGCGCGAAAAGGTTACGGATAGGGCAGTTTATAAAGCATTGGAATGGATGTATAAAGAAATTTCAAAAAACTAACTAAAAATAGTTGCATAGTAAAGTAAAAATTCTTTTCTTTGCACCCTTATTTAGAATAACGATTTAAAAGTTTAGAATAATGTCAAGAGTTTGTGAACTAACAGGAAAAAGAGCAATGGTTGGAAACAACGTTTCTCACGCGATGAATAAAACTAAGAGAAAATTTTCAGTTAACTTAGTGAAAAAACGTTTTTACATTGCAGAAGAAGATAGATGGGTAAGCCTTAAAATATCTACAGCAGCATTAAAAACAATTAACAAAAATGGTATTGCAGCAGTTTTGAAAAAAGCTAAAGCAGATGGATTTGCAAAATCTATTTAATCATTTAAAAATATACAAAAATGGCAAAGAAAGGTAATAGAATCCAAGTAATTTTAGAATGTACGGAGCACAAAGAATCTGGTCAACCAGGAACTTCTCGTTACATTACGACTAAAAACAAAAAAAATACACCAGATAGAATGGAAATCAAAAAATTCAATCCTAT
>CAYOCC010000013.1:0-23703 GCA_964402375.1 uncultured Flavobacterium sp. | reverse complement strand
TATTTTTCTTAAAGACCATTATACAAAAAGATAGAGCGGAAAGCAGGATGAGCTGTTAATTAAAATTCAATGCTTTAATTGGAGTTATTTTTGTGATTAAATAAGACGGAATCAGTAAAATAAATAAACAAATTAAAATTGTTCCAAGATTTAAGAGAAATATGTAAAAGAAATTTATGTCAATTGGAACTGAAGAAACGTAATAACTTTCTGGGTTGAGTTTGATAATTTGGAATTTTTTTTGAATTACTAATAACAAAATAGCGATTCCATTTCCCCAGAGCAATCCTCTAGAAATTAAATGAGCGGCGTTGTATAAAAATATTTTTCGGACGGACCAATTATTCGCTCCAAGTGCTTTTAACATTCCTATTAATTGCGTACGTTCGAGAATTAAAACTAGTAGCGCAACCACCATATTTATAGTAGCTACAGCTATCATTATGATGAGAATTACCAAAATATTAAAATCGAAAAGTTTTAGCCATTCGAAAATACTAAAATATTTTTCAGCAATAGATACACTATTAAAAGTAGGCGGGATGGTTTTATAGATTTCTTGTGCTCGATCGTCTAATTTTGAAAAGTCGTCAATAAAAATTTCATAAGCTCCAAACTGATTGGGTTGCCATTTATTAATACGTTGTAGGTGTTGCATGTTGCCAATTATATAAGACGAATCGAATTCTTGAAAACCAGAGTTATAAATTCCTGCAATTTCAAATTTTCTTACACTTGGTAATTTGCCTTGAGTTTTCATAAAAAAAGTAGAGAATGAATTGCCAACTTTCAATTTTAATCGATTGGCTAGAAACTGAGAAATTAATACTTCATTAATATCACCTTCTTTATAAGTTGGGATTTTTCCTGCTACTAAAAATTCTTCCAGATTTTTCCATTGGTAAGTAGCGTCTACACCTTTAAAAATAATGCCTTCCACATCGGTTTTGGTTCTAATTAAAGCACCTTTTGTAATAACAGGTTGCACATGAGTAATAAAACTATTTTTTTTCAACTGAGAAATGGGTAATAATTTAGCATCAATTGGTTCAGCAGTAACTTGAGATTGATTGTCATCGAAATTTGAAACAATAACATGCCCGTTGAAAGCAGTAATTTTTTCGCGTATTTTTTGTTGCAATCCAACGCCAGTAGCCACAGAAATAATCATCATAAAAATACTTAAGGCAATGGCCCATATGGCAATTTTTATAATTGGTGAAGAAACACTACTTTTATAACTTTTAGAAACTATAAGTCGTTTCGCAATAAAATATTCTAAATTCAAAATAAACTTTTATGAAATTTGAGTTCAAAAATACGTTTTTATTTATTTTAATACTATTATTTTCTTTTGGATGTTCTTCTGTGAAAAAGTCAAAAGTTGAAAGCCAAAAGTCAAAAGCTATAGAAATACCAAGCGAAAAAATCAAAAACTTAGCCCTTAAGACAGGTACTGAAAACTACGAAACCTATTTGCCTTTATTTGAAAATAAGAAAATTGGTATTGTTACTAATCCGACAGGTATTGTTGAAAACAAAAAGCACTTGGTTGATTTTCTCATAGAAAAAAAAGTTGATTTACAAAAAATATATGCTCCAGAACATGGCTTTAGAGGAACCGCTGACGCTGGTGAAATCATAAAAGATGGCAAAGACATTAAAACCAACTTACCTATAATTTCGCTATACGGAAACAATAAAAAACCAAAATCTGAGCAAATGGCAGGTATTGATATAATGCTTTTTGACATTCAGGATGTTGGGGCTAGATTTTACACCTACATTTCGACCTTACATTATGTGATGGAAGCTTGTGCGGAAAACAATATTGAACTTTTAGTTTTAGACAGACCCAATCCGAATGGAAGTATTATTGATGGACCCGTATTAGAAATGGAACAGAAAAGTTTTGTAGGCATGCACCCCATTCCTGTTTTACACGGTATGACTATTGGAGAATATGCCAAAATGATAAACGGAGAAAAATGGTTGGCTAACGGAATTCAATGTAAATTGAAAGTGGTTCCTTGTACATACTATAATAGAGAAATGAAGTATAATTTACCCGTAAAACCTTCACCAAATTTACCAAATGATCAATCGATAAATTTGTATGCTAGTTTGTGTTTTTTTGAAGGCACCAATGTAAGTGTGGGAAGAGGGACAGAAAAACAATTTCAAATTTATGGTTCGCCATTTTTACTGAAAACTGATTTTTCATTTACACCTATTCCAAATTTTGGTGCAAAAGAACCTATGCATAAAGATATTTTATGTTATGGAGAAGATTTGTCTAAAATTAAAAAAGTAATACGTTTAGAGTTGAAATGGCTGATAAAAGCATATGCCAATACTTCTGACAAAACTATTTTTTTTAATGATTTTTTTACCAAATTGGCTGGAACCAAAAAACTACAAGAGCAAATTATAAATGGCGTTTCTGAAAAAGAAATTAGAAAAAGTTGGGAAGCTGATTTGAATGCTTTTAAAGAAATGAGAAAGAAGTATTTAATTTACAACTAAATTACAAAGCCATTTTCACTTTCATCTTCTCTACTATATTAAAAGCTGCTGGACAAATCGCTACGTTTAACAATGTTAAATCGGTAATTTGATTGAACTTTTTTCTATCGGTGTGCGGAAATTCTCTACAAGCTTTTGGTCGCACATCGTAAATAAAACATTTATTATCTGCATCTAAAAACGTGCAAGGCACTGATTTCAGAACATAATCTTTGTCTTCGTCTACACGTAAAAACTGGTTGATAAATTGTTGTGGTTTTTGTTTTAAATGTTTCGAAATTCTTTCCACATCGGCATCTGTAAATAAAGGTCCTGTTGTTTTACAGCAATTGGCACAAGTTAAACAATCGGTTTTTTTAAATTCGGCATCATGTAAATCTTGCATGACATAATCTAGATTTTTCGGTACCCGTTTTTTTAACTTATCGAAATATTTTTTAGTTTCAATATGTGTATCTTTGGCTAGTTTTTGAATTTCGTTTAACGATGGCTTCATTATTAATTTGTCTGAATGAAATACAAAGTTACGATTTTGAATGTAGATTTAAGAAAAACAAATGTTGAATTTTGAAATACAACGATGAAAGACCTTTTTGGAAAAGCCATATTAGATTACCTAACGAATAATTTACCTGAAGATTTAATTACCGAAACTTCTATTTCAGAAGCTGATGAAATGTCTGTTTCCTATTTATTTAGAACTTATGACGAAATGCCGATTTTGGAACAAAAAGCTTTAGAATTAGCCAAAGGAAAAGTCTTAGATATAGGTTGCGGTGCTGGAAGTCATTCTTTGGTATTACAAAACGATAGAAATTTAGAAGTTACTGCTATTGATATTTCTGAAAACGCTGTGAAAGCTTGTCAACTTCGAGGTCTGAAAAATGTCTTTGTTCAGGATATTTTAGATTTAGAAGTTGCCAAAAAATTTGACACCATACTTCTTTTAATGAATGGCACGGGCATCTTTGGAACATTGAAAGAAATAGGCAAATATTTACAAAAATTAAAATCGTTATTAAATGAAAACGGGCAAATTTTAATTGATTCTTCTGATTTAATTTACATGTATGATCAAGATGAAGATGGGGCCTATAGCATTCCTGCAGACGGATATTATGGCGAACTGACTTTTACGGTGCAATACAAAGGAGAAACCGAAGACACTTTTCCTTGGTTGTATTTAGATTACAACACACTTCAAAATGCAGCAATTGCAAATGGTTTACAATGTGAGTTACTTCTAGAAGGTGAGCATTTTGATTATTTGGCAAAGTTGAATTTATAAAAAAAGCCGAAATATTTATCGGCCTTATTTTATTTAAAATTGATTGGTAATTTCATGTTAATACTTATGGGCTTACCGCCCCTTTTAGCCGGTTCCCATTTTGGAGAAGCTCTTAAAATTCTAATAATTTCTATAGCTGAAGTTCCACCTAGATCTTTTAGAACCCTTATGTTTTTTATTTCACCTTTTTCATTAATGGTAAAGGAAAAAATCAATTGACCTTTTTTTTCAACAGTTTTGGAGTCAAAATTTTTAATGATATAGTTATAAAATTTATTCAAATCGCCTCCTTGAAAAGTTGCTTCAGTTAGGTCACCTGACAAATACACTTCATCTTCACCTCCTAATTGAGCTTGAGAGAAATTGAAAGCAAAACAGAAAACTATAAAAATAAAAAACTTTTTCATATTAAGGAATATTCAAATATTTGTGCGTTTGTAACGACACGCGCCATTTTGGATTATTCATCACATAATCTACAATTAGTGGTGTCATTTCTTCTTTTTTGCTCCATTCGGGTTGTAAGAACAAAATAGCGTTTTTATTTGTTTTTTCTGCTTGTTCTTCGGCGAAAATAAAATCGTGTTTGTTGTGAATAATCACTTTTAATTCATTTGCGATGGCGTAAGCTGAAGCTACAGGCAATTTATTTTTCTTGGGCGACAAACAAAACCAATCCCAAGTTCCAGTAACATCATAAGCACCAGAAGTTTCAATATGTACAATTAATCCTGCATTTTTTAATTGCGTAGTAATCGGATTCATATTCCATGTTAAAGGTTCTCCTCCAGTAATTACGATTGTTTCTGCATATTTTTTGGCATTCGTAATTATATTTTCAACTGATGTTGGTGGATGTAAATCCGCATTCCAACTTTCTTTTACATCGCACCAATGGCAACCCACATCACAACCACCCACGCGAATAAAATACGCAGCCGTTCCGGTATGATATCCTTCGCCTTGAATGGTGTGAAATTCTTCCATTAAGGGAAGCATTTCGCCTTTGTCTACAAGTAATTGAGTTTCTTTATTAAGCATGTTTTGTATATTGAATGCAAAGGTAATTTATTTAGGGTAAAAGCTAAAGGGTAAAAGGCAAAAGTTTATCAGATGGAAATAGCACATAAAAAAAACCGATAACTTTCGCTATCGGTTTTTAATAAATATTTTGTTCTTTATTTATTTAATGCTTGTAATGATTCTTTTACGAAAACATCATTTGGATTAATTTCTGCTGCTTTTTTGAAATTCTCTATCGCTTTTACTTTATCTGTTGTTGCATAATTTGCTCCAATAAATGAGTAGGTTTCAAATAGATTTTCTCTTACTGCTGCTTTTGCCAATTCTGTTTCGCCTTTAGCGGTTACTGTTTTTACATAACCTTCATAATCTAATACTGCTTGTGCATTAGCTTCTGGCGTTCCTATTACTCTGTTTAATTGTCCTTTGTAAAAATACACATCTTGAGTATTTGGAGAGATTCTAATTGCTTCAGCATAAGCGTTATTTGCTTTTACAAATTCAGCGGTTAGTGTTGCTTTTTGTTCTTCTGTTTTACTTTCTGCATAGAACAAAATTGAATTCCCTAATAAAAAATTATCACGGCTGTAACTTTTAGAATTTGTGTTTTTGACTGCTAATTCAAATAATTTTGCAGCTTCTAAATATGCTTTTCCAGAATATAATTTAATTCCGATTTCAGTAAATTCTGTATTTAAATTTGGATTTAATTCTGCAGCTTTAGTCAAATCTGAAATCGCTTCATTGAATTTTGTTTGGTTGGATATAATTCCTTTATCGTCCATTGAAGTGGCTAATTTCGCTTTTGCTAAATACAAATAATCTTTTCCATTTATTTTTTTAGCATCTACTTTAGTCATGTACTCTGTAAGTGACTTGATAGCGCCATCAGGATTTCCGTTTTCAGAATAAGCATACCCTAAATATTTAAATACTTTTGGATTTACTTTATCCAATTTTTGAATCGCTAAAGCTTCTGTTTCTAATTCTTTCCATTTTTTAGATAAGATTAAGAAATCGGCATATTTTATTTTCGCATCTGTAGAAATATCTGTTAAACTCATGTACTTTTTATAATCCTCTAAAGCTGCTGCAATTTTTTCTTCGAAAAGCGATTTTTTTGCATACGCCCAAGCTAAATTAGTTTCTGCTTTTTCACGGAAAGCTGGTCCGTAACTTGGATTGATTGCTAAAATATCATTAAATGCCTTTAAGGCTTCTGGAAACGCTTGTGCATTTCTTGTGATAATTGCCAATTGCAAAGGTGCTCTTAATGATGTTTTGTCAAGTTCGCCGGCTGTTCTGTAGGCCACGTAGGCATCATTGATGTTTTTATTTGCAACCAAAGCATCACCTAATGCAATGTGTGCTTGCGCTGATTTTGCATCTGCTGCCACAGCTAATTTAGCTGCTGCTAAAGCTTTAGAAAAATCTGGATTGGCAGCTTTTAAATAAGCTTGCGTAATGAAAATTTGTTCTTCTGTGTTTTTCTTTTTAGCTATTGCTAATGCAGCTGAAAAATTGGCTTCTGCATTTGAAGCTTTTCCATCTAACAAATCTAACTGACCTAAACCAATTAAATTTAAATGACCGGCATCTTTTGCTGCTTTTCCTTTATCGAAATATACTTTAGCGGAATCTTGTTTTTCTAAAGCTAAATATACTTGACCTAAATAAAAGTAATTTTTACCTTTATCTGGAGCTGTTTCAACCATTGACTTTAATGATTTTCTAGCTTCTGAAAATTTTTCGGCATCAATTGTTTTCTTTACTTGTTCTAAATCTTGAGCATTTACCGCAACTGCAGCAAAAATAGTGGCAAAACTTGATAAAATAATTGTTCTCATTTCTACTTTTTTATTTCTATTTATTGTTTTTTATAATTCTGATTTCTCTAGTTGGAATCTTAATTGGCGCTAATCCTGATTTCAGAGTAATGCGTTGTCCCACTTCGCTTTTTACAAAAGAAGCAAAACCCATGCCTAAACCTGTTCTTCCTTGGTAATTTAACAAATATATTTTTCTTATAAATGGATATTCTTTTGTTTCTATGTATGATTGAGTAGGTTTTACCGCTTTTTTACCGCTTGCGCCTACTGCTAAAACTTTAACTTTTTTAATTGTGCCTTCCATTTCAATTGAAGGATTCAAAAGCCAATTTACGCCAACAAAACCAATTGAATTATTGTTTTCAGATACAAATTTAATAACTTCTAGGTTGTTTTTCAATGCTGTGACACTTTTTGATAAAGATTTAACATTCGCTTTATCCATTAAATAACTTAATGTGCTTGAATTTTCGTTATCAAAAACAAATTGAACAGTAGAATTTTTTCCTTTTAAAACATCATAAATTTCAGAAGTTGTAATAGTGGATTTTGAATTTCCTGCGTTAACAATAACAGCAATGGCATCTGAACAAAAAGGTGTGTTTTTGCCAATTACATCGTTAGCTTTTAATTTTTCTTCTTGAGCTTTATTCAATTCATGGGAAAGTACTGCGATATCAATTTTTCGTTGCAATAATAAATTTACAATATCTGAATCTGAATTTGGAATAAGTGTAATGGCGGCTTTAGGATATTTACTTTCAAAAACCATTTCTTGATCTTCCACAATTGGCAATAAAGATTCGTCTACATAAATTGTAGCTTTTCCTTTAACGTAAGATTCGTCTTCGGTGCTATTTTCAGATTTTTTACAAGCGAAAATTACTAAACTCATTAGAACGAAAATTGAAACTATTTTTTTCATTGTTTTAGTCTTTTTTTGAAGTTGAGTCATTTTCTTTAACTGCAGGTTGAGGAATATCCGAAGCTGTAATTTGAATAGCTATTGGCAATGTATAATATGAACTCACGGCTGTTTCATTTTTTTGAGCTGGCTTCCAATTCCCCGATTGATTTAATATTCTTTTAACTTCTTCACCTAAGCCTAAGTCTGCGGGACTTTCATTAATTACTTGAATATCACAAATTGAACCATCGTTACAAACAGTAAACTTCGTAATAACTTTGCCAATTGTACTATTATTAACTTCAGGTAATCTAAAGGATTGTCCAACATATTTTCTAAACTCATTCATACCACCAGGTGGAATAGCACTAATGTCTACGGATGTGAAAATTAAATTATAACTTGTTTGAGTAGAATCTTGAGCTATTTTTGTTTTTTTTTCTTTGATTAATATTGAATCTCGTTTTGGCGCATCATTATTCTGTCCAAAACCAACTGCCAAGATAAAAAACAACAATGTTTTAAAAATATTTCTCATGTTACTCATCCTCTTTTTTTATTAATCTGTAAAACCTAAAACCTGCATAAAGTAATAATAAACCTCCAAATATTCTTCTTCTTGTTAAGGTTACTTCTAGTGGAAAATTTTCCCAAAAAGCTACCAAATAGGCCAAGACTAAATAAAAGCAGAATATTAAAAGTCCTAAAATAAACAGAAATCGCTGTTTGGGCGATTTCTGTTTTAATTTATTTAACCAATTCATATTATTCGTTAGCTGTAATTTGAATGGATATAGGTAATGTATAGTATTGTTTTACATTTCTACCATTGTATACACCTGGTGTCCATTTTGGAGATCTACTTAAGATTCTTGTTGCTTCTTTTCCTAAACCTAATCCAGTTGGACTTTCTTTAAGAATTACAATATCACTAATTGCTCCATCTAACCCAACTACAAATTTAGCTACAACAGTACCCGTAGTAGTTTCGTCTACTTCTGGTAAACGGAATGAACTTGCAATTTGCTTTCTAAATGCGTTCATACCTCCTGGAGGTGAAGCCGAAACTTGAACGGTAGTAAAAATAGAATTATAATCAGTGTCATCTCCTTTTTGATCTTCTTGCGCTAATTCAGCACCCTTGTCTAGGTTTGCATTTGCATCTCCCTTAGCTGTTTCTGAACCCGATTTTTTATCAAGATCAATTGGAGGAATTTCATTTACAACTGTTTTCTTATTTACAACAACTGGCGGGACATTTTTTACAATGTCTACCACAGATTTTACCTTTTTAATAGGTTCAACCTTTTTTTGTTCTAAAATCTTCTTCTCCTTTTTAATAGGAGTTTTCACTTTCTTAAGTTCTACCTTGGTGATTTTTTCTTCTGCTTTATCTTTACTTTTCATAGAAAGATACAATGCAAAAACCAATGCGATAAAAAATACAGAAGAAATAATTAATGCTAAAACTGTTCTTTTTGAACTATTTGTTCTTAATTCGTATGCACCATAACTTTTATTACGTCCTTCGAATATATTGTCAAGTAAACTAGCTTCGCTAATGTTTTGAATTTCACTCATTTTTCTATATTTAAAGTTATGTTATTTAATTTTATTGTCTTCAAGCATTTTCAAATCGCCTGGAGTTACATCAACAATTGAATACGAAAACGGTTTCACTATTGCCATTTCATCTAAAATGTCAACTAAATTTTTGTAATTTGCCGATTTACTTGCTTTAATAAGCACCATCATTCCTTGTGTTTTTTGGTTTTCAACACGCTCCATTACATATTTATTATGTGTCAAAAGTGCTTTTCTGATACCTTTACCTCCATAGTTATCTAATTTTGGTTTTCCATTTAAACCATCTTCCATGTAAGGTGCATCAGTCATACCAATATAATACACTAACTTATCATTTTTTCCTAAAACTACCGTTAAAGTTCTCCAAGCAGGAGTTTCTGGTGGGTTAGGATCATCTTGTTTCGTATTATCTGGTAAAGCTAAATCCATAGATTGTGGCTTAGATAATGTGGTTGTTAGGATAAAGAAAGTAATTAATAAGAAAGCTAAATCTACCATCGCTGTTAAATCAACTCCTGGATTCGATTTTTTACTTCTTACTTTACCGCCTTTACCGCCACCACCACCGGTATTTAATTCTGCCATGTTATTTTTTTATTTTAATTAAAAATCTTCATCTCTAAGAGAAGTTACTAAATAAAAATCATTCATGTTTTGTTTTTGAAGAATATCAAAAACGTTCTTAACAACTGGATATTTTTCTTTAGAACTACCTTTTATAGCTACTTCAATCTCCTTAATCTTTTCTGCGCCTTTAGCTTGTTGCTCCATAACAACTGCTGCGTTTGCATAATATATCCAGTAAGACAATTCATTTTCAGAAATATCACCTTTAAAAGGAATACCAACTTGCGTCCCTGGTTTGTTTCTTTCAGCATTTTTTAAAGCTAATAAAGACTTTAATTGTTCTAAAGGCACACCGAATGAATCTAATAAAGAAAACTCATTTATTTCTTGAGGCGTGAAGGCAATATCATATTTTAATGACATAGCTTCTAAAGCAGCAATTCTGGTTTCTCTTTCAGACATTCCAATGTATACTGCGCTATCACCAACTGTAATAGTAAGTAAGTTTCTTTCTGGCAATTTAGCTTTTATTGTTGAAGCAGGCGTATCTACTGGCTTTGGCTCAGGTACTTTTGATGTTGCTGTCATGATAAAAAAGGACAATAACAAAAACGCAACGTCACACATGGCCGTCATGTCGATTCTTGTGCTTTTTTTAGATGTTTTTATATTTGCCATTTTACTTTATTTTAACTTAATAATTATTTTATGAAATCTTAGTTGCTTCCTTTAGCTCTTTTGTAAGCCTGAGAAATTGCGAAACCAGCTTCGTCGATAAAATAAGTTAAAGTATCAATTTTTGAAGTAAAATAGTTATAAGCGATAACTGCTAAAGTAGAAGTTGAGATACCTGTAGCCGTGTTAATTAACGCCTCAGAAATACCATTTGCCAATTCAGCTTGGTCTGGAGTACCTTCTGCTAATCCAGCGAATGCTTTAATCATACCAGAAACCGTTCCTAATAATCCTAATAATGTACCAATTGATACTAAAGTAGAAATAATAGTTAAGTGTTTTTCTAACATTGGCATTTCTAAAGCTGTAGCTTGTTCTACTTCTTTAGTAATGTTTTCAGAAGCTGTATCAACATCTAAACCGTCTTTTTTAACTTGTTCTGATTTTAATAAACCTGCTTTTATTACATTGGCAACAGAGCCTTCTTGAGCATCACATGCAGTTATTGCACCTTGAACATCTCCAGTTTTAATTTGAGATAAAACATCTTTTACGAAGTTATCTAAATTTCCTTTTCCAGCTGCTTTTTTCAAAACGATAAATCTTTCTACAGAGAAAACGATAGTCATTAATAATAATCCCATTAATACAGGAACAATCATACCTCCTTTGTAAACCATTCCTAAATAGTTTCCTGGTAATGGCTGTCCTAATGGATCACCTTTAATAAAGTTTGCTGGTGCTCCCATTACAAATTTCCATAATAAAGCTCCGATAACTATACAAATTACGATAGTTAAAGCTGCAAAAACACTACTTCCTTTGCTTCCTTTGTTCTCTACAGAAACGTTTAAATCCTGTTCCATTTTTTTAAATTTTTAGTTTGAATTGATTAATTATTTGATTTCATTTTTATTTTGATAGTCGCAAATTTATGTGAATTAGATTTGAAAAAAAAACTAATTTCGTAAAATTTACATTAACTTTTTGAAAATATACAACAATCATACCAAAAAAGAGATATAGTAAGATTATTTTCAAATTTTGGTGATGTTTTTTAATAATTATTTAATAAAATTGATGTAATTATGTGATTTCTAATGTTAAGATATTGTAAAGTTTTTCCGCTTTTAATGAATTTTTACAAAATCATATACAATTAAAGTTTCGAAACAAGGCACCAAGGAATTATTTCTTCTTCACACCGAAAAAAATTACTTTTTTAGAAGATCAATAATCTTATTTTCAACAGCCTGACTATTCCAAATTTCGTTAATATTTTCCATTTGTAATACTTCTTGCATGATTTCGTTTTGTCTGTCGCCAATTGCTAAAGCTTCAGAATAAGGTTGATGACTAAAAGTTACACGAGAATATAACGGCACCCATAATTGAGGATATTTATCAGAAAACCATTTTTCAATTTTCTTTTGTAATAGGAAATTGGCATCTGCTGTTTTAGAGCTCATTTCCATAAAATTTCTGTACGAAAGTTCGGCAATAGCATCTGCATTTGGTTTTCTAGAATTTTCGTAATCGTTTAATAAATTGGCCCAATCATCACCATATTTTTCAAACATTTCTTCTAAAACGGTAATGTCTTCAAATCCCGCATTCATTCCATGCCCATAAAAGGGAACAATGGCATGACAAGCATCGCCAATAAGAGCTACTTTATCGCTAAAAGTCCAAGGAAAACACTTCATAGTTACCAAATAACTTGTAGGATTTTTAAAAAAATCCTCGACTAAATCTGGTATTACTTCTTTAGTATCAGGAAAATGATTGGCAAAGAAATCGACCAATTGTTCCTTGCTTTTTATAGATTCAAACGAATTTTCACCATCATGCGGCATAAAAAGCGTACACGTAAAACTACCATCTAAATTAGCCAAAGCCATTAACATGAAATTACCTCGAGGCCATATATGTAAAGAGTTTTTATCTAATTTATGTGTGCCATCAGCGTTGGCGGGAATATTTAATTCTTTGTATCCTACATTTAAAAATTCTTGAGAATAATTAAACATGCTTTGACGTTGCATTTTATGTCTGATTCTGGAAAAAGCGCCATCGGCACCAAAAGTAATATCGTAATAATGTGTTGTCCACACGCCTTTTTCAGAATCGCCTGTAGAGATGGTTGCTGAAGTCAAATCGACATCCCATACTTTTTCTTCAAAGAAAAAAACCACGCCTGCTTTTTCTGCTAAATCGACCATTTTTTTATTCAACAAACCTCTTGAAAGTGAATAAATTACTTCGCCGTCTTTTCCGTAAAACTGTTCATTAACGGTATCTTTTTCGGTATGAATGGCTCGTTTATCAACAGGGATTCCTATTCCTAAAACTTCCTGATCTAAGCCCACTTCTCGTAACGCTCTAACACCTCTATCTGACAAAACAAGATTAATTGATCGTCCTGAAAAATTGATTTTTCGAATATCTGGACTTCTGTCATACACATGAACGGTGTGACCTCGTTTTGTAAGATAAATTCCTAATAAAGTTCCAACTAATCCGGAACCTACTATTGCAATTTTTTTTGATGTTTGCTTTGACATATACTATGTACTACTAATGTAGTTTAAATTAAAAGTGTTTGGGTTTAATTTTTAAAACTCAATTCTATTACCAACGTTTAGTTTTTGTGATTTGGCAAAAATGCCACACATATGAAATAACATTCTTGCGCCTACATTTCCGTCCCAATCGTCATTTTCGCCGGGAGCCACTTCTACTAAATCAAAACCAATTATTTCTTTACCAGAATTAGCCAATAAATTAAATAAATAGGTAGCTTGTTCAAATGAAAAACCACCAGGAACAGGCGTCCCAGTATTTGGACAATACCAAGGATACATTCCGTCTATATCAAAAGAAATAGTGACTTTTTGAGGTAATTGCATTATAATTTCTTCACATTGTTGTTTCCATGTTTGTCCTTCAAATGTTTTAGCTTTCATATCTGCATCTGTATGAACAATAACTCTTCCTTTGGCTGCTTTAACTACATTTAGTTCTTGTTCACAAAAATCTCTAATGCCAACTTGAACAATTTTTGAAACTTGAGGAATTTGTAATGTGTTGTACATTATTGAAGCATGAGAATAGGTAAACCCTTCGTAAGCCACGCGCAAATCCATATGTGCATCTAAATGTAAAATACCAAAACTTTCGTATTGGGTAGCCAAAGCTTCATAATAACCTAGCGGTGTGCTATGATCGCCACCTAAAAGCGCTACTTTTTTTCCTTTATTTTGCCAAAATAATACTTTTTCTTTCACTTCTGAATGAAGCGTTCTGCATGCGGTATTAATTTTATGTAAATCATCCAATAAAGCAGGAAACATTTCCAAATCTTCGCCATTTTCCAATGTTTGAATAATAGGTTGCGCCAAATCTTTATACTTTTCAGAATTTTTTGCCCATTGTTTTGGAGCTTCATCCATATATATCCCTAATTTCCACAATTCTGGAAAATCTTGATGCAATAAATCTACTTGAAATGAAGCATCAAAAATTGCAGCAGGACCTTCTGAAGCGCCCGAACCATAACTCACCGTAACTTCCCAAGGCACTGGAATAATAATGATTTCAGATTCTTCTGCTGTAAAAGGCAATCCAAAAACAGTAGCATCAGCTAAACCAGGTTGTGAGGGATCGAAATTTTCTATTTTTTGTTTCTTATTATGCATAATAAATTTATTTTTTCTGAAAATCCGAAAATCTGAATTTCCAAAAATCTAAAAATCAATATTTCTATTTTAAAATTCCTTTTTTCAAAATTTGACCGAAATTATAAATATCTTCAAAAGACGTATAAAATGGAACTGGCGCTAAGCGAATTACATTTGGTTCCCGCCAATCTGTAACCACTCCGTTTTGCATTAAATAAGTAAATAATTCTTTTCCTTGTCCGTGTAAATATACCGACAATTGACAACCTCTTTCAGATTGATTAGAAGGGGTGATGACTTCAAAATTTGCTTGTGGAATTTCTTTATCAATTTCATGAAGAATAAATTCTAAATAGGAAGTGATTTGATTTCTTTTAGCAATTAATTTTTCCATACCAACTTCCGCAAACATTTCGACTGTTGCCAAATAGGGTGCCAAAGACAAAACGGGTAAATTGCTGACTTGCCAGCCATTTGCGCCTTCAACCGCATCAAAATTGGGTTCCATTAAAAAGCGTCGGGATTTATTGTGCCCGTACCAACCTGCAAATCGGTCTAGTTCTTTATTGGAATGGTGTTTTTCGTGTACAAAATATCCAGAAGCATTTCCTGGACCTGAATTCATGTATTTATAACTACACCAAGCAGCGAAATCTACTTGCCAATCGTGTAAATTTAATGTAATATTTCCTGCGGCATGAGCCAAATCCCAACCTACAATTGCGCCAGCTTCGTGTCCGGCTGCAGTGATGGTTTTCATATTAAAAACTTGACCTGTATAATAATTTACACCACCAATGAAAACAAGCGCTAACTCATCGCCTAACTCTTCAATTTTGGCTAAGATGTCTTCTGGTCGCGTGGTTAATTCGCCTTCTCTTCTTTTGATTTCAACTATAGCATCTTCTGGATCAAAACCATGAAATTTCACCTGACTTTGCAACATATATTGATCGGATGGAAATGCTTTTTCTTCGCATAATATTTTGATTCTTTTACCTTTTGGTTGGTAAAAAGAAACAAAAAGCAAATGCAAATTTACAGTTAAAGTATTCATTACGCCAACTTCTGACGGCTTAGCGCCTACAATTTTAGCTAAAGGCTCGCAAAATCTTTCATGATAATCCCACCATGGTTTTTCTGAATAAAAATGACCTTCAACAGCCATATTTGCCCAATCATCCATAATATCATCTACATATTTTTTGGTGATTTTTGGTTGTAATCCTAGAGAATTACCAGTAAAATAAATTACATTTTGATTGTTATGTTGGGGAAAATAAAATTCGTTTTTATACGATTTTAATTCATCTTTAGCATCTAAGCTTTTTGCGAATTCTTTTGTATTTTGAAAGTTCATTTGTAGTAGGTTTTAAAGCGTAAAAGTAACAAAAAAATAAGAGATAAAAAAACCCAACTAAATGTTGGGCTTATAGTTTTAGAATCTGAATTTAGTGAAGATAGTCAATTAATTTGATTATAAAATCAACATTGCATCACCATAAGAATAAAAATTATACTTTTCTTTGATGGCAATTTCGTAGGCTTTTTTCATTAAATCATGTCCACAAAATGCAGCAACCATCATTAATAGAGTTGATTTTGGTGTATGAAAATTGGAAACCATCGCATCAGCTAGACTAAAATCATATGGTGGATAAATAAATTTATTTGTCCAACCTGAATAAGGATTTAAAGTTCGCATAGATGAAACGGTACTTTCCATGGCACGCATGGAAGTAGTTCCGATACAACATACTTTATTTTTCTTAGTTCTGGCGCCGTTGATAATATCACAAGCTTCTTGCGTTACGACCATTTCTTCCGAATCCATTTTATGTTTTGATAAATCTTCAACTTCAACAGGATTAAAAGTACCTAAACCTATGTGCAAAGTAACTTCGGCAAAATTAATTCCTTTAATTTCTAGACGTTTCATTAAATGTTTAGAAAAATGCAATCCGGCAGTTGGTGCCGCTACAGAACCTTCTTCTTTAGCATATATAGTTTGATAGCGTTCTGCGTCTTCTGGAGTTACTTCACGATTAATGAATTTTGGGATAGGCGTTTCACCTAATTCAATTAATTTTTCTCTAAATTCTTCATAAGAACCGTCATATAAAAAACGTAATGTTCTTCCGCGAGAGGTGGTGTTATCAATTACTTCGGCAACTAACGAATCATCATCGCCAAAATATAATTTATTTCCAATTCTTATTTTTCGAGCTGGGTCTACTAAAACATCCCACAAACGTTGTTCTGCGTTTAATTCTCTTAACAAGAAAACTTCAATTCTTGCGCCGGTTTTTTCTTTATTACCATACAAACGAGCTGGAAAAACCTTTGAATTATTTAGCACCATTACGTCTCCATCATCAAAATAGTCAATAATATCTTTAAACATTTTATGTTCTATTTCTCCTGTTTTTCTATGAATAACCATTAATCGAGATTCATCTCTATTTTCTGAAGGAAATTCGGCTAATAATTCTTCTGGTAAATTAAACTGGAAGTGTGATAATTTCATGTTTTGAGTTTAAGAGATTATGATTTAAAACCTAATGGATTTTAAACAGAATGCAAATATACAATTGTGAGATAGGCGTTGTCAAGTAAAAACGTATTTATTTTTAAATAAGCCATAAAGACGCAAGGTCGCAACGTATTATTTTGTGATATAATTAAGATAATTTCTCTAAACTCCTTTTATATTTAATTTTAGCGTTTTAAAATGTATTTTATTCTGACTAAACACTACGTTTAAAAATAAAAAATCCCGATAATAATCGGGATTAATTTAATTTATTTTCTGTCGTCAAACTTTACAAAATCTCTTAATGGATGACCTGTATATATTTGTCTTGGACGACCAATTGGTTCTTTATTTAATCGCATTTCTTTCCATTGTGCAATCCAACCAGGTAATCTTCCAATTGCAAATAACACTGTAAACATATCAGTTGGAATACCTAAAGCTCGGTAAATAATACCTGAATAAAAATCTACGTTTGGATATAATTTTCTTTCAACGAAATACGGATCTACTAAAGCGGATTCTTCTAATTTTTTTGCAATTGCTAAAATAGGATCGTTTACGCCTAATTCTGCTAAAACTTCGTCTGCAGCTTTTTTGATAATTTTAGCTCTTGGATCGAAATTTTTATATACTCTGTGTCCAAATCCCATTAAACGGAATTCGTCATTTTTATCTTTTGCTTTTGCTAAATATTTGTCTGCATCACCACCGTCTTTTTGAATAGCTTCTAACATTTCTAAAACTGCTTGATTGGCACCACCGTGTAATGGACCCCAAAGCGCAGAAACTCCCGCAGAAATTGAGGCGAATAATCCGGCATGTGAAGAACCAACCATTCTTACAGTAGAAGTTGAACAGTTCTGTTCATGTTCAGCATGTAAGATAAATAATTTATCTAAAGCTGCAACTACTGTAGGGTTAACGCTATATGGTCCTGTAGGTAATTTAAACATTAATTGCATAAAATTATCTACATATCCAATGGTATTGTCGTAATAATTTAATGGGAAACCCATGCTTTTTCTGTATGTCCAAGTGGCTAAAACCAAAAATTTACCAATGGTTTTGCAGATGGCTTCATACATTTCTTTTTCGTTTTCAACATTTACTACTTTTGGATTAAAAGCAGTAAGTGCGCTGGTTAAAGCTGATAAAACCCCCATTGGGTGAGCTGTTTTTGGAAAACCATCTATGATGTTTTTCATTTCTTCATTAACCAAAGTATATTTATGAATACCTTTTTCAAAATCTGCTAATTGAGTTTTAGTAGGTAATTCTCCAAAAATTACTAAATAAGATACTTCTAAAAAACTAGCTTTAGCGGCTAAATCTTCAATAGAAAAACCACGGTATCTTAAAATCCCTTCTTCACCATCAAGAAATGTAATATCACTTTTACAAACACCTGAATTTTTATAACCTGGGTCGTAAGTAATAGCGCCTGATACATCTCTTAATTTACTGATATCAATAGCTGTTTCATTTTCACTTCCCACTATAATAGGAAGTTCATATTTGTTACCATTAATTTCTAAAATTGCATTTTTTGACATGATAATATGTATATTTTATAAGAATAGATTTATTTGTTGCGAATTTAATCATTAATTTTTGAATTTTAAAATTAATATACTGTTAAATTGCTTATTTGGTATAGATAAAATTTATGGTGTAAAAAAGTATTAAATTGATTTTTCAATTAATTAATTTAATAAAAAAACAAACTTAAAAAATTCCAAAAGCATAAACGTAACAAAAAAACACCTAAAAGATTTTTAAGCCAATTAGGTGTAATTAATAGTGAATTTATGAGATACTGAAATGAGTTCAGTATGACAAAGGCATTATTTTACTTTAAAAGCATTTGCGCCTGGAAAGTAGGCTACTTCGTTTAATTCTTCTTCAATACGTAATAATTGATTGTATTTTGCCATACGATCTGAACGAGAAGCTGAACCTGTTTTAATTTGTCCACAGTTTAACGCAACTGCTAAATCGGCAATTGTATTGTCTTCTGTTTCTCCAGATCGGTGAGACATTACTGAAGTATACCCTGCATTATGTGCCATATTTACGGCCGCAATCGTTTCAGATAATGAGCCTATTTGGTTAACTTTAATTAAAATTGAGTTGGCAATTCCTTCTTTAATACCGCGCGAAAGTCTTTCTACATTCGTAACGAATAAATCGTCACCTACTAATTGTACTTTGTTACCAATTTTATCAGTTAAGTATTTCCAACCTTTCCAATCGTCTTCATACATTCCGTCCTCTATGGAAATAATTGGATATATTGAAGCTAATTCAGCTAAATAATCTGCTTGATCTTCAGACGTTCTGATTTTTCCACCAGCACCTTCAAATTTTGTATAATCGTATTTTCCATCTACATAAAATTCTGAAGCAGCGCAATCTAAAGCTATCATTACATCATCTCCAAAACCATATCCAGCAGTTTCTACTGCTAGTTTTATTGTATCTAAAGCATCTTCTGTTCCGCCAGCTAAATTTGGTGCAAAACCACCTTCATCTCCAACAGCTGTAGACAAATTTCTATCGTGTAATACTTTTTTTAAGTTGTGAAAAATTTCAGTTCCCATTTGCATCGCATGAGTAAATGAAGTTGCTTTTACAGGAATTATCATAAATTCTTGGAATGCAATCGGCGCGTCTGAATGCGAACCACCATTGATAATATTCATCATTGGAACTGGCAATGTATTTCCTGAAACACCACCAACATATCTGTATAATGGCATTCCTAATTCATTTGCTGCTGCTTTCGCAACAGCTAAAGAAACACCTAAAATAGCATTTGCTCCTAAATTAGATTTATTAGGCGTACCATCTAATTCAATCATCATTTTGTCGATTGCATTTTGTTCAAAAACTGACATGCCGACCAATTCTGAAGCTATAGTTGCGTTTACATTTTCAACTGCTTTTAAAACACCTTTGCCCATATAAGCTTTTCCGCCGTCACGTAATTCAACTGCTTCATGTTCGCCAGTTGAAGCACCAGATGGAACTGCTGCTCTTCCTAAAATTCCGTTTTCTGTAATTACATCAACTTCAACAGTAGGATTACCTCTTGAATCTAATATTTGTCTTGCGTGAACTTTAATTATTATGCTCATATCTAGTTATTTTTTTAAATTCTTAATTATTAACTTAACAAAGTTAAATATATTTTGTTTTTCGTAACTAATTAAAATTAAAACTTATAAACGATAACGTTTTAGTTTTTAGAAGTTTTTATATTGGCAATAAATTCATCAAATAAGTAACTAGAATCATGTGGTCCTGGGCTTGCTTCTGGATGATATTGAACAGAGAAACAGTTTTTAGATTTCATTTTCATACCTGCAACGGTTCCATCATTTAAATGAACATGTGTTAAATCAAAATCTGGATGACCTTCTAATTGTTCTTTATTTACGGCAAATCCATGGTTTTGAGAAGTGATTTCACCTTTCCCAGTTACCAGGTTTTTCACCGGATGATTAATTCCTCTGTGTCCGTTGAACATTTTATATGTAGAGATGCCGTTGGCTAAAGCAATTACTTGATGACCTAAACAAATTCCGAATAAAGGTTTGTTTTCAGCTAAAATATTTCTAGCTACTTCTTGTGCAGCAGCCAGCGGATCTGGATCTCCAGGTCCGTTTGATAAAAAATATCCATCAGGATTAAACGCTTTCATATCGTTAAAAGTGGCATTATATGGAAACACTTTAATGTAGCAATCACGTTTAGCTAAATTTCTTAAAATATTTGTTTTAATTCCTAAATCTAAAGCGGCAATTTTAAAAGTTGCATTTTCCTCTCCAAAAAAGTAAGATTCTTTAGTAGAAACCACAGAAGCTAAATCTAAACCTTCCATATTTGGCGCTTGTTCCAATTTTATTTTCAAGTCTTCTATTGAAGTTCCATCTGTAGAAATAATTGCATTCATTGCGCCGTTATCTCTAATATAACTAACTAAAGCACGTGTGTCAACATCAGAAATTACTATTAAATTTTGTTTTTCTAGGTAGTCATACAAACTTTCAGAAGCGTCAACTCGAGAATAATTCATGCTAAAGTTTTTACAAACCAAACCAGATATTTTAACAGCATCTGATTCTACTTCTTTTGTATTGACCCCATAATTACCAATATGTGCATTAGTTGTAACCATAATTTGCCCATAATATGAAGGATCTGTGAATATTTCTTGATAACCCGTTGTACCTGTATTAAATGCAATTTCCCCAAAAGTTGTTCCTGAAATTCCAATTGATTTTCCGTAGAAAATAGTTCCGTCTTTTAATAAAAGTATTGCTTGTTGTTTGTTATTGTATTTCATCAGTTATTGTAGTTTTTAAAAAAGAGATACACATCTAATTTTAAGTTACCTTATTTATGTTGCAAAATTACGTTATAGTATTTACAAAAAAAAAGGATAAACAAAAATTTGTTTATCCTTTTTTAAGTATTTTAAATCAATTGTTTCATGATTATTCAGAAGCCTCTGTTGTTTCGGTTGTTTCAGTAGTATCAGTTGATTCAGCAGCTGGAGTTTCCGCTACAGTTTCATCTGATTTTTTTGATTTACCTCTACGAGTAGATGCTTTTTTAACTTCTTTTTTAGCAGTTGAATAAATTGTATTAAAATCTACAAGTTCAATCATTGCCATATCAGCGTTATCCCCTAAACGGTTTCCTAACTTAATAATACGAGTATAACCTCCTGGACGATCAGCAACTTTAACAGCTACTTCTCTGAACAATTCAGTAACAGCATATTTACTTCTTAAATAAGAAAAACAAATACGTCTGTTGTGCGTTGTATCTTCTTTTGATTTTGTTACAAGAGGCTCAAAAAATTGTTTTAAAGCTTTCGCCTTTGCAACAGTTGTATTGATACGCTTGTGTTCAATTAGAGAACATGCCATATTAGCAAGCATTGCTTTTCTATGACCTGTTTGTCTACTTAAATGATTGAATTTTTTTCCGTGTCTCATGACGTAATTATTTTATCTTCATCTTGCATCAATCCGCTTTGGAGAGCAAAATATGAATGAATTATTCTTTATCTAACTTGTATTTTGCTAAATCCATTCCGAAAGTAAGGTTTTTATTAGCCACTAACTCATCTAATTCAGTTAGGGATTTTTTACCAAAATTACGGAATTTCATTAAATCGTTTTTATTGAAAGAAACTAAATCTCCAAGGGTATCAACTTCAGCTGCTTTTAAGCAGTTCAAAGCTCTTACTGATAAATCCATATCAACTAATTTAGTTTTCAATAGTTGTCTCATGTGTAATGATTCCTCATCATACGATTCAGTTTGAGCAATTTCATCAGCCTCTAGAGTGATTCTTTCGTCAGAAAACAACATAAAATGGTGAATCAACGTTTTAGCTGCTTCTGTTAATGCATCTTTAGGATTTATTGAACCATCTGTTTTGATTTCGAAAACTAATTTTTCGTAATCTGTTTTTTGTTCAACACGGAAGTTTTCAATAGAATACTTCACATTTTTTACAGGCGTATAAATAGAGTCTGTAAAAATTGTTCCAATAGGAGCATTAGGTTTTTTATTTTCTTCAGCAGGAACATATCCTCTACCTTTTTCGATAGAAAGTTCCATGTTGATAGTTGTTTTGCTGTCTAGATTACAAATTACTAAATCTGGATTTAAAACTTGAAAACCAGAAATAAATTTTTGGAAATCACCAGCTGTAATTTGATCTTTACCAGAAAGAGAGATAGAAACTGATTCGTTATCTACATCTTCAATTTGACGTTTGAAACGTACTTGTTTAAGATTTAAGATAATTTCAGTTACATCTTCTACTACACCAGAAATTGTTGAAAATTCATGTTCAACACCTTCTATTCTTACAGATGTAATAGCAAAACCTTCCAATGCAGAAAGTAAAACTCTTCTTAAAGCGTTACCAACTGTCAATCCGTAACCAGGTTCTAAAGGTCTAAATTCGAATTTACCTTCAAAATCGGTTGAATCGATCATGATAACTTTATCGGGCTTTTGAAAATTAAATATTGCCATATCTTCGACTAATGTCAATTATTATTTGTTATACAACTCAACGATTAGTTGCTCTTTAATATTTTCTGGAATTTGAAGTCTTTGAGGAACCGTTACAAAAGTTCCTTGTTTTGTATCATTATTCCATGTAATCCACTCGTATATAGAAGAATTGTTAGCCAAAGAGCTTTCAATTGCTTCTAAAGATTTAGATTTTTCACGAACTGCAACAATATCTCCAGGTTTTAAGTGGTAAGAAGGTACATTTACCAATTCACCATTTACTGTGATGTGTCTGTGAGAAACGAATTGACGTGCAGATCTACGAGTAGGTGCAATACCCATTCTGTAAACTACATTGTCTAAACGCGCTTCGCAAAGTTGTAACAAGATTTCACCTGTTACACCTGAAGCAGCTGCTGCTTTTTCAAATAAATTTCTGAACTGACGCTCTAAAATACCATAGGTATATTTTGCTTTTTGCTTTTCCATTAACTGGACAGCGTATTCAGACTTTTTACCTCTTCTTTTTGCCAAACCATGTTGACCAGGAGGATAATTTCTTCTTTCGAAAGCTTTATCTTCTCCGAAAATTGCTTCACCAAACTTACGGGCGATTCTTGTTTTTGGACCAGTATATCTTGCCATTTTACAAATTTTAATTTAAGTTAGGGATTATGAATTAAGGTCTTTCCTTCGATAATCTAAATTCCTACCTTTGTTTTATACTAATTGTTATACTCTTCTTCTCTTTGGAGGACGACATCCATTATGCGGCATTGGAGTAACATCAATAATTTCAGTTACTTCTATTCCACTATTATGAATTGATCTGATAGCAGATTCTCTACCATTTCCTGGACCTTTAACGTAAACTTTTACTTTTTTAAGTCCAGCTTCAAGAGCTACTTTTCCACAATCTTCAGCGGCCATTTGGGCAGCGTATGGAGTGTTCTTTTTAGAACCTCTGAAACCCATTTTACCAGCTGACGACCAAGAAATAACTTCACCTTTTTTGTTTGTTAACGAAATGATGATGTTGTTAA
>CAYOCC010000012.1:0-31364 GCA_964402375.1 uncultured Flavobacterium sp. | reverse complement strand
GAACTAGTGGTTCATCTGGTAGCAGTGGATCAAGCGGTTCAAGTGGAACTAGTGGAACTAGTGGCAAAAGTGGATCTTCTGGATCAAGTGGTTCATCTGGAACTAGTGGTTCATCTGGTAGCAGTGGATCAAGCGGTTCATCTGGAACTAGTGGTTCATTTGGTAGCAGCGGATCAAGCGGTTCGTCTGGAACTAGTGGCTCAAGTGGAACTTCTGGAAGTAATGGTCTTTCAGGAGGAACAAGCGGTTACATGGCCAAATGGACTGGAGCAAATTCTTTAAGTACAGGACTAATTACAGACGATGGTACGTTTATTAATATATTACGCCAAACTGTTTTTGCCGGAATGATAGATACTGCTACAAATAATTCTATATCTTCTGGTGTAGTTACTATAGATGTAGGAACTAGTTCAGTATTTAGAGTGCCTCTTAATGCAAATATTACTTCTTTTACAATTAATAATTCTAATTCTGGAAGCACAAAGGTAAATTCATGGACTATAATTTTAGCTCCAAATGGAACTCCATATACAATAACTTGGTTATTTAATTATGGCGCTCAATCAGTCACTGCAAAATGGCCGGGAGGAACCTCGCCAACTTTAACAAGCGCAAATAGTAAATATGATATATTTTCATTTGCATTAGATGGTAATCCTAATAATATATATGGATTTATTGGAGGACAAAATTTATAAAAATATTATGCCTATAAGCTCAACAAGATCTTCGGTATGGCGATTAAAATCAGCACCATCATCAACCACTAATTTTACTCTAGTAAGATGGGAAGGTTGGGTAAATTCTACAGGTACAACACCAGGAGACGTTAATTCTAGTGTTTATGAAATATATATTTTTACAAATGGATATATCGAAGTAAGATTTGGAAATTGGGGTCTTACTTCTGGAATAATTGGTCAATATACTGCCGCTGGAACAGGGGTTACATTTCCTACTTTAGGCCCATTTGCTGCAATGGCACAAAATATAACTTACGTTTGGAATGCCGCTATAACAAATCCTACTATTTATGGAGAATATAATTATACAAATTCAACAATTGTAGCGGGAAGCCAAGTCCCAAGTCTTGGGGCTGGTCCAGCGTCATGGCCTCCTCCTACTAGTGGTAGTACTAGTGGAAGTTCTGGAACTGCTGGATGGACGGTTTTGCAAAATGCTAATGCAGACGATGCATATGTAACAGTTCCGATATCATCAACAACAATTATGGGAACATCTAGAACAAATGCATATATTTCTAGTAACGCTTATATTACTTTTGGAGCAGGATCAACTGCCTATTCTTCATTATCAACTACAAATCCACCATATGATAAATTTATGTTTAATGCGGCAGACAGAAGTTATCAAAGAGTGGCTTACACTACGGGATTTAAATAATATATATGAAAGTAGCAACTTATATTAATAATACATGGATTATAGATTCAATTTATAAATTATATTCTCATATCAGTTTTCCAGATGTTGGAGTGCCGGATGATTTTTTAAAAGAAAATAATTTATACAAGGTTATCGAATATATTGATTACGATCCAACCTACAAAAATTTAGTAAATTTAGAAACTCCAAAATTAATTAATGATTTAGTTTATATTGTAGAACTCGTAGACAGATCGCAAGAAGAAATTAATAATCTTAAGTGGCAAAAAATAAGAAACATAAGAAATTCTGTGCTTCAATCTTCTGATGTTTATGTTTTTCCAGACAGATGGGAAAAATACGATCAAGCTACAAAAGATTTATGGAGTAATTATAGACAGTCATTAAGGGATTTGCCAATTAATTTTATTAAAGCAGAAGATGTTGTTTGGCCTATAAAGCCAGTTTAATTATAATTAGTGTAAAATATATTATGTCTGTTCAACATGCCAATATAGGAATAGTTAAAAAAGATTTACAGTTATATTATAACCGTGAATTCTCTAAAAGTTTTCGTGGGGAAGCTACTACAAATATATATAGTACGGTTAGCGGAGGAGCATTAAATACTTATCCATCCGCAGGAAATAGTTGGGGAACATATAGAGATAGCTTGTATAATGGAGGAGTTTATGGATCTATAGGAACAATAGCTTCTGTTTCTGTTGATAACGTAATAACTGTTTCGTCTCCTACTGCGTATTTTAATAGTTTTGCAACTTATGATGTAATTAGACCTCAAACTACCGGAGGAGGATTAACCGCAAATGTTAATTATTATTTTAAAAGGTTATCTTCTACTACTTTTACTTTACATCAATATGACGGAACAAATAATGCTTCAAAAACTCAAGAACAAGTATTAGCTTATATAAATTCTGATACAAGAATTAGTGTTAATCTTACAAGTTTTCCAACGATGTGGTGGGGAGAACCTCACATTCCTAATGTTGCTTTAATTAAAACGGCAATAACAAATGGTTTTGCTTATGATAATAGACTTCATGATTGTGTAAGATTAAATTGGTTTAGATATGATAGAACTGATGGAATGGCTTACGGAGTTCAGCCTGTATATATCGCAAATGCTCAATATACTTTTAGTCTTTATGTGAAAGCTACTTCTCAAGGCGCAATAGGAGGACAAATGAGTATGTCTTTTTATTTTACTGGCACAACATCAAGCTCTGGTGGTTATAGTAGCCCAATCCTAACTACTAATTGGCAAAAATGGACCGGAACATTTACAGCAACCGCAGTTGGTGGCTCTTTGTTCACTTATGTTTTCTATAGTGGTGGGACGCTTCCGTTAACGGTAGATATAGCGGAATTTCAAGTTGAACAAAAAGCTTATGCGTCAGAATTTACGCCAACTTCTCGTTCCGCAAATACTGTTGCTGGTGGTGGTGGTTTATTGGACATAAGTGGAAATAATGTTAATGCAGATTTAACAAATGTATCTTTTGATTCTACAGGTTATATTTTTACTGGAGCTAGTTCCAATAGAATACAATTTACAACCCCTACTTCTTTTATTTATTCAGCCGCAGGAAAGACAGTGTTGATGTGGGTAAAGTATAGTTCAACTGGATATGTAGGTTTTTGTGGTTTAGGCAATGCCGCAAATGGGCAAAGTTTTAATTTAAGATCAACAGCAGCAACTGTTCAATATTTAGGATTCATGGGTTATTATGCGGACTATGATCCTAGCGCAGGGCCACAAATAAATAATAATATTTGGCATTTAATTGGCGTAACATTTGATGCTTATGGTGCTGGAAATTTAAAATTATATGTTGATGGAGTTAATATAGCAAGCACTACTCTTACTTTAAATACAGCCCCAGAAGCAAGCAACATTGGATACATTGGAAGATCAAGTCATACTGGCGCAGAAGGTTATTTAACAGGCCAAGTCGGTCAGTTCATGATTTATAATAGAGCTTTGTCTGCTGATGAAGTTTTGCAAACGTTTAATTCTCAAAGAAAAACATATGGAGTCTAAAATATGAGCGCAGTAAATAATGGGCCGCAAATAGTTAGAACTGGATTAATTTTAGATTTGGATGCTGGTAATGGTAAAAGCTACTCTACTAATAGATTTCAATCTTATGGATCTGGAACGGTAACAGAAAATGTTACTTTTCCCCTCCAAGGCAATGGCACTTTTCAAAGAGTTGCATCTGGAACTGTAATTGGAGGTTATACCGTAAGGCCAAATGATGTTGTGTATAGTTATGCTTTAGGGGTGTTGGGGTGCCATTATCATGGGAATTCTGCGCCAGTAGTAGCTGGTACTTATGCTACATTTAGTTTTGATTATTTAGTTACTGGAGCGACGACTTATCCAATCGCAGATTATCTTGCTAATTTTGAAGGTGTTGCCAACGCACCTATAACTACAGCAAATTCATTGCAAAATGTTTGGCAACGTAGAAGTGTGACAGTTGGACCAATAAGCACTAGTGGGAATTTAAATATGTATTTATATCCCGGCGCATGTGGTGGTCAAAGGCTAGCTGATTCTGGTACAATTTATTATAGAAATCCAAAAGTAGAAATAACAAATGTAGATACTGGAACTGGCGGATTTAGTTCTACGAGTAATATTGGACTTTGGTACGATTTAAGTGGCAATGGGCGCAATGGAACATTAACAAATAGTCCTACATCTAATATTTCTAATAAAGGAAATATTTTATTTGATACTAATTATATAGCTTTACCAACGAGTGGACTTGTTTTTGGGGTTGGACAATTCACTATAGAAGCTTGGGTTAATTTATCATCGTCGGTTGCAAATAATATAATTTACTGCTCTCAATCTTCAAATGTTTCTGGATTTATAGGGTTGCTTTATGCTAGTGGAACTGGATTTCAATTAACGGATTACGATGGAGCAACGAGAATCACTACCACAAATACAGCAAGTCTTTCCATAGGAAGTTGGTATCATATAGTTGGAGTAAGAACTGCTGCAAATAGATATGTTGTTTATGTAAATTCTGTTGCGTCAACATCTAATACCGTTTCAACATTATCATTAGCTGCTGCTGATCCAAGAATAGGAATAAATCCAGCAACAAATACTGAAAAGTGGGTTGGAAAAATAGCGGCGTTTAGAATATATAATAGAGTTTTATCAGCATCAGAAATATCTCAAAATTATGAAGCAGCAAAAACAAAATTCGGATTATAATATATGTCAAAAATATACTCTCCAAAAATTATTACGGATAATTTAGTGATGTGTTTAGACGCATCAAATAATAAATCATTTCCAATTGATTTACCCATTAAAGATAGATTGGCGTTATGGTTAGACGCTGCGGATGATACCACATTCAGTTATAGCTCTGGAACAAGCGTCAGTCAATGGAGAGACAAAAGCGGAAACAATAGACATTTTTTCCAAGCCACTGCTGGTAATCAACCATCAAGAAACTCAGTAATAAATAGCAGAAAAACTGTACAATTCACGGCGGCTTCAAGTCAATATCTAAGATATAATGACAAAATAATTAATAATACTACAGCGGGATCGGTTTTTTTTGTTTGGAGAACCGCTGGCGAAACTCAAGCTTATGCAAACTTATTAGATAATTATCATGGAGGATCTAATGCTTTATATGCCGGTTTTACTATAGAAAGAAATAATGTTAGCGATCAACTTTCTTGGGGATTTTACTCTTCTGGATTTGCTCAAGCTGGGACCACTGGTTTCGTTTCATATTCAAATAATACTTCTTACGTTTATTATATAACTAAAGATTCTACAAATATTGCAGCAAAAGCTAATGGATATTCTGTAGCGACTAATGTGTCTCCTAGTGCCACTTGGGTAGAAGATACTAAAGGTTGGTTAATAGGCTGTTGGGGATCAAACACAGAAACTTTCAGTAGATTTTATAACGGTCAAATTGCAGAAATTATTATTTTTAGCAAAGGGCTTTCTGATACAGAAGCTAAACAAGTAACAAATTATTTAAGTCTTAAATGGAATACAGAAAATATTAATAGAAGCATTTTTGATTTGAGTAACAATAATAATCATGGATTATTGGGTAATGGAACAACAGCAGACATGCCTTTATTTGATGTTTATAATAAAGGAGCTTTAAAACTAGATGGCAGTACCGAATATGTAGCAGTAGCTAATGCAACTTCTTTAAATCCAACAACTGTTACAGTTTCTATTTGGGTGAAAAGAAATGGATATCAAAGTCAAACAGCTAATTATTTAAGAAGAAATTATAACGATTCATATGCAATTTTATCATCTCCTACTGATGATAGCTCTCTAAGATTTAGAATTCACAATGGAACTACTTATCCAGAATCTCCAACCACAACATTAGCACTAAATGAATGGACAAATATAGTTGGTACATATGATTTGGCAAATATAAAAATTTATAAAAATGGTATTTTTGTTGGTCAAACCGCACATACTTCAGCAATTTCATATTCGTCTGCTGATACAACTTTAACTATTGGTAGAGATGATCCTGTTGCTGGAAGATATATGAATGCAAATTATGGATCAGTTTTAATTTATAGTCGTGCATTAAGTGCCGCAGAAATATTACAAAATTACGAAGCTCAAAAGTCAAAATTTGCAAATACAATTGTACAACAAGGTTTAGTATTAAATCTTGATGCGGGTAATCCATATAGTTATGCTGGAGCAGGTACAACGTGGTACGATGTAAGCGGAAATAACAATAATGGAACATTAACAAATGGCCCAACTTATAATACAGATGCGGGTGGGAATATAGTATTTGATGGCAGTAACGATTATGTGGCAGTAACTAGCGCCGCTTCTATTAAAAACACTTCTAATTTGTCTCTTGAAGGATGGGTATTTATTAGCTCTGCAATGAATTATTATGGAGGCATTGTAGGAAAAGGCACAACTGATGCTGATGAAGAATATTGTTTATTAGTGCATTCTGTAAATTCAAAAGTTTATATGGATGTTGGTTCGAGTGGTGGGCCATACACTGATGCAACTTTTTCTTTTTCTTTAAATACTTGGTATCACATAATTGGTACTCATGAAAGAGTCGCTGGTTCATCTGCAATAAAAATATATGTTAATGGATCGCTTTTATCAAGTAGTACAGTAAATCCAACAAATGCAGTTAATGATAATGCAACGAATGTAAGCGTTGGGTCAAGATTCAATGGAGGAACTTCTGTTTGGAATGGAAAAATAGCAACAGCAAGAATTTACACAAGAACATTATCGGCCACAGAAGTCTTACAAAATTACAATGCTACAAAAGGCCGATTTGGATTATAATAGTGTAAACAATAATATAATTTATGGAAATAATAACAATCGAAACTCAACCAACAGCCGAAAAAAATGTTGCGCTAGTTAATTGCCGATTTGGAGATATTAATTTAATGGGTATCAATAGAGGTATTTCTCTATGGGCGGAATTGTTTAATGCAAATGGCGGCATGTTTGATGGCTGTTATGTGCAAATTGATGGATCAGATTGGACGCAATGGCCAGCAGGATTAACACCAGAAGAAGATAATGAATATGTTACTGCTATTATATTAAAAAGACTAGGATTACAAAAGCGTTTGAAAGCTCCATATTTTACTTCTTATCCTAATTCTCAATATGTAGTTCAAGATTCTAATGTTTCTTTTAGTGGCGTAGTCAATGGTTATCCAAAAGAATTTACTTATCAATGGTATAAAAATTCAGGAATTATACCTGATGCTACTGGTAATATATATTCAATAAATAACGTAACAAATACAGATGCCGCAACTTATCTGTTGAGCGTTTCAAACTCTCAAGGAACAGTTAGTGGATCAGCTTCTTTGACGGTAATTCCTTTCGCTGCGCCAGTAATTACAGCGCAACCAAACGATCTCAGTTTGAGTTCAGGATATTTTGGTCAAATGTATGTTGTAGCAAATGGTGTTCCAAATCCAAATTATCAATGGAGAAAAGATGGTATAGATATTGTTAGTGGAATTTATTCTAGTTTAGTATTTAATAATGTTAAAGAAGAAGATGCTGGCCTTTATGATGTTGTTGTATCTAATAATGTTGGATCTATTACAAGTTCTGGAGCCAATTTAATTATAAATACTGGAACATCTTATACAGACATGATGATGGCATCTATTAGTGGAATAATTATTTAATATATGTCTTCTAATATAAACAGAGTAATATATGCTGGCAATACTGTTTTAGTTTCTGATTCGCCAGCCGCGAGTCAGCAAACAGGAAATTTCTCTGTTAAATTATTAGATAGAATCCAATCAACAAGCGTAACAATTTCCACAGAAATAAAAAGAAGTAAACAAATTGGCTATGACACTTTTTCTTTAAATAATTATCTAACGAGTCCGCAAGTAACTGCTGAAATAAATTACATTTTACAAGACAACTCTAATGATTTAATTTTAGGATTAAATGCTGATGGAAATTTTTTATATGCAAATCAGAATCAAACTGGTATAGATAAAAATCTATTTTTTCTATTTGATGTCTCTCAAGAAGGCCGCGATTTAAATTCGTTGTCGAATTATACCGGCATTCAAGTTTTAGGTTTAGGAAATGCTCAGGTATCTAATTATTCTACAAGAGCATCTGTTGGAGAATTGCCAACTTCAACTGTTAGTTTTGTAGCTAATAATGTTGTATTTCAAAATTATGATGATTCTAAATATATACCATCAATAAATCCAAGCGGACAAAACACAAATTACAATTACAAAATTTGGAGCGGCATCTTTGATAAATCAAATTATATATCAGATTATACTGGTAATCTTACTTTTCCTAGACCAGGAGATATAGAATTGGTCATGCAACAACCGACAACTGGTTATGGTGGAATAAAGTTTTTAAGTTATACAGGTAAAATACAAAATTATGAAATCAATATACCTTTTGATAGAAAAGATCTTGTAGGTTTTGGAAACAATTATCCATATTCTAGAAAATTAATAAGCCCAGCAGTTGGGACTTTATCGATGAGTGTCATCTTTGATGGTTTTAATACAGGAAATTATTCTGGTTTATTGTTCTCGGATAAAGCTTCTGATTTTAATATTTATTTAAAAGATTGTAATGGGAATACAAAAGTCGCATATGACATAGACAATGTTAAATTAGTAAATCAAAATATTTCTACTGAAATAGGTTCATCGTTTATTTTTGATGGTGATTTTGAATTTTCAGTTGGTCAAAGTCACGGTTTCGCAATCAGCGGTTCTTGTGATATTTTTGACGTAAATGCTTCTAATTATTTAGATGTTTTAAATATAACAGACTCTAACACTAGAAACGCAATTAATGATTTCACAGTTAATTTAAAAAATAATAATATCTGGGGCAAAATGTCTGGTATTTATCCATTCATTGGCGATTCCGCAGATTTAAATAAATATAATTTAAAAGACCCTAGAGATTTAGATGCGTCTTTTAGATTGGGTTTTTCAGGGGCAGGTACAATCCATGATCCTTCTAGAGGTGTTGCTTTTTCTGGATCAAATGATTACGCCAATGTCTTTTTTAATCCAAGTGGTAATCTAACAGGCTATCCAGTTCATTTATCATTCTTATCGTTGAATGATATCGCTGTTAGTAGTATAGATGTGGGTTGTGTGGTTGCTGATGGTACGAATCCTCGTTTAATTGTATCAGCAGAATATTTATCGCCTAATGAAGCTTATTTTGATAGTTATTCTTATACGAATGGTAGAGTAACTATAAACGATCCATTTATTTTTAGTAAAGCTTTTTATACCGCAAGCAGAGCTACTCCTAGTAGCGGATTTATGATGCTATTTAATTCTATTACAACTCCTACATCAAGCGCAAGAAACATAACAGACATTAGCTCATCATCAAAACCTAATTTAAATATTTTTTTAGGAGCGGTGAATCAAGGCGGAACGCCAACTTATACTAATTTTCTTCCAAGAACGTTTGGATTCTTTTCGGTTGGTGACGGTTTAACAAGTGGAGAATGCGTAAACTTATATTCTGCCGTTAAGCAATTGCAGTACGATTTAAATAGAAATCAAGATGCTTTTTAAAATTCAATTGTTGCACCTTTAGTTTCTATCTTTTTAGGCATGTCTTTTAAATGTTTTTTTCCATTTGTTTTCTTTTTGTAATCGTCAAAATATTTACGCTTCAAAGGGTCTTCGCCGCCAGCTAAAGCCGCTCTTCGATCAGAAAGCTCTGAAGAGTAATCGAGAAGATCGCCATACTTACCTTTCATTCCGCCGGTTTTATTTACAAATGCTTTGTTATCGAATGGATCAACAACGTTTGCATTTCCAATATTTACTTGTGGAAGATCGTAGATTCTTTCCCAAAAATTATCGTTACCGCTTTCACCGCAATATGGCTTATAATCCTTCATAGACATAACTATATCTACAATCTTGCCAGTCTTTTTATTTCTAAATTGGTAAACCATGACTATAATATCTTCAATATATAAAATTTTAAACAATTTGTTGAAATAAGTGTAATAATAATTGAGTGAACTACGGCTATCAAATAGTAAAAAACGGATTGGTTATGAATTTGGACGTTATTGATGTAAATAGTTTCGTTGCTAATCAAACAACATGGAAAGATTTGACTGGAAATAATTATGGAAGACTTAACCATGATTCCCTTTTATATAATGTTAAAGATAGTTCAAGTTTATTTTTTAATGGAATTGATAGCAATTTATATATTGGCAATGAATCTTTAGTAAGTGGAAACACACAAACAATAAGTTTTTGGTTTAAAAAACATCAAATTCCAAGGTTTACTAAAAACGATATATTTAAATTTTATAATTTCAGTGATAATGGATGGATTATATATACAGATAAAGATACTGATATAATAAATTTTGAAATTCTGATAAATTCAGTTATTTATAAGATTTCGGGACAGCAAATACAAAATGGAATTTGGTACAATGTGGCCATTTCATTTAATTCGAGTGGCTTTTTGAAAGGTTATTTAAATGGAGTATTAATCGGTGCTGTATCTATACCAGTATTTACTTTGGCGACTCCTATTTATATCGCTAGTGCTGGATTTTGTGGTTATATGGCGAATGTATTGTTTTATAATAGAGTTTTATCTGATCTTGAAATACTTAAAAATTATAATGTATTTGCAAAAAGATTTGTGGTTAACGCTGTGCCTTCTTTGATTACTAGTGGGCTAGTCATGAATTTAGACGCTTCTAATGTGAATAGTTGGGGTGATTCATTTTATTGGTTTGATTTAAGTGGATATAATAATTATGCTACAAGAAACGCCAATCTCCGTTCACATTACAGTGAAGGCAATTGGGAGCTTAATGGTACAAGTTATTACGCAACAGTTGCAAATTCAGCTTCATTAAATGCAACCACTCAAACAATAAGTGTTTGGTATTACATGACTGTTAGTGCAGCAAATCAAGTATTAATTACAAAACATAATGCAGCTGATCAATCTAATGGATATAGAATACTTGGATCAGGTTCTGTACAAATGAAAGTTTCAACTACAACCACTAATGCTGGATTAAATTTAGTGCCAATAAATGATTGGTATTTATTGACAGTAACATTCAGCGCAAATAGTTTAATGAGGACTTATGTTAATGGTGTAGCTTCAGGCAGTGCCGTTGCTATTGGAAATTTAGTTCTTAGCACAAATGCTATAAGAATAGGTGCATCACCAAATATAGATGCGGGATATTTTCTTGGACATATTGCTCAAGTAACTATTTACAATAGAGTATTAAGTGCAGCAGAAATACTTCAAAATTTCAACGCAACTAAAACTAAATTTGGATATTGATATGGCAATAACAAGAGGTCCAAAAATAGTAAGAAATGGTTTAGTATTAGCATTAGACGCTGCTGATAAAAATAGTTATATAGGAAGCGGTGCGAATTGGATGGACATGAGTGGAAATGTTAATAATGGAACATTAATAAATTCTCCAATATTTAATACATTGAATGGAGGAAATTTTATATTAGATGGAGCAACTCAATATGTAACAGATTCTAATATAGCTAATTTTAATGTTGGTTGTATTGATATGTGGATAAGACCATCTTCAACAATTAGTGCATCGTCTATTTTTAGTAATTTATTACAATTAAAAATTGGAGCTACTGATGCTGAAGCGTGGAATATTGCGTTTGGAATAGCCACAGGTTCCTTAACAAATGAATACATTACGATAGCTGATGGATCTACTAGCCCAATAAAAAGAACTGGTGTTGCAGATGGCGGGTCGTTGTTAGCTGACACTTGGCATAATATTGTTTTTAATTGGGAATCAAATATTTATAAAATTTACATCAATAATATTGTAAAAACAACCGTAGCGGCTTCTGGTGGAAATGTTGGTCAATTAATTTTGCCGAATTTATATATAATTGGAGCGTTTAAAATAAATAATGCTGCTGCGTATAATGGATTTTTTGCAGGAGGTATTGGTCCTATAAAAATTTACAATAGAACATTAACCACAACAGAAATATTGCAGAATTACAATGCCGCAAAATTAAGATTCAGTTTATAAAACTTATGGAAGAAAACTTAACAATCTACGAAAACCGCGAATTCATTATCTTTAATGTTAGTGAAATATCTTTAATAGATTTTTCTAAAGTGCAAGAAACATCTGAAGAAACTTTAAGAAAAAGTGTAGATAATACTAAAACATTCGTCAAATGGGATGGCGAAACTCCAGAGTTCGTAAGCTCTTTAACTACAAAAGAAGGGCCATATACATATTCAGAAATATTGAATATATTATCTACGCCAGAATGGACAATAGTAGAAGATAAACTTTAATATTTTATGGCAGCAATTTTAGGACCAAAAATAGTAAGAACAGGATTGATTTTAGAATTAGATGCCGCCGATATAAACAGTTATATTGGAACTGGAACTAATTGGAGAGATATGATGGGTAGTTATAATGGTGCATTAACTAATGGTCCAACATTTAGTTCAGCAAATGGTGGAAATATAATATTTGATGGTACAAATGATTATGTTGATTTAGCTAATACAACTGGTCTTAATTTTACTAACACTACTGGAACTGTTAGCATGTGGTTCAAAACTTCAGCTTCAACCGCTGGTAACCCAATGTTAATTTCAAAACAAATGGACGCTACAGGTGGTTGGTCAATTACTATAGATCCCAATTCTTCAGCTTTATTTGAAGCTAAAAATAGTGGAGGTGGGGCTAGTGCCTTTTATAGATACGTTAATAAAGCTTGTAATGATGGTATATGGCATAATATTGTTGCTGTTGTTACTACAAGTACAGCAGTGATAGCAAATAATACTGTTTCTATGTATTTAGATGGAGTTTTAGCTAATGGAACACAAACTCAAATAACAGTATATGGTGGCAACACTGCTGGAACTGTACAAATAGCTAGAAGATCATCAGGTAATTATTATAATGGAAATATTTCAAATGTACAGATATATAATAGAGGGTTAACTGCAAGTGAAATACTTCAAAACTATAACGCAGTAAAATCAAGATTTGGATTATAAAAATTAAAGCGCAGTTTTTAGGCTGCGCTTTTTTTGTTTATTCTATTTCTATTTGTCTTTCCACTTTTTTAATTTGCGGCACTGTGATAGTTAATAGGCCGTTTTTCATCTTAGCTCTTACATTATCAAAATCATATTTTGATCTTGAAAGATAATCTTCGTAGCTAATTCTGTATTTATTTTCTTCAACTTTGATTGCGATAGAGCAATCTTCCTTAAAGATTTTTACATCTTCTTTTGATTTTCCAGCGAGTTCAATATTGAATGTTAAACCGTCTTCATTTACTTGATATTTATATGTTAATTTATTATACATAATGATTATGCTATAGCAAGAATCGTGCCAACTTTTTATGGGATTTTAAAACGTCTTTTAAAGCGTTTTAGAGTATTTATGACACAGTATGCGTCACATCTGACTACTTATGGCACACAGTATTGTCTCAACTGTTTTTTCATAAGTGAATTGTTTTTGAAGTTTTAATCCTTCTGTATTTAGTTTTTTAGCGTAAGAAACGGACTTTAGAATAGCATTTTCCATTTCTTGATCAGTGATATCAAAGAACTGGCCTTGATTAAAAGCTTGTCCCTTATTAAAGAATACTCCATCGTAGCATTCCTTGAGGCTAGAAGGTTCTATGAGTATGCTGTTGCTGCTGGTTGCCCAATCCTTGTGCGCTGTTGCGTTAATAACGACACTCCATTTGCCAAGCGCAGTGGCATTGAATGATGGCAGATTCCATCCTTCCGCTCCACTCAATCCGCCAAGATCAATATCTATACTATTTAAATAATCATTCACTTCGCTGTTTGTTTGCATGTACGGAACAAAGTTTAAATTGTTATAATGTTTTCCTTCCAACAGTTTTAACATTTCATTTTGAAACTTAGCTTTGTCTAAAAATGGATTAGTAATGGCGCAACTTAATTGATATTTAGAATCATTGCCAAAAAGCTTTAGCCATGTTTTAATTATACGAGCAGTATTTTTTCTACTTTCAAACTTGCCAAGAATTCCAAAATGGATTTTATCTTGAAGATAAGTTCTATTATTAATATAAAAATCATTATCAAAACCCAATGGCACATAAGTTACATTTTTAATTCCATTTAATTCAAAAATATTTTTAGTATAATTTGAACTCACAAATACTGTATCTTGTAAACTTAAAAGGTTCTTTTCAATCGCCGTCACTTCAGAAACTTCATGAAAAGTGAATAAAGATTGATTCTTAGCATATCTGGTTTCGCTTCCAAAAATGTGCCATAATTTTAAAGAAGGCGTATTTCTGTCTATTTTTTCATGTCTGCTGTTGGTAGCCGATTGTAGATACTTAATGAATTCAGGATTAATCTTATCATAAGCTTCTAGTTCAGCTTTGTCTCCAATAGGAAAAAAAACCAAATCTATATTCTTCTTATACAATTCGCGAAGAATATTTACGGATACATTACCGAAAGATAATGCGTTAATTGGAGCGTTGACTAATAATTTCATATTTGGATCTTATATTTTTGGAGATAGAGTTTAAAGCAGCGTTATGTATGTTTATGCATCCTTGAATGCTTAAATTCATTGTTTTACTTATTTTTCTCCAAGGAACAAGTTTTTTATTTCCAGAATAACGCATTGAAAAGATTTTTTGTATTCGCTTGTCTGGATGTTTAGATATGTGTTCATTAAAATCTTTTAATATTTGATCTTGAAGATTTACAGAAGCTTGTTCGTGTTCATCTTTTATACATTCAAAATCATAAGTATTGTCATTTAATTCTACATATTTTCTGTTCTTATTAGAAGCATTTAAACATAACCATTTAGCTTCGTTGCCGAGAAAAGTAGAAAATTTAGTTCCACGATTTTCATCGTACTTGAGAACTGAATTGTAGATTGTATATTCTTTGTCGTTTATGATTTCATGCCTCAATGAATCATTGTTGCAGTTTCTAAGAAAAGAATTCACTATATCCAAGTATATTCCTGAATGCCTATCTATAAGCTCTTGAAGACACTCGTTTACTTTATTCTTGTTTTTTATGTTATTTATTAAATCTAAATCACTTAAAGTCTCCATATGTTGACCATCCTTTCTGATAGAATAACTTGCTTAGATGGTAATTGCAAGTTTCTTTTTCATCTGTGAAAGTTTTCCATTTAATTATATGATCTGAATTGCGTTTTACAATTGGATCATTTAATCTTTCTTGAAAATTAGAAGGCTTTTGTCCCATTCTGCTAAGGTGTATCATAAACCCGCCGTTCTCTTTGATCCACTTACATTCATTTTCATAACGAACATCTGTTATAACAACGATTATTTTGTTGTTGATTGATGACTTAACTTGTTTATCAATTTTTTTAATCCAAAAATCAGGGTCAATTTTACGACAAGTGTCTGTCCCCCAACAAACAAGCATTGGACGAATCAAGTCTTTTTCAGAGTTGTTTTCTGTAAAAGCTGAGATGTTTAATTTTTCTTTTAAAAATGGATCTAAATCTCTTTTTAATTCCATTGCAAATGAAATGTTCATTGCTGGAAAACCAGCTTTGTTAAGTTTAGATATAAGATGTTTTCCAAGTGTATCTTTGCCGCATCTTGCTACACCTGCGATTCCGAAAATTAAAGGCAGTTCTTTCAAAATTATTTTTTTTCTTCTTCGTATTAAAAATTTATGAGTTTTGTTCATTTTCCCCCTAGGTTTCGCTCTCTTAAGTATACCTTAACAATTTGTTAAGGTCAACCTGACTTTAATATTAAGACTTTATTAAGACTTTTCGTATGATTTGCGTAAGAATTATTAAACTCTTTCGCTTCGCTTCAGAGTTTAATGAGGATTTTATCCTTTGTCAAGGAAAAAATCGCTCATTGTTTCCAAATCTTTAGCTAATTTAAAATAACCGATGTCGGTCAAAATGGTCGATGTCGTGAAAATAGCTGTTTCTACTTCGTGATTATTTATTAAATCTACACTGATTAAAAAAGAAAGATTAGCTTCTGAGCTATATTTTTTAATTATATTTTTTAAACCATTATTGGCCGCTTCTTGAAACGAACCTGCTAAAACCATACACTCTATATCAGCGCATATTACTAAGTAAAAATTATCTTGACATTTATCTGTCCTAATCATAAAATCACTATACTATAGTTATGATAACTGTCAATCAAAAATATATTGTTTTAGACGATTGTTTGATCAGCAACGGCGGCACATATCTTACTTTAGATTCTATTTTAGAATCTAGAAAAGATGATTGTTTCAGCGTATCGTTTGAAACGTTAACTAAAAATTTTATAGATCATAACAAAGATAAAATTTGGATTCTTGGAAACGTTATGAAAGTAGCTTCTGAAAAGAAAACAGAAGAGCTTTTTAAAATTTTAGAAGAATGCGTGTTTATTAAGATAGAATTTGATTATAATTTTTGTCAATACAGGTCTGAATTCGGGCATGAAGTGTTTAAGAAACAAAAATGTGAATGTCCTCACGGAACTTCAGGGGAACCTTTATTATCCAAGATTTACGATTTAATATGTTTAAACTCTAGTCATACTTTCTTTATGTCTGAAAGGCAGAGAGCGGTTTATTCTGCTCACTTGCCAATGTTAGATTTTTCTAAATGCAGTGTTTTATCATCTTGTTTTTCAAAGTCTTCATTGGAACTTTTTGAAAAGAATAAGAATAACGTAAAAAATAATAAATATGCAATCCTAGAAGGATATGGTGGATTCCATAGTTTTGCAAAAGGAGTTAAAGAAGCTAAAGATTTCTGCGAGGCTAATAATTTTAAATTTGACGTTTTGCCAAATCAAGATTATGAAAAGCATATTGAATTACTTTCTAATTATAAAGCATTAGTATTTACTCCTGTTATTCATGATACATGTCCAAGATGTATAATTGAAGCAAGATTATTAAACCTTGAAGTCATATGCAATAACAACTGCCAACATATTTATGAGTTCTGGTGGAAAGACAAATCTAAAACTTTAGACTATTTGAAAGAAAGACCAAATTATTTTTGGTCAATCATAGACGCTCTTTAATATGGAAACTTTAGCCATTTTAATCCCAGTTAAAAACAATGCAAACATTGTGGCTAGAGCTTTGGATTCCGTAGTTAACCAAACAGCGTTCTTAAACGGAACTTTTAAATATGAAATTTTTTTGGTAGACAACGATTCTTCAGATAATTTAAAAGAAGTTGTTAGCAAGTATAAAAACTTAACTTATTTATTCTGTAAAACACCCGGAATAGTTGCAGCTTTAAATACTGGTATTTTTCATATTATGAATTTACCGCATATAAAATATATTGCCAGAATAGACGCTGACGACATGTGGTTATTAAATAAGATTGAGATTCAATTTTCTTATATGCTTAAGAATCCAAATATTGATATATGTGGAACAGCGATTAGATTTATAACGGGAAACGCATTTCGAGAATGGCATTACGGTGAAAAACACGAACAAATATTTGGTGATATGCAAATCGGCCAAAATCCAATAGCTCATCCATCTGTAATATATAAAAAGAATATATTTTATAAATGCGGAGGGTATGATGAAACTTATAAATATAATGAAGATTTAGATTTGTGGATGAGAGCTTCTAAACATTTTATATTTCATAATATGCAACAAGTACTGTTATATTATTCTCATGAAAAAAAAACCGACGCTTATCATACAGAACAAGATAATAACGCAAAAAAACTTAAAATAAAATTTTTAAACACAAAATAAAATGAAAATCGGATTACTTATTATAGCTACAAATAAATATAGTCGATTTTTACAGCCATTAATAACCAGTGCTGATAAATTTTTTGTTAAAAACGAAGATGTTACGTATTTTATATTCACCAACCAAAACCTTGAAATAGAATCTAATAGAAATATAATAAAAATTAATGTAGACCATAAAGAATGGCCTTGGATGACTCTTGGAAGATATAAAATATTTTCTGATAATTCAGAAAAATTATCTAATATGGATTATTTATATTATTGCGATGCAGATATGAGATTCGTTAGCGATGTTGGTGACGAAATCATAAGCGAAAGGGTAGCGACACAACACGCTGGATATTATGGCACAAGAGGGACTCCAGAAACCAATTCTTTATCATTAGCTTGCGTTTTCCCACATGAGCAGATGCAATATTTTGCAGGTGGGTTCAATGGCGGGACTTCCGAAGAGTATTTAAAAATGGCTAACCACATATCAAATAATATTGATATAGATTATTTAAAAAATTTAATAGCTGTTTGGCACGATGAAAGCCATATGAATAGATATTTTATCGACAACCCACCAACTAAAATATTAGATCCAAGTTACTGTTATGGAGAAAGCATGAATATTCCATTTCATCGAAGACTTGTAGCCTTAGATAAAAATCATTCAGAAATTAGAAATTGAACGATTCGCACATGATATCAATATTATTGCCAATCTATAACGGAGAAAGATATTTGAGAGAATCTATTGACTCAGTTCTCAATCAATCATTTAAAAATTTTGAATTATTAATAGGATTTAATGGAACAATTGACAGTTCAAAAGACATTATTAATAAATATAACGATTCAAGGATTAAAATTTTTGATTATGGCTCCGATAAAGGAAAAGCAAAAACATTAAATAAATTATTAAAAGAAACTAAATATAACTGGATAGCTTTACAAGACGACGATGATATTTGGATTCAAACTAAATTAGAAAAACAAATATTATTAATCAACGATTATGATATTATTGGAACGTTCATTTATTACATCAATGAAAATGGCAACATAATAGGAAAACCTAATTTATCAACTTCTTCATTTGATATACAAAAAAAATCAATTGCTGGAGACAATCAAGTTGCAAATACAAGTGCAATTTTTAAAAAATCAGATGCTTTTTATATAAATAATTGGAAAGAAGAATTAGATGGAATAGAAGATTATGATTTTTGGTTGAGACTTATGTTTATTGATAAAAAATTCATAAACATACCTGAAGAATTAGTTCACCACAGATTACATTCAAAAAGTAATTTCAATACAAAAAGTTTCAATTTAAATAAAATATTATAATATGTTAATAAAATTTAATAAAATAGTAAATAAATATGGTAAACCAAAAGGTATAATACATATAGGTGCGCACTTAATGGAAGAAAGAAGTGATTATATCTCACAAGATCTACATAATACAGTCTGGATAGAGGCTAATCCAAATATATATTCTAATATAAAATTTATAAATGATGAATCAAATTATGAGAAAGTATTTAATTTTGCCATTTCAGATGAAGACGATAAAATATATGAATTTAATATAACAAATAATGGACAATCTTCATCTATATTAAAACTAGATAAACATAAAATACACCACCCACAGATTTATGTTAGTGAAGTTATAAATGTATTTTCAAAAAGAATGGATACTTTATTATTAGAAAATAATATAAATATAAATGATTATGATTTCTTAAATATAGATATTCAAGGAGCTGAACTATTAGCTCTGAAAGGGTTTGGGAATTTACTAAATAATATAAAATACATTTATACAGAAGTAAACACAAACTCTTTATATAAAGATTGCGCTTTGATAGATGAGATAGATAACTATTTGAGTGATTTTGGATTTGAAAGGGTAGAAATAAGCATGACTGAATTTGAATGGGGTGATGCTCTTTATATAAATAACAATAAACAAAAATGATTTCACTTTGTATACCAACTTTCAATAGAGTTGAAATGGTCATAGAATCATTTTCAAATGTATTAAACGATGATAGAATATCGGAGATCATAATATGTGACGATTGCTCCCGTATTGATATCTACAACAATCTTACAAATTTATTACTAAAGATAGGTTCTACTAAAATAAAAATATTTAGAAATGAAGTCAATAAAGGATCGTTTTATAATAAATTAGAATCGGTTAAAAAAGCTTCAAACGATTGGATAATATTACTTGACTCTGATAATCAAATAATGATTGATTATTTAAACTCAATTCCAAACGAGTTGGATATAAATACGATGTATATTCCATCACATGCTATTTGCAATAGTACAAATTTAAATTACACTAAATATTCCAGTATGATATTCAATAAAGATGAATATAAAATATTATCTAAATCATCCGATACACAAACAATATGTATGTTAAATACTGGTAATTATTTTTTTAATAAAAATACATATTTAAAATCTATATTAATGGAAAGCAATATTATAAATTCATACGCACTCGACGCTTATTATATGATATATCTATTATATAAAAATATAATTAATTTTAGACTCAATGTTGTTGATGGCATGAAATATCACCACTATTTACATAGTAATACTGAAAATAGTCACTATATGAAAAACGCCGAAGACAGTTCTAGATTATCAATAGAGATTAATAAAATGATCGATTTAATATGATAAATACACCTTATAGTTTTAGACCTCAGATGCCTTTTGATTATCCTATGCATAACACTCAGATATTTGAAGAGTTTTTCTATGAAAGATTTGTGTCAAATAGTGTGGATTTAAAATTTACATATTTACCAATTTTTTGGACATCTTTATACGTTCGCAGAGATTATGGCAAGGGTGATATATCCGATATTCAAAACTACCTAAATTCTCTTGACCGAAGCAAGAAATATTTTACATTAATTCAATATGATGAAGGCATACTTAATGATATATCATTTTTAGATATTTGCATTTTTAGTTTAGCGCAGGGCAAAAAATTTGATTATATATTACCAACACCATGTTTGCCTAGACCGAACATTAATAAAAATAGAGACAGAGATATATTTTGTTCATCATTCGGCAGATATAAAGGCGTTTATAATCATCCACTACACGACAAACTAATCTGCAAACTGGAGAAACCTAAATATTTGATATCAAAAAAAATAGATCAAAACGCTTATTATGATTTTTTAGAAAGATCTTTATTTTTTATATGCGCTAATGGATACAGCCCGACAACTTTTAAAATATGCGAGTGTTTTCAGCATGGAACTATACCAGTTTTTCTCTATGATAAGAAGTGGATTCCTTTTGAAAATGACATTGATTTTGAAAGAGCATGCGTCATGATAAGTGAAAATAATATTGATGATATAGATTCAATTCTTTCTAATATTTCATCCGAAAAGATTCAAGACATGAGAGAATATGGAAATTATATTTATGAAAACTATTATAAGTATCAATCTTTATATGATAAAGTGATAGAAATTTTAAAAAAATAACATCATAAAATGAATAAAGAAGAATTTTTAAATAATAAAACGTCTTATGGACTAATGGGATTAGACTTAAGTTTAAAAAACTATCTTAATTTCTCAGGAGGATTTTTTATTGAAGCCGGTGCTAATGATGGCATATCTCAAAATAATACAAAGATTTTTGAAGATTTATTTGGCTGGACTGGCCTTCTGATAGAGCCATCACCTTCAGCATTTCAAAAATGCGTTACAAATAGACCTAATTGCATAAAAGTAAATTGCGCGTTAACTAATAATGATTTTATTAAAACCGTTAAAGGTGATTTTGATGGTCATATGATGTCTAGCATTGATGGAAAAAAAAGAAATAATAATAACTTAGTCGAAGTAAATTCTAGAACGTTGAAATCAATTTTAAATCAATACAATATTGATAAAGTTGACTTTATTAGTTTAGATGTCGAGGGATATGAATTATTAGCGCTTGAAGGAATGGATTTTAATAAATGGAAACCAAAATACATTCTTATCGAAGTCAATGGTAATGATTTAGAACCAATAGAAAATTATCTATCGACTTTTGGATACATGAATATTGCGAATCTATCTAATTTTGGACCACATAACAATCCATTGTGGAGCGGTACGCATAACGATTTTCTATTTGAATTAAAGAATAATAATTAATAAATATGTATGATATAAATGAGCATTCTAAAAGAGCGGATATAGGTTGGGGTAATATCTATTATGGTATCATAAGCGATATAATAAATAAAAATAACTTTACTAGTTTTATTGAAATCGGCGTTGCTTTTGGTGGGCATCTTGAGCAAATACTAAAGAATACTAAAATCAATAAAATATATGCAATTGATTCATATAAATTATCAGAAACAACTACTGATAATTTTCAAAAAAAAGATCAATCATATTTCAATCAAGACGACTACGATGAATTGTATTTATTTACAAAAAATAGACTTGGTAAACTTGGAAATGATATACGCTTTATAAGGGAAGACAGTAAAGATTCTCTAAAATATGTTGACGATGAAAGCGTTGATATTATATTTATAGATGCTGAACATTCTTACGATGGTGTTAAGACTGATATTAAAAACTGGATTAAAAAAATTAAAAAAAATGGTATTATATCGGGACATGATTATGGTCATCCAAATTTTCCCGATGTTAAAAAAGCAGTTGATGAATCTAGTAGTAATTTCAATCTAAATATTAATATAGAAAGAGGATACGTTTGGTGGGCTTTTGTATGCAATTAATATTTATTAAACATTCAACATAAATAAAAAAAATAAAAATATAATTTAATATGAAAATTGTAATAACAGGCGGTCTTGGATATATTGGAACTGAATTGTGTAAAATATACTCTGGAGAAACAAGATACAAAGAAATAGTTGTGATCGACTCTAGATTTATTTCTGAAAGAGTTAAGCAACTGAGAGATTGGGGAATAAAATTTATAAACGCTAGTCTATTTGATGATGACGTAATCAGTACTGAATTAAAAAATGCAGATATCGTAATACATTTAGCTGGTATCACAGATGTTGCTTATATAAAAACAGAGGCAAATGAAGAAAAAGATAATCAAATAAAAAAAGTCGGTATAGACGGCACTCGAAATATAATAAAATTTACAAATAATAGCTGTAAAATAATATTTCCATCTACACATGTTGTATATGAAGGATTCACGGACACTATGATGGATATAGAAGAGTCAACAGCGACTTGTCCAATTTTAACATATTCAAAAGGCAAAGTTACTTCAGAGGAGGATTTGATAAAATCAAATAAGAATTATATAATTCTCAGGTTAGCCTCTGTTTATGGATATTCAACTGATACCATGCGTATCAATATAATGCCAAATTTATTTTCTAAAATAGCATCACAAAATGGAACTATTAAAATGTTCTCTGGTGGTGTTCAACTAAAAAGTTTAGTGCCACTTACAGATGTTGCTAGATGTTTTAAATTTATGGCAGAAAATAATAATATAAATAAAGAGATTTTTCACCTTTCGAAAGAAAATATGACAGTTAAAGAGGTTGCTGAATTATGCAAAAAAATTAATCCAAAATTGAACTTGGTTGAGACTAATGATGAGATTCCAAATTTAGGTTATACTCTGTCAAATAAAAAACTATTAGATACAGGATTTGTATTTCAAAAAAACATAAAAGATTGTTTACAAGAAATGATTTTAAATTGGTCACATAAAGACAAGCCAGACGATTTAGAATATATCATTCGGGGTGGTAAGGAATTTATCGATGGTAGAGGTAAAATATCAAACTATGAATTAATTGAACCAATTAATCTAATAGGATACATTGAATCAAAAACTGGAACAGTCAGAGCGAATCATTATCATCCAATACAAGAACAACAATGTCTTCTTATTAAAGGTAAGTATATTAGCGTTATTAAAGATTTATCAGATATAAATTCTGTAATTGAAACTAGACTGATTAAAGAAGGTGACATTGCTGTTATTAGACCAAATGTGGCCCACGCTATGGTGTTTTTAGAAGACTCAATTTTTCTAAATTTAGTTAGAGGAGAAAGAGAACATGAAAACTACGGCATAACACATACAATACCATATATTTTAGTTGATGAAGATTTTAGAAAACAACTTATCGAAGGATATAAAACCGAATGCAGATCCTGTGGATGTGACCATATGCAAAAGGTTGTGTCGTTAGGTGAGTCACCACTAGCAAATAATCTTCTAAATAACCAATCTGATTTTTGTGAAAAATTTCCATTACAAATGGATTATTGCCCAACGTGCCACAACTGCCAACTAAATTATGTAGTCAATGCTGGTAAAATGTTTGATAATTATCTCTATTTGTCTTCAACGGCAGCTTCTTTCAGAAAACATTTTGAAACTGCCGCTATTAATTATATAAATAAATTTAATCTAACAAAGGATTCATTTGTTGTAGATTTGGGATCAAATGACGGTATATCGTTAAAACCTCTGAATGATAGAGGGATTAAAGTTACGGGCATAGAACCAGCAACTAATATCGCTAACATTGCGATAAAGAATGGAATCCCCACGATAAATGCATATTTTAATAATAATACACTTAAAGGATCAGAGGGTAAAGTTGATTTAATAACTGCGTCTAATGTTTTCGCTCACGCTGATGATCTTAAAAATATAACAAGAAATGTGTTTAATTTATTAAAAGATGACGGAACTTTTATCATCGAAGTTCAATATTTGTTAGATACTATAAAGGATTTGACATTTGATAATATATACCATGAACATGTTAATTATTGGTCAGTGACATCGATAAATAATTTCTTTAACTCTTTGGGATATTTTGTTACTGATGTTGAGCATATAGATACACATGGTGGTTCAATTAGAATTTATGTCAAAAGAAACAAAACGAATATTAATAACAATGTTTACGAATTCTTAAATAACGAAATAAAATTTGGTATTAAAAAATATGAAACGTATAAAAACTTTAATAAAGAAATCGTTCGAATAAAGAATAATGTTGTTGTAAACATCAATAAATTAAAATCAAAATATAAAAAAATTGCGGCTTATGGATCTCCAGCTAAAGCAACGACAGCTTTGAATTATTACGGGGTAGATCTTAATTTCATAGATTATACAATTGAGGACAATGAATTAAAAAACAATAAATTCATACCTGGTGTCAACATTCCAATAAAAAATAAAAATTACTGTTATGACAACAAGCCCGATATCATAATTGTTTTAGCTTGGAACTTTTTTGAAGATATTAAAAGAAATAACATAGACTTGATAGAAAGCGGTGTTAGATTTGTTTCAATAAAAGAACTACAATCCAACAATTTTGAATTATAATGATAGTAAACAAACTACAAGGTGGATTAGGAAATCAAATATTTCAATGGGCTTATGGAAAAGCGTTAGAAATTAAACATCAAGTTCCTACGATGTTAGATTTATCTTATTTTTATAAATATAATGGCATTGATACTAAACGAAACTTTTGTTTAGACAAATTTCCAAATTTAAAAATAAATATCTTTAATGGCTCCGAAAATTTTATAAATGTCTCAGAGGATTCTCATTTTAAAGAATTAAAAATTGATAGTAATTATAATTATTATTTAAACGGATATTGGCAGAATGAAAAATATTTTGAAAATAATAAATTTGAAATATTAAAAGAGTTGTCGCCATCTGATGATGTTTTAAAAAAATTAAAACTAACACCGTTTATAGACAAAAATATAGTTTCACTTCATATTAGAAGAACAGATTATATTACATCGAATGGATACCATCCAGTTCAATCTATTGAGTATTACAAAAAAGCTTTAGATATAATCGGAGAATATGATTACGTATTTATATTCTCTGATGATATTCAATGGTGTAAAAATAATCTAAAATTTAATAATATGATATTTATGGAAGTGTTTAATGATGTTGAGGATCTTTGGTTGATGTCAATGTGTAAAAATAATATAATAGCAAATTCTTCATTTAGTTGGTGGGGAGCCTATTTAAACGCTAATTCAAATAAAAAAGTTATAGCACCATCAATATGGTTTGGTCAATTTACTGGCAAAAATCAGACATTACCAAAAGAGTGGATAAAAATATGAAAATTTTTATTTCTGGACATAAAGGAATGGTGGGTACAGCTATTCTTAATAAATTAAAAAATAATAATTACGACATACATACAATTGAAAAAAGTGACTTAAATTTATTAGATCAGTCTAAAGTTTTTGATTTTTTTTATAAACATGATTTTGATTTAGTAATTGATTGCGCAGCTAAAGTCGGTGGAATTCACTCTAATAGCTTTTATCGTGCTGATTTTATTTATGAGAATCTTCAAATTCAAAATAACTTAATTCACGCCTCATATCTATCTGGCGTTAAAAAATTTTTATTTCTCGGCAGTTCTTGCATTTATCCAAAATTTTCAGAACAACCTATTAAAGAAGAATATTTATTAACCTCTCCATTAGAATATACAAATGAACCCTATGCAATCGCTAAAATTGCTGGCATAAAAATGTGTGAAAGTTATTATAAACAATATGGATGTAATTTTATATCTGTAATGCCTACAAATCTCTATGGACCAAATGATAATTTTCATCCACAAAATTCTCATGTTCTTCCCGGTCTTTTGCATCGTTTTCATTTAGCTAAGGTAGAGAATAAACCTTTTATTGAAATTTGGGGAACTGGTAAAGCTAAAAGAGAATTTATGCATGTAGATGATATGGCTGAAGCGTGTTTGTGGGTTTCACAGAACTTGGACGCAAAAGATTTATATTCTCAAGACATTTCTCAAATAAATATTGGTAGCGGTTTTGAAATAACTATTTATGAACTAGCGAAAAAAATATCACTTATAGTTGGTTACGAAGGATTAATAAAATTTGATTTATCCAAACCAGACGGCACAATGAGAAAACTATTAGATTGCACTAGATTAAATAAGCTTGGGTACACAGCAAAAATAAAATTAGAACATGGATTAAAAGATACTTATAATTGGTATTTAAACAATCAAGACAAATTAAAAATATGAAATTAATAAAAACCAAAATACCAATAACTTATTTAAAGAATTTATAAATTTTAAAATATATAAACTATAAAATATGAATAAAAATATAGATCCCAAAAGACTTGTAGATTATTGTGTTAATAATCAATTAATTGAAAAGTTCACGTTTATGCAAGTGTATGAAGAATTTTTAACTTTTTCATATTGGTTAAAAGGTTTTGAAGCAAACAATATTCTTGAAATAGGTACTATGGGTGGCACTTTTTGGATAATGAGCAAGCTGTCAACAGGAAAAAAAGTTTCTATAGATATTCAAGATCGAGAACCTGCAATACAACATTTTATGCAGGAAGAAGATTGGATATTTATAGCTGGAGACTCTCAAAATATAAACAATTTCAATAAAATAAAAAATAAATGCGACAAATACGATTTAATTTTTATAGATGGTGATCATTCTTATGAAGGAGTGAAAAATGATTTTAACTTATACAAAAATCTTTTATCAGATCGTGGTTATATAGTTTTTCATGATATTGACCCAAATCATATATTTACTGGAAATCATGGAGGAGAAGTTAATAAATTTTGGAAAGAATTAAACGAAGGTTCTAAAACAGATTTAATCTGCACAAAATCTTCAGGTAAAGTGAAATTAAATGGAACGTATTCTCAAGGATTCGGCGGAATAGGTTTATGGAGACCAGATTAACTATAAAATAAACGAATTACAAATATACACAAAAAATAAATATGGAAAAAAAAGTTTTAATAACAGGCATAACCGGACAAGATGGATCTAATCTTGTAGAATATCTATTAACGAACACAACAGTAAAAATTTTTGGAATGGTTCGACGTTGTTCAAATACGAATTTTATTAATTGCAAAAACTTTATTAATAACGAAAGATTTCAATTAGTTTATGGTGATTTGTCTGATGGCGTTAGTTTAGATAATCTTGTGAGAGAGATTCAACCTGATTATTTTATTAATTTTGCAGCCCAATCATTTGTCGGTTGTAGTTGGGAGATTCCACTTCAAACTTTTGATGCTAATGCCACGGGTGTAGCTAGATGTCTTGAAGCTGTTCGCCGTTTTCAACCAAAGTGTCGTTTTTACTCTGCTGGATCTAGTGAAGAATTTGGAGATGTACAGTACAGTCCACAAGACATTCTTCATCCAGTAAGACCGAGAAGCCCATACGGAGCCAGCAAAGCTTCCGCTCGTCATCTGGTAAAAATTTATCGTGAATCTTATAATCTATACGCTGTCCACGGTATTCTTTTTAATCACGAAGGCACTAAACGTGGAGAAGAATTTGTAACCAGAAAAATCAGCAAAGGCGTTGCTCGCATATATCATGCTATTAAAAATAATCAACCTTTTGCACCAATTGAACTTGGAAATATAGACGCTCAAAGAGACTGGTCTGATTCTGAGGATTTTGTTGATGGTGTTTGGAAAATAATGAATCAAGAAAAACCAAAAGATTACGTTCTCTCAAGCAACGAAACACACACCATTAGAGAATTCATAAGTAAATCTTTTGTTTGTGCTGGAATTGAAGGTGTTTGGCATGGACATGGACAAGAAGAACAAATGAGCGTTTCTACTGAATACGCCATTAAAAATGAAATTCAATCATCAATTTTAGTTAAAATTAATCCTAAATTTTATAGACCCGCCGAAGTTGAACTCCTTTTAGGAGACTCAACTCCAGCCAGAAAAGAATTAGGTTGGAAACCAAAAATTTCCTTTGACAACCTCGTAGAACGTATGGTAAAGTATGACATAGATAATTTTAAAATCTAGTGTATAATACTTTTTACCATGAGCGATAATTTAAATATTCTGTCTCCTTCATTTTTGGCGCAATATAAGAACAAGCAACCTAACTGGGGTTTTAGCGGTCTTGGATATATTGTCTACAAAAGAACTTATGCTCGCCAGAAGGAAGACGGAACGACAGAAGAATGGAATGAAACAGTAGAACGTTGTATTAATGGCGCACAAAAGATTGGCGCACAATATACTCCAGAAGAAGCAAAACGTATTTATGATTACGTTTTTAATTTAAAGTGTAACTTTGCAGGTCGAATGCTTTGGCAACTTGGCACTTCTACCGTTGATCGTTTTGGCGCAAATTCTCTTCTTAATTGCTGGGCGACAGCAATGCGCGAGCCAAAAGCTTTTTTGTTTCTCTTTGAAAATTTAATGCTTGGCGGCGGTGTAGGTTATAGCATTCGCCGTGAAGATGTTCACGAGCTACCAAAGATTAAGAAAGGTGTAAATGTCATTCATGAAGCGACTAAAGACGCTGATTACATTGTGCCAGATAAACGCGAAGGTTGGGTTAATCTGCTTTCTAAAGTTCTGGATGCTTTTTACGTTACAGGTAAATCGTTTTCGTATTCGACTATTCTCATCAGAGGTTACGGTGAGCCAATCAAGGGTTTTGGCGGAAAGGCTAGTGGCCCACAAATCCTTATTGACGGAATCGATAAGATTACAAAAATCTTTCAAGCTCGCGAAGGCAAGAAGCTTCGTTCAATTGATGTGTTGGATATCTGCAATATTATTGGCAGCGTTGTTGTCGCTGGCAATGTGCGGCGCAGCGCAGAAATCGCTCTAGGCGATCCTGACGATATTCTTTATCTTCGTGCTAAAAACTGGGGAACAGGAAACGTTCCTAATTGGCGAGCAATGAGCAACAATACTATCTATGCTGATAGTTATGATCATGTTCTTGAAGAGGTCTGGAAGAATGGATATGAAATTAATAAGGAATCAGGTTATGCAAATGGTGAGCCTTATGGTTTTTTCAACCTCCCTCTTTCTCAAAAATTTGGACGCATTAAGGATGGGCCAATTTCTCAAAATATTTTATATCCCACAGATGTAGATAATTGTGAAATGACTAATCCTTGCGCTGAAATAAGCCTCGCAAACTATGAGTGCTGCAATCTCTCTGAACTTTATTTAAATAACATAACTTCTAAAGAAGAATTGATTGATTGCGCCAAATTACTTTATAAGACCCAAAAAGCTATTGCCGCCCTACCTTTTATACATGAAGAAACTAATCGTATCGTTCATAAGAATATGCGCCTTGGTCTTGGTGTTACTGGTGTTTGCCAGTCTCTTAATAAGCTTGATTGGCTTGATGATTGTTACGTTTCTTTGCGTAAGTTCGATAAAGAATGGAGCGCAAAACGTGGATGGTCAGAAAGCATTAAGCTTACAACAATTAAGCCAAGCGGAACATTAAGCCTTCTGGGTGGAGCTACCCCCGGTGTTCATCCTGCATTCAGTCAGTATTATATGCGTACTGTTCGTATGTCTAGTTCTGACTCTCTTGTTCAAACCTGTAAAGACATGGGTTATCATGTTGAATTTTTAATCAATTTTGATGGAACTGATAATCGTGATACTGTTGTAGTTTATTTTCCATGCAAGACTCCAGAAGGTTCAATACTTACCAAGGATATGGATGTTATTAAACAACTTGATATGGTAAAAAAATTGCAAACCGTTTGGTCAGATAACGCTGTTTCTGTAACCGCTTATTACAAGCCAGAAGAACTTGAATCTCTTAAAACTTGGCTAAAAAATAATTATGAAAACAACATTAAGAGCGTTAGTTTTCTTCTCTTCAAGGATCATGGATTCAAACAAGCTCCATATCAAGAAATTGATGAAGCTACTTATTTAGCTGCAAACGTTAAAGTTAAACCTTTGATTACTATTTTATCAGGTAACGTTGAAATGCTAGATATGGCTGAATGTGCCGGTGGCGCATGCCCAATCAGATAAAAGTTGAAAAACATTTTCACAAATATAACATAAACTACATATACAAATATGAGCAAGACTACAGCAAAGACAATGACTAAGACCGCCACCGCTTCCGCTAAGGTAGCAAAGCCCACTGGAAAGCCTCCAGTTCCAGCCAAGCCTCCAGTAAAGAAGAAGTAATAGTCGATTAAAAACAAAAAAAGCCGCTCTAAAAAGCGGCTTTACTTTTTTCTATACATTGTTAAATTAGTGTAATTTTAAATATGAATTTAATAGTAGATTTCTCTAAGCTTATTGCAAAAAAAAGACAAGGCCCAAAAAGCTCGGCCCAAACTCCAGCGAAGCCAGATGAACGCAAGAAAGGTTCTAGCATAAATAAACCGGGATCTGCTGGCACAAGTCCAAATGCTAAAGAAAAAGCTAAAGAAGCATTAAATAAAAAAGACGAAAAGCAATTAATAAGTAAAGCTGAAATCACTTTTAGTCAAAAGGTGACTGACGCTTTAAAAGAAAAAGTAAAAAATCATAACGCTAAACACTCTAAAAAAGTAACTCTTGGACAATTAAAGAAAGTATATCGTAGAGGCTCAGGTGCGTTTAGTTCTAGTCATAGACCTGGACAATCAAGAGCAGCTTGGAGTATGGCGCGTGTGAATACATTTTTAAGAATGCAAAGCGGCGGTAAAG
>CAYOCC010000011.1:0-31952 GCA_964402375.1 uncultured Flavobacterium sp. | reverse complement strand
AATTTCCCTCCAGGATAACTATTTTTTTCAAAAATGGTTACCTTAAACCCTTGATTGGCTAGTCGAATTGCTAATGCAAGACCACCAATTCCAGCTCCAATTATGCCAACGGATTTAGTCATTTTATTTAATTAAATACACAAGTAAAATTAATTTTTTATAGAAGTTTAAAAGTATAACAAAAGTTAAAAAAATCCTATAAATAATAAAACAAATTACTAACCAAAAATTGTTTATTTTTTTTGTTTAAAGTAAAAAACCCCAATTCATATTATAAATTGGGGTTTTTTGGTAAACTATGAAAAATGAGTTACTCTTTTTTCTCTTCTCTTGGAGGTCTTGGTAAAAGTGCTTTTCTTGACACCTTTTCTTTTCTAGTTTTAGGATCAAGACCAAGGTATTTCACTTGGAATACGTCGCCCATATTCACTACATCCGTAACGTTTTCAGTACGTTCCCAAGCCAATTCAGATACGTGTAATAAAACTTCGTTTCCTGGCGCATCTGTATATTCTACAACCGCACCAAAATCTAACATTTTAATTACTTTTACTTCGTAAGCTTCTCCCATTTGTGGTTTGAAAATGATAGAATCAATTTTAGCTAATACAGCTGCAATTCCATCTGGATCTGTACCTAAGATTTCAACTACACCTTGCTCATCAACTTCGTTGATCACGATAGTACAACCCGTAGCTTTTTGTAATTCTTGAATTACTTTTCCACCAGGTCCAATTAACGCTCCAATAAAGTTACCAGGAATAGTTCTCATGATAATTTTTGGTGCATGTACTTTAACGTCAGCATTTGGTTTCTCCAATGTTTCCATTAATTTTCCTAAGATATGCAAACGGCCATCACGAGCTTGAGCCAAAGCTTGCTCCATGATTTCATATTTCAATCCGTCAATTTTAATGTCCATTTGACAAGCCGTAATTCCTTCCGAAGTTCCAGTTACTTTGAAATCCATATCTCCTAAATGATCTTCATCACCTAAAATATCAGATAAAACAGCAAAACGTTCACCGTCAGTAATCAATCCCATCGCAATTCCAGAAACGGGACGAATCATTTGAATACCCGCATCCATTAATGATAAAGTTCCAGCACAAACGGTAGCCATTGAAGACGAACCATTCGATTCTAATACTTCAGAAACTACACGAATCGTATAAGGACAATCAGCAGGAATCATGTTTTTTAATGCACGTTGTGCCAAGTTTCCGTGACCTACTTCTCTTCTTGAAGTTCCTCTCAACGGACGCGCTTCACCAGTAGAAAATGGTGGGAAATTATAGTGTAAATAGAATTTTTCTTCTCCTTGTTCCGATGGTGAATCAATTTGGTTGGCTTCTCTAGAAGTTCCTAAAGTAGCTGTAGCTAAAGCTTGCGTTTCACCACGAGTAAACAACGCCGATCCGTGAACCGATGGTAAGTAATTTACTTCACTCCAAATTGGTCTGATTTCAGTAGTTTTTCTACCATCTAAACGTGTTCCCAAATCAAGAGTTACATTACGAACCGCTTCTTTGTTGACTTTATAGAAATATTTCCCAACTAAATCCCCATTTTCAGCTAATTCTTCTTCTGTAAACAATGCTTTTACTTCTTCTTTTACAGCATCAAATGCAGCTCCACGTTCTTGTTTAGCTGAACCTTTACTAGCAATGGCGTAAATTTTATCGTAAGCTGCTGATTTTACTTTAGCGTAAATAGAGTCATCAGATTTTTCTTGTTCGTACGTACGAACTTCTTTTTTTCCAAATGCTTGCGCCAATCTTTCTTGTGCAGCAATTTGTACTTTAATATGTTCGTGAGCAAATTTAATGGCTTCCACCATTTCAGCTTCTGAAATTTCTTTCATTTCTCCTTCTACCATCGCGATAGAATCAGTAGAAGCGCCAATCATCATATCGATATCAGATAATTCTAATTGTGCACGACTTGGGTTGATGATGAATTTTCCATCAATTCTTCCCACTCTAGCTTCAGAAATTAAGGTTTCAAAAGGAATGTCAGATAATGCAAGAGCTGCCGAAGCCGCTAATCCTGCTAAAGCATCTGGCATAACGTCTTCGTCATGAGACATTAATTGAATCATAACTTGCACTTCAGCATGGTAATCTGATGGAAAAAGTGGACGCAATACACGGTCAACTAAACGCATCGTTAACACTTCGTTATCACTTGGACGCGCTTCTCTTTTGAAGAAACCACCAGGAAAACGACCTGCTGCTGCAAATTTTTCACGGTAATCTACCGTCAAAGGTAAAAAGTCAATGCCTGGGCTTGCTTTTCTTGAGGAAACAACTGTACCTAAAATAACAGTATTTCCAATTCTTACTACTACAGATCCGTCTGCTTGTTTAGCTAAACGACCTGTCTCGATTGTGATGCTTCTGCCATCACCTAAATCGATTTTTTCTACAAATAATTGTGGAATCATAAATTTAATTCTCAAAAGGTTATACAAAGGGTTAGTTGTGTTGTTGTTGTAAGTTGTTGTAGTTGTGTCTAACCCAATGAAAAACCAAACTTTTCTGCTTTGCTTATAAACAAAAAGGGGCGCAAAGCCCCTTTAGTGTATTATTTTCTAATTCCTAATTCTTTAATTATTTCACGGTATCTTAAGATATCTTTCTTTTTTAAGTAATCTAAAAGACTTCTTCTTTTACCTACTAAAAGCACCAACGATCTTTCTGTGTTGTAATCGTGACGATTTTTTTTCAAGTGTTCTGTTAAGTGCGAAATTCTAAATGTGAATAACGCAATTTGTCCTTCTGCAGAACCTGTGTTTTCAGCTTTTCCTCCGTGTTTAGCGAAGATTTCAGCTTTTGTTTCTTTAGTCAAATACATGCTAATATTATTTAAATGATTATTATGTAGATTGAGTTTATCTCAATACGGGTGCAAATTTACAAATTATTTTTGAAGATGCAACTTTTAGCACTTATTATTTTAACCACAACTTTCTAAACGATTTCTTTTTGTCATAATCGGCTGCTTGTTTCTCAATGTTGAAGTAACGATGCCCTCTTGGATCATTGCCAACCCCAACCAAATAAGCCCAATTTCCCCAATTGCTACAAACGTCATAATCAATTAATTCTTGTTCAAAATACGCTGCGCCAAAACGCCAATCCATGTTGAGTTCATTGCAAAAATAACTGGCGACATTTTGCCTGCCGCGATTACTCATAAATCCGGTTTGTTGCAATTCGAGCATATTGGCATTGATAAAGTCAGAATTTGTTGCGCCATTCATCCATTGCGAAAGTAGTTTTTCATTTAAGGATTTCGAATTCACTTTTTCGGTTTTTATTCCTTCGTACAAGAAAAATTTCGTTTGGTGTTTTTTAAACATAAATCGGAAAAAGTCCCTCCAAAGTAATTCAAAAACCAACCAATAAGTGGAATCATTTGCACCAAACTGCTTTTCGTATTTTTTAATTTCAGCATAAATAAATCGCGCTGATATACAACCCATAGCCAACCAAGCAGAAAATTTTGATGAATAATCAGCGCCCACCATTCCGTTTCTAGTTTCTTTGTATGATGACAAACATTGCGTATCGTAAAAATAATGATGCAATCGCTGAATGGCTTCCGTTTCACCACCTTTAAATTGTAAAACTGCCCTAGAATCGATTGTAGTTTTGGTTAACCCTAAAGCTTCTAATGTTGGTAATTCCAAAGGCGGAATTTTAGGCGAATTAATTTTTGCTGGTGCTTCAAAAGGTGCTCTTATTTGAGAATCTTTTTCTGTTTTTTTTCTGAAATTAGAAAACACATCAGGAATGTCTTTGATAGAAAAAGGCAAATCTTCGGCATGGTATAACGTACTTGTGCTAATTTTTTCTAATTCGCAACGCACTTTAAATAATTCATCTTGCACTTTTTTCTCCGTTTGTCTTTCTTCAAAAGCCACTTCTCGCTTGGCAAACACTTTTTGTGCTTTAAATTGATTTACAATTTTAGGGATTTCTATTTCAGGTTTTCCTTTTAAAATAATCAATCCCGAACCCAAAGTTTTTAACCTCGCGTCTAAATCTTGAAGCGATTCCAATAAAAATTGTGCTCTGAAACTGCCTGTTTTTTTAAATCCGTAGGAAGTGGTTTCAAAATGGGATTCGTCAAAACAATACACAGGAATTATATTCTCGCTAATGGCGATAGCTTTCACAAGGGTTTCGTTGTCTTCTATTCGTAAGTCGGTTTTAAACCAAACTATTGCTGTTTTTATCATAATTCATTGATGTTTTTCAAATAATAATCCGCTTGTTCTAACAAGGCGACTTTATCGTCCTGTTTCATTTTTCGCCACACATTATACATCATTCCGATGCGGGGATTTTTGCCTAATTTGTCTTCGTTTTTATCATAAAAATTCCAATACAAACTATTGAACGGACAAGCTTTTTCACCCGTTTTTATTGCTTTTTTATAATAGCAGCTTCCGCAATAATGACTCATTTTGTCAATATAAGATGCTGAACTCACATAGGGTTTTGTGCCAACAATACCTCCATCGGCAAACTGACTCATGCCGCGTGTATTCGTAATTTCCACCCATTCAATGGCGTCAATATAAATACCTAAATACCACGCATCAACTTCATCTGGATGAATTCCAGCTAAAAGGGCAAAATTTCCTGTAATCATCAATCGCTGAATATGGTGCGCATAAGCGTAATTTAAGGATTGGTTAATCGCGTCTTTCAAACAATTCATTTTTGTTTTGCCGGTCCAAAACCATTCTGGAAGTTGGTTTTCGTTATTGAAATAATTCATTGTGGCAAATTCTGGCATTTTTTTCCAGTAAATTCCACGCATGTATTCGCGCCAGCCGATAATTTGGCGCACAAATCCTTCCAACTGATTGTAAGCAATTTCTTCAGGGCGATTTTCCCATTCTGTAATGGCTCGTTGGATCACTTCCAATGGAGAAATCAATTTTATATTCATCGAAAACGAAATTCTCGCATGATACAACGACCATTCATTTGGTGTCATGGCATCTTGATAACTGCCAAAAAGTGCCAAAAATTCGGTTACAAAAAAATCAAGTAATTCTACCGATTGTGCTCTGTTGATGGGCCATACAAAATTTTCAGCATCAATAGTTCCGATGGTTTTGATGTCTGTTTTTTGAATTTCAGAAACGATTTTCGAAACATTATTATTGAAAACCAAAGGCGGTGTTGGTTTGTGATCTTTTGGCAATTTTTTTCTGTTTTCGCCGTCATAATTCCATTTTCCAGTCAAAGGTTTATCGCCTTCCATTAAAATATGGTGTTTTTTGCGCATCATGTGGTAAAAACTTTCCATCAAATAGGTTTTTTTACCTTCAAAAAAATCACCTAATTCGTTTCTAGAACTCATAAAATGTTCCGAATCGGAAACGGAAGTTGGTATAGACAGCGATTGGCACAAATTTTTCAGCTGTTCATCCAAACGGTATTCGTCAGGAAATTGGTATTCAAAATGGGTGAACTGTTCTTTTTCAACTAAAAAGCGAATATTTTTTTTGAACGATTGTAAGTTAGATGCATCATTCAAATGAAAATAAATTACTTGGTGTTTTTGCGATTGCAATTCGGCCGCAAATTGTTGCATCGCCGAGAAAAAACCAACTACTTTTTGAATATGATGTTGGGCATAATCCGTTTCTGTTCGAATTTCCATCATGACATAAGTCACCGAATCATCAATGGTTTTGAACCAAGAATGATTGCTATTTAATTGATCTCCGAGAAGTAATCGTAACGTTTTTGACATCTTATCTTATTTTTTTACTCTGCATTTATCACTACAATATTTTACTTCGTCCCAAACTTTCTCCCATTTTTTGCGCCAAGTGAACGGTTTTTGGCAAACCACACAAATTTTTGTGGGTAGATTTTGTTTTTTTACGCCTTTCATATTACAATTGTAGTTTATTTCTTTTCCATTCTATTCCTACTCTTGAACCTTTCGCAATAAAAACTGCCGCTGGTTTTGTTTCATTAAGAATTGCAAAATCCGTTCCGAACATCGCCTGAAAGTCGCACTCAATTTCATAATTTGAAATGGTATGCGTTTTCCAAATTGGGTGTTGTAATTTATATTCTTCTGTTTTTGTGTTGCTTATTTTGGTGTAGCCGAAGTAATGGTCGTAAATAAATTGTTCTAAGCTATCTTTTTTCATTTTATCCGTTCCGAATGAATACGATACCTCCATGCTATTCCAATTGGAATTTACCAGCCATTCAAATTTTATTTTTTGAAAATCTGAATTTACTTCTTGTTCGTGTTTTGTGGGTACAACAGTATAATGCTCTTTGTATAATTTATTGGCAACCCAAGCCACAATTGGGTACGGAATGGTTTCGTTGATAAAAACTACGCCTCTTTTTATTTTATTGCCTTCTTTTCGAACAACATAAAAGCGCAAGTTAATTTCTTCAAAAGTTCCAAACCACGGAATTGGGACATTAAATAGTTGGGTATTTTTAAACATAAAGCCCACTAAACTAATGTAGCATTTGTCTTCAAACAAGTCAATTTTAACTCCTTTTGGCAAGTAGGGAAGTAAAATTTGTGGATCAATTTCATAATTTGCCATGATGATATTTTCCCAATCTGCTTTTAAAAATAGTGCCATTATTGTGTTTTCTTTTTTGTTTTTCGATTTGGATTACTTACGTGTTTTTTCAATATTCGTTTTCCTTCTTCTTTCACTTCTTCTTTTTTTCGAAAGCTCCACACAATATCGCTGGCATATTTTCTTGTTTCGTCAATATTTACAATAGGTGCGGGATAATCTTTGCCAATGATACAGTTGTAAAATTGCTGTTCCATTTCGTTCATTTTCCAAGGTTCGTGAAGCAATGAAACGGGAACTTCTACTAATTCTGGTAACCATTTTTTAATAAAAATACCATCCGCATCATGCTCTTCGGAGTTTTTTATCGGACTGTAAATTCGTATGGTGTTAATTCCTGTTGTGCCTGATTGCATCTGAATTTGTGGGTAATGAATACCTGGTTCGTAATCCAAAAATTGTCTCGCCAAGAAATGCAGTTCGCGCCAATCTTGCCATAAATTAAAGGTAAAAAACGACACCACCATAGCGCGCATCCTGAAATTAATGTAGCCTGTTGCTACCAAGCATCGCATGCAAGCATCTACAATTGGCACACCCGTTTTTCCATCTTGCCAAGCTTTAATGTAAGTTTCATTTTTGGGTTTAATCAAAGTATCATAAGCTCGGTTTGCGTTTTCAAATTCCATTTCGCATTCGTCTTCAAATTTTTGAATAAAATGGCAATGCCAATGCAAACGGGAAACGAAATTCAAGATGGCTCTCTTGTTTTTAGAGGTTTCGTAATGTTGATTCGTATATTGATAAATCATTCGCATGCTAATGTTTCCATAGGCCAAATACGGTGACAATCGGCTGCAGCCTTTTCTGCTCAAAGCTGGTTTCGAAATGTGTTTGCTGTAATTTACATAGCGTTCTTTGACAAAACTGTCTAAATAACGCCACGCCCAATATTCGCCACCTCTTTGAAAGTTGGGATTGGGAGTTGTAATTTCGATGGGTAATTCGTTTCCTTTAATAATGTCATACCATTCAGAATCTAATTCTATTGTTTCTAAATCGGATTCTTTTATATTTTTAGGGGTATCGCGCATGACTTGCTCCCAACGTTTGTCCCAATTTTGTCTTGATTTTAGTCTACGAATAACGCCGTGCATTTGAAATTCTTTCCAAGTTATTTCGTTGGAACTGAAAAACGATTTCATTTCCAAATCGCGGTCATAGGTTACTTTATTTCCTATTTCTTGATGGGAAAAAACGGTTTTTACTTCGAATTTATTTATTAATTCAGAAAAAACGGTTTTTACTTCGTTATGGAAGAAATAGATTTTAGCGTTAAAAGGGGCTAGTTTTTTATTCAAATCCTGAATGGATTCGTAAATAAATCGCCAATGCCGCACATCTGAATCATCATAATTCATTACGGATGGTTCGAAAACATAAATTAGCAATAAAGGCAAATCAGATTGGTTTGCATGGAAAAGTGCTTCGTTATCAACCAAACGAAGGTCACGTTTGAACCATACAATATTGATCGCTTTTTTGGTCAAAATTAAATTAGTGAAGTAATTGTTTTGTCGGGTTTGGCATAACTTAATCTTGATATTTGTGTAGTTTTGTGATAACTATCTAATCCGGAACAAGTTATGGATTCGGCTTTTTCAATGTCTAGAAAACCATCTTTTTGCAAACAGTTTTCTGGGAAATAAACATCTTTCACTTCACCAATTACTAAAACCGTATTGTTGATTGAAAGTGTTATTTTTTCTTTAAATTCCATGGCCAATTGTATGTTACTTTCTTTTACAAAAGGCGCAAAAAAGTTATTTTTAAATTCAGGTGTTAAGCCAGTTTCGTCAAATTCTGAGCAATCTCTGTCATATCTAGCTGATGTTTGATGGGCTTGTTTATGAATTTTTTCGGTAATATGGTTGATGGTGTAAAAACCTGTTTCTAAAATATTTTCTAGTGTGTGACGTGCAACAGCTCCAGGACGAAAAACCATTCCGAATAAAGGCGGATTGCTTCCAATATGTAAAATAGAATCTATAATTGCCAAATTGGTTTGACTTTTTTTGTTTTGTGTGCCAATTAAAACTACGCTTTTAAAACCGCCTAAACTATTTGCAAAGTGAACACGTTCTTGTTTTTCCATGTTCATAATTTCGTCATGGGTAATATGTTTTACTAAAGTTTCACCCATTTTTTATCGCTATTTAATTGAAAGGTTCCAATATGCTCTTTATTCCATTCGTTTGGTGGAATTAAGGACAAAAAGTAAGTGGCATTACCTGACGCATATAAATGATAAATCTCTCCGATAATAGGTTCAAATGAAAATTTTGAATTGTAAACCAATTCATTCCACTCAAATTCTTCCATTAAATTTTGGTATTGAACTTTTAGTTCATTGAATTTATTTTCAAATTCTTTGTTCACGTTTCTTACGCCACGGCCTTTCCAAGCTGCAACATCATCAACTTTAATTATTGGCGCGCTAACAGTTGTTGCATAAGGTAAAAAACTTGCATTGTATCCATTTTCCTCTGAATAAACTACATTATCAGGTTTTTTGTTTTCCATTTTATCTATTATCTTTTTGATATTTTATTATTTGAAATGGCTCTTTGTAATTTACATTTGAATCGGTCAATACCATCAGCACGTTTTGCTGCATGCTTGGTTTTACAATTTTCCACACGTTGTCGCCATAATTTGTAACTAGAAAATTTTAATTCTTTTTTCATTAATGCTTTTACATCAGCTTCAGCTAATCCAAATTGAAATTTTATGGCATCAAAAGGCGTTCTGTCTTCCCAAGCCATTTCGATAATTCTATCAATGGCGATGTCGTCTAATTCAGTTTTTTGCGTAACAGGCATTTTTGTTTAATTTTAATTAAAAAAGATTAAACAAATTTAAGTAGAATAATTTGATTTTCAATAAGGAATTGGAATAAAAAAATCCGTAATCGAAATAAACTCAAAAGATGTGAATTATTTTCTAGAAAAGTAAAGCCACTTGTTCGTTTACAAATTCTAAAAAACGTTCATCTGCTTCAGTAAACGGGTCAATTACGTGGCTGTCGATATCTATTTGTCCAATATTTATTCCATTTACAAAGAGAGGTACAACAATTTCTGATTTTACTGTAAAGCTACAAGCGATGTAGTTGTCTTGGGCTGAAACGTCAGGTACCACAAAGTTAGCGTTACTTTCTGCAACTTGTCCGCAAATTCCTTTTCCAAAAGGAATTACGGTATGATCTGTTTCAGCTCCTACGTAAGGACCAAGATGTAAAGTTTTGGTTTCATGATTGGCAAAATAAAAACCAACCCAATTGTAATATGAAACAGAATCTTGTAATAATTGACAAATATTAGAAAGCTTTTCATCTCTATTTTCATTAGTTTTAATGATGTTTTTTACTTCTGTTTTTATAAGTTCAAATTCCATTTTTAATTTTTTTGTAAAATTATACATTAATAAGAAAGTAAAAATTATATTTTTGTTAAAATTTAAAATTTTGAAAAACATATTTCAGCAGCATAAAGTATTTTTTATTTTTCTCTTAAAGTTTCTTTTGAGCTATTTTATTGTTACGATAATTTACTCGCTTTATTTAAATCAATACCATGTTCAAAAAAATGAGACAGATGGTATCACGCATTTTGTAGCTCAACAAACTGAAAACATTCTCGTTTTTTTTGGAGCAAATTGCGAGATAATAAAGCATGATTTGGAATCTTCCTATAAAATAATTTATAATTCTAAATACATCGCTCGAATAGTGGAAGGTTGCAATTCGGTAAGTGTAATAATTTTATTTGCTGCCTTTATATTTTCGTTTTCAAATAGATTTATTGGTACTTTTTTGTATATATTTTTGGGTTCAATAGTGATTTTTATATTGAATATTTTCAGAATTGCTTTACTTACGGCAGGACTTTATAAGTATCCAGAATACGGCACTTTTTTACATGATATTTTGTTTCCTTTAGTTATTTATGGATTGGTTTTTGTGTTATGGATTGTTTGGGTTATTAAATTTTCAGCTTATGCAAAATCGAAAAAATAAAGCCATAAATATATCAGTTATAGGCATTTTGGTGTTATCTTTATTGCTAATTAGAATGTTTGAAAAAGATTTGTTTTACGATCCTTTTTTAGAATTTTTTCATGGTGACACACAAAATAAAATTTTGCCAGAATTTGATACTTTGAAATTATTTCTTGGACTTCTATTAAGGTATTTCATGAATGGAATACTTACAATTTTGATACTATATTTTTTATTTAAGGATTTTTCTATACTAAAATTGACTTCGTTTTTATTGCTTTTTTTATTTGTTGTTTTAATCATATTATTTTTCAGTTTATTACATTTTTCTAAATCACCAGATTATTTATTTGTTTTCTATATAAGAAGATTTCTAATTCAACCTTTATTTTTAATTTTATTTGTTCCAGCTTTTTTTTATCAAAAAAGTGTTAATAAACAATAAGTTATAAAATAAAGCTATAAATTTGCAGTAATGAATTTTAAAAAACACATAAGTATTTATTTGGCATTATTTATTTTATTAGTAAATAGTAGTGCTAGTTTGGTATTGCATTTTTGTAATGACCAAATTGCTTACGTATCTTTGGTTTATCAGGAAAATAAATTAGTAGACTCTGCAACTGAAGACTCATGTTGTACCACAGAAGATGTTAATGACGAAAAAGGATGTTGCTCAAATGAGGAAATAAAAGTTGAAAAAAAAATAGAATATTCTATTACAAAAGATTTTTCAAGTCCTATTTCAACACTTTTTTTTGAAAATCAAACCCCTACTTTTTCAAATCAAAAATGTGTTTTGTCATTACCAAGGAAAACAGTACCTTACTACTGTAATTCCAATGCACCCCCCTTTTACAAACTTTATTCTCAACTTATTTTTTACGCATAATTTGTATTGTTTTTAGTTATTTAAATTATAAACTTTATAAAAATCATTATGTACAAAATAATATTATTGGTTATGTTACCCATTCTTTCTTTGGCACAAAGTAGTGTGCAGGGAAAAATTACCGATTCGGAAAACAAGCCTATCACAAATGTAAAAATTACAATTCCAGAATTAAATGCCGTATTGTTGACTAACGAAAGCGGATTGTTTAGTTTAATTCAAGGAAATCGTAATCTATTATTAGTAATAGAGAAAAGTGGATTTCAGACCCTTGAAATTCAACAAAGCGTAAAATCAGATTTTACCATTCAATTAGCAAAAACCGATTCCGAAAGCAATATTGCAACTGTAAATATTGTAAAGAAGCAAAATACGTTGGGAAGAAAACAAAAAGCAGTTACAAATACGCAAAATTTATCACAAGGCGAATTGCAAAAAGCGGCTTGTTGTAATTTATCAGAAAGTTTTGAAACCAATCCGTCTATAGATGTGAATTTTTCTGATGCAGTAACTGGGAATAAGCAAATTAAAATGTTAGGATTAACCAGTCCGTATATTTTAATGAGTGAAGAAAATATTCCAGCTATAAGAGGAGCTCTACAAGCCACTGGTTTAAACTTTATTCCAGGAACTTGGGCAGAAAGTATTCAAATTACAAAAGGCGCCGGAAGTGTGGTGAATGGATATGAAAGTATTTCGGGTCAAATAAATTATGAATTAGTTAAACCACAAAAAGAAGAGCCGTTTTTCGCCAATGTTTATGCTTCAAATGATGGCAGATATGAATTGAATACTCATTTTGCTAATAAATATTCAGATAAATTAAGTTCCTTGGTTCTTTTGCACGGCAATACTAGAAATATCAAAAACGATATGAATCATGATGGATTTTTAGACAATCCGTTAGGAAAACAAGTCAATATTTTAAATCGTTGGCAATATAATAATGTAGAAAAAGGAATTGTATCATTCTTAAATATCAAATATTTTTCCGACGAAAAAACGGGGGGAACTATAAACGATAATTCGCACGAAATGGTAATGAATCCAAACTTATGGACCAGTCATGTGAATACGGACAAAATAGAAATTTCCAACAAAATAGGCTATGTTTATCCAAGCATGCCATTTCAAAGTATTGGGTTTCAACAGGCTTTTCAATACAATAAAATGCATTCTGAATTTGGAGATAAAGTGCATCATATTCATCATAAAAATTATTTTTCAAATCTTATTTTTAATTCGATTATTAACAATACTAAACATAAATTTATTACGGGTTTGAATTTTAATTTTGATAAATTTCAAGAACATTTAGAAGCCAATTTAATGGCAGAATACGATAGAATTGATACTTCAATTGGTTCGTTTTTTGAATATTCTTATGACAATTTAAATAATTTTAGTTTCGTTTTAGGCGCAAGAGCCGATAATCATAACAGATTGGGCTTGTTTTTCACGCCAAGAGTACACGTTAAATACAATCCGTTTGATAAAACCACGTTTCGTTTTTCTGCGGGTAGAGGAAAAAGAGCCTCAAATATTTTTGCTGAAAATATAAATGTTTTGGCTAGTTCTAGAGACATTATTATTAAAAATGAAAACGGAAAATTATATGGTTTAAATCCAGAAATAGCCTGGAATTATGGCGCGAGTTTTATTCAGAAATTTTATATATTTGGAAAAGAAAATGAGATTGTTGTAGATTATTATAAAACCGATTTTAGTAATCAAATTGTGGTTGATTTAGAAAATGCAAGACAAGTAACATTCTCTAACTTAAATGGGAAAAGTTTTGCAGAATCTTTTCAATTAGAATGGAATATTAATTTAATGACGCACTTAAATTTAAGAACGGCCTATAAATATTTAAATGTTAAAACGGACTACGCAACTGGATTATTAGACAAGCCGTTACAAGCCAAAAATCGTTTTTTTGCGAACATTGCTTATGAAACACATATTTTAGACAAAGGTCAACAATGGAAATTTGATGCTACTTTTAATTGGATTGGTCAGCAGCGTTTGCCAAATACACTTGCCAATCCAATTGAGTATCAATTATCGGAGTTTACGCCAAATTACCAACTTATTAATGCACAAATAACGCGCACATTTTCAAGTACATTTGAAATGTATTTTGGAACTGAAAACTTAGGAAATTTTAAACAGAAAAATGCAATCATTGCTTCGGATAATCCCAATAGTCCGTATTTTGATAGTACCATGATTTATGGCCCAGTTTTTGGTACAATGTATTACGCAGGAATAAGATTTAAAATAAAAGATAAAAAAGAACAAAATCAAATAAATCATTAAATACAAAAATTATGAAAAAAATAGTATTAGTAGTTTTAATTGCCATTTTAGGAATTAATGTAAACGCACAAGAACAACCAAATAAAAATAAAAAAGTAGAAGTTGAAGTCAATGGTGTGTGTGATATGTGTAAAAAACGTATCGAAAAAGCAGCTTATTCTGTAAAAGGAGTTAAAAGCGCTGTTTGGCATGTAGAAGATCAAGATCTGCATTTAATCATCGATGAAACAAAATGTAAGGTTTTAGATGTAGAAAAAGCAGTAGCAATTGCTGGACATGACACCAAAGACATAAAAGCTACTGATGCACAATATGCAAAAATTCATGGATGTTGTAAATATAGAACTGATGAAAAGCATTAAAAGTGCTAATTTTAATTAGATAATTACAATTTACATTTATTTATAAAATAGAAGTCCTACATTTGTGGGACTTTTTTACGCCTTGGAGAAAATCACTATAAAAATATTCGAAACTAGCAAATATTTGCCAGAAAATTGGGATACAGTTGCCGCTGAAAACCATTTTCTGCAATTGCCGTATTTAAAAGTTTTAGAACTTTCGGCACCAAAAAATATGCAATGTTTTTATATTGGAATCTATGAAAATGCCGAATTAATTGGCGTTTCGTTAGCACAATATTTAGATTTAAATAAATTAGAATCTTTTGGAGAAAGAGACAACTGTTTCAAAACATTCATACGAAATTTTATTTTCCGAAATTTCGCTTCGCATACTTTGTTTATTGGGAATAATATGATAACTGGACAAAACAGTTTTACTTTTAATAAAGAAATAAGCTTTGAAAATATTAGTTATTTATTAACCCAATGTTCTCAAGAATTAATCCAATTTTTCAAACAAAAAGGAATAAAAATTCATTTGGTTTCTTTTAAAGATTTTTATCAAGATTGTGCTGTCGAATTTAAAAAGTTTGCTTTTAAGAACATTTACGAATTCAATACACAACCTAATATGATTTTTGAATTACCTTCTTCATGGCGGGTCAAAGATGATTATTACAACGCCTTTTCAAAAAAATATCGAGATCAGTACAAAAGAGCGCATAAAAAAATTGAAGGTATTTTGGTTAAGGAATTAGATTTTGATGAGGTTATTTTTTATGAAAACAGAATTAATGAATTGTATCATCACGTAGCCAAAAACGCACCTTTTAATACATTTTTTTTAGCAGAAAATCATTTTTCAATATTTAAAAAACAATGTGGAGATGGCTTTAAAATTTTTGGTTATTTTTTGGAAGAAAAACTTATTGGCTTTCATTCGGTTTTATTAAATGACAATATATTAGAAACCTATTTTTTAGGTTACGACGACCAAGTTCAAAAAGAAAAAATGTTGTATTTAAATATGTTATACAACATGACAGAATTTGGAATTACACATCAGTTCAAAAAAATTATTTTTGGCAGAACCGCCTTAGAAATTAAAAGTTCTGTAGGCGCAACTCCCACAAAAATGACCGGTTTTATTTTTCATAACAATAAAATATTGAATACTTTTTTAGGAAAAATATTCAGAAATTTAGAACCTGAAACCGTTTGGCAACAGCGTCATCCTTTTAAATAATGATCACAACTATTTTGCAGTTCTTTTTTATTGAAAAAAACGAATTGTTTTCTTATTTTTGAAAATAAATTAAAATTATGAAAAAAGTCCTATTCTTTTTCTTACTGTTTTCTCAGTGCTTGTTTTCTCAGATTTTGTTTGAGAAAGCAGAAAAACTATACAAAGACAAAAAGTTTGACGAAGCCAAAGGGTTGTTTGAAAATTATTTAAAATCTGCGCCTAATCATCAAAAAACAATTGAGTATTTAGGCGATATTGCAGGCAATTCAAAAAAATGGGACGAAGCAATTAAGTATTATAATAAGTTAAAACAACAAAACCCAAACAGCGCTAATTACTGGTATAAATATGGTGGCGCATTAGGCATGAAAGCCAAATCTGTTAATAAGTTTAAAGCGCTTGGCATGATTGACGATTTAGAAACTGCTTTTTTAACAGCGGCCAATTTAGACAAAAAACATGTTGAATCTCGATGGGCGTTAGTAATGTTATATATCGAATTACCTGCAATTATTGGTGGTAGCGAAACCAAAGCTTTAAAGTATGCTGAAGAAATTATGAACATTTCAAAAGTAGAAGGTTATTTAGCAAAAGGGCACATTGATGTGTATTACAAAAGATACAAAGCGGCGGAAGTCAATTTATTAATAGCACATCAATTAGGTAAATCAGCCATAACATATGCCAAATTGTATGATTTATACATGTATAAGTTAAAAGATAAAAACAAAGCACAAAATATTAAAAAGTAATTAGGTAAAGGGTTTTAGGTAGAGGGTAAACTTTACCTTTTACCATATTCCTTTCACCATTAACCATATCACATGCGTACACATTTCATAGCCATTGGCGGAGCCGCCATGCACAATTTAGCATTAGCTTTACATAATAAAGGATATCAGATTACAGGTAGCGATGATGCTATTTTTGAACCTTCAAAGTCTCGATTAGAAAAAAAAGGATTATTGCCTTTAGAAATGGGTTGGTTTCCAGAAAAAATCACAACTGATATTGAAGCTGTTATTTTAGGAATGCATGCAAAAGAAGACAACCCAGAATTGTTGAAAGCGCAAGAATTAGGGTTGAAAATTTATTCGTATCCAGAGTTTTTGTATGAACAATCTAAAAATAAAACAAGGGTTGTAATCGGTGGTTCGCATGGAAAAACAACTATCACTTCTATGATTTTACATGTAATGCATTATCATAATATTGAAGTTGATTATATGGTTGGCGCCCAACTAGAAGGTTTTGATACGATGGTGCATCTTACTGAAACTAACGATTTTATCGTTTTAGAAGGCGACGAATATTTATCTTCTCCAATGGACAGACGACCAAAATTTCATTTGTACCAACCTAATATTGCCCTTCTATCTGGTATTGCTTGGGATCATATTAATGTTTTTCCAACGTTTGAAAATTATGTAGAACAATTTAGTATTTTTACTTCGCAAATTACAAATGGTGGTATTTTAGTTTATAATGAAGAGGACGCAACCGTTAAACAAGTGGCTGACGAAACTACGAATCCAATTCGTAAAATTGCCTATCAAACGCCAAATTATTCGGTTGAAAACGGAATTACATTATTAGATACACCTGAAGGACCCATGCCAATTGAAGTTTTTGGAGCACACAACTTAAATAATTTAGCAGGTGCCAAATGGATTTGCCAATGTATGGGCGTAGATGAGGTTGATTTTTATGAGGCAATAGCTACTTTTAAAGGAGCAAGTAAACGTTTAGAAAAAATTGCTGAAAGTGTAAATAAAGTCGCATACAAAGATTTTGCGCATTCGCCAAGTAAAGTTTCAGCTACTACGAAAGCAGTAAAAGATCAATATCCTGACAGAAAACTAATCGCTTGTTTAGAATTACATACTTATAGTAGTTTAAATGCCGAATTTTTAAAAGAATACGAAGGTGCCTTAAAGGCTGCAGATGTTGCGGTTGTTTTTTATTCGCCAGATGCAGTAAAAATTAAACAATTAGAAGAAGTGTCGCAAGAGCAAATTGCACAATCATTCAACAGAAAAGATTTAATTATTTATACGAATCCAACAGAATTTAAAGACTATTTATTTGCACAAGATTTCGATAATTCTGCTTTATTATTAATGAGTTCTGGTAATTATGGTGGATTGAACTTTGATGAAGTTAGTCAATTGATTCATTAATTTGAGAATTTGAAGATTTGAAAATTTGGAAGATATTTTCAAATTAACCAATCTCCAAATCATTTCCCAAATTGAAAATGTCCAACAATTGTATAATTAAATAAACAATCTTCTAACACTTGTCCGCCACCAACATTATGTACAATTAAATTGCGTTTGCCATTATTCGATTTTAAATGGGTAATAATTCCAATATGTGGTAGTTTGCCATTAATCATCCAAGTTACAATTTCGCCTGTTTTATAATCGTTTGCGTTTTGAGTAATTGGTAATGTTTTTCCTTTTCTACCAAAAAACACTTCTAAATTTGGGACTCTTCTGTGATCAATATTTTTATCTGTAGTTTTTAATCCCCATTTTTTTAAGTTAGGATATTTTGTGAAATTCGCAATCATATCTTCGTGAACTTCTTTTTGTAAATCAATATTTAATTTTCTGTAAGCGCGAATTATTACATCTGTACAAACGCCAGTTTTAGATGGGACATCGCCGTTTGGATATTTCAACTTCACATAATCGGGTGTGTAAATCACATTTTTGTCAATAATTTGAATCGCTGCATTTGATAACTTTTTTGCAAATGAATTCGGATTTTCAATTGGAAAAATTTCTTGTTTTTTGGAAATGAAATTAGTATTTTTCGAAACTGGTTCTTCTTTTTTGCAAGAAGAAAAATTCAATAAAAAGAATAAAACAAAAATGTAATTCATGGTTAAATTATTTTAAGGTTTAAATGCTACTAATAATAAACGCATTAATTTTTATTTTATTTTGAAAGTAATTAAAATTATTTTAAATTTGATTTTATAAACGCCAAAATAAATTTTTATGTACACGCCAATTAATCAGTGGGCCGAAGACGATCGACCACGTGAAAAACTCCAACTTAAAGGTAAATCAACCTTATCTGACTCCGAATTATTAGCCATTTTAATAGGATCAGGCTCTAGAAATGAAAGCGCAGTGCAGTTGTGTCAGCGTATTTTAGCAGCATCAAACAATAATCTCAACCAACTTAGTAAACTCTCAGTTAATCAATTAATTCAATTTAAAGGCATAGGCGAAGCTAAAGCCATAAGCATTGTCTCTGCTTTAGAATTAGGCAGAAGAAGAAGGTTAGAAGAAGCAACTGAATTACCCAGAATTACTTCGAGTAAAAGTATATTCGAAATAATGCAACCCATAATTGGCGAATTACCTCATGAAGAATTTTGGGTATTGTATTTAAATAATTCCAATAAAGTAATTCATAAATCACAAATAAGCAAAGGTGGAATCACAGGAACTGTAGTGGATAATAGAATGGTTTTTAAAATCGCTTTTGAATATCATGCCACATCAATAATCTTATGTCACAATCATCCTTCTGGCAAATTACAAGCCAGTAATTCTGATTTGCAACTAACAAAAAAGTTAACACTAGCTGGCCAAAATTTAGATATTTTAGTTTTAGACCATGTTATAATTACTGAATTTGGTTATTTGAGTTTTAAAGATTCAGGTATTTTTTAGAATAGGTACACAGATTTTTATTGATAAAACAAACCTATTTACCTAAGTGTTTAAAATACTTAATGTACTTTTGTAAAATAAATTTACAGTTAATACATGAAAGAATTATATCAATTTTCCAATTCCGATTTAGCTTTGGTTTCGCAAATAAAAAACCATCAAAATATTTCTGCAATTTTTTATCATTTTTGGATTAATTTAGTAAATCCAGAAGAAAAATTTGTTTTTGTAGACACTATTGAAATTGTCTTTGATAAATCATCAACTTATTTCTTCAAAATTAATGATGAAGATTCAGGTTACACAATATCAACTACTTATGACTTTGTAGAAGAACAAAAAGCATTGGCGGCCAATTTTCAAGATGTACTTTCATTAAAAAGAGTGGATGTAAGTACTGCAACTATTTGGAAAGAGAAGATTAAAACACCGCTTTTATCAGTAAATACTGTTGTTGATTATGATATGAATAATGAGAATTTTATTCATTTTGATTTTATTGATGGCTCATTAGCAATTTATTACAATGAAGAAAAAGGATTATTAGTTGAAGATTACGAACCATAATAATTTATATTTAATTGAAATAAAATTTTGTTAATACGTTTTCAAACTTATTCCAATATTCTTATCTTGCCACATAATATTACACAAAATGATAAGCACAAAAAATATTACATTTTCTTACGATAAAAATCAAAATTTCATCATGCCCGATTTATTCTGTCAGGCAGGAAGTACCATTTTGGTTACAGGAAATTCTGGAAAAGGAAAAACCACTTATTTGCACATTTTAGCAGGTTTGTTGCAGCCACATTCTGGAGAAATTTTTATCGATAATACAGATTTCACAAATCTTAAAGGCAGTAAAGCCGATCAGTTTAGAGGTAAAAACATTGGAGTGGTTTTTCAAAAATCGCACTTTATTGCATCACTTTCTGTTTTAGAAAATTTAGAAATGGCAAGTTGGTTGGCCTCTGGAAAAAAACATAAAGCTAGAGCTAAAGAATTACTTCAAAAATTAGACATTGCAGAACAAGCTAACAAACAACCAAGTCAGTTAAGTGTTGGACAACAACAACGTGTTTCTATTGCTCGTGCTTTAATGAACAAACCGAAAGTGCTTTTAGCAGACGAACCAACATCAAGTTTAGATGATAAAAATGCAGACAACGTAATTGAAATTTTAGAAACATTATCTAAAGAATATAAAACGGCTTTAATTATTGTAACACACGATAATCGTATTAAAGCCAAATTCACCAATCAAATTACAATGGTATGATCGGAAAATTAGCATGGAAAAATATTTGGTTCAAACCATTAAATACCATTTTGAGTATTTTGTTATTAACGGCTTCAGTAGCCATCATAACAATTTTAATTTTAGTTGAAAAACAATTCGAGGAAAAATACCAAAGCAATTTAGACGGTGTCGACTTGGTTTTAGGCGCTCAAGGAAGTCCTTTACAACTCGTATTGTCATCGGTTTATCAAGTCGATGATCCCACAGGAAATATAAGTTACGATTCGGTAAAAGTTTGGATGCAACATCCGTACGTAAAAAAAGCCATTCCGTTAGCGTATGGAGACAATTACGTAGGATTTAAAATTGTTGGCACAACACCAGATTATATAGAAAAATACCAAGCTAAAATAGCGGAAGGAAAAGTGTTTGATCACAATTTTGAAGTCGTAATTGGAGCAGAAGTTGCAGAAAAACTGAATTTAAAATTAGGTGATACTTTCAAAGGAACCCACGGAAGCGCGGCAGAAGGTGAAGTTCATGACCACGGAGAATATATAATTGTAGGAATTGCTTCTAAAACTGGAAAAGTAATTGATAATTTAATTTTGTCAAATATTCCAACCGTTTGGCAAATGCACCACGAAGAAGCACACGAAGAAGTTGCTGAAAATCCAGCTCATGGAGAACCCGGACATGTGCATGAAGAAGAGGAGCATGTTCATTCTGAGACATGCAATCATGACGAACACGAATCTGATATGACTATCGATGAGCCAAACATGGAAATTACTTCCGTTTTAATTGAGTTTAAAAATAAAATGGGTGTTTTTATGTGGCCAAATATTATTGCACAAAACACCAAAATGCAAGCTGCTTTACCAACCTACCAAATGAACAGATTGTTCGACATGTTTGGCGTTGGATTAAATGCATTGAAGTATTTGGCATTCGGAATTATGTTAATTTCTGGAATATCAATTTTTATTGCATTATTCAATACATTAAAAGAAAGAAAAGCTGAATTTGCTTTAATGCGCGTAAACGGAGCCAAAAAACACCAATTGCTTTTAGTGGTGTTACTCGAAAGTATTTTACTTTGTATAGTTGGCTATTTTTTCGGAACTGTTTTAGGCAGATTAGGAATAGTGCTTTTATCAAAAGCATCAGAATCAGATTTTAAATTAGGATTTGATCCTATGGAAATTATCTGGGAAAAAGAAGGACTTTTATTTGGGTTAACCCTTTTAATAGGTTTATTAGCCGCTTTAATTCCGGCCATAAAAGCATATACAATTAATATATCAAAAACATTAGCAAATGCGTAATTCAATAAAAATAATGACGGCCTTAATACTTGGCGTTTTCTTATTCAGTTTTCAAAATCAAAGTGAAGAAGTTACTTTTTCCAATTCAAAAAAAGCATTTGCTGCAACAGATACTTTGACTTGGAAATTGTTAGGTGAAATTAAATATATGAAGAAAAAACATGCGTCGTACGGCGAAGTCGATTTCCCAATTATCAATACCAAATTGAAAAAATTAGCCAAAAAAACAATTGTAATGAGTGGGTTTATTGTGCCTATTGATAACAAAAATTATGCTTTAAGCAAAAACGTTTTTGCTTCTTGTTTTTTCTGCGGAAAATCAGGTCCAGAAACCATTATGGGTATCAAATTTAAAGGCACTACACCAAAATTAAAAACAGATACTTATCTAACCATAAAAGGCACATTTCGCCCAAATGAAGATGACGTAGAAGATTGGATTTATAATTGTGATAATGCCGAAATTGTAAAAGGAAAATAAATTTGGAAGATATAAAACATCTTTTTTTCGATTTAGATCATACGCTTTGGGATTTTGAGAAAAATTCAGGTTTAGCGTTTGAAAAAATATTTCAAGAACTAAATTTTGATATTGATTCTGAAGTATTTATGGAAATTTATAATCCTATAAATGTTGCGTATTGGAAATTATATGAGAAAAACGAAATTGATCAAGAAACACTCCGAATAAATCGGGTTAAAGACTCTTTTGAAGCTTTAAATTACGTTATTACATCGGATGAAATAGATGCTGTTTCGAATTTGTTTATTGAGTATTTAACTTCAAATAATCATTTAATTGAAGGCACAATTGAAACTTTGGAATATCTAAAAGATAAATATGTTTTACATATTATTACCAACGGATTTTCATTTGTACAAGATGTAAAATTACAAAAAAGCAACTTGGATAAATATTTCGTAACCATTACCAATTCTGAATCTGCGGGACATAAAAAACCTCATGAAAATATTTTTAAACATGCCTTATCTGTTGCAAATGCAGAAAAAAACCAAAGTATAATGATTGGTGATAGTTTTGAAGCAGATGTTTTAGGTGCGCTAAATTTCGGAATAAAAGCCGTTTATTTTAATCCAAAAGCGGAAATGATTTCGCAAAATCAAATAATTCAAATACAAAGTTTAACCCAATTAAAAAATTTATTATGATGAAAAATTTCTCCATTTTAGCATTGGTTTTCTTATCAATCAATTCATTTGCTCAGCAAAACAAAACAATTATTATTTCTAATAAATACGAATTTCAAAAAGAAAAAAATACGTACAACATTAATAATATGCTAAAAGCAATTTTAGTTTCTAATAATTATCAAGTGTTTTTTGAAGATGAAATTTTGCCTGCAGAAATTGCTCAAAACAGATGTAATGCTTTAACTGGCGTTTTATTGGATATCAGTAATTTATTTGTAACGAAATTGAAATTTCAAATTTTAGATTGTAATAATAATTTACTATTTGAAACCGAAGAAGTAAGAACAAAAGAAAAAGACCTTCAAAACGCTTATATTGAAACAATTAAGTTGTTAAGCCCTGAATTAAAAAAATACAGCGGCACAGTAATTCAAGAGAAAGATGTTGTTGCAACACCAGAACTAGATGAAACACTTAAAATTTCAGAATTTAAAACCTATTTAAATTGTAAATTAGAACAAGCATTGGGCGATCCTGTAACTGAAGTTTTGGATAGTTATAACAATCTTCTTTTATTATTACAAAAAACAAAAAATTCAAATGTTTTTATTGCAAGCAGAGATAATGAAATTGGTGTTTTTACTAAAACCGGAAACAAAGGTGTTTTTGAATATTATTTTGAAGGTAAATATATGGTTGAAGAGTATTTGTTTTAGGTAAAAGTTAATTATCCTAATACCCATATTTATTCTTCCATCGGTTTTTTAAAAACTGACGAATTTCCTTTTCTCTAGCGTTCTCGCCTGGTTCAAAGAAAATAGTTTCCGAAATTTCGTTTGGTAAAAATTCTTGTTCGGCAAAATTATTAGCAAAATCGTGCGAATATTTGTATGCCTCGCCATAACCTAATTCTTTCATTAATTTGGTTGGCGCGTTTCTTAAATGTATCGGCACAGATAAATCGCCGGTTTGTTTTACTACTTGTTGCGCTTTTCCAATGGCCATATAACTGGCGTTGCTTTTTGCTGAAGTAGCCAAATAAATCGCACACTGACTTAAAATAATTCTACTTTCTGGATAGCCAATTGTGCTCACCGCCTGAAAGGTATTATTTGCCATTATAAAAGCTGTCGGATTAGCGTTTCCAATGTCTTCACTTGATAAAATCAACATTCTGCGGGCAATAAATTTTACATCTTCGCCACCTTCAATCATTCTGGCTAGCCAATAAACCGCGCCATTCGGGTCGCTTCCACGAATTGATTTTATAAATGCCGAAACAATATCGTAATGTTGTTCGCCTGTTTTATCGTACAATACCGTATTTTTTTGAACCAATTGCATTACTTTTTCATTAGTAATTTCAATGGTGTTGCCTTCAGTTGCGTTAATAACCAACTCAAAAACGTTTAATAATTTTCTACCATCACCACCAGATAATCTTAACAAAGCTTCGGTTTCAATTAAACTAATTTTTTTGGTTTTTACATAGTCATCTGTTGCAATGGCTCGGTGTAAAATACTCTCTAAATCTTCTTTTGTAAACGCATTTAAAATATAAACTTGACATCGTGACAAAAGTGCAGGAATCACTTCAAAACTCGGATTTTCAGTAGTGGCGCCAATTAAAGTGATCCAACCTTTTTCTACAGCGGCTAAAAGCGAATCTTGTTGCGATTTACTAAAACGATGAATCTCATCAATAAATAAAATTGGATTTTTGGCTGTGAATAAACCACCGCTTTGTTTGGCTTTTTCAATAACATCTCTAATGTCTTTTACCCCAGAATTAATAGCACTCAACTCGTAAAACGGTCGTTTGCTTTCCTGTGCCATAATTTGTGCCAAGGTTGTTTTTCCTGTTCCGGGTGGTCCCCATAAAATTAAACTCGGAATAAATCCTTTTGCAATTTGTTGGGTCAACGAGCCGTTTTCGCCTATTAAATGAGATTGGCTAATGTATTCTGATAAAGTTTTCGGACGAATTCGTTCTGCTAAAGGTGTTGTCATAAAGCAAATTTAAACAATGCAGACTTCCCAAACAATTTTTTTTAATTTTAATATGATATGCCAAAATTTCATACCTTGTACTTTGGCTTCATTTTTGACTTTTCTTAAACATGCTTAAATCATCAATAGATAAAAATTTTTATTTTTCACTTTCCGTGATGCTATTTCCGTTACTCTTTGTAATGTTTTTATGGATAACGTATTTTTTAAATTTGCATTATTTTCCAGAAATGTTTCAATACGGAATTCTGCCTAAAACGGTTAAAGGTTTGCGAGGCATTCCATTACATATTTTTATTCACGGAAATTTCAAACATTTACTTAATAATTCTATTCCGATTTTCTTTTTGGTAATGGCTTTAAAGTATTTTTACCGTCAACAGTTTTTTAAAGTGCTGTTTTTAGGTATTTTATTTACTGGGTTAGGCACGTGGCTTTTGGGTAGAAACTCGTATCACATTGGCGCTAGCGGATTGGTGTATTGTTTGGTAAGTTTTATTTTTTTTAAAGGCATTTTAACCAAATATTACCGATTAGTCGCCTTGTCATTAACCATCGTTTTGTTATATGGCGGAATTATTTGGTATATGTTTCCCAATGCAGAAACCTTAAAGGGAAATGTTTCCTGGGAAGGACATTTTGCAGGTTTTGTAACGGGTTTGATTATGGCTATTTTTATGAAAACACTTCAGTTTGACAAACCTATTTTTTACGATTGGGAACATCCAGATTTCGATCCTACGGATAAACCCTTCTTCAAACAATTTGACGAAAACGGCATTTTTATCAATCCTCCAAAACCTGAAATTGATGAAGAGATTAGTCAATTAGATGATTAGATAATTAGATTGTTAGACAATTAGATAATTATCTAATTGGCACATTGACCAATTGGCACATTGACTAATTGACTAATTAACTAATTACAAAAGACGTTGTCTCACTACTTCATATAAAAAAGCACCACAAGCAACGGAAACATTTAAAGATTCAATAGTTCCGTACATAGGTAATTTTGCTTTTTCATCAACCACTTTTAACACAGAAGGGTTTACACCGCGTTCTTCGTTACCCATAATAATCGCTACAGGCACTTTAAAATCGATATCATAAATAGTATTTTCGGTTTTTTCTGTAGCAGCTACGGTTTTGATATCGCAACTTTGCAGATGAAAAACGGCATCCTTAATATGGTCTACTTTACAAATTGGAATATTAAAAACGGCACCAGCACTTGTTTTTACAGTATCGCCATTTACTGGAGCGGAACCTTGTTTTTGAACAATAATGCCATTAACGCCAACACATTCTGCCGTTCTAATAATCGCACCAAAGTTTCTCGCATCAGATAATTGATCTAAAACTAAAAACAAAGGTGTTTTACCACTTTCTAAAGTTTGTTCAATTAAAGTATCTAAATCATGAAAAGCAATTGGCGAAATTGTTGCAACCGCACCTTGGTGATTTAAAGAAGTAAAACGATTCAGTTTTTCTACAGGTACATAGCTAAAATTGACATTATTTGCTTTTATAGCTTTCATCAAATCTTTCATTAAGTCGCCCTGAGCTTCTTTCTGAATAAATACTTTGTCTATAACTGCGCCCGAATGTATGGCTTCAATAATGGCTCTAATTCCAAAAATCTGATTGTCGTTTTTCATGGTGCAAATATAGGCAAGTTTATTCAAATTTATTTTAATTACGTTTTAAAACTAATTTAAAGGAACCATTTTCTTTATAAACACTTCAAAATTTTATTTAGCACAATAAAAGTTATTGCTATTAATTTGAAATTTTCATCAAAAATTAAAAAATCAACACGCAAGCGTATTTTTACGGTAGTATTTAAAAAAATATTTTTATATTTATAAAATAATAATAAAGTAATCAAAACTTTCGCCAATCTACCCATTGTTGGAGTGATATGCGAATGTTTGTTTCGCTTATACACAAGTTAGCAGTTTTACTCGAAAAACGAAACTTAAAAATGGAAAATGTAATTTTTAACGGTGTGAAAATTTCAACTTGGTTGGAATATATATTGTTGAAATTTAATGATAAAAAGTATTTCGAAATCAATCAAGAAAATGAAAATTTTATTTTAGTAAAAAGTAAAACAAACAATACCGAAATAAATTTTATAGAATATGACGAAATAAACCAAACCATAACAGACTGCCAATATTCAAATACAGATTGCAGAAGTTGGAGTGGAGAAACTTGCCAAAAAGATTATGAAAAGTATGGAACATTAACACAAGAAAACTTAAATGCTATTGACAAAACTTTAGAAACGCCAATTTATAATGGTTGGTATTCCGAAGATTTTTATATAGGAAATGATTTGTTTAAAGCAGTTTCTTATGGTGACAAATCCAAAACAAAACATATTTTGAGTTACTCATCGGGCGGAATGGGTTGTTTAGTTTTCCTTCTTACTCCATTTTCAAAAATTATTGAATTTTTAATGAAAAAAGGAATACTGGGAAGATGTGAAAAAATTATAATTGAACCAATCGTGAAAAAATAAGTACAACTGCTAACACACGTTTGGCGCAATTACGAATTTTGTGGTAAATTTACGTTTGCATTTCGCAAGAAATTTTATCTTTAACAGAAAATAAACAGTCACGAAGCCTTGCACCTCGTGTAGTGCAGGAAAGTTCATTACAATAATTAACCAATAACCACATAAAAGTGGTCTTAAACTACTTAAAAGTGGTTCGTAACTACTTAAAAGTGGTCTTGAACTACTTAAAAGGGGTTATGTAACGTATTAAAAGTGGTTCGGAACCACTTAAAAGGGGTTATACAACGTGGTAAACGGGGTTCCGAACCCCGTTAATGGGGTTATACAACGTGGTAAACGGGGTTCCGAACCCCGTTAATGGGGTTGTACAACGTGGTAAAAGGAGTATAGAACGTGGTTGACCACGTTGGTATACGTGGTAAAAGGAGTATAGAACGTGGTTGACCACGTTAGTAGACGTGGTAAACGGAGTATAGAACGTGGTTAACCACGTATTTTAAATAAAAAAGAATAAAAATACAGGGCAACCGAAAACTGTAACAAAGAGTAGGTGAAATAAAAAGCTGATGGCTTCGGGCACGGATTGCAAAAACGAGGTGTCGGCACGTTATCGGAAATTTTCAAAAAAATTACAAATAAAAAATTTAAACTAAAAATAACATGAAAAAAATTATTTACCTTTTATCAATATTGACAATATTAAGTTGTGGCACTCAAAAACAGGGTGTTAGTAAAAAACAGGATAAACAAATTATTACGAAAGTAAATTTTCCAAAAGACAATCTAAATATTATAATTTTAAATGATAAGCACGCATTTAATTACATAAAACACGAAAATTATTTTGAAATATTAAACTTAAATAATGAAAAATTAATAACTGGAAATATATTTTGGGAGGACGAAAAATGGAAAAGTAATATTGAATTTATAACAGTAAATAAGAGTTTTAGCAATAGTAAAATTATTAGCAGAAATGAATTAATATTTACACTAGCTGAATCTAATGTAATAACTGAAAATTTTGAATTGGACTCAAAAAAATTACTTGTTTACATAGAAAAATTTAATGGGAAATAAAAACTTCTTGAAACAGTCGTTTCAGGCAATTGCCCTAGCTATCACATCCGCTGCCGAGCGAATCCTTTCGCGTGGTAAAGAAAAACTGAAGTAATAATTTTGAAATTAAAACTTTATTTTCATGGTTTGTCAAAAGTCAAGTGTATTCAAATTTATTTTAAAAATACGTTTTAAAACTAATCTGCACGATAGAATTGGAAAGTTTTATGGTTTGGTTTCCGGTATTTCCATTGGCGTACACTAAATTAAATAAGCCCCCATTGCTTAGTAATCCGAAACCAAAACCCAATCCGAAAAGTTGGTCTTTTGTGTCGTTGGCTTTGTCTTGGTAATAGCCAAAATCGGTAATACTGTAAAAATATAAATTTGGTGCCGCAACATATCTGTATTCGGCAAAAAGACCGCTAAAAACATTTCCCTGCAAGCTGTTTTCGTTAAATCCTCTAATGGATTGAATGCCTCCAAATCGGTACAATTCGTTAGTAAAATAATCATTACTTTGTAAATAATACGTGTCTGTTTTTATATGAATAAAGTTGTTTTTGTTGAGCTCGAATAATTTTTGCAGCTGAATTTGAGCAAAAAACTGATTGGTTTTAATAGCGCTTGTAGTTCGGTTTCCCATTCCAAATTTTGTAAAAACGCTAAATTTATCTGGAAACAAAGAAGTATCAAAATCTGTTTTCTTATGTTCAAAAACGGAAGTAATAAAAGTTGATTGTAAATCTTTAATGGTAGAAGATGTTATTTTTTGAATGGCTTCCGAAACGTTGTCTTTATAACCTATAAAAACTTTGGTGTTGTAATTGATCATATAACCCAAATCGAAATCAAAACTACTATTTTGAAAAATGGTGTCTTGTTTAAAGATTTTTAAATTTGTTTTTAACGCCATCGGACTTTTAAAAATATAAGCCAAATCTAAATTGACATTAAATGTACTTTGTTTGTTGCCATCATTTTTCCAGTACAAATTAAAACGTTCTCCAGAATTTAAATTGTTAAATAAGTTCAAATCCACATAACCATTAAATTGCAATTTTTGGGTTTCTTCTTTGTTGCCAAATCCTAAAAAACCATCAAAACTATTGTTTTTTCTTTTTTCTAAATACAAATACACTTTTGTGGAATCTGTGGTGAGCAAAACTTCTGGATATTTTATTTGCGATACAAAAGGCAAAGCATTAAAATCGGAATGAATTTTTTTAATCACAGCTTTGTTAAAAGGTTTAGCGTTGTATTTTCTTAAAAAAACTTTTTTGATACCTTCTGGAAATTGATCATATCCTTGAAAAACCAATTGGTTAATCTTTCTGATTTTGTTTAATTCAATTACTAAATCAGCTTGTAAAAGGTTGTTGTTTTTAGTAAAATTTTTTAATTGTATTTTGGATTGGGCAAAACCTTTTTTTTCTAAAAGATTTAATTTTTCATTTATGTAATTTTCTGTGTCCGACAGTAAAATAATTTCAGAAGTGGTTAAGTTTAAAATTTCTTTTAGTTCATTTTCTAAACTATCTATTTTAATTTCGATGTTCTTAGTTAAATTTCCTAATCTATATATAAAGGTAAAACTACTGTCGTTATTTTTTTTGGTTTGAAGCAATTCGTTTTCTAAGAAACCAATTTTTAATAAACTTTGGCTGAATGTTTTTTGTGTTTCTAAAATGCTTTTTATTCCAGTATGTTTTTTAGCGTAGCCAATACTATCAATTATTTTATTTTCAGTTGAAGTGCTTCCTTCAATTTTCAAATAAAATTGCTGACTGTATATATAAGGTGAAAATAAAAATAAGAATATTAGATATTTCATAGCCCAAATATAACGTAATTTTTATAATGTTTATTTTTGGGTTTAATTTTAAAAGCAACACAAATTTTAGACTTTTGACATTTTAACTTTAAGATATTCGACAATATCTGGTTATCAAAAAGTTAGAAAATTAAAAATAAATAATATAGAGTTTGGATAATTAAAATTAATTTCTACCTTTGCATCCCTTAAAATAAGGTAACAATAAACAAAGTTTAATTAAAATTTAATTATGCCAACAATTCAGCAGTTAGTTAGAACAGGAAGAACCAAAATAACTAAGAAGAGTAAATCGGCGGCTTTAGATTCATGTCCTCAAAGAAGAGGTGTATGTACTCGTGTTTACACAACGACTCCAAAAAAACCAAACTCAGCAATGAGAAAGGTAGCTAGGGTTCGTTTAACAAACGGAAACGAAGTAAATGCATACATTCCTGGAGAGGGGCATAATTTACAAGAGCACTCGATAGTATTAGTTAGAGGTGGAAGGGTAAAAGATTTACCAGGAGTTAGATACCACATTGTGCGTGGTGCTTTAGACACCGCAGGTGTTAAAGACAGAACACAACGTAGATCTAAATACGGTACAAAACGCCCTAAAGAAGCAGCTAAAAAGTAATTATTTAACACTTTTAAAGAAAAGACATGAGAAAAAGACAGGCCAAAAAAAGACCTCTTTTGCCAGATCCAAAATTCAACGATCAGTTGGTAACACGTTTCGTAAACAACCTAATGTGGGATGGTAAAAAATCAGTTGCTTTTAAAGTATTTTATGATGCTTTAGAAATAGTTGAAACAAAAAAACAAGATGCAGAGAAATCAGCATTAGAAATTTGGAAAGATGCATTAACAAACGTTATGCCTCACGTAGAAGTTCGTTCACGTAGAGTGGGTGGTGCTACATTTCAAATTCCAATGCAAATTCGCCCAGATAGAAAAGTATCTATGGCAATTAAATGGTTAATTCTTTACACTAGAAAAAGAAATGAAAAATCTATGGCTGGTAAATTAGCTGCAGAAATTTTAGCAGCTTCCAAAGAAGAAGGTGCAGCCGTTAAGAAAAGAATGGATACTCACAAAATGGCAGATGCTAACAAAGCATTCTCTCACTTTAGATTTTAATTTGAATAGAGATGGCTAGAGAACTTAAATATACAAGAAATATTGGAATTGCTGCTCACATTGATGCTGGTAAAACAACAACAACTGAGCGTATATTATTCTATACTGGTAAATCACACAAAATTGGTGAAGTACATGATGGTGCTGCAACGATGGACTGGATGGCTCAAGAGCAAGAAAGAGGTATTACAATTACTTCAGCAGCTACAACTTGTGAGTGGAATTTTCCAACTACACAAGGTAAATTGTTGCCGGAATCATTGCCTTATCACTTTAATATTATTGATACTCCTGGACACGTTGATTTTACTGTAGAAGTAAACAGATCTTTACGTGTATTAGATGGTTTGGTTTTTTTATTTAGTGCAGTTGATGGTGTTGAGCCACAATCTGAAACTAACTGGAGATTAGCAGATCAATACAAAGTACCACGTATCGGTTTCGTTAACAAAATGGACAGACAAGGATCTAACTTTTTGATGGTATGTCAACAAGTAAGAGATATGTTAAAGTCTAACGCAGTTGCAATTACTTT
>CAYOCC010000010.1:32366-40522 GCA_964402375.1 uncultured Flavobacterium sp. | reverse complement strand
CAACAGTTTTCAAGACTGCCGCATTCGACCGCTCTGCCATTTCTCCAATAAGACGTGCACCACTTTCGTAATGCGAGTGCAAATATAAAAGGTTTTTTCTATTAAAAAAACAATTGCATTACTTTTTTTGGAAGTTTTTTTTAAATAGCTGATAGTCACTATTTACTAGCTTTTTTCAAGCTTAATAATTCAAATATTCCGTTATTTCTAAGCCGTAACCAATCATTCCCACACGCTTGTTTTGCCAGGAATTGGTTAGTAATTTAATCTTAGAAATATCCAAATCATGTAAAATCTGTGCGCCAATACCAAAGTCTTTTCCATCTACAGCAATTCTTGGTGTAGTAAAATCTCCAGAAGCCTGCAAACGTTTCAATTCCGCCAATCGATCCAATAATTCCACCGATTGCATTTCTTGATTGATAAACAATATCGCACATTTATCATACGATTCAAACTTCTTAAAAACATCTTCTAACTTCTTATTCAAAGTATCGGTCAAACTACCCAATATGTCATTGGTAACTTGCGTAGAATTAATTCGCGTTAAAATGGCTTCGCCCATACTCCAACTTCCCTTGGTTAAGGCAATATGCACCTTTTTGTTAGTTACTTGCAAATACGCTCGCAAACGATACGTACCAAAACGGGTTTGTATTTCAAAGTCTTCTTTTTTCTTAATCAAACTATCGTGCTGCATTCTGTACGCCACCAAATCTTCAATAGAAACCAATTTCAAATCAAATTTCTTAGCCACCTCAACCAATTCTGGCAAGCGGGCCATCGTACCATCATCATTCATAATTTCACAAATCACACCAGCAGAAGAATAACCTGCCAAACGCGCAAAATCAATAGCCGCTTCTGTATGTCCTGTTCTTCGCAAAACACCACCTTGTCTGGCGATTAAAGGAAAAATATGACCTGGTCGGCCTAATTCGTAGGGTTTGGTGTCTGGGTGAACCAACGCTTCAATAGTTTTAGCACGGTCAGCTGCAGAAATACCAGTAGTTACCCCATTCCCTTTTAAATCTACAGAAACCGTAAAAGCCGTTTCCATATTATCGGTATTATTGGTCACCATGGTATGCAATTCCAATTCCTTACATCTCGATTCGGTTAAAGGCACACAAATAAGCCCTTTTCCGTGCGTAGCCATAAAGTTGATCATTTCTGGCGTTACTTTGTCAGCAGCAGCTAAAAAATCGCCTTCATTCTCTCTGTCTTCATCATCTACCACAATAATCATCTTACCCTGACGGATATCTTCTATGGCTTCTTCTATGGTATTCAGTTGTATTTTATGACTCATCAGTTGTAATATTTTCGCTAACTAGCGAATTAGTATTTCGTTTATTTAAGAATTTTTTAATAGGTACAATCAGCCAATCTAAATCGATAGTCAATCCCATATCATTAGTAGCCCTGTAAGTAAGTAAAATCGCAAAAGGTGTGAGAATTATCGCACCTGCTGCAGTACCTATAAAAGGTTCAATCGCGTCCTGTCCGGCTAATTTCTTTCCAAAAGTATTGGCAAAATTATAAATAATAAAAATTAGTACCGCAAATACAAGTGGCAATCCTAGTCCGCCTTTTTTAATAATAGCACCTAAAGGAGCGCCAATAAAAAACATCAACAAACACGAATAGGCAATTAAAATTTTATCATAATACCCAATCCAATGGTCGTTGATATTGTTTTGTTTAAATTCCAAATCAGTTGTATAGCTATCTAAAGTAAAAATTGTATTATTAGTGCTGTTTTTTGCTATATCTAAAACCTGAAATTTTCTAGCCTCAGGAAGCAAAGCAATCAAATCATCAGTTGCTTTTGAAGGTTTTACAACAATTACTGAAGCAACCACAGGAAAATCACTTACCGTGGACAGACTTTCTATGGTTTTATCAATGCTTTCACTATACGAAACAATATCTTTATTAAAAGTCAGTTGTAACGAATCAAGTGTGTATTTCAATTCGCTCATGTTTAGCATATTGTAGGTGTTAATGATGTCATTTCCTTCATCAGAAGCCCCATTAATTTTGGCTAAATCAATAGTTAGGGTGTACTTCTTAAAACTGCTTTTTGCAAAGGGATACTTTAGGCGATCTTCGGGTTTTTTGGGCTGAAGGTCTTCATAGTAATTACCATCTAACAAATCTAATTGTAATAAATTTGTGTTTTTATCGCTTTTTAAAACGCCTTTATTGGCTGTGATAACGGTTGTAACGGCTCCATACTGCCCTTTTTTCATATGCAAGGTTACGCCTTCCAAAAATGAACCATTTTCACCTGATTTTTTATCAACTTTAATAGTAGTTGTGGTGCCTATTGGACTAAACTGTCCTTCACGAATGGCCATAGCAGGTTTGGTTTGAACAATGGCTTTTCTTAAATTAATAAAACGAAACTGCGCTTCAGGAATGATATTATTGGCAAATAAAAAGGCAATACTACTAAGCAAAACGGTACAAATAATTAAATATTTCATCGCCCTTCCTAAAGAAATACCACCCGATTTCATAGCAGCAAACTCATAGTTTTCAGCAAAACTTCCAAAAGTCATAATGGAAGCCAATAAAATAGACAAAGGCAACACCAAAGGCACCATTATTGGCGCATAGAAAGAAATGAATTTTAATATGGTCATAAAATCTAAATCTTTTCCTGCTAATTCAACTATAAATAACCAAATACTTTGCAAAATGAAAATAAAAAAAAGGATTACAAATACCGTAGCAAATGTAATCAGGAATGATTTTAATAAATATTTATCAATTATTTTCATTTCGTTGTACTACTTATTGGTAGCAATTTGTGTTGGCTAATAAAATGGAAACCAAGTCAATTAATCCGCTATGTTGATGTAATAATTTGGATATTTGGCTTTTACAAAGGTAAACTGATTTTTGGCTAACTTTTGGTTAAATTTAAACGTAGTAACTGTTAAAGTTGTTCTGGTACCGTTTTTACCCACTTCAATTAAGTTATGAATATGATTGGTTTTGGTATCGATACCAATTAAGATTTCTTTTCGTTTATCTGTTACACTTGAAGGCGTCAGTTTTACATATTGAATGGTTTTCCCAGCCATAGGTTGTTTGATATCCATAGAATATTTGAATCCTTTTTTAAAGAAAGTAAATATTTTATTTGGAGACATGGTGTTGGGATCACTTTCGTCATTATTAGTAATTGTAATTTCTTCATCTTCTGGTACGATGGTATAAATTTTCTTACCATCAAATATTTTGGTTACGCCCATAAAAGACAAAACGTACTTATTGCCTTGCAACATAACCGTTCCCTTATTTTCCTGATTGACGTTTTCTGCTGAATTATTGATAGCATATTTGAAGTCAATCACCATATTTTTGTATGATTTGGCTTTGCTAACTACTTTATCTAATAAAGCTTTGGCTTTGTTTTTATCTTTGGCAGGAGTGTTTCCAGCAGGAGCAAATGCTACTAAAAAAAGTGCAAGGGCAAAAAGTGTAACTAATTTTTTCATTATACTGATTTCAATCTATTGTTCGTTCTTAAAAAATATATCTAGCGAATTCATATCTGTAATTAAAACTTGTCTGGCTTTGCTGCCTTCAAACGGACCCACAATTCCTGCAGCTTCTAACTGGTCAATAATACGACCCGCTCGGTTGTAGCCTAATTTTAACTTTCTTTGTATTAACGATGCCGAACCTTGTTGTGCAGAAACTACAACCTCAGCCGCATCTCTAAATAAAGAATCGCGCTCCGATATATCCATATCAAGTTTTATGCCACTATCTTCTCCTACATATTCTGGCAGTAAATAAGCATTGGCATACGCTTTTTGCGAACCAATAAAATCACAAAGGCGTTCTACTTCTGGCGTATCTACAAAGGCACATTGTACACGAATTAAATCATTTCCATTAGAAAACAATAAATCCCCTCTACCAATCAATTGGTCTGCACCACCTGAATCTAAAATAGTTCTAGAGTCAATTTTTGAAGTTACTCTAAACGCAATTCTAGCCGGGAAATTGGCTTTAATCATACCCGTAATCACATTCACAGACGGACGCTGCGTAGCAATAATCAAATGAATTCCGATAGCACGCGCCAACTGAGCCAAACGCGCAATAGGCATTTCTACTTCTTTACCAGCCGTCATAATTAAATCGGCAAACTCATCTACTACTAAAACAATATAAGGTAAAAAGCGGTGCCCATTTTCTGGGTTTAATTTTCGTAATTTAAACTTATCATTGTATTCTTTAATATTACGAACCATCGCATCTTTTAATAAAGAATAACGGTTGTCCATTTCTAAACACAACGAGTTTAGGGTATTGATAACTTTAGCATTATCTGTAATAATCGCCTCATCCGTATCAGGAAGTTTGGCCAAATAATGACGTTCTATTTTATTAAAAAGTGTCAATTCTACTTTCTTCGGATCTACCAATACGAATTTTACTTCTGCAGGATGCTTTTTGTAAAGTAACGAGGTCAACACCGCATTCAATCCAACAGATTTTCCTTGTCCGGTTGCTCCTGCCATCAATAAGTGAGGCATCTTAGCCAAATCGACAACCAAAGTCTCGTTAGAAATAGTCTTTCCTAAAGCAATTGGCAATTCCATTTCTGCTTGTTGGAATTTAGGCGAAGCAATCGCACTTCTCATAGAAACCATTGATGGATTGGCATTAGGCACTTCAATACCAATCGTTCCTTTACCAGGAATTGGCGCAATAATACGAATACCTAAAGCTGATAACGACAAAGCAATATCGTCTTCTAAGCTCTTAATTTTAGAGATTCTAATTCCCGCTTCTGGTACAATTTCGTATAAGGTAACTGTAGGTCCAACGGTAGCTTTAATCTGAGCAATCTCTATTTTGTAGTTTTTTAAAGTATCTACAATCTTATTTTTATTTTCTTCTAATTCCGCCTGATTGATAGTGATACCCACTCCCGAATAATCTTTCAATAATTCAATAGAAGGCATTTGAAAATTAGACAGCTCTAATGTAGGATCAAATTCTCCAAAATCTTGCACCAACCGTTGGGCTAAACTTTCATCTAAAACATCTTCTTCTTCCGCTTTTTCTATAATAAAAGAAGCATCGTCTGTAGTTATAATTTCAGGTTGTTTGGGCGTTACTTCTGGTTGCGGATCTAATTTAATTTCAGACGCATTTTGTATGGTAGGCTTTAAAGCCGTTTTATCTATTTCAAAGGAAGAAGGCGCGTCACGGTCAATTACTTGCATGTTCGTCCATTCCTGATCAGTTTCTTCAATTATAGGATTTTTTTTTAACTCTTGTGCTACTTGTGGTGCTTCCTCCTCAATATCTGTAAGTACAGCCGTTCCTGATTCACCCTCATTGCTGTCTTCAACATCAATTGCAACAGGCGCAGGTTTCGCGTCTAAATAGTCTTTTAATTTATCTGGAGAAACTTTGACTTTAAATATTAAAAAAACAATTACGCCGAAAACTAAAATCATAATGGTACCAATATTACCAGCATAATCTTGTATTAAATCATGCATTTCATAACCGATAACGCCTGATAAATGCGGCACATACTCCCAAATAAGTCCAAAAAACAAAGAAATAATAATTACTGCGTACAAATCCCAAAAAGTAGATTTTCTGATTTTGCTTAATGGCAAATCAATCAGCAAATAAGCACCAACTAAAAAGAAAATCTTAACAAACAAAAAAGAAGCAATACCAAAACCTTTAAACAAAAAGAAATCGGCCAACCAGGCACCAATTTTGCCCAACCAATTTTCAACGACTACGTTTCTATCAGCAAGTTCATTAATCTGACTTTGGTCGTTACTCCCCGATATATAATAGGAAATAAAGGATAATAATAAAAATAAAGCAATAATTACAAATAAAACACCCAGCACAAACTTTTGCCCGCGTGAGGTTTTGAAAATAGAAGTACGCAATTTTTTATCAGATGCGCTTGCAGTTTCTTTTTTAGCCATTAATTTCTATAAATTAAATAGTTTGGGCACATAAATTATGGCACCCACTGTTAACGCGCTAGTTGCAGCAAATAATACGGCACCAGCAGCAATATCTTTTATAAAACCAATTCTGTCATGAAATTCAGGATGAATAAAATCTGCTATTTTCTCTACGGCAGTATTTACGCCTTCAATGCCTAAAACCAGTCCGAAAGCTAATACTTGCAACATCCACTCTATCCGACTAATATGAAAATAAAATCCGGCAAAAATCATTAAAAGCATAATTGAAAATTGAACCATTATACTGTGTTCAGTAACAACTAATTTGCAGGCACCTTTTACAGCAAAACCTACACTTTTAATTCTACCAGTAAAAAATCTTTTATCTTGAATCATATTGTTTTTATGCTTTTAAAGCAGCATCATAATTCGGTTCATTAGCAATTTCGCTAACCAACTCAGAATAGGTAACTTTTCCACTTGCATCAATTACAACAATGGCTCTGGCATGTAGACCTTTTAAAGCAGAATCGATTAAGGTTACACCATAATCGTTACCAAAACTTCCATCTCTAAAATCAGATAAGTTCACCACATTTTCCAATCCTTCCGAACCACAAAAACGCTTTTGAGCAAAAGGCAAATCTTTAGAAATACATAAAACTTTAGTGTTTTCTATATCGTTAGCCATTTTATTAAACGTACGCACTGAAGTGGCACAAGTAGGCGTATCAATACTTGGAAAAATATTTAAAATTACACGTTGTCCTGCAAAATCTTGTAAAGAAATTTCAGACAAATCGATTCCTACTAATTGAAATTGTGGTGCAGCTGAGCCAATTGCTGGTAAAGCGGCAGTTGTATGTACAGGATTTCCTCCTAAAGTTACTGTTGACATAATTTTAATTTTTAAGCTTCAAAAGTACAAAAAATATTTTTGCCTAATATCAATAAGTAAAGTTTATTTACGATTTGGGATTTACGATTTACGATTTGGGATTTACGACTAACCTAAACCAAGTTCCACAACACATCATCTGGAACCGGAGCAATAATTTCCAGTGGATCTTTAGTAACAGGATGCGTTAAAACTAATTTTCTAGCATGTAAATGAATACCGCCATTAGGATTGCTTCTATCAAAACCGTATTTCAAATCGCCTTTAATGGGGCAACCTACAGCCGTAAGTTGGGCCCTGATTTGATGATGACGACCGGTGAATAAATCGATTTCTAACGCATAATAATTATCTAATTTCTTAATAATTTTATACGATAATTTGGCTTCTTTAGCTTCTGGAACTTCTTTTAAATGCGCTTTTGAAGTATTGTTTTTAGTGTTTCTTCTTAAAAAATGTACAAGAGTATCTTCCGTTTTTGGTGGTGCATTTTTAACGATAGCCCAATAAGTTTTTTGAGTTTCTCTGTTTTTAAACGTTTCATTTAAACGCGTAAGTGCCTTTGATGTTTTAGCAAATACCACAATTCCGGTTGTTGGTCTGTCCAAACGATGCACGACACCAAGAAATACCTCTCCAGGTTTGTCATAAGCCACTTTTAAATAAGATTTTACAATATCCGACAAAGGTTCATCACCTGTTTTATCTCCTTGTACGATATCTCCAACGCGCTTATTTACTACTATTATGTGATTGTCTTCATGAAGAATTTGAAGATTTTTTGAATCGGAAACTATTTTCATTTTTATTTTAGATTGTTAGACTTGTTAGACTTCTTAGAAGGTTAGATTATTGGATAGTTAGATTTTTAATGTGGAACGAAATTTTGAAGTCATTTTGATGATTTCTTCTAATAAATCGCATAATTCTTTTGCTTTTTCTGGTGTTAAAAAACCTAAATCTACCGAAATTAATAACTGTGTTTCTACTTCATAGGCAGAACCTATAGCGATTTCTAAAAATCTAACAAATTCTTTATTGGAACTTCTTGATGAACCTTCTGCAATATTTGAAGGAATAGAAACGGATGCCCGTCTTAATTGATTGGTTAACCCAAACTTTTCTTCTGGTGGAAAAGAAGCCGTTTCACTATAAATTTTAGAACAAAACAACCTACTTTTTTGCCAAATACCCAATTCCTTAAATTTATGCATATATATTATTGTTTGTTAAATGTAGTAATACTATAAAGTCTAACTAGTCTAAAAATCTAAGAAGTCTAA
>CAYOCC010000010.1:0-32266 GCA_964402375.1 uncultured Flavobacterium sp. | reverse complement strand
GTTAAATGTAGTAATACTATAAAGTCTAACTAGTCTAAAAATCTAAGAAGTCTAAAAATCTAAGAAGTCTAACCAGTCTAAAAATCTAAGAAGTCTAACCAGTCTAAAAATCTAAGAAGTCTAAGAAGTCTAAGAAGTCTAACCTAATATTGTTCGTTAGCATTGGGAAAATCAACTGATTTCACATCAGCTACATATTGCCCGATGGCTTTTGTCATGTCTTCATATAAATTCATGTACCTGCGTAAGAATCTTGGACTAAATTCGTGTGTCATACCAATCATATCATGCAATACCAACACTTGACCATCTACGCCACTACCCGCTCCAATTCCAATTACGGGAATAGAAATACTTTCGGCTACTTTTTGTGCTAATTTGGCAGGAATTTTTTCTAAAACCAATGCAAAACAACCAATGCGTTCTAACATTTTGGCGTCTTCTAATAATTGATCCGCCTCTTCCTCTTCTTTAGCTCGAACGGTATACGTTCCGAATTTATATATCGATTGGGGTGTTAATCCCAAATGTCCCATTACAGGAATTCCGGCATTTAATATTTTCTTTATAGAGGATTCAATTTCTTTACCACCTTCTAATTTTACAGCATGTCCGCCACTTTCTTTCATTATACGAATAGAAGAGCGCAGCGCTTCTTTAGGATCAGATTGATAGCTTCCAAAAGGCAAATCAACGACTACTAAAGCCCTGTCAACAGCTTTAACTACGCTACTTGCGTGATAAATCATTTGGTCTAAAGTTATTGGCAAAGTGGTTTCATTTCCTGCCATTACATTACTAGCCGAATCGCCTACTAAAATCACATCAATACCTGCTGTGTCAACAATTTTTGCCATTGTGAAATCGTATGCCGTTAGCATAGAAATTTTTTCACCATTGGCTTTCATATCAATTAACGACTTCGTTGTAATTTTTTTATAATCTTTTTTTGCTACAGACATATGCTTTTGTGTTCAGTTATTAGTGATCAGTTATCTACTGAAATAAATATTTTGTAAAATTAATGTAAAGATATGATATGTAACAATTTTTCTACATTTAATACTAATAATAAAATTGCAACAACAATGAGACAAGTCTTTATTTTTATATTTTTTGGATTCAGTATAGGAATTTCTGCGCAAGAAAATCCAAAAAAAACTTTAAAAATAAATATTTCAGGATACATAGATACGTATTATTCCTATGATTTTGATACACCAGAAACACAAGTCAAACAACCTTTTTTATACAATTACAACAATCAAAATAACTTTAATATAAACATCGCATTACTTAGAGCTTCAATTAGTTATGAAAATGTATATGCAAAAGTTTCGGTTCATTCAGGAACCTATGTAAAAGCCAATTATACTAACGAAAAAATCAAATACTTAAACGAAGCTTATTTAGGTTTGTATTTAAACAAAAAGAAAACAACCACTTTAGAAGCGGGTATTTTACCCAGTTATATTGGATTCGAATCCGCTATTACGCAGGCTAATTTGACTGCAACGCGTTCTATACTTGCGGAAAATTCTCCTTATTTTATGACAGGTGTAAAATTAAATCACCAATTTAATGAAAAATGGAGTGTAGCCGGATTACTTACCAATGGTTGGCAACGAATTGAAAAAGCAAAAAGCAATTTAGCGCCATCAATTGGTACACAATTGATATACAAACCAAATAACAAAAACACTTTAAACTGGAGCACTTTTATAGGAAAAGAAGCTTACGCAGATGAGTTTAACATGCGCTATTTTAGTAACATATATTGGGACAAAACCTGGAATACAAAATGGCATTCTATCTTTGGTTTCGATTATGGAGTACAAGATATTTCCTCTAAAAACAATGAAAAAGTAACTTGGTACAGTCCAGTTGTAATTACACAATATTCTTTCAATTCAAAATGGCAAATGGCACACAGAATCGAATATTATCAAGATCAAAAGAATGCTATAATTGCGAGTCAAATCCCCTTTGAAACACTTGGAAATTCTTTAAATTTTGATTTTTTACCCAATTCGAAATTTAAAATAAGAACAGAAGGCAAATGGTATCACGCCACTGAAAACATTTTTGATACCAATAGCAAAAAAGATAATTTTTCAGTAACCACCACAATGAGTTTTGAGTTTTAGATGGGTACATAGATTATTGAAATTAATATAATTAGTAAAATCTGTGTTAATGAAAATTAACAATCAGCCAAGCCAACTCCAATAGCCAAGCCGCCTTCAGAGGTTTCTTTGTATTTTGAATTCATATCTTTAGCGGTTTCCCACATTGTTGCCACTACTTTATCTAATGGCACCAACACATTTTTAGCATCGGTTTCTAAAGCCAATTCGGCAGCGTGTATGGCTTTTATCGCACCCATAGTATTGCGTTCTATACATGGCACTTGTACCAAACCACCTATCGGATCACAAGTCATACCTAAATGATGTTCCATGGCTATTTCAGCGGCAACTAATACTTGGTCTGGCGTACCGCCCATTAATTCGCACAAAGCTGCAGCGGCCATCGCCGAGGAAACGCCAATTTCTGCTTGACAACCTCCCATTGCAGCTGAAATTGTAGCACCTTTTTTGAAGATACTACCAATTTGTCCAGCTACCATTAAAAATTGTTTGATTTCTTTATCGCCTGCATAATGGTTTTCAATGACCAAATAATACATTAAAACTGCCGGAATAACACCAGCACTTCCGTTGGTAGGTGCTGTTACTACTCGACCTAAAGAAGCATTTACTTCATTTACTGCCAATGCAAAACAGGAAACCCATTTTAATATTTGACGAAATTTCACCTCCGTTTGACGAATACAAGTCAACCATTCTTGAGGCGAATTATAATTGGCAATTCCGATTAAATTGGTGTGCATGTCGTACGCTCTTCGTTTCACGTTTAATCCACCAGGTAAAATACCATCGGTATGCGCGCCAATGTACATACATTCTAACATGGTATGCCAAATTCGCATTAATTCGGTATGAATTACTACTTCGGAACGCAATGATTTTTCGTTTTCATACACAATTTCAGAAACCAATTTGCTCTCTGAATGACAAAATGCTAGTAATTCAACACCCTTATCAATTGGGAAAGGAAAAGCACCTTTTTCTTCTAATTTTAAATTTGTATCTTCCTCTTCCTTAACTATAAAGCCACCTCCAATAGAATAAAAGGTTGAACTGTATTCAGCATCATTTGTAAACGCTGTAAACACCAATCCGTTAGCATGAAAGGGTAAAAAATTCTTATTGAAAAAGATATCTGAAACCACGTTAAAATGAATCTTAAATTCGTTATCTAAAATCAATTCATTACTTGCTTTGATATCTTCAATTATAGAGGCAATGTCGTCAATTGGTACTAATTCTGGATCGGCGCCACTTAAACCCAACATCACTGCTAAATCTGTAGCATGGCCTTTTCCTGTTAAAGAAAGTGACCCATACAAATCGACTTTTACGCGATGTACATCATTAATTATATTCTGATTTCTTAATTCTGCTAAAAATTGTTCTGCAGCGCGCCAAGGTCCTAAAGTATGAGAACTTGAAGGCCCTACGCCTATTTTTAACATATCAAAAACTGAAATACATTCCATAAACTAAATCGTTATAGTAGCAAAGATAAAATTTAGAAAATAGAAAACAGAAAATAGATGAAAAAAAATAGATATTACTAGTTATTTATTTGGCATAAAATTTGAAACCATAAAATTTATTAAATTTATTATTATGAAAAAGCTACGATTTGTTTCCGTTATTATAGTTTTATTACTTTTTTGTCCGTTTATCAAACAATGTGATGGATTTACTAAAATTGAAGAAAAAACCAAAACAGATAATTTCAATAAACTAAAAGTCTACTTTACTGAAGAATCAGAAAATGTATTTGATTTATCATTTCAAATTAATGAGCTTTTCATTGAAAATAAAAAAGATGCAATTACATATAAAACTGATGAAATTGCTTTGATTTTCTCAATGATATTTTCATCCTTACTAATTATTTCATCAATTTTTGGAGCAATTAGAATCTTCAAAAATCAATTATTAAAAACAACTTGGCTTTATATTTTAAATATTTCGTTTGTTATTTTAATAGTTATTTCAAATTTGTTAGTTTGGTTGGATAGATTTGGACAAATAAAAATAGGATTTTATCTTCTATTACTATCTAATTTTTATATGTTGTATTTGTTAAAACAAAAAAAGGAACAAATTCCATAGAATTTATCCCTTTTAAACTTTTAACCTTTAAACTCTTAAACCAAAATTACTAATACCAACGCTTCTTATTCTGTTTAGAAGCATCGGATTTTCTTGAATTCGAAGTATCTGGATTTGCAGATTTAGCTGCTTTTGGTGTGTTATTTTGTTTTGGCCTAGGATTTCTTCTGTCGCCTCTGGTATCCGTTTCTTTGTTTTTTAATTCGTCTTCTGTAAATTCTCTGTATGGATACGGATTTTCTTTTACGACTTTAATTTGCTGACGGGTAAGTTTCTCAATGTCTTTCCAAAAAGGTAATTCATCTTTTCCACAAAAAGAAATCGCTAAACCTTCATTTCCTGCTCTACCCGTTCTACCAATACGGTGCACGTAGGTTTCTGGTATATTTGGCAAATCGAAATTAATCACATAAGGTAACAAATCGATATCAATTCCACGAGCGGCAATATCTGTCGCCACTAAAACGGAGATTTCTTGACTTTTAAAACCGTCTAAGGTTTTAATTCTGTTATTTTGAGATTTGTTTCCGTGAATGGCTTCAGCTGAAATGTTTTTTACTTTTAATGCTTTAACCACATTATCGGCACTGTGTTTCGTTCTTACAAAAACCAACACATTATTTATATTTTCTTCTTCAATTAAATGAATCAGTAATTTTCGTTTGTCTTCTTTCTGAACCATGTATACTTTTTGGTTCACGCGTTCTGCTGTGCTAGAAATAGGCGCTACCGAAACGTATTTAGGTTTCTTTAAAAACTGGTCAGCTAATTCTCTAATCGCAACTGGCATAGTAGCTGAAAACAATAATGTTTGACGATTTTCAGGAATTAATTTGATGATTTTCTTCACATCATTAATAAAACCCATATCTAACATCTGATCCGCTTCATCAATAACCAAATGATGTAAGTTATCCATATCCAAATAGCCTTGCTTGTTTAAGTCTAAAAAGCGACCTGGAGTAGCAATTAAAATATCCACACCATCTTTTAATTGTTGCACTTGTGGCACTTGACTTACGCCACCATAAATCACCATAGATTTGGTATTCATGTATTTTCCATAAGTGGCAAAACTGTCTTGAATTTGGTGAGCCAATTCACGTGTTGGTGCCAAAACTAAAGTTCTAATTACTTTTCGTTTCGTTTTAGATCCTACAATTGGATGTAAATAATTTAAAATTGGAATGGCGAATGCACCTGTTTTTCCTGTTCCAGTTTGTGCACAACCTACCAAATCATGTTCTTCTAAAATAACAGGAATGGCTTGTTGTTGTATGGGCGTTGGCGTAATATATTTTTCTTCTTCTAAAACCTGAAGTATATTTCTATGTAAATTTAAATCTTGAAATGTCATATTTGTATTTTGAACAGCAAAGATACAACTTTGAATGTGTAATAGAGAATTTTGATTTGCTTAATTTATGAATTACCTATGAATTTTGACAGATAACCAACAAGTTAGGGGTAAATCAAATGACACAATGTCAGATATTATGACCGTGAAAAATGAAATACTGACAAATTATATGGGTAAGGTAACTTGGCACAAAACTTGACTTATCCAAAAAGAGTTTAAAAAATAAACCGAATAAAATTTAAAATTAAAAAAATGAGTAAGATTATTGGAATCGATTTAGGTACAACCAATTCTTGTGTTTCTGTAATGGAAGGTGGAGAAGCAGTTGTAATTGCTAACGCAGAAGGAAAAAGAACAACACCATCTGTAATTGCATTTGTAGAAGGTGGAGAAATTAAAATTGGAGACGCTGCAAAAAGACAAGCGGTAACTAACCCAACTAAAACTATCGCATCTATCAAAAGATTTATGGGTAACAAGTTCTCGGAAAGTGCTAAAGAAGCTTCTACTGTTGCTTACAAAGTAGTTAAAGGTGATAACGACACACCACGTGTTGATATTGATGGTCGTTTATACACGCCACAAGAATTATCTGCAATGACTTTGCAAAAAATGAAAAAAACTGCTGAAGACTATTTAGGTCATTCAGTTTCAGAAGCAGTTATCACTGTTCCTGCATATTTTAACGATGCACAACGTCAAGCAACTAAAGAAGCTGGAGAAATTGCAGGTTTAAAAGTAATGAGAATTATCAATGAGCCAACTGCTGCGGCATTAGCTTACGGATTAGACAAACAAGGTACGGATCAAAAAATTGCAGTATTCGATTTAGGTGGTGGAACTTTTGATATTTCTATCCTTGAATTAGGAGATGGAGTTTTTGAAGTATTATCTACTAACGGAGATACGCACTTAGGTGGAGACGATTTTGACCAAGTAATTATCGATTGGTTAGCCAATGACTTTAATGCTGCTGAAGGTTTAGATTTAAGAAAAGACCCAACTGCATTACAACGTTTAAAAGAAGCTGCTGAAAAAGCTAAGATTGAATTATCTGCTTCTGCTCAAACAGAAATTAACTTACCATACGTAACAGCAACGGCATCTGGACCAAAACACTTGGTACAAACATTAACACGTGCTAAATTTGAACAATTGGCTGATTCTTTAATCAAGCGTTCAATGGAACCAGTTGTTAAAGCTTTAAAAGATGCTGGTTTATCAGTTTCTGATATTGATGAAGTTATTTTAGTTGGAGGTTCTACTCGTATCCCAGTTATCCAAGAACAAGTGGAGAAATTCTTCGGTAAAAAACCATCAAAAGGAGTAAATCCTGATGAAGTTGTTGCTATTGGTGCAGCCATTCAAGGTGGGGTTTTAACTGGTGATGTAAAAGATGTATTGTTATTAGACGTTACACCTTTATCATTAGGAATTGAAACTATGGGTAATGTTATGACTAGATTAATTGAGTCTAACACTACTATCCCAACAAAAAAATCACAAGTTTTCTCAACTGCAGCAGACAACCAACCAAGTGTTGAAATTCACGTAATTCAAGGTGAAAGAACAATGGCGGCTGACAACAAAACTATTGGTCGTTTCCATTTAGATGGTATTCCACCAGCAGCAAGAGGAATTCCTCAAATTGAAGTAACTTTTGATATTGATGCAAATGGTATCATTAAAGTTTCTGCAACTGATAAAGGAACTGGAAAATCTCACGATATTCGTATCGAAGCGTCTTCTGGTTTAACAGCTGAAGAAATCGAAAGAATGAAAAAAGATGCTGAATTAAATGCTGAATCAGATAAAATTGCTAAAGAAACTGCTGATAAAGTAAATGAAGCAGATTCTATGATTTTCCAAACGGAAAAACAATTAGCTGAATTTGGTGAAAAATTATCTGAAGATAATAAAACAGCCATCAACTTAGCTTTAATTGAATTAAAAATGGCTTACGAAGCAAAAGATGTTGCTGCAATTACGCCTGCTTTAGAGAAAATTAATACAGCTTGGACAAACGCATCTGCTGAAATGTACAACACTGGAGACGCTCAAGGAGCTGCGCAAACAGAGCCACAGGCTTCAGGTGATACTACGCAAGATGTAGAATTTGAAGAAGTAAAATAATTTACGATGTAAGATTTACGATGTAAGATTTACAAATTAAAAAATAAAAAACCGAGTAAGAAATTACTCGGTTTTTTTATGTCTTAATTAAAAAGGTATAGTTTGAAAATTTGATATTTATTACATCTAAATATTCTTTTTAAGTTTATCGTATTTATTGTGAATAAGTAAAATCAATATTCCAAATACTACAGAAAATACTAACAAAATATCATTCAATATACCTTCTGTATTAAAAGAAAGCTTAATCATTATTGTAGATATAATAAAACCTGAATTTCTAATTACAGTACTGAACTTATCTGAATGTAAAAAAGAAAACAATAAAATTAAAACATCAACTAAAATTAATACAGTGAAAAAATCTTCAAAAAATATTTTGTTAATGTCTTCAAATTTATACACCAAGGCGTTGACAGAAAAGAAGCTTTGTAAAATCCAATTGAAAAAACTATAAAAAGATAATATCAATAAAAGAGGAACCAACAAAGAGGCAATCCCATTCTTTATACTAATAAATCGTTCCATTTTTTCACTAATAATAACCTCTTTTTTTTGTAAATCACTCAATCTATAAAAAATAAATATCAGAAAAAACAAGACAACAACGGCTACAATATCATACAAAAAGATTAAATCATATTTAACATCAAACCAATTATTGGTTAATTCTAGGTTTGAAATATCTTTAAAAATTCTTCTAATTATAATTAATAAAATAATTTCATATTGCTTACCTATATATATAGTTGTAGATTTTGGTAAATAATAAACTAATAAATAAACTTCATAAATAAGAATGAAAGAAAAAGGAGTATAAATTGCTGCTATTGGATTATTGAACAAACTTGCAACAAGTTCAAGATTAAACAAATTGAATTTATTTAAAAAAATAAATAACAAATGAATAATAAAAGCAACAATTGAAATATAGATAATCACATTTTCGCTCCTATCTTTAAACTTTTCACTTAAAAAAAAGTTGAGTAACGTTTGTATTTTTTTCATAATCTTAATTTATTTTAATGAAATAATAAATTTAAAAACTTAATAAAGTAAAACAATAACAAGAAAAAAAAATTACTTGGCAGGTTTAAACTTTCCAATCATATTATATATCACAACCACATGAGGAAAAGTTATGGCAGCTAAAAAACTAAAAAATAATGAATTAAACAATTTCATTTCATTAGAAAAGAAATAAAACAGACCCAAACCAATTAAAGAAATTAACCAATAAGGAAGTGCTGTTTTAAAATACCTTAAAAAATTGTTGAAAGAAAATTCACCATATAAAAAATTCACCTGATTGATAATTGAAGGTAAACTATGCCAAACTACAAAATATATAGTAAATCCCCAAATTAATGAAGAAACTTTAAAAATAACTGAAAAAACCAATAAGTAAAACAATTCTTTCAAAAGGAATTTTCTGTAAGTCACATTTCGTTTTAAAATGAAAATAGAGGAAACTAAAAACAAAAAAACTATTGCTAATAAACCGTAAGTTATTGCTAGTGGATTTAATTTGAATCTTGAAATATCTGAAATAACTGAAATTACTTCATTATTGTGAAACTCAAATAATAAGAATAAAATTAACAAACCATAAAGTGTTTGAAATAATTGCATAAACAAATTAGTTGTAGTTTCTGACTTGCTATTTAAATATAAAAGTTGTTGTTCACCAAAATGATATCCGCTAAATAGTATAAATAATAACAATATTAAGGCTGGAAAATAGTAAAATAATACAATACAACACAAAATAAATAGCACATAAAGCAATAAAATCCTTAAAAAAGAAAATTTTTCATTTTTTAATAAAATTTTTTTCAATACAAAAATATCATTCGATCCATGTAAAATTCCAAAACTTAAAATGAAGATAAAGCCAATAAACAATTGGTTTTCGGCTGAAACAAACGAACATAACCAAAGACTAAAAAAACTAATAATTATGGAAAATTTACTTAAAAAATTCATTTTGTTTACTCTTTTTTTAAAATTAATAAACAAGATATTTGTTTATTAAAAATTGTTTTTTTAACTTTGATAAACAAATTAACATTTATTATTAACTAAAAACAAAAAAATTATGAAAAATTTATTATTAATTTCAAAAATGTTACCAAATGATTACGTTGGTTTTACGTTCTTCGTAGGATGTATGGCAATGATGGCAGCTTCTGCTTTTTTCTTTTTATCTTTAAATCAATTTGATAAAAAATGGAGAACTTCTGTTTTGGTTTCAGGATTAATAACATTTATTGCAGCAGTTCACTATTTCTACATGAAAGAATATTGGGCTGAAGTTGGAGAATCGCCAACATTTTTCAGATACGTTGACTGGGTATTAACAGTGCCGTTAATGTGTGTAGAGTTTTACCTAATCTTAAAAGTTGCAGGTGCAAAAACTGATTTATTGTGGAAAATGATCACTTTATCAGTAGTGATGTTAGTAACTGGATACTTAGGTGAAACAGTTTACAAAGATCAAGCTGCTTTATGGGGTGGAATTTCAGGATTAGCTTATTTTGTAATTGTTTACGAAATTTGGTTAGGATCTGCTTCTAAATTAGCAAAAGCTGCTGGCGGAAACGTTTTAGCTGCTCACAAAATCTTATGCTGGTTCGTATTAGTAGGTTGGGCTATCTATCCTTTAGGATACATGTTAGGTACTGACGGATGGTACACTGCAATTGTAGGAAAAGGAAGTGTAGATATCGCTTACAACATTGCTGATGCAATCAACAAAATTGGATTTGGTTTAGTTATTTATAACTTAGCTGTTCAATCTCAAAAAGACTAATTTCTTTTTTAAATATAAATTAAACCGCCAAGAAAATTCTTGGCGGTTTTTTTTATGCAAATTATTTTGTACTTTGGTAACTCCAAATCATAAAATTTTCAAAAATGAAAAACTTACAATTTACATTTTTACTACTAGTTATTACAAACTTTAGTTTCGCTCAAAAAGCAAAGACACCTGTTGCAGCTAATTCAACTGCTTTGGCCACATTTGAAAATTTAAAAGCAGAAATTATTACCGAAGGTGGCAAACAAAAATTAGCCATACTAATTGACAATGCCGGAAAAAAAGAAACCATAATTTTAAAAGAAATTTCCACAAAAGACAAAGCGCAACAACCAACAAATTTTAAAATAAAATCATTTACCATTGCAGGTACCAAATTATATCATTTTAGTTTTACCGAAAATATCTTAACGGAAACCAAACTAAAAAAAGAAAATGCCATAATTACTTCTAACGAAATATGGGATTTATCTACAACCAAATTAAAGATTTTAGGAAACATACAAACCATAAGTCAAATTAAAGAAATCCAATTTTTAGATAAAAATAAAACCGCCTCTCAAACGGTTGACAAAACTAGAAAAGAGGGATTTGAATTTACCCTAACCAAAGACTTTGAAGTACATTTGTCTACGAAAACACAAACTAACAAATATAAATTCAACACTACCACGCGTCGCTTCGATCCGAAGAAATAATATTTTATATAAATGAAATTGTTTTTCCAATCATGTCAAAACCTCAATTAACCGAAATTTTAAATATAAAGCATCCCATTATTATGGCACCTATGTTTTTGGTATCCAATACAAAAATGGTTATTGAAGGCATGAAAAGTGGCGTTGCAGGATGTATTCCAGCCTTAAACTACAGAACTTTAGAAGATTTACGAAGTGCTATCATCGAATTAAAAAACGCAAAAGTAGAAGGCGGTAGCTTTGGTTTCAATTTAATTGTAAATAAATCCAACATTAAATATAAAGAGCAATTACGCATTTTATGTGAAGAACATGTCGACTTTATTTTAACGTCATTAGGTTCACCAGAAGAAACGATTAATGAAGCGCACAAAGTAGGCATTAAAGTATTTTGTGATGTTACCGATTTAAGTTTTGCTAAAAAAGTTGAAAGTTTAGGAGGCGATGCTTTAGTTGCGGTAAACAATCTAGCGGGCGGACATAGAGGAAATATTTCTCCAGAGGAATTAATCAAACAATTAAACGAAGGCACTTCCCTACCCGTAATTTCCGCTGGTGGTGTAAGTAAAAAATCGGATTTAGATGAAATGTTTTCTTATGGTGCGGTTGGCGTTTCTGTTGGAAGTCCGTTTATTGCTTCAATAGAAGCTGGTGTTTCGCAAGAATACAAGCAAGCTTGTGTTGATTATGGAGCAAAAGATATCGTAATGACCGAACGTATTTCAGGAACTCCATGTTCGGTAATAAATACGCCATATGTTCAAAAAGTAGGCACTAAAACTACTTGGTTAGAACAAGTTTTAAATAAAAACAAAAGTTTGAAAAAATGGGTCAAAATGGTTCGTTTTTACATAGGAATGAAAGCCACAGAAAAAGCCGCCACAGAAATAACTTACAAAACCGTTTGGGTGGCTGGACCAAGTATTGAAGACACTCACGCTATTTTGCCCGTTGCTGAAATTGTAAAAAAACTAACAGTTTAATCATTACGCGACTATGTATTGCTACAAAAGCGTATTATAAAGAGAAAAGGAGTTTCAAATATTTAACCGCAAAGTTCGCAAAGTTTTCCGCAAAGATCACAAAGAAAATCCGCCAAATCTGAGTACCTATTTAAACAAAAAAAGCCTGCAAGAAATTTCTGCAGGCCTTATATAATTAAAAAGTGTTTATGATAAAACCGCTTTTAAGTCTCCATTCATAGCTCTAACTGCTTCTGCTGATTTTGCAAAAGTTGCTTTTTCAGCGTCGTTTAATTGTACATCTACAATTTCTTCAATTCCGTTTTTACCAATAATACATGGCACACCTAAACAAATATCGGTTTGTCCGTACTCGCCTTCTAATAAAACAGAACACGCAATCATTTTATTTTGATTATTTAAGATAGAATCTACTAAATATGCCACAGAAGCTCCTGGCGCATACCAAGCCGAAGTACCTAATAAACCTGTTAAAGTAGCACCACCAACCATAGTGTCAGCCGCTACTTTATCTAATGATTCTTGAGATAAATAGTTAGATACAGGCGCACCGTTGTAAGAAGCCAAACGTGTTAAAGGAATCATAGTAGTATCACCATGACCACCAATAACCATACCTTGAACATCGTTTGCTGGTTTGTTTAATGCTTTTGATAAATAATATTTGAAACGAGAGCTATCTAAAGCGCCACCCATACCAATAATTCTGTTTTTTGGTAAACCTGTAGCTTTTAAAGTCAAATACGTCATAGTATCCATAGGATTAGATACTACCACGATAATGGTATTTGGAGAAAATTTTAAGATGTTTTCTGCTACAGATTTTACAATACCAGCATTGATACCAATTAACTCTTCACGAGTCATCCCTGGTTTTCTTGGAATTCCAGAAGTAATTACTACTACATCTGAATTAGCTGTTTTAGAATAATCATTTGTTACTCCAGAAACTTGTGTATTAAATCCTGTAGTTGTAGCACATTGCATAATGTCCATTGCTTTTCCTTCAGCAAATCCTTCTTTAATGTCTAATAAAACTACTTCACTTGCAATTCCTCTGTACGAAATTACATCTGCACATGATGCACCTACATTTCCTGCTCCTACTATTGTTACTTTCATTGTATAAATTATATTGAGTTGTTATTTTTTACAAAAATATTGATAATGAAACAATTTTACATTATTTCACTATTATTTTTTTTATGATTTGTTTATCATTTGTGCTAATTTTAACAAAATACATTCCTGCTTGAAAAGAAATAGGAATTATTTGGTCTTCATTTGCAGTTTTTTCAAAAACTTTCGTTCCCAATAAAGAGAAAATTTCCACTTTAGAAAGACTCGTAATACCGGAAATAAAAATATGATCCGTAGCAGGATTTGGATATACTTTTACATCTAAAAAATTAAAACTTTCAGAAGCTAAAGCCGCAAACCAAGGTTGACCATTTTGAGAACCAAAAATATAATTCGCCAATAATGGATGATCAATAAATGGATTTCTGTTGTGTTGCCAAGTTTGAATATAATTGTTTCTATTCATTTCAAAATCGTCTCTCGGATCCGAGGCATTCCAACTTAATAAAGTAGCTAAATCACCTATATTTCCTGAAGGATTTGAACCATTGTTTTCACTTGGGTCGCCGTTTACTACATTTAAACCGATAAATCGAACGGCCATATAAAAACAAGCTCTTGCTACATCGCCTCGCCAAGAACCTTGAGAACCAGTAGCTCCAGCATAAACTGTTGCCGTATTTACATTTCCATAATTTTTATTATTTCTTGATGAATTTTCTTGTCCATTGACAGCCCTAATGTGATGTGCGTCTGAAACACCATCTACAGTAGCAGCAGCACTCGTGGTTGTCCAAACGCCTATTCCATCTGGCAAATCAATATCGGCAACCACAAAACCGCCTCTCGATTGGCAAAAAATATGTTCTCTATTCCATTTCCCTATACTACTTGATCCCAGTTGTTGGTCGATTTTAGACATTGGTTGTTCTAAATAAATTTCCCAAATTTGCCCACTATTTAATGGGTTTTGATCGGAAGTCTTTAGTATTTCCCAAATATCCGCATAACTATGTAGCCGAACTACTGAAGGATTGGCAATGATGTTTTGAACTGCCTGCTTTAATGCCACACCAGAAAGTCCTTCTAACGAAGCATAATAACCCGCTGGAGCTGTACTTGAAACGATATTATAAGTAGGCGCCAAAGGCGTTCCAAAATTCAAAACCTGAAAATCCGTATCTGCCACTCGCCTTACAATAGAATTATTACTTGAAACCACATTTGTTGGTAAACCAGAAATAAAAAGGATAAATTCTTCGTCACCTTCTTCTAAAGTGTCGTCTATTAAAGTAATTGTTTTTACAACTGTATTAGCGCCCGAAGGTATGGTTACAGAATTATTGGTATCAAAAGTATAATCTAACGAATTAAAATTTCCGTTATTTAAAGAAATAGAAAACGTAGTATTTGTGGTAACAGGCGAAGCAGTTGTAAATGTAACAGTAACAGTTTGCCCTTCCGTATATGAATTCGCATTAAAAGTTGTTGTCATGTAATTCAAAACAATTCCAGAACCATCGTTATTCATTCCAGGAGTTGGAAGTTTTACTTCATAAGTACCATCAACTTTTCTTTGAATCGAATGATTGGCAGCATTTGAAGTCGCATTTTCATTCACACAAACTGTTAAATTTAAAATAGTCATTAGCGCGGTGGGTTGTGTAGTGCCGTTGTTAGAATATGCAATGGCATGAACCAAACCAGTAGCCGTTGCAGGGGTATTTAAAGGAAAATTGGTATCACTAGCTTGATACAGTGCAATAGCATCTGGACCGTTTTGCAATGTAGCGTCTAACATTGATAATGCTGGCGTTGGAGAAAGCAACACATTTCCTATTAGAAAATTGCCATTTATATCTGTTGAATAACCATCTAAATCAATAGCGTTATAACTCAATGTTCCTGAGTACGGACTTGTGCTAGAAGCGTTAAAAAACACCAAAACATAACCATTTAATGAAAAATTAGGGGTTGTAGATTTTAATTCAATGAATTCTTTTTGGTCTGTAGAAGGAGTATCAGGGTCAATTTCATTAATTACAACTTGCGAATAAGAAAAACACGAAGTAATAAAAAATAAAAATAGTTTTAATTTCATTTAATTTTCATTTGAAAAGTTACACAAAATTACTCATAATTAAATTATTTTGTAGAGATATCTCCATTTTTTTAGTAATATTGAATGCAATTAAGAAAATGATGACAAAAATTAAGATAGTATTACTTATTTTATTTACCCAAGCTTCATTCGGGCAAAATGAGATTACAATTCACGCAGCATTAATTGAAAATGGAAAAAAAATTGATGTTTCCGAGGAAATTATAGTTAAAAACACTTCAAATATTGCGCTTACAGAGATTGCTTTAAACGATTGGAATCATGCCTTTTCGAGCAAAAAAACAGCTTTAGCCAAAAAATTTTCAGATGAATTTAATCGAAGTTTTCATTTGTCCAACTCTTCTGAACGTGGTGAAACAATAATTGAAGAAGTTACAGATGCTAATAAAAAGTTTTTATCTTATTACAGAAATGAAAATCAGATAGATATTCTGGTTATTCAGCTTGAAAAACCTTTACTTGTTGGAGAAAGCACTACATTAAATATTAAATACCAAATTAAATTACCTAATTCTAAATTCACAAAATTTGGTTATTCTAAAAACAAACTGTATTTAAAGAATTGCTTTTTAACCCTTTCTAGTTTAACTTCCGAACATCAAAGTGAAGAAAATTGCGATGATTTAACCACTGAAATTACTACCTATAATATTGAATTTCAACATGACAATTATTCTCTAAATTCTGATTTAGCGATTGAAAATTCAACTCAAAATTCATCAAAATTAACTGGTAAGCAACGAACCAATTTTGTAATTGTTTTAGAAAAGAAAAACAGTTACGAAACATTTAAAAATAAAGAGTTAACAATTATCAGCAATCTAAAGTCTGTAGATTTAAATGGTGAGCAAAAAATGCTAATCGTTGAAAAAATCACCAATTATGTTACTGAAAAATTAGGTACATCGCAACAAAATGAAATCATGGTTTCGCAAGAAGATTATGATAGAGAAGCGTTTTATGGTTTGAATGAATTGCCTTCTTTTATTTCTCCATTTAACGACGATTTTATTTTTGAATTGAAATTTTTAAAAACCTATATAAACAATTATTTAATGGCTAATTTGAAAATTAATTTCAGAAAAGACCATTGGATTTTAGAAGGCATTCAGCATTATTTCCTTAAAAAATATATTGATGATAATTATCCAGAAATTAAAGCTTTTGGTAAACTATCAAGATTTAAAATATTAAAAAAATACAAAATAATTACAATGAATTTTACCGAACAATTCACATATAATTATTTATTAATGGCGCGAAAAAATATTGATCAAGCCGTTGGAACAGATAAAAATACACAAATAAAATTCAATGAAAAAATAGCAGGAAAATTCAAATCCGGACTTTCGCTGCATTATTTGAATAGTTATTTAGGAAGTGATTTTGTAGAAAATTCAATTAAACAATATATAGAATTAAATAAATTTAAAAATACTGATAGTCAAGTTTTTAAATCACTCTTAGAGATCAATTCAAATCAAAATTTAAATTGGTTTTTTAATGAATTAATTTATTCCAGAAATAAAATTGATTACAAAATTGTAAACGCCAAAAAAACAAATGATTCAATAGAACTAACGATAAAAAATGTAGGTGACGCAAAAGTGCCTATTTCAATTTCTGGTTATCAGAAAAATAAATTAGTCACTAAAAATTGGATAGAAAATCATTCACAAACATTTAAATTTTCAATTAAAAACGATAGTATTACCAAGTTAATTTTAAACGATACTTATGAAATTCCTGAATTAAATAACAATAATAATTCCTACAAATTACAAAATAGGTTTTTTGGAAATCGGAAAATTAGATTTACTTTTTTTAAAGACATTGAAAACCCAAAATACAACCAAGTGTTTTTTGTACCAATAACGGAATTTAACCTATATGATGGTTTGTTACTAGGCATGAAATTCGATAATAAATCAATTATTGATAGGCCATTTATTTACGATATTACGCCAAATTATTCTACAAAAACGGGAACACTTGCTGGAAGTGCTGGGTTTGGTTTCAACAAACTAGACCGAAACAGCAATCATTTTAGTACCAGATATGCTATTTCCGGTACTCGTTTACATTACGCTCCGGATGCCTTTTATACTAAAATTACTCCGAGTGTAAATTTCAGATTTAGAAATTCAAATTTCAGAAAAAATGAAGGAGAAGGTTTTTTGATACGAAATGTTTATGTTAATAGAGAAAAATCAAATGTAGTATCTACTAAAAATTCAGAAAATTACTCCGTGTTTAATTTGCGATACGGCTACGGCAACAGCGAATTAATTGAACAATTTTCTTTCGGAACTGATTTTCAACTTTCAAATCGTTTTGGAAAAATATCCGGACAAATGCAATACCGAAAACTTTTTGAAAATAACAGATTTCTAAATTTAAGAGCGTTTGCTGGTGTTTTCACGCACAACGATACCTCAAATGACTTTTTTAGCTTTGGAATTGATAGACCTTCCGACTATTTATTTGATTACGCCTTAATTGGTCGTAGTGAAAGTACTGGCTTGTTTAGTCGCCAATTTGTAAATGCAGAAGGTGCTTTTAAATCTAAATTTACTACTCGGTATGCCAACCAATACATTTTTGCAATTAATGCTGGTTTTACAATTTACGATTGGATTGAAATGTACGGAGATATCGGAACGTTTAAAAACGAAGGGTACAAGCCGCAATATGTTTACGATAGTGGGTTGCGACTGAATTTAGTTCAAGACTATTTTGAATTATATTTACCTATTTATTCCTCTAACGGTTTTGAACTTAACGACAAAAATTACGGCGAACGCATTCGATTTATTATTACTTTAAGTCCAAAAACGTTAACTTCTTTATTTACCAGAAGATGGTTTTAAAATTATTTGATTTTCATATAAATCAAGTTTAGTGCTTTGTAATTTATATGCATTATTCGTAAATATAAGTTACCATTTAGAAATAAAAATACGTTTTTTACAGCCAAACATCAATATTTTTATTCATTATTCATAAAAATATCTAATCCGCTAATATGTTTCGTTTTTTTGTTTAAATTTGTAACATAGCAATTCAATATTATGAGCAAAACTAAAACTGCAGAAGCATTATCTTTTGAAGATTTCAAAAAAGAAGTTTTACATGATTTCAAAATCGCTTCCATTAGCCGGGAATGCAGTCTTTTGGGACGAAAAGAAGTCCTTACTGGAAAAGCTAAGTTTGGTATTTTTGGAGATGGAAAAGAAGTGCCACAATTGGCATTAGCAAAAGCATTTCAAAACGGTGATTTTCGTTCAGGATATTACCGTGACCAAACGTTTATGATGGCTATTGGCGAATTGTCAATTGTTCAGTTTTTTGCAGGATTATATGGGCATGCCGATGTTAATTTTGACCCAATGAGTGCCGGTCGTCAAATGGGTGGGCATTTTGCTACTCATTCATTAGATGAAAACGGAAATTGGAAAAACTTAACCCAACAAAAAAACTCAAGTGCCGACATCTCACCTACTGCTGGGCAAATGCCTCGTTTATTAGGTTTGGCTCAAGCATCAAAAATATACAGAAATGTTACAGAAATTCCTGCTGAAAATAATTTTTCAGTACAAGGAGATGAAGTGGCTTGGGGAACAATTGGAAACGCTTCTACTTCAGAAGGTTTGTTTTTTGAAACCATAAATGCTGCAGGCGTATTACAAGTGCCAATGGTAATGAGTGTTTGGGATGACGAATACGGAATTTCAGTTCACGCCAAATACCAAACTACAAAAGAAAATATCTCTGAAATATTAAAAGGTTTACAACGTGACGAAGAAAATAAAGGATACGAAATTTTCCGAGTTAGAGGTTGGGATTATCCTTCTCTAGTTGACACCTATCAAAAAGCCGCTGAAGTTGCTAGAACAGAACATGTTCCAGTTTTAATTCACGTAAACGAATTAACACAACCTCAAGGGCATTCTACTTCAGGTTCACACGAACGATATAAAAACGCAGAAAGATTGGCTTGGGAAGCAGAATTTGACTGTGTGGCGCAAATGAAAAAATGGATGATTGCAAACAATATTGCATCTTCAGAAGAATTAGACGATATTGAATCAGCCTCTAAAAAAGCAGTTTTAGTTGGAAAAAAAGAAGCTTGGGCAAATTATTTAAATGCTATTAAAGAAGACCAAACAGCAACAGTAGCTATTCTAAATCAAGTCGCACAAAACTCAGAAAATAAAGTTTTTATTGAAAAATATGCGACAGATATTGCTGCCATAAAAGAACCAATTAGAAAAGATTTATTAGTCGTAGCAAGAAAAGTATTAAGAATGCTTTCTGGAGACAACAGAGCTACTTTAGCCACTTGGATTTCTAATTTTATTGAAAAAATTCAACCAAAATATAGTTCCCATTTACATTCAGAATCAAAACAAAATATTGCTTCAACTACTGAAGTAAAACCAATTTATGATGAAACTGCCGAAGAAGTAGATGCACGTTTAATTTTAAGAGACAACTTCGATAAAATTTTCGCAACATATCCAGAAACTTTAATTTTTGGAGAAGATTCAGGAAATATTGGTGATGTAAACCAAGGTTTAGAAGGCATGCAAGAAAAATACGGAGAAATGCGTGTTTCAGATGCAGGAATTCGTGAAGCGACTATTTTAGGTCAAGGTATCGGAATGGCGATGCGTGGTTTACGTCCGATTGCGGAAATTCAATATTTAGATTATTTGCTATACGCCATTCAGATTATGAGTGACGATTTGGCTACTTTACAATACAGAACACACGGTCGTCAAAAAGCACCATTAATTATCAGAACTCGTGGTCACCGTTTAGAAGGCATTTGGCATTCGGGTTCACCAATGGGAATGATTATTAACGCCATTCGTGGAATCCATGTATTAGTTCCAAGAAATATGACCAAAGCTGCAGGATTTTATAATACCTTATTAAAAACCGATGAACCAGCTTTGCTAATTGAATGTTTAAATGGCTATCGTTTAAAAGAAAAAATGCCAACCAACTTAGGGGAATTTCAAACGCCAATTGGTGTAGTAGAAACCATCAAAGAAGGAAAAGATATTACGCTAGTTTCTTACGGTTCAACGTTAAGAATTGTAGAACAAGCGGCAAAAGAATTATTAGAAACCGGAATTGACGCTGAAATTATTGATATTCAAAGTATATTACCTTTTGATATTGCACATGATATTGTAAAATCAGTAGCAAAAACAAATCGTTTATTAGTGATTGACGAAGATGTTCCTGGTGGAGCAAGTGCTTTTATTTTACAAGAAATTATTGAAAATCAAAACGCGTACCAACATTTAGATAGCGCACCACAAACCTTAACCGCAAAGGCACACCGCCCAAGTTATGGAACTGATGGTGATTATTTTTCTAAACCAAGTGCAGAAGATATTTTTGAAAAAGTGTACGAAATGATGCATGAAGCAAATCCAAACAAGTTTCCGAAATTGTATTAATTAAAACAATAATCATTCTTATATTCCCTTACATTCCTTATATGGTCAAAAATAAACCATCTACGAAATTAATGATAAAATAAGTTTTAAATCAACCCAAATGGCAAACACCTACATCGCATACCATTTTACAATTACACCCACAGAATTGGGTTCGCAAATTTTAATTGCACAATTAGAAGAAACCGCTTTTGAAAGTTTTGAAGAAACCGAAGAAGGCGTTTCGGCTTATGTACAAAAAGACGTTTGGTCCGAAAATATTTTAAACAATATTGAAATTCTTTCGAATGAAAATTTCAAAATTTCCTACACCACAAACGAAATTGAGCCAGTAAATTGGAACGAAGAATGGGAAAAGAACTTCTCTCCTATTGATGTAGATGGAATTTGTCATGTTCGTGCGCCTTTTCATCCAGCAACTAACGCGAAGTATGAAATTGTAATTGAACCAAAAATGAGTTTTGGAACAGGTCATCACGAAACGACTCACATGATGATTCAGCATTTATTAGATTTAGATGTTGCCAATAAAAAAACCATTGATATGGGTTGTGGAACTGCCATCTTAGCCATTTTAGCTGAAATGAAAGGTGCACATCCAATTGATGCAGTTGATATTGACAATTGGTGTTATTTAAATTCCATTGAAAACGCTGAACGCAACAATTGCAAACATATTTCTGTTTACGAAGGTGATGCGTCTTGGTTAAATAACGGTCAGAAATACGATGTGTTTATTGCGAATATCAATAGGAATATCTTATTAAATGACATGACAACTTATGTTAACTGTATGAATGAAAATGCTGTTTTATTATTAAGCGGCTTTTATACCGAAGATTTTGAAGCTATCAATGAATGTTGCGAGAAATTAGGACTGACTTTTGAATCGAAAAAAGAAAGAAATAATTGGTTAGGTTTGAAATATAGTAAAAATTAGTAATTTTACGTTATAATAAATTATTAGTTATGAGCACATTAACAGAAACTCTAGAAGAAGTATTAGTTGAAGAAGCCGTTGGCATTAACCACGAAATTGTTTTATATAACGACGATGTGAACACATTTGACCATGTAATTGAATCTTTAGTGAAAATTTGTGACCACACTTGGGAACAAGCGGAACAATGTGCTATATTAGTTCACTACAAAGGACAATGTACCGTAAAAACTGGAGAATTAACAAAATTAAAACCACAATGTGCTTCTCTGCAAGACGCAGGTTTAAGTGCTGAAATTATATAAAAAAAACCGACCATTAGGTCGGTTTTTTTTTACTTTGTCATTCTGAACTTGTTTCAGAATCTGTAGTAATTAATTAAAGAATCTGAAATAAATTCAGATTGATTAGAACAACATTTGTTTTATGATGTTATTTTTCCAAAAGCGCAGCTTACATAGGATTTTGCTTTTGATGATAAACTATTGGCTTCTCCATCTTCAGGATAACCAATATCAGCTAATACTTTCTTTACAACTTCTAAAGTATGTGGTTCAGAATATTCAAAAGTAACAGAATTGTCTTCCGTTTCAACAAGAACATCGGAAACATCATCTAAAGTATTTAATTTTTTTGAAATGGTATTGGCACATCCGCCGCATTTCAAATTTTGTATATGAACTATTGTTTTCATTTTGAGAAGACTAAGTTATAAAATTACGAAAACAATAGCGATATTAAACTTATTAATATCACTTTAACAAAAATTTAATGCGGTAATTTATTTTTAAAAACACCATATATGTAGGTACCTAGTAAAGCCCCAATCAATACAACGCCAATAGAAAAAACACCATTTCCAATTAAAATAAAAATTGGACCTGGACAACAACCTACCAATCCCCATCCCAATCCAAACATAGTGCCACCAATAATATATCTTGAATACGAAAAATCTTTATCTTGAATATTTATTTCAGCGCCCTTAAAACCCTGAATTTCTTTTGATTTTATTAGTTTAATTCCGCAAACGCCTACTAATATAGCTGTAGCAATAATTCCATACATATGAAAACTCTGAAACATGAACATTTCATAAATTCTATACCAAGAAACGGCTTCCGCTTTAGTTAAAACAATTCCAAAAACTACACCAACTATAAAAAACTTGATCAACTTCATACTATCCAAAAATTAAAGGAATTAAAAAATGCGCCGAAATTAAACCGCCCAGAAAAAAACCTATTACCGCTATTAAAGAAGGTATTTGCAAATTACTTAATCCAGAAATGGCATGTCCGGAAGTACAACCTCCTGCATAAGGAGTCCCAAATCCAATTAAAAATCCACCAAATAACAAAACAGAAAATCCTTTTAATGTAAATGCATTTTCAAAACTAAATATCGCATCTGGACCCAGATTACCATTAGGTGCATCAATATTTAATTGCTGTAAATTTTCAATTGTTTTCGGATTAATTTGTAAAACATCGGTAGCATCCATCAAAAAATAAGAAGCAATAAAACCACCAACAACTGCACCCAATGCAATAGATAAGTTCCATTTTTGTTCTTTCCAATCAAAATCAAAATATTCGATTTTCTTTTTAGCAAATGTCATACTACAAATGTTTCTTAAGTTAGACGACATGCCAAATGTTTTACCAAAATAAGTTAAAACCAACATGATAAGTCCAATTAAAAAACCAGAAATAGCCCAGTGCCAAGTACCTTGAATTACTTCCATAATTTGTGAAATAGTATTTAATGAATTACTATATTTGTTTTCGATTTCATGTATGGCTATTTTATACAAAAAGGGATACAAATGAAATACATTTAGAAACAGCTATTTGCTGTTTGAGTGTTTTAAACCGTTTTCAAAGATACAAAAAATGAATAAATTTAAAATAGAATTTAAGTGGGCAATATACTACACTTTTTTAGGAATTATGTGGTTTCAACTAGAAAAATATTTAGGTTTTCATGATAAAAACATTTCCAATCATCCGATATTTACAAATTTAGTTTTTATTTTAATATTCGGAATTTATATTCTTTTTTTATTAGACAAGAAAAAAAAATTTTTCAATGGAATAATGTCTTGGCAACAAGGCTTGCTTTCTGGTATAATTTTAGCTGTTTTCGCTATGATTTTAACACCTTTTGCGCTATATTTTTCGTTAAAGTATGTGAATCCTGATTTTTTTTCAAACATGATAAACTATACCGTTTCTAAAGGGATGAAACTAGAAAATGCACAAGCTATGTTTGACATAACCACTTATATGATTTTTGCAACTTTTGGAACATTATCTTTTGGTATCATATTTGCAGCTGTTGCCGCAGCAATAGTAAAAACTAAAAAATAAAATTATCATGAAAAAAATAGGTATTTTAACTTTGATTCTTGTATTCTCCCTATCATGCGTGAGTACAAAAAACACAATTCAAAATATTGATGACAATGCTATATTACCAAATATCATTTCTGGACATTTTGAATTAGTAGAGACAGCAACCGACCTGCAATATGGTTACAATGAATTTTATCCCATAAATTTAGGTTTTTCTGCATATGAAAATAGTAACAACCTAAATGTAAATCGTTTTTTTAATAGTTTTACGGGTACAAACGGCGAAAAAGTAACCTATAAACTGCTTGAAACTTGTTGTCCATTTCCTAGTAAACGCAATAAGATGGGTGCTGGAACTTTAGAATTATATGAAATATATTTAGACGGAAAACCTTCAAATAAAAAAATATACGTGAATACATTTGAAAAGGGCAAAATTATGTGTCCAAAAGGATTTTTGATTAAAAAAACGGTAACTTCTGATAACTAAACTCCTAACTTTATTATCTTTGCAACTTTAAATCAACAAAATGAACTTAGACCATATTCCACAAATTAAACATACAAAAAGCGGTAATTTTTTCGTTTTAGCAGGACCTTGCGCCATTGAAGGAGAAGAAATGGCTTTACGAATAGCTGAAAAATTAGTTGCAATCACTGATAGTTTACAAATTCCGTTTGTTTTTAAAGGAAGTTTCAAAAAAGCCAATCGCTCAAGAATTGATAGTTTCTCTGGAATTGGAGATGAAAAAGCACTAAAAATATTAGAAAAAGTATCAAAAGAATTTGGCGTACCAACCGTAACTGATATTCATACCAATGAAGATGCTGAAATGGCTGCGGCTTATGTAGATGTATTGCAAATTCCAGCATTTTTAGTTCGTCAAACGGATTTAGTGGTGGCTGCTGCCAAAACAGGCAAAACGGTTAACTTGAAAAAAGGACAATTTATGAGTCCGGAAAGTATGAAACACGCGGCACAAAAAGTGAAAGATTGTGGTAACGATAATTTTATGATTACCGATAGAGGCACCATGTTTGGTTACCAAGATATGATTGTAGATTTTAGAGGCATACCAACCATGAAAGAATTTGGAACTACTGTTTTAGATGTAACGCATTCTTTACAGCAACCTAATCAAACTAGTGGCGTAACTGGCGGAAGACCAGATATGATTGAAACCATCGCCAAAGCAGGAATTGTTACAGGTGTAGATGGGATTTTTATTGAAACCCATTTTGATCCAGCAAAGGCAAAAAGTGATGGCGCAAACATGTTGCATTTAGACTATTTTGAAGGTTTAATGACTAAGTTAGTTGCTATAAAAGAAACCATAAATAAATTTTAATACAACTAATTTACCCAAATCCCCAAATGAAAAAAATCGTATCACTTTTAATTGCTTTGCTTTCGCTAACAAGTTTTGCACAAACTGAAAATTTAGTTGATTTACCAATACAAAGCGAAAAATATACCGCACACAATAAAGGAAAATTCTTCTTTTATTGGGGAGGAAACAGAGGCTACTACTCTACTTCAGACATAAGATTTACTGGTGCTGATTACGATTTTACTTTAGAAAATGTTACAGCTCATGACAGATCAAAAGGGTTTCATATTGATTATATAAATCCAGCTAAAATGACGATTCCACAAACCAATTTTAGAATGGGTTATTTTTTGAATGATCATTATAATATTTCTATTGGATGGGATCATATGAAATATGTAATGTATCAATATAAAGTGGTTAATTTTACTGGAAATTATCCAAATGAAGGTGCTTTTGGTGAAAGTTTACCAGGAAACCAAGTATTATTAACTGAGAATTTTTTGACATTTGAGCACACTGATGGGTTAAATTACATTCATCCAGAAATTACACGTGTGGATGATATTTCAAGATGGTTTAGTTTACCAAACACAGACAAATTTCAAATTAATTTATCAGAAGGATTTGGGGCTGGCGTTTTGATGCCCAAAACCAATACAAAATTATTTGCCAAAGAAAGACATGATGAATTTCATTTTTCCGGATTTGGTTTATCTGCAAAAGCGGGATTGACCTTTACGTTTTACAAACATTTTTTCGTTCAAACCGAATTAAAAACGGGTTATATTGAAATGAATGACATTAGAACTACTTACAGCACAGCAGACAAAGCCCAACAAAACTTTTGGTTTTTACAAAGTATGATTGCTTTTGGTGGGATATTTAAAATTTAGAATTCAGAATAATATTAAAAAATCCGTCAGAGTTTGAATTCTGGCGGACTTTTTTAAAATTTAAAGTTAAGATTTATTAATGTCCTCCTGATACTTTTTTATCAAAATTAATGCCTTGAGTTTTTAATATTGCACTAACTTTCCAAGCGTAAAATGCTAAATAGGCAAAACATAAAACCCCTACTATATAACTAGTTTGAATGGTTGTTTCGTCTGCAACATATCCTTGTAACAAACTTACAAAACCACCACCCATAATCATCATAATTAAAAAACTACTACCTTGACTGGTATGTTTTCCAAGTCCGCTAACCGCTAAAGTAAAAATACAAGGCCAAAGTGTACTACAGAACAATCCAACACTTGTAAAAGCGTAAACACTAACCATTCCATCAGTTGTCATTCCAACTAATAAAGCAACGATTCCTAAAGTTGAAAAAATCAAAAGCATTCGAGCTGGATTTCCTTTACTCGCAATGTCTGCCGCAATTAAAACTAAGATAATTAAAGCGTAAATATAAAATGGCGTTAAATCATGTTTAGCAATAGCATTTACAAATAAAAACACGCCAAAAGCTAAATAAGGTGCAACAAAACGTAATATTTTTTGTAAGCTCATTTTATCTGTAAAGGCTTCAACTGCACCAGTCCATCTTCCAATCATTAAACTTGCCCAATACAACGATATGTAAGGTGCAATATCTTTAGTTAAAAAACCTAAATTCTTTTCCATGTACGCTGGTAAATTACTTGCTGTTGAGACTTCTACACCAACATAAACAAAAATAGCTATCATTCCTAAAACCAATTGCGGATATTTTAATGCTGAACTTTTAGTTGAAGCAGCTTCTGATTCAGACTCAACAATTGCTTGAGGTTTGTCTGGTAAAGAGGAAAATTTTAAAAATACAGCTACAAGTAAAAAAGCAGCACCTAAAATCAAATAAGGAATTTTTACACTTTCTATACTCATATTAGTATCAGAAGTTGCGGAAGATCCAAAAATAGCATAACTAACAATCAGCGGACCAATTGTTGTTCCTAAATTATTAATTCCTCCTGCTAAAGTTAATCTTTGTGAACCTGTATTTATTGAACCAAGAGCAATTGCTAATGGATTTGCAACAGTTTGTTGTAAAGAAAAACCTAATGCAACAGTAAACAATCCAGATAGCATTAATGGAAACGAACCTGTATTTGCAGCAGGATAAAATAACAAAGTACCAATTGCCGAAATTAATAAACCCAATGCTAACGAATTTTTATATCCTATTCTGTTTATTAAATCGCCTTTAGTAAGATAAGAAATTAATAAATATAACAACGAACCTACCGTGTAAGCAATATAAAAAGCTAGAGAAACTAACTGACTTTGCAATTGTGTTAAATCAAACGTTTTTTTAAACACGGGAATTAAAATATCATTACTAGCAGCAACAAATCCCCAAAAGAAGAATACGGTTACTAGTGGAATAAATTGCGCCCAGTTGGTTTGTTTATTTTCTGAATTCATAGTAATTAATTTTTTTATTAATAGTTGCTTGATTAGTTGTTTGCTAAATAACAAAATATTATTTCATTAAATTATAAAAACAAAAAATAATTTTAACAAAAACGATATTAAAATATTTGTTTAGCTATTTAATACAGAAATTAATAGCTAATGATTATTTTCCCTCTAAATACGATTGTAAATAGTCAAATCTTGGCGTAAGTTTTCCGTTTTCAGTAATTTTAGCTCTGGCTAAAACACCTGAAGCATCGCCATTGAAAAAAGCAGGAATAACATGTTCTAAAAACATTTCCCCGAAACCTTCACTTGAGTCTTTTGGTAATTCGCAAGGCAAATTATCAACTGCCATTACCACAATAGCACTTGGATGAAACATATCTACTTCTTTATGTTCGCTAGGCAAATAACCATAATTTGGATTGGCAATAGTACTAGCACGTAAAGTACAAGCTATTGGACCGTCGATGTCACAAGAAATATCGGCAACTACTTTAATTTTACAATTGGGAGCGGCTAACATTTCTCTTGTCAAAATTTCAGGAGCACCGTTGCCATAAAAATGTCCAGCCATAAAAATGTCAGAAACAGTTGCGAAACGTTCAAAATTAGAAATGAAATTTTCTGGATGCGAATAAAATTTAGATTTATTAAAAGCAACGCCTGACTTATCGCTATTGTAATCTTGAACATCAATCATCGTATACACTGGATAGGTATACGTTTTAGATAGATAATCTGAAACAGAAACTTCTTTAATTTTCATACCATCCAATATTTCTTTGGCACCAAAAGCCACTTTTCCTTTCCCTGATAATACAATTTTTATTGGTGGCAAAAAAGTTTTCTTAAGTTGAGTAATTAATGCCGCTTGATTGGCTAATGTTTCGGCTTTTGGTAAAGAAAAAATCTCAAATTTTAATCCGAATGCTCTAATTCCATTATACGCACCTACAATTCCAGCATATCTTCCAAAACCAATTAAACGCGTATTATTTGCATCAACTACGGTTTCGTGGTCGTACAATTCAATATTTTTATCGATACACGCTTGAAGTAAATCCTTATTATAAGTTTGTTTTTTAATCGTATGAGAAAAGAAAAAATATTTTTTATTTGGGATTAATGCTTCAACAGGGACTTCCTTTACGCCAATTAATACGTCACAATCATCCATATTTTCTGAAACTTCAATACCACTATTGATATATTCAGCATCTGTAAAAACTCGTATATCGGAGCTTTCTACTTTAAATTCAGCATTTGGAAACTGATTTTTTACGAGTAAAAGTTCTGAAGGTGAAAAAACTACTCTTCTATCGGGAGGCGTTTTTCTTTCTTTGATAATTCCGAATTTCATTGGATACAGGTTTGGGTTTTGTTGTTTTTAACACAATTTACTTGTATTAATTTACAAATATAACATTTTTGATTTTGAGTATAAAACTTTTCTGCTTGAAAAATTTATCGTAATTTTGGCATCCATTTGATTTAATGGTGTAGTATAAAACACTTGATAAGTAAAATGAATATGGGGTCGACTGGTTTTGACAGCAAGTGGCACTAATTAGTAAGCATGTCGAGCATTGTATTTTTGGCTCGTAAATATCAATCATACACACTTTTTAAACGGCGAAAATACTTACGCTTTAGCTGCATAATCCGAATTATAGTAGGATAATGCCAAGTCCCAACCAGGTTGGGAAGCTGGATTTCTCTCAAAAGCCTTGGTTTGTGGCGGTTGATTTAGAGGAATGGTAAAAATAAACCTAGGAATGGTAAAACTTTAAATCCGCTCTGACATTCATAAAGTTAAGCAAATAGTGGCTGTTTTTGGCCAAGCTATTTTGTCGAAAATCTAAACAAAAACTATACATGTAGAAAGCTTTTTGATGGCTTGTTTGGACGAGAGTTCGATTCTCTCCGACTCCACAAAAACCAAAAGACCTCTTATTTTCATAAGAGGTCTTTTTATTTTTTACAATTATCAAAAAAGTAGTAAAATTTTGTTTTGTTAATAAGACGATTCAGTTCTGTTTCTATTAATTGATATTTTTTACTTGTTTTAATCTTAATCATTTTCAACTCAATTATTAATCTTTGAATTTGAAAATAATCATGCATTATAAAAATTATATCTTTTGAGTTGACACGCTTCAAGATTCTTTTTGATTCTGAAACTTTACCTAATTGAAATAAATTAATAGCTTTAATCAAATCTAATGCTTCTATGTAACCTTCATCCAAAGTAAAATCTGGAAGTCTTTTATAATCTAATTCACAAATTTCAAGCACTTCACTAGCTTCTTGTGGCCTTTCAATTAGATTAAAAACATCAGCAAGTATAAATTGAAAATATGGGAAGTTGACAAACTCTTTTTTAGATTTGTTTAAAACGTAGGCTTGTTTTAAACTTCGACTAATCCATTTCTCTATTTCAACAGAATCATTATTTAAATAATTTTCTAAAATATTTGAAACATATAATCTTGCTAAAGGAAAGGGATGAATCGTATTTTCATCAAATTTAATTGAATTTATATATTTAATTAAAGTACTTCTTTTATTATCTTTTGAAAGTGCATAGCCCAAATACAATAAACAATTTCCAAAAAGTAACGATTCTTTGTTCTTTTTTTGCTCTAAATATTTTTTTAAATGTAAATTATAACCCGAAGCAAGTTTATCAATGAATGGGAATCGTTCAAAAAAATATATTTGTGCAGATTTATTTTTAGCCAAAAAAGTAGAAGTACTTGCTAACAAACTATCGTTTTTAAGTAGTAACTTTGCAAGATTCTTGCTTGCATTATGATAATTTTCATCTAATCCAGTACCATTTGTTGTAATTGAATAAAATAATTTAATGTATTTGATATCTTTAGAATCAACTTCCAAAACTTTTGTGTTGTTGTATTTCAAAAAATCTTCATAATTTTCAAAACCACAATACTGTGCTAAAAAATTTATGGAAGAATTAGATATTTGAACCCCATCATTAATAAAGCCAAATAATCTTCTTAATGTTTGTGCGCTAATTTTTATTGACGTTATTTCAAAAATATCTACAGATAATTGTTCACAATCTTTAGAAAATAAAATTTCATCACCATAACGAAGTTGGATTTGGTGTTTTAAATGTTGGTATTGCATTGATTTTACTTATTAAATAGTATTCAAAATAACTAATAATTATTGAACAACATTAAATTCAATAATTGAAAAGTAAAATGATCTAGCATCATAGCCGCTTTGATCATTATTGAAAAATCTTAATGTTGTACCCGCCGATAACCAAATTGGATTTTGTTTTAAGATCGAATAGGGTTGATTTGTATAAAAAGGAAATCTATTACCATTTATTTCAAAACCACAGCCTTGTTCAGAACCACTTCCCATCGATTCAATTTTCCATACTTTTCCTGTAGGAACTGTTCTTAAAGTTGAATATTGAATACCTGCACCATAACCCGCAGTAGGTAATGTAAATGATTCGGAAATCACTTTACTAAATTGTAAGTTATTTTGCGAGCAAACTGCATTTGCTAGTAAAATGCATAAAATTAAAAAGTTTTTTTTCATGAGATGATGTTATTTGTTAAAATCCAGTCGTGGTATATATTAATGTTTTATCTGAACTTCCTGAAGAAGATGAATTGATTCCAAACTGTTGCCAATTTGTACCATCGTAAAAATAGAAGCCAATAGGTGTTGTATTTTGAAATACCAAAAGACCAGTTGCTGGAGAAGAAATAGCTAATCTTTGTGTTTCTGTTAAACTAGGTAATAAGATTCCTTTACTTTCAGACTGAATATTTAATATCGCTGAAGCTTGAACTGTTGAAGTGCCTATTCCAATACTACCATTCGAATTGATTAATGTTGATGACGCCTCCCAACTTGAACCATTATGTCTTAAAGTTTGACCAGAAATTCCAGAAACCAATGGCCCCGCTGGACCTTGTGAACCTTGTAGTGAAGTTAAAAACTGTGATTCAGTACCTGTATTTCCCGCATTCAACCATATTTGATATGATGATAATCCATTAGTTCCGTTTAATCCATTTGTTCCATTTGTTCCATTACTGCCCGGAAGTCCTTGTATTCCTTGAGAACCCTGAAGTGAACTTAAAAACTGTGATTCAGTACCGGTATTTCCCGCATTCAACCATATTTGATATGCTGATAATCCATTAGTTCCGTTTAATCCATTTGTGCCATTTGTCCCATTTGTCCCATTACTACCCGGAAGTCCTTGTATTCCTTGAGAGCCCTGAAGTGAACTTAAAAACTGTGATTCAGTACCGGTATTTC
>CAYOCC010000009.1:0-52636 GCA_964402375.1 uncultured Flavobacterium sp. | reverse complement strand
AAATCATTCATTTCTGCGGCATCGTTCCAGGAAACTACTAAAGTATTAAACGAAGCAGCAGTTGCTGGTAAAATTGATACATTAGAAGGATTGAAAGAAAATGTAATCGTTGGTCACAGAATTCCTGCTGGTACAGGGATGAGAGATTATGATCACATAATTGTTGGTTCTAAAGAAGAATACAGCGAATTAATGGCTGGAAAAGAAGAATTTAATTACTAATTCTTATTCTTTATATACTTAAAAGGCCTAACAGATTTTTTTCTGTTAGGCTTTTTTTTTATTAAAAGGTTTTGTATACTTGCATTGGTCAAATGTCAAAAGTGAAAAATTATCAATTATCAATTAAATCAATGGAAAACAATAACCCAGAAGGTCAAATCAATATAGAACTAGACGAAAAAGTAGCAGAAGGAACCTATTCCAATTTGGCGATAATTAACCATTCTAATACAGAATTTGTATTGGATTTTATATCTTTAATGCCTGGCGTGCCGAAAGCAAAAGTAAAATCCAGAATTATACTAACGCCGCAACATGCTAAACGTTTATTAAAAGCATTAAACGAAAACATACATCGTTTCGAAAGCACACACGGACAAATAAAAGAGGAAGAACATCCGCCCATACCCTTAAATTTCGGACCAACAGGCCAAGCATAATTATAAAAATGCTTCAATTTATTGAAGCGTTTTTGTTGCTATTTGTTTGATAATACTATCTTTTCCTAACAAAAATATTTTTTTTTTAAATAATAGTTAAATTAATGTTATTTTTTATTTTTTTTAAATATATTTGTGAATTACACATATTAAACTAAATTACTTATTATGATAAACAATTATGTTTCGGTTGCTGCATGTACTTATGTAGGAGCAACCACTTCTAAAAAACAAGAAGTCACATCGTATAAGGCTACAAAACGAAACTGGCTTTCATTTGTAACGTTATTGGTGGCAATGTTTTCGTTTGTTTTTGTACAAGGGCAAACTACACTAATATCTCCTACAGGTGCTGGTGGATTTGAAAATGGAAGCACTTTTGCTGCAAATGGTTGGACTGCTGTAAATAGCACATCAAATGCGTGGTTTTTAGGTGCGGCTAGTACGCCGTTTGCGGGTTCTAGATCTGCTTATATTTCAAATGATAATGGAACAACTTGGGGTTATTCAACAACAACAACTTCAACTTCTCATTTTTATAGAGATGTTACTGTTCCGGCTGGTGAGGAAGCTATTAATCTTTCTTTTCAGTGGAAAGGAAGTGGTGAGTCTGGTTGGGACAGGCTTTTAATTTACACAGCTCCAACAACTTTAAATCCGGAAGTTAATGTACCAGTTTCAAATTCAAATGTTTTGACAGGTGCTACTCTTGTTTATACACAAGCTAGTTACGCACAAGCTACATATACTAATGGTGTAATTTCTTTACCTACATCGTTAGCTGGAACTTCCTTTAGATTGATATTTACATGGCAAAACGATGCTTCTTTTGGTGCTTCCCCTGGAGCTTCAATTGATGATATTTCATTAACATCTGCTGTTCCAGCTATTTATACTTGGTCAGCTACAACTGGCTCTGCGGCATGGGATACACCAGCAAGTTGGACACCAGCGAGAAATACAGCTAGTATTACAGACAAATTAAACTTTAGTCAAGGTGGTACTTCTACAGTTACTATACCGGCAACGGGTTCAGTGGGTGGTAGAGTTTCCTTTTCAAATAACACTACTGCAAATTTTCAAGCTGCTACTTCTACAGCCACAACTTTAACACTTGCATCATTAAATATACCGACTGGAAGTACTCTTATGTCAAATGGTGCAACAGGTGCTTTAACTGTTGCGTTTTCTTCAGGCGCTATAAATTCGATAGCTGGTAGATTGGAAATCAATAATACTACTCCTGTAAATGTTTTAAACCTAACAGGAACTACTACTACTGTAAGTACTTCAGGAACTTTAGCTGCTGGTGGTACTGTTTCTACTTCTGCTTGGTCAGGAACTTCAACTACTACTCTTATCGTAAATGGAAATTACGAACATAAATATACGACTGTAAGTGGTACTTTACCAACAGCTACTTGGGCTGATGGATCGAATTGTAATATTATTGGTAATACTACAAATACTGCTCATCCATCCTACGCTCAAAGTTTTTGGAATTTTAATTGGAATTGTCCTTTACAAACTGGAGCAGTTACTGGAGCTATTAGTGGTTCTTGGGCAGTTAGAAATAATTTAAATTTAGTTTCTACAGGTACGGGATCTTTTATAAATTCTGGAACTTCTACTCACGTTATTAATAACATTAATATAACTGGCGGAACTTTTAACCTGGCTTCAAGTACAGCAACTTATACTATTTCAGGAAATTTTATTAAAACAGGAGGTGTAATGACCCCAACCGGAAATGGTGTTTTCAACTTTGCCAATACTACAACTGCTCAAAATTTAACTTTAGATGCTTTAGTAGCTAACACTGCAACTTGGAGATTTTCAAACCCATTGGGAGTTACTGTTACTGGTACGGGATCTTTTCCTGCATTATTCCCAATTGGAAACGGTACATCTGGTGGATTAAGAATTTCAACTGGTGCTGTTAATCCAATTACATTAGCGGGAACAATTACTGGATTTGCTTACAATGCGGTAAGTTCTACTTTAACGTATGACTTCCCTGGTTTAGTAACAGCTAGAGCGATAGAGTTTCCAGTTTTAAACGGGCCAACAAATTTAACAGTAGCTTTAGGCGCTGGAAATGTAGTTACACTTCCGTTTTCAAGAACATTGCCTACTACTTTAACCATGACAAGTGGTGATATTAATATTACAACAAACGAACTTACATTAGGTACATCAGCAACTAATGCTGGTACCTTATCATGGACTGCTGGTAACATACGTGTTACTACAGGAGGCTTCAAAAGATGGTTTGGTGTAGCTTCTCTGCCAACATCAGCAGGAACAGCAGTAGGGTATTTCCCTGTTGCATCTGCTTCAAATAATAGAAGCGCAAGTGTCTATTTTAGTACAGCTACAGCTTTATCTGCTGGAGGTACAATTACGGCATCACATGCAAACGCTGGAGGTATTTCTACTATAACTCCTTCATTCCTTGACGGTACAGCCTCTGTTGATACAAGAACGAATAGTTCTTGGTCATTTACGGCTGGTGATGGAATAACTGCGACTGGAACTTTAGGAGTTAGACTAACTGGCGCAGGTGCTTTAGATACAAATACTGTTGCGAATTTAAGATTAGTTCAAGCAAATGGCGCTGCAGGAACCCACGTGGCTGGTACAGGTACTACACCGAATTTTCAGGTTGCTAGAACTGGACTAACTATTGCAAATTTAACAGGACCACATTACATAGGTGCAGTAGCCGCAGATGTTCAAGTGGTGGTTAACTCTAATGGATCAGGTAACTGGAACGTAGCCTCAACTTGGGATACCAATTCAGTGCCTACATGTAATACAATTGTGAATATTTTACCTGGTCATACGGTTACTGTAAATTCTGCAGCTAATAGTTCAAAATCGCTTTCAATTGCAGGTACTGGAACTTTAGTTGTTGTCTCTGGTGGTGTTACTGTTGGTTGTACTAACAATAATAGTACATTGGTTAATAATGGTACCTTAACAGTATCAGGTGGAACATTAACTGTAAATGGAAACATGCTACATAATGCAGGTTCAATTTATAATCAAAGTGGTGGACTAATTATAGTTGATGGAAATGCTGCTGGAAATGCAACAAATTCTGTCGCTTCAGGTACTGCTATTGTTCAATTAAATTCACAATTTGTAAACTGGACGGGTGGAGTATTAACTATTCCAGACCCACATGCAAACTCGACTGCTTCAAATACATTGGCCTACACAAATAGTACAGCTCACGTTAATGTTTCTAGCGCACACACACTTAAATTAGGTGATGGAGTATCAATAGATGCAGGAGGTAACGCTACAAATGGTTTTAGGTTAAATACATGGGTTAGTTCTTTCAGAATAACTTTTGGTAATTTAGAAGTAAATACATTAGGAGGTACTAATAGAATTGTTACCACAACATATACTTTTGGAATTAATGGAAATGTAACAATAGAACCTAGTTCAGAAATATTATTTGGTACGTTTTATGTTTCAGGTAATATTATAAATAAAGGTATCATAACTTCAACTAGTTTATTGGGATTAGCCAATTACCTAGATGGTACGGTATCTGTTAATACAAACCCACAAACGATTTCTGGTCCTGGAGTTTTTAGAAATTTATCAACAGCACCTACTGCTAATTTAACTTCATTAACTGTAAATAACAGTAATGCAACTGGAGTTACTTTAAGTGTTCCGTTATCTATAAGTGGTACCTTAACCATGACTTCTGGTTTAATTAATACTACAAATACTAATTTACTTACATTAGGTACAGCAACAGCGGCTGGAACGCTTTCTGGAACACCTAGTGCAACAAATATGGTAAAAGGACCATTTGCAAGAACAATTGCTTCTGGTAATGCAAACACATCATATATTTTATTCCCTGTAGGAAAGTCTGCTTATGCTCCAATTTCATTGGCGCCTTTAACTACAGCAGTTTCAGTTATGAGAGCAGAAGCTTTTGATACCAACACAGGAACTCAAAATCCAGCCATTAATGGTATGTCAACTACAAGAAGATGGCATGCACCAATCATTTCAGGAACTGTTACGGATTTAAATGTACTTTTAGGTGATGCAGGAATTTTAGCAACAAGTATACCGGTTCAAGCAGCTACTGCTACAGGACAATATTCAACTGCATTTGGTTCGGTTGCTACAGCAGTAGCTGGTGCGACTACACAGTCTAACACTCCGATTACAAGTGCTAATTACACAGGATTTTTAAGTTATGCCAATTCAAATGCATGTGTTGGAACACCTACTCCTGGTAATACTTTAGCATCCACTTTAACAGTGTGTTCAGGAAATAGCGTGAATTTAAGTTTACAAAATCCACCTACAAGTTCTGGTATTACCTATCAGTGGAAGTCATCAACAGATGGTACTACTTATACAAATATTTCTGCTGCAACTAATGCTACCTTGTCTATTACTCCAACCCAAGCTACATTTTATAAATGTGATGTAACTTGTGTTACTGGTCCAACAACGGCTACTTCAACAGCAGTTCAAATTACTTTTGCTAACAGTATAACAGCAACTACACCAGCTACACGTTGTGGTGTTGGTACTGTTATTCTTGGAGCTATTCCAAGTACTGGAGCAACTATTAAATGGTATGATGCTATTACAGGTGGAGCTGCTTTAGCTTCAGGAAATTCATTTACTACACCAACAATTTCTACATCAACTACTTATTATGCTGCATCAGAAACGGTAACTTCAGGGACAATAACTGCTGGAACAGGAACTGCTTTAACTGGTGCTACATCTCAAAATAGTGTGTTTTGTAATTATTGGTATCAAGGTTGGAGACAATTTGTTTTCACTGCTGCAGAATTACAAGCGTTGGGCTTAAGTCCTGGAAATATTACTTCTTTACGATTTAATATTGCCGCTTTACCTAGTCCAGCTACTATAAATAATTTTGCTATAAGAATGGGTGCTACAACAAATTCAACTTTAACAGCTTACCAAACAACTGGTTTAGCGGTTGCATTTGGACCATCTAACTACACACCAACTGTAGGCAGTAATACAATTACTTTAGCTACTCCATACAACTGGGATGGGTCTTCTAATATTATTATTGATATCCGTGAAGACGGACAATATGGAAATTCAAACGCAACTACTTTTGTAACGACAACTTCTACTAATACCGTTTTACATTCGTTTTCAGGTACTAATAATGCGGCTTATTATACAAGTTCACCAACACCAACGGCAACAAATACTAGACCAAATGTTGTGTTTTCAGGTCAAGTCGCTTGTCAATCTTTAAGAAGCGCAGTAACTGCTACAGTAACAGCACCACCTGTTTTAACAATAAGTGCTGCAACCGCTACCATTTGTAATACAAATAGTACAACGCCAGTAACAGTGACTTCGCCAACTACAAATTTCAATACTTATGTTTGGTCACCAGCAACTGGTGTAACAGGTAATGTAACTACAGGTTGGATATTTAATCCAACTGTTTCAACAGTATATACATTAACAGCCACTCAAACTAGTGGAAGTTTATGTGCAAATGTTGCTACTTTCTCGGTTACAGTAAATCCTTTACCATCTGCAATTACTATTACACCTGTAAATTCTTCTGCCTGTGTTGGGGTTATTTTTCCAATGACAGCTACTGGAGGTAATTTTACACAAAATGCATTTGCACAATCTATGGACACTGCGCCTTCTAATTTTACAGTAAGTACTAATGCAACAAGTGCATTAAATACCACTTATTATGCTCAAGGAACAGGTTCTATATTGTTTAATACCACATCAGTTAGTGCCACTGCGACCTATGAATTAAATCAAAATATAAACTTAATTGGTGCAGCTAATGCTTCCGTTACATTTTCACATATAGCTGCTATGGAAGCTGGATATGATTATGGTTTTGTTGAATATTCAACAAACGGAGGAACTACATGGACTACATTTACACCTGCCGATTATGTAGGAGGTGCTTTGACTTCTGTATTTGATACAAATGCTAAATTTACAAAAAATAGCTACTCAGATTGGAATACTGCATTTACTAGTACTACATCAACTCCTGGAGCTGGTCCAGCAACTAGTTTATGGAAAACGGAAACGTTTAATATTCCAGCAGCTGCTTTAACAAGTAATCAATTTAGAATTAGATTCCGTTATACTACAGATAGTAGTGCTAACTACTATGGTTGGTTAATTGATGATGTTAAAATTGTGAAAACTCAAGGTGTTATAACTTGGTCGCCAGCTACTAATTTATTTACTAATGCAGCAGGTACAGTGCCTTATGTTGCAGGAACATCAGTGTCAACGGTATATGCACTTCCTCCTTCTGCAACGCCATTGACTTACCAAGCGATTTCAACAAACGGAAGTACAGGATGTTTTTCTTCTGCTACAATTACTTTATCTGATACCGTTGCACCAATTGTAATTACAGCACCAGTATCGGTCTTGTTAAATGCTTCTGGAACAGCTTCAATTACTGCAGCTCAAGTTAATAATGGCTCAACTGATAATTGTGGAATAACTACATTAGTAGTCACTCCATCAACATTCACATGTGCGAATATTGGTCCAAATACTGTAACATTAACTGCAACAGATGCTAGCGGAAATACCACTTCAGTAACTGCAATTGTAACTGTGTCTTTCGATTTTACAACAACAAGTGATAACGATTTAGATGGAGCGCCAGATAATTGTGATACAGATGATGATAATGATGGAATATTAGATGTTAATGACAATTGTCCTTTACAAGCAAATGCGAATCAAGCCGATAATGATAATGATGGAATTGGTAATGCTTGTGATAATGATGATGATAATGATTTTGTTTTAGATGGCTATGATAATTGTCCTTTTATTTACAATCCAAGTCAACAAGATGTTGATAATGATGGTGTTGGTGATATTTGTGATACTATTGAAGTTAATGTGTCAGAGGCCATTACTCCTAATGGAGATGGAATAAATGACACATGGTTTATCAATAACATTCAAAATTATCCAAATAATTCAGTTAAAGTATACAATCGTTGGGGAGATCTTATCTTTAGTAAAAATAATTACCAAAATGATTGGAATGGTTCTTACACCAAAGGAGAAAATAACAACTTAATATCATCTTCTTACTACTATCAAATTGATTTAGATGGTAATGGTTCTATTGAGCACCAAGGATGGATATTTATTACCAAATAATTTAAAAGTAAAATTAATATACAATGAAAAAAATTCAAAATATTAGCATAGTACTACTACTTTTAATAAGTAGTAGTGCTTTAGCTCAGCAAGAAAGTATACTAGCTTTTTATGGTAATCATTTAAATTTAGTTAATCCAGCTGCAGTTAGTGTAGACGGTGAAACTCAATTCAGAACTAGTGTTAGACAACAATGGGCTGGTGTCGCGGACGCACCACAAACTCAAGCAGCTTCATTCATGTCGCCTGTTAGTAAGAATTTGGCTATTGGTTTTTCTGTTGTCAGAGATCAGGTTTTTATTGAAAAACAAACTTTTGTTGCAGTAGACTTTTCTTACAATGTAAAGTTAAACGAATCTTTGAACTTATTTATGGGTATTAAAGCTGGAGGTAACAACTATGAAGTAAACACAAGTGGATTACAAACGTATAATTACAATATTTCTGATCCAAGTTTACAGTCAATTTCAAGATTTAATCCAAATATTGGGGTTGGTTTTTATTTAAAAAGTCAAAACTATTATGTTTCGTTATCTACTCCGAAAATGCTTGACACAAAAAGAGCAAAAGATGAAGCAGGTTTTGCATCAGTTGCAACTGATCAGGCACATTATTATTTTTCAACAGGAAGAACTTTTGAAGTTTCTCCTTCATTGGATATAATCCCATCTGTAATGTTACGTTATGTAAATGGAGCTCCTTTTTCAACGGATTTTACTACAACTCTTAAATATGATGACAACATCAATTTTGGTGTAACGTACAGAACAGATCGTACTTTAGCAGGATTAGCTTCGATAAATGTGAATAAAAAATTCGCTTTGGGTTATGCTTATGAATACAGCGTTCGTAGCGAAACTTTAGGGCGCGCTAATGGTTCTAATGAATTCTTTTTAAGTTATAAATTTAACTAAATAGGGTTTAATAAAATATCTTTTAAAAAAAGGGTCAATCTATTCCAGATTGACCCTTTTTGTGTTTATTTTAGCCAAATGAAAATGATTGTTTGTAATAAAGACCAACTTTCGATAGTGAGCGACTTGGCATATGCTATTTGGCCAGCTACTTATGGTGAGATATTATCTAAAGCGCAATTAGATTATATGTTAGCTAATTTTTATGCCATCACCAATTTAGAAAACCAAATGGATGCTGGTCAAGTTTTTGAATTAATATTTGAAGACAATAATGTTATTGGATTTGTTTCTTACGAATTCAATTGCAAGAAAACGAAGTTGCTAAAAATTCATAAAATTTATTTATTACCAGAAAAACAAGGAAAAGGTTTTGGTAAATTTATGATTGATAAAATAGTGAGAATCGCCAAAAGCAATGATCAGAAAGGTGTTTTTTTAAATGTAAATAAATATAATAAAGCCAAGTTCTTTTATGAAAAAGCAGGTTTTGTTGTTTCAAAAGAGGAAGTAATAGATATTGGGAATGGTTACGTTATGGATGATTACGTAATGGAATTAATTTTATAATGAAAACGTATTTGCGTTAGTGGTTGTAGCGGTATCTCCCGTTTTTCTCGGGAATATAGCGGAAGACCCGACCCGAAGGGGAACGCCCAAAAAATTATCTGTTTCGTTTGTCGTAATTTCTACTGCCGTAATTGGTTTTCTTATCACGTAAAATACTGGCGTCTTCGGTTTTGCTTGAAGGTTCAATAAGTGTATTTAGCTCGATAATTTCTTTGTCGGTTAAAGGGCGGTATTTTCCAACAGGAACGTCTAAAGTGATATTGATAATTCGGATGCGTTTTAGCGAGCTTACTTCGTAATCTAAATATTCGCACATACGACGAATTTGCCTGTTTAATCCTTGTGTTAAAACAATTTTAAACACAAACTGACTCATTTTTTCTACCTTACATTTTTTGGTAATAGTATCCAAAATTGGCAAACCATTTCTCATTTGCTTGATGAAAACATCAGTAATGGGTTTGTTAACGGTAACAATATATTCTTTTTCGTGGTTGTTTCTGGCGCGTAAAATTTTGTTTACAATATCGCCATCATTTGTCATAAAGATTAATCCTTCGCTGGCTTTGTCCAATCTTCCAATAGGAAAAACGCGTTCGGGGTAATTGATATAATCTACAATATTGTCTGGAATGTTTAAATTTGTGGTGCATTCAATACCCGCTGGCTTGTGGAAGGACAAATAAATGGGTTTTTTATTTGCGTTGGTAACTAATTTACCATTCACACAAACTTCGTCTCCTGGGGCTACTTTTGTGCCTAATTCTGGAGATTGTCCATTGATGGTAATTCTGCCTTCTTCCAATAACCTGTCGGCTTCTCTACGAGAGCAAAATCCGGATTCTGATAAATATTTATTGATGCGTACTAATTGTTCTTCCATTTGGCAAAGGTAGTTTTTTTAGTTTAAATTTTTGGGTGATTTATTTGTTTAGATGTTTATTTGTTTAGGGTTTTGTAATAAAAAAATCCCAATGCAAATTGGGATTTTTTTATTGTATATATATTTTTAGTTATTTGCCTTTCAGACTTTCTACCAAAAATATTACATTTTGGCGAAAATTTTCTCCATTTTTTCTTTTTCTTCGTCAGCTAAAACGCTATCAACTAAAATTCGGCCACTGTGTTCATCAGTTAAGATTTTCTTTCTACCCGCAATTTCCATTTGAGTTTGTGGTGGAATAGTAAAAAATGAACCTGCAGATGCGCCACGTTCTATAGAAACAACTGCTAAACCATTAATTACACTATTTCTAATTCGGTCATAAGCTGCTAATAAACGCTCTTCAATTTTGCCTCTAAATTCATTAGATTTTTCAATTAAAAAGTTTTCGTCTTTTTCAGTTTCTGCCATTATATCACTTAGCTCTGCTTTTTTATGTTTTAAGTGATTTTGTTTGCTTTCCAGTTTGTCTCTAGTTTCATTAACAATTTCTTTTTTGTTTTCTAAAGTAACTTTCATTTCTTTAATGTGCTTTTCAGCCAATTGAATTTCTAATTCTTGAAACTCAATTTCTTTTGATAAAGAATTAAATTCTCTATTGTTACGCACATTTTTTTGTTGGTCCGTATATTTTTTTATTGCAGTTTTGTGGTCATCAATATTATTTTTTTTCTCTTTTGCCTGATGATCAATATTGTTTAAATCGTCGTTTAATTTATCTAATCGTTTAGATAATCCAGCTACTTCATCTTCTAAATCTTCTACTTCTAAAGGTAATTCTCCTCGTACGTTTCTTATTTCGTCTATTTTAGAATCAATTAATTGTAAAGCATAAATTGCTCTTAATTTTTCTTCTACGCTTAGTTCTTTTGTATTTGCCATATTGTTAAAAATATTTAACGGGATTTGTATTTAATTCTGATGAAATGATTGCAAAATTAGTGATTTTTTCTTTAAGAAAGTCAACAATATAGTTTTTTGTATACCTTTCGCTTTCAAAATGACCAATATCGGCTAAAAGCAGCTTATTTTCGGCTTCATAATACTGATGGTATTTTAAATCTGCGGTTAAAAAAGCATCGGCTCCTGCAGCAATCGCGTTTTTTATTGCAAAACTTCCACTTCCACCTAAAACGGCTACTTTTTTGATGTCATTTGGTAAAAACTGACTGTGACGAATGCCACCACATTTCATTTTTTCTTTCACAAATTTTAAAAAATCTTTTGGTTTCATTGGATGTTCCAATTCGCCAATCATGCCTAAGCCAATATTTTGATGTTCATTTTCTGTTTTGTAAATTTCATAGGCCACTTCTTCGTACATGTGACTGGAAAAAAGGGCATTTAAAATATTGTTTTGTAAGTGTTTTTCGAAAACAACTTCTATTTTTATTTCGTCTTCTTTCTGTAAAACGTGTTTTTGTCCAAGAACTGGATTACTTTTTTCATTGCCTTTAAATGAACTAATTCCAGTTGATGTGAAACTACAATTATTATAATTACCAATTGTTCCTGCTCCAGCTTCAAACAAGGCTTGTTTTAGTTGGTTTTCGTTTTCAGGCTTGGTGTATGTTGCTAATTTATATATGAAATTTTGTTTTGGAATAAGCACTCTAGTTTTTGAAAGGCCTAAAGCATCACAGAAAATTTTATTCACTCCATTTTGATGATTATCCAACGCGGTATGAACAGCGTATATGGCAACATCATTTTTTATTGCTTTGATAATTGCTCTTTCAACATAATTTTTTCCAATAATTTTTTTTAATCCTGCAAATAAAATAGGATGGAAGCAAACTACTAAATTGCATTTTTTTGAAATAGCTTCCTCAATCACTTCTTCTAAAGCATCATGGCAAACTAAAATACCAGTAATATCATTGGCGTGGCCTACTAAAAGCCCAACGTTGTCAAAGTCTTCTGCGTAAGCCAAAGGAGCTAATTCTTCAAGATGTTTTGTTATTTCAGATAATTGCATTTTGTATTTTAGTAATTTTGTGTTTTTCAAAGATAAAAAATCAATTGATTTAAAAATAATTTACTTGAAATTTAATTCGTACGAATTTTGTACATTTGTATATCTAACTGTAAATAATTCTTCATTATAAAGCCCAAATCAAATTTTGGAATTATTTTTTAGAATCAGATTTATTAGAAAAAACCACAATCTCATTTCTAAAATAGCGCATTATTTAGATAAATAACTATGAATTTTTTACGAAAACTACTTTTTCCACTTGGAGGTTTATATTGGTTAATTACTTTTATTAGAAATTGGCTATACGATTTAGGTATTTTTTCTTCAAAATCTTATGATTTACCAATAATTGCAGTGGGGAATTTAAGTACTGGCGGCACAGGTAAAACCCCTCAAACAGAATATTTAATTCGATTATTAAAAGATACTTATAAAATTGCCGTTTTGAGTCGGGGCTACAAAAGAAGTTCAAAAGGTTTTGTATTGGCAAATGATATTGTTACAGCTTCAGAATTAGGTGACGAATCTTTTCAATTGTATTCCAAATTTCCTGAAATTTCCGTTGCAGTTTGCGAAGACAGACAAACGGGAATTGAAAATTTAATTTCTAATTGTCGACCAGAAATAATTTTATTAGACGATGCGTTTCAGCACAGAAAAGTAAAAGCTGGTTTCTACATTCTATTAACGGCTTATGATGATTTATTTGCTGACGATTTTATTTTGCCTTTCGGAAATTTACGAGAAAGCACTATTGGTAAAAAGCGCGCCAGTATGGTTATTGTAACCAAATGCCCTTCAAACATTACTGCAAGTAATAAAGAGGAAGTGAAAGCAAAATTAAACGTAAATGTGCCAGTTTTTTTTACCTCAATTGATTATCATTCAAATGTAATTGGTACTGAAAATAGCCTGTCGGTTTCAAATATTATTTCTACAGAAAAAGTAATTGTTGTTGGAATTGCCAAGCCAAAATATTTTATCGATTATTTAAATTCTGGTAACGATAAAGTCATGATATATCCTGATCATCATAATTTTTCAGAAAATGAAATTCTGGCATTAAATGAATTGTCAAAAGATAAAATTTTGGTAACCACAGAAAAGGATTTTATGCGTTTAAAAGGAAAAGTAAACGCCGATAATTTATACTATTTACCTATACAATCTAAGTTTGTTTCAGATAAAGATAAATTTGATTCTTTAGTTGTCAATTGGGTAAAAAATTATACTAAGTAATCGCTAATTACGGTGTAAAAATAATCTGGATTAAAGGGTTTGGTTATCACTTCATTCATTCCAAAAGAAAGTAACATCTCTCTATTTTCGTTTAAAGAAATAGCGGTTAAGGCAATAATTGGTGTTGTTTTGTCAAATTTTCTAATTTCTGCAGTTGCTTCAGTTCCGTTAATTCCAGTTAAGTGTACGTCCATTAAAACCAAATCATATGTGTTGTTTTGCATTTCTACAATCGCATCTTCGCCATTATCAATAATACTACAAATCATGCCTTTGTTTTCCAACATTTTTTTGGTAATCATTTGATTTATTTTGTTGTCTTCAACCAATAAAACGGTTTTGTTTTTTAAATTCTTATAAGATGTCACTTTCTTTTTCTCGTGATTTAGAATAATTTCTGCGTTAGATTTTCCAAAATTCAAATCGAAATATAATTTTGTACCTTCATTTACTTTACTTTCTAAATGAATTTCACTACCCAATAATTCAATAATTTTTTTAACTATGGAAAGTCCTAAACCAGTTCCTCCATATGCCCTATTTATTTCCACAGAGCCCTGCGAAAAACTATCGAAAATATTTGCAATTTTGTCTTCAGGAATACCAATACCATTATCTTGTATCACGAAGTTTAAGGTTACAGTGTCGTTTTGTTCTTTAATGGTTTTAACAGAAAATGTTACTTTGCCATTTTTGGTAAATTTGATGGAATTATTGATTAAATTGATTAAAATCTGAGATAATTTTGTAGGATCACCAATTAAGTTTTTATGGTTTTCAAAATCCAATTCTAATTTAAAATCGATGTTGTTTTGAATAATAAAACCATTAAATGATTCCCGAATATTTTTAATTAATTCTTCTAAATTAAAATTAATTTTTTCAATTTGAATGGCACTAGATTCTAATCGATTGATTTCCAAAATATCATTAATAAAACTCAAAAGGTAATTTCCAGAAAATTCTAATGATTTCAGATAATTTAATTGGGTTGATTTTGGATTTTCTTGTAAAAGTAAGTGCGTAATTCCATTTATAGCATTCAATGGTGTGCGTAACTCATGACTTACAGTAGATAAAAACTCAGATCGGGCATTTGAAGCAAGCTCTGCTTTTTCTTTTTGTTCAGTTAATTCTTTATTTTTTTCTTGTAAAAGTTTATTGGTAACGGTTCTAATTTTATTGTTTCTGTATAAAGAAAAACTAAATAATGATAGAATAGCAATCAATACAATACTCATTATACTAATCAGTTTGTTAAATCGAATCGCTTTTAATTGATCATTTTTCTCTTTTTCAAGTTTCTCTACAATTTCTAATTGATTGTCGTGCTCTTTTTTATTGATTAGTAAATCTGTATCCGCTAGACTGGAGTTGTTTTTAATCTCATTTAAAGTCAAAAATTCTTTTAAATAAAAATTAGATAATTTATAATCTTCTTGTTTTTCGCAAATTAAAATTAGATTATTTAATATTTTCTTTTTTGAAATGCCAACAGTATTATTTTCTACAAGTTTCAAAGCCTTTTTTGAAAAGTCAAGTGCTTTTTCATAGTCTTCTTGATTATAGAAAATTTTACTTAGTTGATAAAGCGCCTCAATTTTACTAGGTTCAACATCTCTGCTAGTATTGGCGATGTTGTTAAAAACAACAATAGCTTCATCTAATTTATAATTTGCCTTTAAAGTTAATCCTTTTTGAAGTTCTATTAAGACTAAAGTATTGTTAGAGTTGATTCTATTGTAAATTGAATAGGATTTGTTAAAGTATAATTTAGCAATTTTAAAATTTCTTTTTTCTAAATATAGGGTGCCTAATGCGTAATTTATTTTCGCAACTTTGGAAGAACTAATTTGATTGATTTCATAAAAATTAGAACATTTTATGAAATAAACAATAGCTTCATTATAATTATTGGTTTCTAAATATAAACTTCCCAAAAAGTAGTAACAATCATAAAGTTTTTCGTTGTTTTTATACACTTTCGAATATTCAATTGCTTTCTGAACGTACTTTATGGCATCTTTAGAGTTGTATTTTTCTTCAAAAGAATAATTGGCTAATTCTAAAAAATAGGTAATGCTGTCAAGTTTATTTTCCTTTGTTTGAGAAAAAGTGAGTAGTGTGAAAAATGTAAGAAGAAAAAGGAGTTTTTTCATTATTTATTATTCAAAACCTGATATTAATAATGCTAAAATTAGTATTTATTTTTCGATAAAAAAAGTACTAAATCAATTATACGAGAGGAATATCCGATTTCATTATCGTACCAACCCACTATTTTTACCATTTTGTCAATCACAGAAGTTAACTGCGCGTCAAACACACAAGAATTTGTATTACCAATAATATCTACAGAAACAATAGGATCCTCAGTGTAAGATAAAATATTTTTCAATTCGTTTTCAGAGGCATTTTTGAAAGCCAAATTTATTTCTTCAATAGTCACTTTTCGCTTAACATTAAAAGTAATATCTGTTAATGAACCATCTGGAACGGGAACCCGAATACCACATCCGCCAATTTTACCATCTAATTCTGGAAAAATTTTGGTTATTGCTTTTGCTGCTCCAGTCGTAGTTGGAATAATAGATTGCGAAGCACCTCTAGCACGTCTTAAATCTTTATGAGGTTGGTCGTGTAAGCTTTGGTCGGTTGTGTAAGAGTGAACAGTTGTGATGTAGGCTTGTTCAATTTCACACAATTCTTGAATAATTTTTAGCATCGGTGCTGCGTTATTTGTAGTGCAACTTGCATTGGAAATAATGGTTTCCGATCCGTCTAAAATATGTTCATTAACACCTAAAACAACAGTTTTTATTTTTTCATCTTCAGGAGGTGCAGATAAAATTACTTTTTTTGCTCCAGCTGAAATATGTAAACCAGCAGTTTCAGTAGTTTTAAATTTTCCAGTTGCTTCAATTACAAAATCTATATTTAGGTTTTTCCAGGGTAATTTAGAAATATCACTTTCATGGAAAAATTGAAATTTTAAATCATCAATTGATAAGGTTTCATTTTCGGTTGAAATAGAACGTTGTAAAATACCGTGAATACTATCATATTTCAATAAATGACTCATGGTTTTAATATCCGCAATATCATTTATAGCTACAACTTCTATGTTAGGATGAATAAATAATAAACGGAATAAGTTTCTCCCAATTCTGCCAAAACCATTTATAGCGACACGTATTTTCATTTTTTAGGTTGTTTGTTAATTTGTTAATTCGTTCGGCTGTTTAAAAGGATTTCTTCCAAACAAAAAACAAATAACAGAAAAAACGTTATTAATGAATATGTTTTTCTGCATGATAAGAAGAGCGAACTAACGGGCCACTTTCTACATGAATGAAACCCAATTCTTTACCAATTCTTTCGTATTTTTCAAATTGTTCGGGTGTGATGAATTCTTTTACAGGTAAATGTTTTTTACTTGGTTGTAAATATTGACCAATAGTCACCACGTCAACTTTAGCGTCTTTTAAATCATGTAAAGTTTGAATTACCTCTTCTTCTGTTTCGCCTAATCCTAACATAATTCCCGATTTTGTTCGGTTCAAACCTTGTTCTTTAAGGTATTTTAAGACAGCCAAACTTTTATCATATTTCGCTTGAATTCGTACTTCACGAGTCAATCTTCTTACAGTTTCAATATTGTGAGAAACGACTTCCGGAGCCACTTCAATAATTTTATCTAAATGCGATTCACTTCCTTGAAAATCTGGTATTAAAGTTTCTAAGGTTGTTTTAGGATTCATTCTTCGGATGGCTTTTACAGTTTCAGCCCAAATAATGGTTCCCATATCTTTTAAATCGTCTCGGTCAACACTTGTAATTACAGCATGTTTGATATTCATAATTTTAATAGAACGCGCTACTTTTTCAGGCTCTTCCCAATCTACATTTTCAGGACGACCTGTTTTTACACCACAAAAGCCACATGAACGGGTGCAAATATTTCCTAAAATCATAAATGTCGCTGTTCCTTCTCCCCAGCATTCTCCCATATTCGGACAACTACCAGAAGCACAAATGGTGTTTAATTTGTACTTGTCAACTAAACCTCTAAGTTCGGTATATTTTTGTCCAACGGGTAATTTTACACGAAGCCATTTTGGTTTTGGAGTAGGAGGAAATACGCTTTCTGTTGCCATAATTAGAAAATAAAATCTTTCGCAAATATACAAAACACATTAAAAACAAATCCTATTTTTGAAGTGTTATTTTTCATTTGTAACATATCGCTAACTTTTGTTTAATCCCATTATGCAAGACTATAATTTTAATTTCAATTAAAAAAAAACCACATAATTTTGAATATCATGTGGCTTTATTAGTAAAATTTATAATTAGTCTGTCTCAATAAGACTGATTTGAATTGGAAGTCTTTTTTCACTTCTTACTACTTCACCATTTACGCGGCCCGGTGTCCATTTTTTATTCATTGATTTTAGCACTCTAATGGCTTCTTTTTCTAGAGCCTTATCACCTTGGCTTACCATTCTTATATCGGTCATGGAACCGTCTTTTTCTATCACAAAAATCATTTCAATAAATAAAACTTCTTGATCAAATGAACTTGGGACTTTGTAATTTTCAGCAATAAAAGCTCTAAACTTGTTAATTCCTCCGGGGAAACTAGCTTCCGAACCTAGTATCCCTTTGAAAATACTTGTGCCAGAATCTGTGCCTGTTGTGCCTGTAATTTTAGTATTAGCAGTACCTAACGGATTTCCAATTGGTCCCAGATTTCCATTTTCAGTACCATTTGGGTTAAATGGTGTAGAAGTGTCAGTATTTTTGGGTTCAATTGGCGGTTTTACTGCTATTATATCTACAACAACTGGTGGTAGTTTATCAGGAGTTAAATTTAATTTTGGTTTATCGGTTCCTTTAGGTTGAATAGGTTCAGCTTTTGGAACTATTGGGGTAAATTCCACAATTGTTACTATCGGTGGTAATACATTTGGTTCTGGTTTTACAATTGGTTTTGATTCTGGAGTTGTAAATGAAAATAATCCAATTCCAAAAGCTATAAATCCGAAAGTTATAAGCATTGCTTTTATGGTGGTGGCGTCGCTTTCTTTTCTTAATTGGTAAGCGCCATAAGCTTTGTTTCGGTTTTCGAAAGCTATTTCCAACCATTTGTCGTTTTGTACATTGAAGTTTGACATAATATATAGTTTTAAAAATTACAAATTGTGTATAATTTAAACTATATGAAATAATCGTGCCAAAAAAACAGTTATTTGACTAAAAGAATGATTTATTATTATTTATTGCTAATAATTTCCGCTAATAATTTTTTAGCACGAAGTAGTTTTATTTTGATATTGTTTAGTGGTTCGTTCAATTGTTCCGCCATGTCTTGGTAACTCATTTCTTGAAAATAGCGAAGTTGAATTACTTCTTGGTAAGCAGGTTTTAATTGTTTAATCTGTTGTAACAATTGCGACAGGTTTTGTTCGGTAATCAATATATCTTCAATTGTTGGAGTATTGTCTAATACTTGATTGGCCAAGCCATCTTCCTCGTTTGTAATTTCTAAAAATAAAGTAGATTTTTTTTTGCGAAGCAAATCAATATGTGCATTTTTTGCGATGGCAATTAACCAAGTGTTGAATCCAAATTCAGGATTATAAGTGCTTATTTTATCAAATGCTTTGGCAAATGTTTCTATTACGATATCTTCTGTGTCAGTTTCGTTTTCAGTACGTTTTAGCATATAACCATACACTTCATTCCAATAAAAATCGAGAAGAAAAGTAAAAGCTACTTGATTGCCAAGTTTTGCTTTTTGAATGTTATTAAGTATTTTTTCTTGTTTTATTTCCAATGTTCGGGTTTGAATATTAAATTGGTGAAAGCTACTCTAATTTGAGTTATTAATAAAATAATTTCAAAAATTGGAAACCATAAAATAATGTCTTTCTCTTTCAATTTTGCTGCTCCGTACCCAAAAACCATCCAATTAAAAATATATCGAAAGCCTAAAACACTTGATACAATTATCAAATTGTATTGGAAAGATAGTAAAATTATAGCCAAAATGAGACAAAATAATTGTGAAATAAAATATAAATTCAATTGTATTTTGTCAAAATCTTTATAAAATTTTTTGGTAGAAGTTTCCTTTCTTTTCTGATTCATCCAATCTTTGAAAGTAGTTTTTGGTTCACAATATGTAAAACTATCAGGACTATAACAAATTGTTGTGTTTGCTTTATTTGCGGCTTCATTAATAAATAAATCATCTTCGCCTGATCGCACTTTAATATGATTGATAAATCCGTTTACATTAAAAAATTCTGATTTTTTATAGGCCATATTTCGTCCTATTCCCATATAAGGTTTTCCGATTTTTGCCCAAGATAAATATTGAATTGCAGCAACAACACCATCAAAACGAATAATTTTATTTAATACAGAACCTTTAATTTTATCAAAAGCGCCATATCCTAAAACAATTGTTTTCTTGAATGAAAACTGCGATGTCATTTCTAAAATCCAGTTTTCAGATGTAATGCGACAATCGGCATCTGTAAATAATAAATATTCGTTTTTTGCAGCTTTTATTCCTAATGTTAATGCGAATTTTTTATTTCCCCAAAAGGCTTCATTGTTTATTACTTTGACTAATTTAACAAAAGAATATTGCTTTTCGTATTCTTCAAATAAATCTAAAGTTTCATCATTTGAAGCATCATCAATAAGCACCAATTCGTAATTTGGATAATTTTGAGAAACAAAAACCGGAAGTTGTATTACTAAATTTTCATATTCATTTTTTGCCCAAACAATGACTGAAACAGGTACGCTTTTTGGGGTTTCTTTCTTAGGTTTTACAAATGAAAAACGACTAAAAACAAGCGACTGATATAAGAATTGAATGACAAAAAAACCTAAAAATGCAATAAAAAGTATATATAATGTTGTTTCCATGTTCGTTTTAAAATTTGCCCAAATTTAGGCTTATTTGTTTAAAGATTCAAGTTAAATTTTTTTACAATTCGTAAATCCCAAATCGTAAATTAAATCACGTTCACTTCTGCTTCAATGCTAATTCCGTATTTTTCAAAAATAGTTTTTTGTATATTTTGCGCCACGTTCCAAATCTCATTTCCTGTTGCGTTTCCGTAATTTACTAGAACTAAAGCTTGTTTCGTGTGAATTCCAGCATCTCCGAAACGCTTGCCTTTAAATCCAGCTTGCTCAATTAGCCAACCAGCAGGCACTTTTACATGTGTTTCCGAAACTGGATAATTTGGCATATCTGGAAAATTAGCTTTTGCTTTTTCGTAAATTTCGATTGGAACAATTGGATTTTTAAAGAAACTTCCACTATTTCCTAATTCTTTCGGATTGGGTAATTTGCTTTCACGAATAGCGATTACTGCTTTGCTAACATCTTGAATCGTTGGGTTTTTGATACCCATATTCTCTAATTCTACATCAATAGCACCATAAGATGTATTTAGTTTATGATTCTTTTTAGTTAGTTTAAAAACAACCGATACAATTACGAATTGATTCTTGAACTCAGCTTTAAAAACACTCTCTCTGTATCCAAACTTACAAGCAGCTTTATCAAAAGTGGTAATTTCTTGTGTGTCAATTTTCATAGCTTCACAAGAAACAAAAGTGTCTTTAATTTCTACACCATAAGCACCAATATTTTGAATTGGAGTGGCCCCAAGATTTCCCGGAATTAAAGATAAATTTTCAATTCCGCCATAATTGTGGTTGATACAAAATACTACAAATTCGTGCCAGTTTTCTCCTGCATTTCCTTTTACCCAAACAAAATCGTCATTTTCATCAACCACTTCAATGCCTTTATAATTAATATGCAACACTAAAGCATCGATATTTTGCGTTAAAAGCATGTTGCTTCCACCACCTAAAATAAAGAGTTTTCTTTGTTGATTTTCTTTTAAAACGTTTGCCAAATCGGAAATTGAATTGACTTCGCAAAATTCTGTTGCAAAGGCTTCAATGCCAAATGTGTTATATTTTTTTAAGGATTGTTGTTGTATGATATTCATATTTTAAAGTGAATAGTAATTAGTGAATAGTTAAAAGCTTTTTACTTAGTTCTTATAATGCTTTTCTCAATTCTTCTTCGCTAACAAATTCATTTTTAAAGAAGCTTTGTTTACCTTTCTTAACTACAATTATAACAGGTAAACCTTCGTAACCTAAAGTGTTAAATAACGATTTGTTTTTATCAGCATCAATACGATTAACTATTACTTTATCAGACATTTCTTTGCTTATTTTATCTAAATATGGCGACATTTTTTTGCATGGCCCACACCATTCTGCGTAAAAATCAATTAGAACCGTTTTATCTGAAATCATTAGTTTGTTGTAGTCTTCCAAAGTCATTCCAGACCAACTTGCGCTGGTTTTTGGATTGGCTTTTTCCCAAGCCATATAACCGCCATCTAATTCGATAATGTTTTTAAAACCTAACTCCACTAAATGATTAGCGGCTTTTTTGCTTCTCCCGCCGCTTAAGCAATATACAAAAACGGGTTTTGATTTGTCTAAATTAGTTACTTGAGTATCAAATGAATCTCCGTTCCAATCTACATTTTTGGCATCTGCAATTTTACCGTTTGCATATTCTCCAGGCGTTCTAACATCTAAAATTTGTGCGTCATTTGTTTTAATAATTTCGGCTTTAAATTCTGAAGCAGCAACACTTTTGAAATTTTGGCTATTGGTGCAACTTATTGATAATGTAATAATTGCTACTGCAATGATTGATTTTAATTTTTTCATTTTATTTAAGCTCATAATGTTTTTTGTTGATTTGTTTTTTTTTGATTCATTTATGGTCTAACAATCTAACTTTCTAAAAAAATAAGCTAGATATTAAATATTTTATAACTTTTATGTGTCTGTTTTATAATGTTTTCAGTTCTTTCAGGATGCGTGTCGGAAATAAAAATTTGTCCAAAAACATCATTGTTTACCATATTTACAATTTGTTGCACTCTAAACGCATCTAGCTTGTCAAAGATATCATCAAAAAGTAAAATCGGCAATGTTTTTGTGTGTTTTTTAATGAAATCAAACTGAGCTAATTTCAAAGCAATTAAAAATGATTTTTGTTGTCCTTGCGATCCAAATTTTTTAACAGGAAAACCTGCAATATTGAATAAAACATCATCTTTATGAATCCCACAAGTGGTATATTGAATAATTTTATCTTTTTGAAGATTTTGAACTAGTAAGGTCTCCAAATTGTATTCATGAAGTTGACTTTCATACTCAATAGTTACTTTTTCAGCATTTTCTGAAATAACTTCGTATAATTCTTGAAATACAGGAATAAATTTTTCTAAGAAATCTTTTCTTTTGGTGAATATTAGTTGTCCAAATCCCGATAATTGTTCGTTATAAATACTTAAATTATCAGCATCAAAAACCTGATTTAATGCAAAGTATTTTAATAAAGCATTTCTTTGTTGAAGTGTTTTTTGGTAGTTAATTAACGTAGACAAATACGACGCATCAAAAGTAGAAATTACATTATCAATAAATTTTCTCCGGGTTTCGCTTCCTTCAATAATCAAATCTGTATCGCTAGGCGAAATAATCACAATGGGAATTAATCCAATGTGTTCAGAAAATTTCTCGTAAATTTTACCGTTGCGTTTTAATATCTTTTTTTGTGCTTTTTTGTAACTACAAATAATTTGTTCGGTACGATTTTCCTTTTCAAACATGCCATCAATTACAAAAAACTCCTCACCATGTTTGATATTTTGTGTAGAAAGTGGATTAAAATAACTTTTTCCAACTGCTAAATGATAAATTGCATCCAAAATTGTGGTTTTGCCAATGCCATTTTTTCCTACAATAGCATTTATTTTGCTTTCAAATTCAAAAGAATTCTCAGCAATGTTCTTATAATTAAGTAAAGATAGTTTTTTTAAAATCACGTTTTTTCGGTAAAAAGCGTCAAAAATTACACTTTTGAGTACAAATGTAAGTTCAATTTTTAAAAATATAAATAAAAGAACTTTTAAATTTAAATAAAAAGTATATTTTTGCACTTCTAATAAAATTTTAGTTCAATGGCAACATATAATAAAAGAGGTTATAAATCACCAAAACCTGAAGTAGAAAAAGATCCTGCATTTGACACAAGTGTAGATGACATAAATGTAAACGAAAAAGATAGTACTACTGCTGGTGTTTTTAATGCATTAGATGAAACAGCAAATAAAACCGAAGAATGGGTTATTAAAAACCAAAAAGCAATATTAGCCGTAATTTTAGCAGTTGCAGTTGCTACTTTAGGATATATTTTATATGATAAATATATTGCTACGCCAAGCCAAGAAGAAGCATTTAAAGAAATGAATCAAGCACAAATATATTTTCAAAAAGCAGTTGATGCTACTGAAAAACAAGATTCTTTATTTAAATTGTCTTTAAAAGGTGGTGAAGGTAAATTAGGTTTTGAAGGAATTATTTCAGAATATGCAGGTACAAAAGCCGCCAATTTAGCAGAGTATTCTGCAGGAATGGCTTGTTTACATTTGAAAGACTTTAAAAAAGCAATTGAGCATTTAGATAATTTTTCAACAAAAGAGCAAAATTTACATGCTTTGGCAATTGGTGCGAAAGGTGACGCAAATGCAGAATTAAATAACAATGAAGAAGCTTTAAAATTGTACGTTGAAGCTGCAAATGCAGATGAAAATGATTTTGTAACACCAAGATTTTTATTAAAAGCAGCCAATATGGCAATTGTTTTGAAGAGAAATGATGAAGCGTTAGGTTATTTAAAAACGATAAAAGAAAAATACGAAACTTCTCAAGAAGGAAGTACAGTTGATATTTTAATTGCTTCATTGGAAAAATAATGGCAACCGAAAATAAAAATTTATCTCAATACGATAAAAACACAATCCCAAACGCGAAAGATTTTCGGTTTGGGATTGTTGTTTCAGAATGGAATGAAAACGTTACAGAAGGTCTGTATAACGGTGTTATTACCGCTTTAACAGATTGTGGCGCACTACCAGAAAATATAGACCGTTGGAATGTTCCAGGAAGTTTTGAATTAATCTTTGGCGCCCGACAAATGCACGAAAAGTTGGAGCTAGATGCTGTAATTGTTATTGGATGCGTGATTAAAGGTGAAACCATGCATTTTGAGTTTGTTTGCGAAGGCGTAACCCAAGGAATGAAAGATTTAAATTTATTGTATGACGTGCCTACTATTTTTTGTGTTTTAACAGATAATACGATGCAACAATCTATCGATAGAAGCGGAGGAAAGCACGGAAATAAAGGAATTGAAGCAGCAATTGCCGCAATTAAAATGATAGAATTGAACAAACGATACTAAATTCAAGTAAAGTCAAATAAAACCAAAATCATAGGTTTCCATTCATGGAAGGCTGTGATTTTTTATTTTATAAAGAAGTATTTTGTTATTAACTTTTACATTTTGTAATTTTTGAGAACTAAAAATAAGTTTTTAATTTCTTAAATTTGTAACATTACCAAAATAAAAAACAAAACAGATTAATGTCTGGAATTATTCAATTATTACCTGATCATGTAGCCAATCAAATTGCTGCTGGAGAAGTGGTGCAACGACCGGCTTCTGTAGTTAAAGAGTTGATTGAAAATGCTGTTGATGCAAAGGCAACTGAAATTAAACTAATCGTAAAAGATGCTGGAAAAACGCTAATTCAAGTCATTGATAATGGCTTAGGAATGAACGTAACAGATGCCCGATTGTGTTTTGAACGTCATGCGACTTCTAAAATCCGTCATGCGGAAGATTTATTTGCTTTACATACAAAAGGATTTCGTGGAGAAGCTTTAGCGTCAATTGCAGCAGTTGCTCACGTAGAATTAAAAACCAAGCAAGATCAAGAAGAATTAGGTATTCATATCATCATTGAAGGAAGTAAAGTGATTACACAAGATGTGGCCGTTTTACCAAAAGGAACTTCATTTCTAGTAAAAAATCTATTTTTCAATATTCCTGCTCGTAGAAATTTTTTAAAATCGGATAATATCGAATTGAAACATGTTATTGACGAGTTTGAACGCGTAGCTTTAGCGCATCCAAACATCAGTTTTACGATGATTAGTAATGGAAGTGAAGTCTTTAATTTGCCAAGTTCTAATTATCGCCAGCGAATTGTAAATATTTTTGGAGGTAAAACAAATGAAAAATTAGTTCCTGTAACAGAAGAAACTGAGATTTTAAAAATTAGTGGTTTTGTTGGAAAGCCCGAATTTGCAAAGAAAAACAGAACAGAACAATTTTTTCTGGTCAATAATAGATTTATACGAAGTCCATTTTTACATCATGCTATCATGAATGCTTTTGATGGCTTGCTGCGAGACAATAATCAACCCAGTTATTTCTTATTTTTAGAAGTACCTCCGCATACTATTGATATTAACATACATCCCACAAAAACAGAAGTAAAATTTGACGATGAACAAGCGTTATACGCTATTTTGCGCGCCACTGTGAAACACAGTTTAGGCATGTTTAATGTAGCGCCTATACTCGATTTTGAGAGAGATGCTAATTTAGATGTTCCTTATGATTATAAAGATAAAACGTTAGGTTCACCAACCATTCAGGTGGATCGATCTTTTAATCCTTTTGAACATGAAACTAAAAAATATTCGGCTTCACATTCTTATGAAAAAAGTAAATCAGCGCAACCTCATTGGGAAAGTTTATATACCAATTTAAAACAAGACGCCACTGAAGTTTCAAATGATTATTTTGAGACAGATTTAGTAGCCAGTAAATTATTTGATGATAAATCGACAGAAAGTCAGACTTTAATCTATCAATTTAATAGAAAATATATTATCAATAGCATCAAATCCGGATTATTGGTTATTCATCAAAATAGGGCTCATCAACGTATTTTATATGAACAATTTTTAACAAACATTACCGTTCATCAAGCTTCAAGTCAGCAATTGCTATTCCCTTTGGAAATTAAGTTTTCTAGAGATGAGATGATGTATTTAAAAGAAATTCAACCCAATTTAGAAGGTATAGGTTTTGCTTTTGAAAAAATGGGATTGGATGAGGTAATTATTTCAGGTTTACCAGCCCAAATTTCGGATACAAATGTAATTGAGATTTTACACGATTTGATTTATAATTTGCAAGAAAATTTACCAGAAGATAGTTTTTCATTAAGTGATAGCATTGCTAAATTTATTGCCAAAAGTGTCGCAATAAAATCAGGAAAATATTTAAATACCACAGAATTAGAAAATATTGTAAATGGATTATTTGCCTGCAAAGAACCAAATGTTTCGCCGTTTCAAAAACCTATATTTATTACATTAACCACAGAAGAATTAGATAAAAAATTTTAATTATGTTCAATAATATGACACCGGTTGTAAAGCAACTATTGATAATAAATGTTTTGGTTTTTATATTAAGTCAGGTCATGCCTCAAAATTACGAAACGTTATCTTTGTTTTACTTTAAAAGCGAAAAATTCCGTTTTTGGCAACCTTTTACGCACATGTTTATGCATGCGCCCATGCCAAATTTGATGCATATTTTATTTAATATGTTTGCATTGGTTTCTTTTGGTTCAGCTCTAGAACATTATTGGGGCGGAAAAAAGTTTTTGTTCTTTTACATCGCTTGTGGTTTAGGAGCAGCTTTTGTTCAAACGGGAATGAATTATTATCAAATTCATCAAGTAGTAAACGAGTTAGGTCTATCTGCTCAAGATATGAAAGTGATTTTTAACACACCAGTAAGTGATGTTTTTAATTCTTCAGGACAATCTACCGGAAAAGTTTCTCAGATTTTAAATCAAGTAAATTGCACACAAGCACAATTTGATAAATTATCACAAATTTACGGAAGCTGTGTAGGTGCATCTGGCGCCATTTACGGATTGTTAGTTGCTTTTGCTTATATGTTTCCAATGGCAGAATTAATGATGATGTTTATTCCAGTGCCTATTAAAGCGAAGTTTTTTGTGCCAATTATTGTTGGATTAGATTTGTTTTCAGGCGTAACCGGTTTTTCAATATTTTCCGGAGGAGGAAATATTGCACACTTTGCACATATTGGCGGAGCTTTAACAGGTTTTATTTTAATGATGCTTTGGCGAAAAAATAAGTTTACACATACTAGGTGGAATTAAAATTCAATTGTAATAACAATTTCAAAAATCAATATAAATAAAAAAACAATGCTTATAAATTAAATCTGTGTACAAAAAGAAATGAGTATTTTAAACGAAATAAAGCAACAATACAAAACGGGTGATGTTTCTCAAAAGTTAATTTTTATTAATATTTTGGTTTTCATTATTAGTGCTTTGTGTTTTAGTTTTGTTTCAAATCAGTTTCAATATCCAAACTGGTTGGCTTTGTCTTCAAATTATAAAGATGTTTTATGGTTTCCTTGGACATTATTTACCTACGGATTTTTTCATTCTGAGCCGATTCATCTTTTATTTAATTTAATTTTTTTGTATTATATTAGTACGTTGTTTTATACGTTTTTCAACACCAAACAGTTTTTAACCGTTTATTTTTTAGGCAGTTTTTTTGCAGGTTTAATCTTTGTTGCTTTCGGATATTTCTTTAATTATTCTAATTTAATAGTTGGTGCAAGTGCGTCTATTATGGCTGTTTTTATTGCTGTTGTCACCTTCGCGCCAAGTTATTCCATACGACTTCCTTTACTTGGATATTTTAAAATTTGGCAGTTGGCATTTTTTTATATTTTCTTAGATGTAGTGCAGTTACTTACAGAAAACACTGGCGGACATATTGCTCATTTGTCTGGTGCTTCCGTTGGATTTGCTTTTTCATTTTTAATAAAAAAAGGATTTGATTTAAGTGAAATATTTACCATTAAAAAGAAAAAAAATAATACATTTAAAAAAATTTATAAAAACAAACCCATAAAAAAATACCAATCAGCGCGTGTTTCAGATGTAAATTTTACACAAAGACAAATTGATGAAATTCTCGAAAAAATTAGTAAATCGGGATACGAAAGTTTAACCAAAGAAGAAAAAGAATTTCTTTTTGCAGCCAATAAATAGATGCTAAAAAAAATGTCATTTATTTCTAAAACCATGTTATTTTTTAATGTAGTCGTTGCGATTACTTCATTAATGGCATATTTGTTGCCTTTTTTAGCGCCAAAATGGTTTCCTTTTTTGAGTGTGCTAAGTTTGTTTTTACCTTTTTTCTTAGTGGTCAATTTATTGTTTTTTACATATTGGTTGATACAATTCAAAAAGTATATTTTCGTGTCAGGTTTGGTGTTGCTTTTAGGAATTACTTTTATTAATAAGTTCTATAATTTAAAACAAACAGTATTGCCAAAATCTGAAAATGAATTTACGATAATGAGTTATAATGTTCGTTTGTTCAATAAGTTTAATTGGTACAAAAAAGCCAATATTCCTAACAAAATTGCAGAATTTGTTTCAGAAAAAAATCCTGATATTTTATGCGTTCAAGAGTATTCAGATTTAGAGAAAACCAAATTTTCAAATTATAAATACCAGCATATTTTTAAAGAAGGCAATAACATCATTGTTGGAAATGCTATTTTTTCAAAATACAAAATAATAGATAAAGGCGTAATTAATTTTCCAAATTCAACTAATAATGCAGTTTATGCCGATATTATTAAAGGTAATGATACATTGCGAATTTATAGTATGCACTTGCAATCAATAAAAATTAGTACAAATATTGAAGAGGAAGAAATTCAGAAAATGAATGAATCCAAAACCAAATATATTTTCAGAAAAATTAGCGGTGCTTTTACTAAACAACAAGAACAATCCTTATTGTTAAAGCAGCATTTTAGCGAATGCAAGTATAAAAAAATTATTTGTGGCGATATGAATAATAGTGCTTTTTCATTTGTGTATAGAACCATAAAAGGATCCATGCAAGACGCGTTTGAGTCGAATGGAGACGGATTTGGAAAAACTTATAATTTTAAATATTATCCAGCTCGAATTGACTATATTTTTGCCGATAAAAATATTCAAATTAAAAGTTTTGAAACCCTAAATGATTTCTATAATAGTGACCATTTTCCTTTAATTTCAAGACTAGAAATTAAATAATATCCAAATCATATTGATTCAAAAGTCCGCTTAAATTTTCATTTGAAAATTTAGTTTTGCTTAGTTTATTATTTTCTGGATGGATTGAAAAATGAATAGCTGAGCAGAAGTCTGTTTTTTCTAAATTTGTTGCGTCAAAAATAGATTTTGATAAATCGCAAGAATCAAATTTTACTCCTGAAAGATTAGCATTAGAAAAATCAACATCAATAATTCTTGAATTTTTAAACTTTGAGTTTTTTAAGTTCATTTTGAAAAAAGAACAGACTTGTAGCATACAAGAATCGAATGAAACTTCAAATAAAAAACTATTACAATATTCAAATTGCATGCCTAAAAATGTACATTCTTTGAATAAAATGTCTTTAAATGAAGTCTGACTGATAATTGGTACTTCAAATTTACAATTCATAAATTCGCAATTCATAAAAATACTGTTTGAAAGCGTTGTTTTAATAAAATTACAGGAATCAAAAATGCAAGTGTCGTATTCAGCTAATTCAAATAATTCGTTTGAATAATTGATTTTATTAAAAGTGGCATTTATAATTAATTGCATAATGAAAGGAATTGCTTAATTCTGTCATTCTGAACTTGTTTCAGAATCTTAAACAAAGAATTTTATATTATTTTAGTTTAGAAACAAGTTCAAAATGACAATAGAAATCAGATTAGTTTTCTTCTGTTTTTTTTCTTTCAATTATCAATTCATTTAAACGTTTTCCATATTTTGACTTGGCAACTTTTGGAACCAACATTTTATTAATAGTGTCTAATAATTTTATATTTGCGTCTGGAATTTCACTCAATGCAAGGTATGGCGACACTTCGTATTTTGGATTTATAAGCGCAAAATTAGCCGTATATAAATATTTTCTAATGGTTAGTTTGTCACGTTTATTTTGTATTTCTTCAATTGTTGCTGCGTTATTTGCTTTTTTATTTTTTAATTCTTGTTCCAATAAATCTAGCTTTTCATTATTAAGATTCGACCTGATTTTTAAGTATTTTTCATATATTTTTTGATTTTCGGAACCAGAAATTTTTGCATTTGAATAAAAGCCTTGTAAACTGGTTTCAATTTTCATTTTACCAGGTTCTGCAAAAAATTGAATACTATTATCAATAGATTCCGTAGTTCCTCTATCTAATGATAAATACAACATTTGAGGTTCATCCAATTGAAATTGAGTTACAAAATTAGATTTTCCAGAGATAATAATACTGTCTAACAAAACTAAATTGGTATCATTAAGTTGATGAATGTATAGTTTTCCTTTTTTTAATCCTTCTACACTTCCAGATATTTCTAAATTTCCAATTTTATTATTTTCCTTTTTACTACAAGCAATTATAAGAAAGACTAAAAGTATTGTTAGTATTTTTTTCATTTGATTAGATTATTTTTCAATTTTTATGTTTTACAAAGTAAATAAAAAAATCCTCAAATTAATAGTAATTTAAGGATTTTATGTATATTCCCACAATTTAAGTTGCCTTTTAACCAAGCATTTTTAATGGCTTATTTTGTTTTGTCCGTTGCTTAATTATATTATTTTTATCTAATTTTCTGTTAGCTAAGTAGCTTTAGGATTTTTATTAATCGAATTTATTTTTAAAATAATATTTACTATCTAAATCGTCAATATCGTCATCTAAAACATTTGTTTTAAACGTTTTTGGTTTGGGTTTTCCTGCAGCAACTTTCTTTTTCCAAAGTTCAAAATTATCTTTAGAAAGTTTCTTTTTCATAATTTCGGTTACATCACTTTCAGTAATGCCAAATTCTACTTTAATAACTTCAAAAGGTTTTTTTTCCTCTTGCGCCATGCTAATTACTCGTTCAGTTTGTTCGTAATTTAGTTCAATCTTTTTACTTTTTTTCATTAGTGAAAAGCATAATTTGTTAGTTATTCTTTTTTTGTTTTTATATTTCAAGAATCAATATTAGTAAAAAAAATATTTTGAAGCAAAAAAATGCTGTTTTTTTTAAAGAATTTTTCTAAAAGTTAAATTAATTCTAGGTTTTTTTGGCTGAGTGGCCTTCGGAATTTGATGTTTATAATGAATTTGGGCGCCATTTTTCATAACTAATAAACTTCCATGTTCTAATAGTAAAGATTGTTTAATCTCTTTTTTTGTATTGTGTTTTATTTGAAACATTCTTGCTTCCCCAAAACTTACTGATGCAATAATTGGGTCTCTTCCTAATTCTTTTTCATTATCTGCATGCCAACCGTTACTGTCTTTTTCGTTTCTGTACAAATTTAATAATACAGTTGTAAAATGTTCATTTATTGCATTTTCAATTTCGTCTTTTATAAATGTCAGTGAAGTGTTTAAAGGATGAGGTTGCATAATAATATTTGAATAACCATAGGATTTTCCTTCATTTCCATAAAGTGCTGTTAATCTTGGTTGTGCTATTTTTTTACCAAAAATGGTTATGTCATCTTGTTGCCAGGCTGTTTCATGATACAATGTTTCTAGAAACAAATCGGCTTTTTCTTTGGAGAAAAAATTAGGATAATAAATAAACTCGGCATCGGGCAAATTTAAAAATATAGGTTCTTGGTTAAATAAATTAAGCATAAAAAAATTAATTACTCTTTTTTAGAGAAATTTAGGTTCATAATTACAACTGCGAAAATAATTAAAAGTATTCCAAACCATTGCCAAATTACAACTTTTTCATTTAATATTAAAAACGCCATTAGTACTGAAACTGGCAATTCAAGGGATGCGACTATGCTACCTAAACCCAATCCTATTTTTGGAAAACCAGCATTTAATAATATAGGTGGAATTATAGTCCCAAATAGCGCCAAAAACAACCCGTAATTTTTGAAAATGTCAAAATTTAAAGCGCCAACTTGTGTAAATGCTGAAAAAATAAATACAATTACACTTCCACCCAAAAGCATATACAAACTTCTTTGTTCGGACGAAATTTCTATTGCTACTTTATTAGCTGTAAACATAGTTGTAGTAAATGATGCAGCAGCTAAAATGCCCCAAAAAAAACCTTTCCAATCTAATTTTAGGTTGAATTCATATAATTTTGTAGCTAAAAATGTTCCTAATAATACAATAATAACCGAGATTGCCTTTTGCTTAGAAGGTAGTTTTTTATCTAAAAACCATTCTAGTAAAACGCCCATCCAAACCGTTTGCATTAATAACACAATTGCAATTGAAATATCAATATATCTTACGCATAAGTAGTAAAATACGCTCGTCATTCCTAAAGAAGTTCCAGCAATCATTAATTGAAAAATATTTTTTGAAGTTGCCATCTTTGTTTTTTCTTTGTTGAATATTTTTTGGAATAAATTGATTAATAATAATCCAAGAATACCATAAATAAATTGTGAAGATGTTATTTCTGCAGTTGTAAAACCTTCCTTATAAGCCAATTTTACAAATGTGGCTAGCATGCCATAACTTGTTGCGCCTAATGCTACTAATAGTACTCCTTTTAGGATATTATTTTTCATTTTAATGATTTTAAAAATATTTCAAATTAGTAATCATTTTCATTCATTAAATCTTTAAGGTGAACGCGTAAGGCATTTACGGAAATACTAATTTCCCAAAATGAAATTCCCAATGAAATAAGTAACACTAATAAACTCAATCCAAACACATAAATACCAGATGTTTCATAATTTAAAAAGAGTAAAAGCATCGCAAATACTGATAAAAACAAACACAAAACACCAAAAAGTTGCATGTATCTTATCAGTGTGATTCTTTGGTTGAGGTTTTTAATCTCAACTAAAATCGATTTGTTTTTGTCTTGATCATAGTTTTTTTTCAAACTTCTAACAATTTGTGCAATGGTTAAAAATCTATTGGTGTAAGCTAATAAAATTAGTGATGTAGCAGAAAATAGTAAAGCCGGAGTTTCTATAGATAGGTTCATTTTATTTTTATTTTATGTGTGATATTTATTTTTTTAAAGATAATTCTTTTACGGAAAACCGTGTAACTTTTATCCAATTTTAACGTCTTACATGTAATTAAATTCAAAAACCACTTTTTTATTATGAAAAAACTTATTCTAAATTTCTTGTTTACCACTTGTTTTGTGTTTTTTGCTTTTGCCCAAGATACTACAAAAGTTAAAAAAGAGGAAGCGTTAAAAGAAAATATGATTGAAGAAGTTAAAATCGTAAAACAAAAAAAAGCCATTGAACAAAAGCCCGATCGAACTATTTTTAATATTTCCGATCAACCGAATTTAAATGCAGGTACTTTAATGGAAACCATCAAGCAGTTACCGGGTTTAATTTCTTCGGATGTGGCAGGAATGTTGTATCAAGGAAAACAATTAGAAGTTTTTTTAGATGGAAGGCCTTTAAATATTTCAAGTGCAGAATTGAATTCTTTTTTAGAAGGAATGCCCGCTAATTCAGTAGAAAGAATTGAAGTAATTACACAACCAGGCGCCGAATTTCCTGCAACTTCAGGTGGAGCTATTTTAAATATAATTACAAATAGAAACGCAAAAAAATATTTAAGTGCCACATATACAACTAGTACTGCCTTTAATGTATACGATACCACACGTTTTAGGACTTACAACAGCGTGTTGTTAAACGCAAAAAATAAATATTTCAGTTGGCAATTAAATTTTGGTCAAAATTATAGAGAAAACGCCACTTGGTCCGAATTTTTAAATACCAGTTCAAACACCATTTTATCTAAGGTGCAAAGTGATAAATTAAATAGATCACAATTTTTAAAATCAGGCGTAACATTTGACATTAAAAAAGATAGATTATTATTAAATTATGATGTAAATCTGGCAAATAGTGACAGTGAAACAGAAGGTTTTGGTTTAGGTTTTGTTACTTTAGATAAGGGTAAATCGCATAATACTAGGCAAGATGCTGCAATAACGTATCAGAAAAGATTTGATGATAAAAGTCAAAAATTAGATTTTGTCTTAAATTATAACAACAATAAAAATGATTTTAATTTGTTTTCAAATGTTTTAAATAATCGTGTTTTAGACAACTTTTCAAATCAAAATTATTATAATGGAAAATTTGACTATTCGCAAGGTTTACAGATTTTAGATGAAGGAAAAGTTAGTTTTGGTGCCTTGTATGAAAAATTACTTTTTGAAGCCAAAAATTTTGGAAGTATAAATTTAGATTATCAAAGAGTAACTGCCGCCACTTATTTAGAATTTCAAGCGAAATACAATAAGTTTGATTTTATTTTAGGTTCTAGAGCTGAAAAATATGAAATTAACGGCAAAACAACTACTGGTAATTTGATTCCTTTTGACCAGTTTAGATGGTTTCCGAATGCTACTGTGCAATATAATATTTCGCCACAAATTTTCTTAAATATGAATTATAATAAGAAAATTACGTTGCCTTCTACTTCTGCATTAAATCCAAATAATACGACTTACCAAAATCAAAATTTAAATTCGGTAGGAAATCCAAATTTACAACCTACGATTTTTGATAATTTCGAATTTAAAATAAGCGCTTTTGATTATGCGTACGTTGGCTACAATTTAAGTAGCGCGAAAAATCAAGTTGTTCAACAAGTTAGTTTGAATGGAAACTTAGTGCAAAGCAGTAATTTTAATGTTTCTGAAGTTAAAATTCATAACTTTAATTTCGCTCTTCCTTTGCCATATATGCTTTTTACAAAAGGCTTAAAAGAAACAATGAAATTCGATTTTAATCCTGACAAAATTAACTTTTTATACTTGTATACGGGTTATCAGTTGCATCAAATTCCGAATGTTACAACAAAAGGATTTTGGAATTTAAACTTGATGTCACAAATAATTTTACCAAAAGACATTAAATTTATTACCGAGTTTGGCTTTATTACTTCAGGTGGAAACTACTTTTATTTTGTAGCCGATAAACCATTTAATAATTATTTAGATATGACTTTTAGTAAGAAATTTCTTAAAGACCAATTAACTGTTACGATTTTTGGAGATGATATTTTTAACATGAATAGAAGTTTGTTCCGTCCAATAAATGATCCATTATTGTCTTATAATAAAAGTGATACTCGAAAATTCGGATTTACCTTAAACTACAAATTACCAACAAAAAACAAAGCTGCAAAAATTGAACAAAACATGCTAAAGGATGATAAAAAGGAAGAAGGAACTGTTATTGGAAATTAATTTTTTTATCCAGAAATAATGATAACTTTTTAGCACCAATTTCATTTAAATGATCGGCATCATGAAAATCTGTGGCTATAAATTTTTCTGAGTCCAACAGATTTAAATATTCGCAATTTGGATTTTTTTGAATAAGTTCATTTATGGTATTGGTTGTTTTTAATAATTGCATTTTATTTACATTCTTGTAATAAGAAGTATGTGTTGGTGTGGTAATAAACAGAATTTTTACCTTCTTTTTTTGACACAATTGTATGATTTTTTGCAGATTTTTTAAATTAGCGTCAAATAATTTAAAGTTATTTACGGTATGTTTTTTGGCTGTGAATTCGCCCTCAAATTTTTGGTTGCTCTTCGAACTAAAGTTTGTTCCCCAGCCCAAATTTGATGAGGTTATAAATGATTTATCAAACACATAAAACTTCACAGTTTTTTTTATATTCAGTAAAATATCATGATTTAAAGTTTCAAAATTATCTTTAAAACGATATTTATTTTCAAAACCGTAATACAAAATATAGTTTTTCAAACGCCATTTTTCAACATCAGTTTCTAAGGTTTCAAATAAACTGGCATAAGAAATTGGAATAATCACCGTTTGTAAATTTGAAAATTTATCCTTGTAACGATTTAATAACTCTTCATCTAAATCCAATGTTTGCGAAACATAAGCCGCATTGAAAGTGTGTTTGGAAAAATATTCCGGATTGATGCCATAAAAACTATGAGAACTTCCTAAAATTAGGGTATTAATTTTCGAAGCATTTTTGTCTAAATAGGCTTTTTTTAGTTGATAATCGTTAGGGATTTTTCTTATTGCAATTTCTAAAACCAAAAAGAAAATAAAAATTGGCAATATAATTTTCAAGATATGTAACCAAAATTTTTTCATTTAAGAGTATTGAAATAATATTTTTTTACTTTCTCTTGCAATATAAAAAAAATCCTGACAGAAAAAACGAACTGTCAGGATTTTATAATTTAGTGCTAAATATTATTTTAACGTATCAAAACTTCTTTTTACAAAAGCAGTTAGTTCTTCTCCTTTTAATAAGCCTTGAGATAATTTGGCTAAATCTAATGCGTTTTTCACCAACTCTTTTTGTGCTGATTCATCAGCTTTTAAGATTGAACTAGCCAACTCCGAATTGGCATTTACCACCAAATTATACATTTCTGGCATGTTGCTCATTCCAAACATGCCGCCGCCGCTTTGACTCATTTCTTTCATACGACGCATAAATTCAGGCTGTGTAATGATAAATGGCGTAGCTTCACTGTCTAATGATTCTAATTGAACAGAATAAGCTTTAGGAATTACAGTTTCTAAAGATGTTTTTAAGGTTTCCATTTCAGCATCTGATAATTTAGAAATTTGCACTTCTTCTTTGTTGATTAATTTATCAATATGATCCGCATCAACTCGTGCAAAAGTTAAATTTTCATTGTCGGCTTCTAATTTCTGAATCAAATGCGATACAATTGGAGAATCTAAAAGTAATACTTGATATCCTTTGCTTGTAGCGATATCAATATAACTGTGCTGTGTTTCTTTATTTGATGCGTATAAAACTACTAATTTTCCATCTTTATCACTTTGTAAATCTTTAGTTGCTTCTTTTAATTCAGCCAAAGTGTAATGCTTATTTTCTGTTGTTGGATACAAAACAAAATCACCAGATTTTTCATAAAATTTAGGTTCAGAAAGCATTCCGTATTCCAAAACAATTTTAATATCGTTCCATTTTGCTTCAAAATCTTCACGGTTTTCAGTAAACAACGATTTCAATTTGTCTGCTACTTTTCTTGTGATATAATTTGAAATCTTCTTCACATTACTATCTGCTTGTAAGCCAGAACGCGATACATTTAAAGGAATATCTGGAGAATCTACCACACCTTTTAGCATCAATAAAAATTCGGGTACAATGCCTTCCACATTGTCCGTTACATAAACTTGATTTTGATACAACTGAATTTTATCTTTCTGAATTTGTAAATCAGAACCTAATTTTGGAAAATATAAAATACCAGTTAAATTAAAAGGATAATCTACATTTAAATGAATGTGAAATAATGGCTCTTCAAACTGAGATGGATATAATTCTCTATAAAAGTTTTTATAATCTTCATCAGACAATTCACTTGGTTGTTTGGTCCAAGCTGGATTTGGATTGTTTATAAAATTTTCAACGTCTATATATTCAGTTTTATAATCATCACCAGCATCATCTGGTTTTGGCAAAGCTTCTTTTTTAGTTCCAAATTTTATTGGAATAGGCATGAATTTATTGTACTTTGTTAATAATTCACGGATTTTAAATTCTTCTAAAAACTCTAATGAATCTTCTGCAATGTGTAGTACAATTTCAGTTCCTCTATCGGTTTTATCATGCGGTACTAAAGTAAATTCTGGACTTCCATCGCAGGTCCAATGCGCAGCTGGTTCGTCTTTAAAAGATTTTGTGAAAATTTCTACTTTTGAAGCCACCATAAAAGCAGAATAAAAGCCCAAACCAAAATGTCCAATAATTCCAGAATCTTTAGCTGAATCTTCGTATTTATTTAAAAATTCTTCTGCTCCTGAAAATGCCAATTGGTTAATGTATTTTTCTACCTCGTCTGAAGTCATACCAATACCTTGGTCGATAATGTGAAGTTTTTTACCTTCTTTATCAATTTTAATTTCTATAATCGGATTTCCGTATTCTGTTTTCGCTTCACCAATGCTGGTAAGATGTTTTAATTTTAAGGTGGCATCGGTTCCGTTAGAAATTAATTCACGTAGAAAAATCTCGTGATCGCTGTACAAAAATTTTTTAATCAATGGGAAAATATTCTCCACTGAAACATTAATTTTTCCTGATGTCATATTGTATTTATTTTAATTAGATTATTAAGAATGATTAGTCAAATTAAGTACCAATTTTGTTTTTGCTGACAAATTGACATTTTTATTTTATTGCAAATACAATATTTTTTTGGTTGCTCACAAATTAATACATTTACACTTTAGTTTTTATATAATTTTTTCTCAATATTAGCAAATGCTTAACGTAGCCATTCCTTCTTTTTCTTATGAAGATGAAATTATTTTACACAACCTTACATTTACTTTAAATGAAGGACAACAATTAGCTATTATTGGTGAAAGTGGTTGCGGTAAAAGCACATTATTAAAATTAATATACGGTTTATATGACTGCGATGAAGGCCACCTTTCTTGGAAATCTGAACTTATTTTAGGACCAAAATTTCATCTTGTTCCGGGTATGCCTTTTATGAAATATTTGGCACAAGATTTTGATTTAATGCCCTTTATTACAGTTGGTGAAAACGTAGGAAAATTTCTATCGAATTTTTATCCAAAAGAAAAGCAAAACAGAATTGATGCGCTTTTAAATTTGGTAGATATGTCTGAATTTAAACATGTAAAAGCTAAATTTTTAAGTGGTGGACAAATGCAGCGTGTTGCTTTGGCAAGAGTTTTAACGCAAGAACCAGAAGTTTTATTGCTAGACGAGCCTTTTTCGCATATTGACAATTTTAGAAAGAACAAATTAAGAAGAAAAATATTTCAATATTTAAAAGAAAAACAAATAACTACAATAGTTGCTAGTCACGATATTAATGATGTATTATCATTTTCAGATGAAGTTATTGTTTTGAAAGACACTACCATTTTAGAAAAAGCCACTCCTTTTGAATTATATAATCATCCTAAATTTCATTACACAGCAGCTTTATTTGGAGAAGTAAATGAAATAGAAATAAAGGGCAAAACGCAGTTAATTTATCCCAATCAATTGCAAATTGTTGAAAAATCAGATCTTCAAGTTGTGGTAGTTTCTTCCTATTTTAAAGGGAAATATTATTTGATAGAAGCCAAATTTGAAAATCAGATGCTCTTTTTCGAATCAAGCCAATATTTTGCCGAAAAAAGCAGCGTTTGTCTAATTATTAAAGAAAGATAACTATATAAATTAAAAGTAAAATAAAGCATATTTTTCTTAAATTTGCTTGTAAATATTTATAAAATGTACCACTCAAAAATATCGGGCTTAGGTTATTATGTGCCAGAAAACATTGTAACAAATGATGATTTATCCAAATTAATGGATACTAACGACGAATGGATTCAAGAAAGAACAGGAATTAAAGAACGTCGTCATATTATCAGAGGAGAAGACACCACCACTTCAATGGGAGTAAAAGCTGCCAAAATAGCTATACAGCGAGCTAATGTCGCCAAAGAAGATATTGACTTTGTAATATTTGCCACACTTTCGCCAGATTATTATTTTCCTGGTCCTGGCGTTTTAGTGCAGCGCGATTTAGGTTTGAAAACTGTTGGTGCATTGGATGTTAGAAATCAATGTTCTGGATTTGTGTATGCGATTTCAATTGCCGATCAATACATTAAAACAGGCATGTATAAAAATATTTTAGTAATTGGTTCCGAAGTGCATTCCACCGGATTAGATATGTCTGATAAAGGACGTGGCGTTTCAGTTATTTTTGGAGATGGAGCAGGAGCAGCCGTGCTATCAAGAGAAGAAGATTTGAATAAAGGAATACTTTCTACACATTTACATTCAGAAGGGCAACACGCTGAAGAATTGGCACTTATAGCGCCGGGAATGGGCAAACGCTGGGTTACCGATATTATTGCGGATAATGATCCAAACGACGAAAGTTACTTTCCTTACATGAACGGACAATTTGTTTTTAAAAATGCGGTAGTTCGTTTTAGTGAAGTGATTAACGAAGGTTTACAAGCCAATAATTTAGAAGTTTCAGATATTGATTTATTTGTGCCGCACCAGGCAAATTTGAGAATTTCTCAGTTTATTCAGCAGAAATTTAAATTGTCTGACGACCAAGTATATAATAACATTATGAATTATGGAAATACCACTGCCGCATCAATCCCAATAGCGCTTACAGAAGCTTGGGAAAAAGGTAAAATTAAAAGCGATGATGTAGTTGTTTTAGCCGCATTTGGTTCTGGTTTTACCTGGGGAAGCGTAGTTATTAGATGGTAATTTTTTAGAGTATAGATAATAGAATATAGATAATAAAAAAAAGCGTTCAGAAACTTCTGAACGCTTTTTTTAACTTATGCCTTATGCCTCAAACCCAACACCTAACAACTAAAACATCCCCCCACCTTGGGTTTCGTTTTTCTCACGTTGTTTGCGTTGTAATTCTTTGTTTTTGCCGCTTCCAAAATTGTAATTGAAACCTACGTAAAAAGTGCGGCTTTCAAATCTAAATTCGCCATCCTGACGGAACGGAATGTTACCATTAAATCCAAAATATTGGGTTCTAAAAATATCATTCATTCTAGCAGAAAGTGTTCCTTTTCCACTTAAAACACTATAGTTTGCACCAAAATCTACTCGATACATCGGTGTTCTTAAATATTGCAAACCTAAATCGCGACTTCTGTACATTCCAAATAAATTAAATCGTAATTTTTTTGTAGCGGTAAAAGTGTTGTTTAATCGCGTGTTGAAAGTGGTTACGTTTATTTCTTTATTTTCTGGTAAGTTGGTGTTGATGTTTGTAACGGTTCCACGAACGGTTTTGTAATACACATCGGCACTTGCGTTGGTTGACCACCATTTTGTTAATTTTAAATTGGCATTTATTTCAGCACCTAATTGGCTGTTGTTGTCAAAATTGGCAAACGACATAATATTTTGAATGTTGTTTAACGGATTTGGAAAAATAACTCTTGAAATTTCAGCGTTAATTAATCGGTAAAATACTGCAGAAGTCACACTTCCCAGACTGAAAATTTTAGTGTGATTAATTTCAAATGAATTGGTAAATTGAGGTTCTAACGCCGGATTTCCTCTTGATTCTAACAAAGGCGTCGTCCATTCTCTAATAGGGTTTATTTGTCCAATACTTGGGCGATCTACTCTTCGGGTATAGTTTAAATTAAAAGTGTTGTTGTCATCTAATTTATATGATAAGTAAGCTGATGGATATGCTGTAAATATTTCGTCTGCAACAGAAGTTGATTCAAAATAATTTGGATTTTTTTCATTTCTTTCAAATTTGGCTTTTAAAGTATATTCCTCTATTCTTACGCCAACTTGCGCACTAAATTTCCCAAAAGATTTGCTATAGTTGGTATAAAAAGCATGAATGTTTCTGTTAAAAGTAAACGGATTAGTGCCATAAAAGTTTAACGATTCATTATAAAAATTATTCTGTCCATCTTGAATTCTACTTTCAAAACCCATTTCAATTTTTGTGTTTTCGTCTATTGGATTTGTATAATCAATATTAAATTGGGCATAATTTGTTTTGCTATCTATGTCATTCAATCTTAATACGCCATAGTTTCTAAAAAAGGAAAGATCCTCGTTGGAAGTCTTGGCATAATTTGCCTGAAATTCAATCAATTCGCCTTTTTTCTTAAAATTATGCTTAAAGTTTAAATCGTAGGTTTGTGTGATATTTCCACTATTATTGGTGTTGGTTTGAAGATCATCTGCAAACGTAGTATTATTGTAATAATTTATATTTGTATTGGCATTTCCTTTTCCATCGGCAATATTCCAGTTTGTAAAAAACGACAAAGTATTGTTATCATTAATGTAATAATCTACACCAATTTTTGCCAAATGCGACGTGTTGGTATTGGTAAAATTGAAATCTTGTCTGTTTTCTAAATTAGGACGGTCTGCTTCAACAAAACCAAAGCTTCTATTTCTTCCGTGATTGAAGCCATAATTGGTATAAAAATTTACTTTTCCCACTTTGTAATTTAGATTCAAAGACTGATTTGTTTTTGGTGTAATTCCAAATGTGTAACCAGAAGTAATACTTCCGTTAAATCCTTTTTGCGTGTTTTTATTTAAAATAATATTAATAATTCCGCTATTTCCTTCTGGATTGTATTTAGAAGAAGGATTGGTAATTAACTCGACTTGTTTTATAGATGCAGAAGGGATTTGTTGTAATAATTGTCCGGCATCAATATTAGTTGGTTTTCCGTCAATTAACACTCTAACATTGCTATTGCCACGTAAACTTAATTCTTTGGTTTGTGGATCAATGCTTACGGTTGGAATGTTATTAAAAATTTCCGAAGCGGTAGTTCCTGAGGCAATTAAATCTTTACCAATAGTTATTACTTTTCTATCCGCTTTTTGTTCAATTGTAGAGCGTTCTTTTATAATAGAAACCGTTTCAATGGTATTGGCATTTTGTTCTAAAGTGATATTTCCTAAATTAATTTGTTTGTTTTCTTCTGTCAAAGTAATATTTCTTGAGGCATCTATATATCCTATAAAGTTCACCTTTAAAACATAGCTTTTCAATTCTAAATTTCCAATTTCAAAACTTCCGTCTTCTTTTGTTGAAATGGAGGCAATTGGTTTTTGACCTTCTAAAACGCTAACTGTTGAAAAACCAACCGGTTCGCTGGAAGTTTTGTCAATAATTTTTCCTTTAATTTTTCCTGGATTGTTTTGTTGGGCTACCAAATTTACTGTTGAAAATACAACTACTAAGGCGCTTAAAATGTGTTTTAATTTCATGATTTTTTTTAATGATTTGAACGAATAAATTACTACTATTATTCTTCAAAAAAGTGTAGAGTAATTAAAGCGCAAAATACGAATTTTGTACATTAGACAAAATTTGTGCATTTTTGTTACAAATGAACTTTTCAATTGGTTAAAAATTCTATCTTTGCACGCTATTTAAAATACGATTATGCTATTACAAGAAATTCTTTTCGAACCCATAAAAAATGCCGTTGAAAAACTGTTTCAAATTACTATTGAAAAAGTTGAATTTCAATCTACTAAGAAAGATTTTGAAGGCGATATTACTATGGTGGTTTTTCCGTTGGTAAAACAAATTAAAGGCAATCCATTAGAAATTGGAACCAAAATTGGGGAATATTTAGTAGATAACGTTGCTGAGGTTTCAAAATTTAACGTAGTAGCAGGTTTTTTAAATTTAGTAATTTCAGACCAATATTATATTAATTATTTCAATAGCATTAAAAATAATAATTCTTTCGGCTTTGTAACACCAACCGAAGGCGAAAAAGCAGTTATGGTAGAATATTCTTCGCCAAATACAAACAAACCGCTGCATTTAGGTCATATTAGAAACAATTTATTAGGATATTCAGTTGCTGAAATCATTAAAGCATCTGGAAAAAAAGTATATAAAACTCAAATTATCAACGACAGAGGTATTCATATTTGTAAATCGATGTTGGCTTGGCAAAAATTCGGAAATGGACAAACACCAAATTCAACAGGTTTAAAAGGCGATAAATTGGTTGGTAATTTTTATGTGGAATTTGATAAAGCTTATAAAATTGAAATTGCAACATTAATTTCTCAAGGAAAAACGGAAGAAGAAGCCAAAAAACAAGCACCACTTATTTTAGAAGCCCAACAAATGCTTTTAGATTGGGAAAATGGAAAACCAGAAGTCATTGAACTTTGGAAAACTATGAACCAATGGGTGTACGACGGATTTGCAGTAACATATAAAAATTTAGGAGTTGATTTTGATAGTTATTATTATGAAAGTAATACGTATTTATTAGGAAAAGATGTAGTGGAAGAAGGTTTAACTCGTGGTGTTTTCTTCAAAAAAGAAGACGGTTCAGTTTGGATTGATTTAACCGCAGATGGCTTAGACGAAAAAATTGTATTGCGTTCAGATGGCACTTCGGTTTACATGACGCAAGATATAGGAACGGCAATTCAGCGTGTTAGAGATTTTTCAGACATTGGCGGAATGGTTTATACCGTTGGTAATGAGCAAGATTATCATTTTAAAGTATTGTTTTTAATTCTGAAAAAATTAGGATATGAATGGGCTGAAAATTTATTCCATTTGTCTTACGGAATGGTAGAATTACCTTCTGGAAAAATGAAATCGCGAGAAGGAACCGTTGTAGATGCCGATGATTTAATGGCGGAAATGACTACGACAGCGCAACAAATTTCTGAAGATTTAGGGAAATTAGACGGTTATTCTGTTGAAGAAAAAGCTAGTTTGTACAATACAATTGGTTTGGGAGCTTTAAAATATTATATGTTAAAAGTGGATCCAAAAAAACAAATGATGTTCAATCCTGAAGAATCTGTAGATTTTAATGGAAATACCGGACCGTTTATTCAATATACTTATGCACGTATCCAATCGATTTTAAGAAAAGCCAATTTCGATTATAGTATGCAAGTAACATTTTCTGAATTGCACGAAAAAGAAAAAGAATTAATCAAACAAGTACAGCTATTTCCTGAAGTAATTCAAAGTGCTGCTGAAAATCATAGTCCAGCATTAGTGGCAAATTATACTTACGATTTGGTAAAAGAATTCAATTCCTTTTATCAAAATGTTTCAATTTTAGGAGAAGATAATTTAGACAAAAAAATATTCAGAGTACAATTATCAAATTCAGTAAGTCAAGTAATTAAAAGCGCATTCGGATTATTAGGAATTAGCGTTCCTGAACGCATGTAATTAAAATTTACGATTTACGAAGTTTGAAATACAACATAATAATTATTTAAATAAACCATTGTGAACTTTGCGAAACCCTTGCGAAATTTGCGGTTAAGAACAAAATATAGTGAACCAAAACAAAACCTATTTTTTTCAATCATGGCTAATTGTAGTAATTGCAATTGTTGCTTTTATTGGGTTTAAATCGTTTTTACCAAAAAAACTTTTTCCTGAAGCAACTGCAAATAGCAAAAATGTTGTGGTAGATAGTTTGATGTTAGAAGCGGTTGCAGAAGGTGCCAATCTTTCAGAAGAAGACACTTTGACTAATAAAACCATTTCATTTGTCACTAATCCACTTGGGATAAAATTTTCTAGCGAGAAATTCGAGCAATATAAAGGATATCAATACCTAATTCCGTTTTTTGAAAAATTATACCAATTAGAAACCAATAAAAAAGGAAAAGCCCGAATTGCCTATTTTGGAGATTCTATGACAGATGGCGATATGATTGTTCAAGATGTTCGCACACAATTTCAAACTGTTTATGGCGGCGAAGGTGTTGGTTTTGTTAATATTACATCAGAATCAGCTGCATCTAGAGGGTCCATTTTACATGAATTTTCTCCAAATTGGAAAGTACAATCATATCTAAAAACAAAAAGTCCTTTGCGATCATTTGGTGTCAATGGTGCTGTTTTTTTTGCAAAAGATACCGCAAATCCTATTTGGGTAAAATATAAAGCTGGCAGAAACCGTTTTTCATCTAATTTAAATAATCCAACACTTTTTTATGGAAGTTCTAAAAATAAAAAAGCAATGTTGCGACAAGTTATCGGAAAAGATACTTTTTATAAAAAGCTTACGCCAAATGCTATTTTAAATACAACTCAAATTGGTACTTCTTTAAAAAATGTTAAAGTAAATTTCATAAATGCAGATTCTATTCCTTTTTACGGATTTAATTTTGACAATGGAAAAGGAATTCATGTTGATAATTTTTCTTCACGAGGAAATTCTGGTTTGCCTCTAGGTTCATTCAATATTGATTTAATGAATGCTTTCCAGCAAAAGTTAGGTTATGATTTAATTATTTTACAATTTGGCACCAATGTTTTAAATTATGATTCATTAAATTATTCTTGGTACGAAAGAAAAATGACTTCTGTTGTAAACCACGTAAAACAATGCTTTCCTGGAGCCGCTATTTTAATTATCACAACAGCTGACAAATCTACCAAATACGATATGCAAATGAAATCGGATTCTGCCGTTGTACCTTTAATTATGGCTCAAAAGCGCTATGCTGTAAAATCAGAAGCAGGTTTAGTAAATTTATATACACTTATGGGCGGTGATGGCTCAATGGTAAAATGGGTAGAAAATGTACCCGCAAAAGCCAATAAAGATTATACCCATTTTAATTATAGGGGAGCAAAAGAAATTGCGCAACTTATTTATAAACAAATAGATACAGGTTATATTGAGTATAAAAGACTACGAGCTTTAGCTAAGAAAAAAAACCAACCAAAACCAATTGTAATTGATTCTGTATCGCCAATTAAAGACACTTTAAATGAATAAGTTTTTATACATTTTATTTTTTACTGCATTTGGTTTTTCGCAAACCGACTCAGTGAAAGTTGCTATAGATAGCGCTACGGTTGCAATTGATACTTCTAATTTTGAAGCATTTAATAATGTGATTTCAAATGAAAAAGCACTAACAGCTATTTTCGAAAAGTTATACCAACTTGAAGAAAATCGAGATAGAAAAGTCCGAATGGTTCACATTGGCGATTCGCATATTCAGGCAGATATTTTTACAGCAAAAATACGTTTCAGAATGCAACAAAATTTTGGAAATGCCGGTTTTGGGTTTACATTTCCTTACATTTTAGCAAGTACTAATAATAGTTCACCTATAAAATTTTCGGGTTCTGGCGGATTTTCTGCTACTCGAAATTTATATGCAGATATTTCAAAACCAGTTGGCATAAGTGGTATTTCTTTCGAGCCCAAACAAAAAACTTTTAATATTGACTTATTAGTCAAAGAAGCACAATTCGATTTCACGAAGTTGAAAATCATTTCGCCTAAAAACGAAAATATTTTTAATGTGTCCTTTGCGAAAAAAAGCAATATTGTTCAAGAAAAAGTGGCGGTAAAAACACCCGCAATAAGTTCTCATAAAGTAAAACTCGGTGAAGTTTTAGGCGGTATTGCTGATAAATATAACATATCATTAAAACAATTAAAATCTGCCAACGGATTGTCTTCAGATAATATTAGAGATGGCAAAATTTTAAAAATACCTGGTGGCAAAACGGTTACTACTTTTAAAACAATTTCAACTGTAAAATACAGTTATGAACCGATTTTTTTAGAAAATACACCTTTATATAATGAATATAATTCCGAAAAACCGATTGACAAAATTACAATAATAGGAAATGAAAACAGTACTGCATTTGCATTAAATGGCTTAATTTTAGAAAATGAAAATCCGGGAATTACTTATTCTTCTATTGGTGTAAATGGCGCCAAAAGCAGTGATTTTAATAAATTTCCTTTGTTTTTCGATCAATTACCAAGTTTAGAACCAGATTTATTCGTAATTTCTTTGGGGACTAATGAAAGCTTTGACAAACAAGATATTGCTACATATTTTGGGAATTTAAAAACAATGATTGACGGAATAAAACAAAAGTGTCCAGCTGCTTCTTTTTTGATTACTACGCCACCACCTTCAGTTTTAAATGGAAAATCTCAAAATATTTATATTGAAAAATATGCCGAAAAAATTATTGAAATGGCAAGAACTGAAAACTACGCTGTTTGGAATTTATTAGATGTTTTTGGTGGTAATAAAAACATCTCTATGAATTCAAGAATGGGTTTAATGGCAAGAGATAAAGTGCATTATTCAAATGCAGGTTATGATAAACAAGGCGAATTATTTTTCGATGCGTTTATTCAATCGTACGAATTATATAAATCTGAAAAATAGGAGATTGTGTTGCAAGATTGGTTTTATAAAAATATTGGCAAAATTACTCCTGAAGTAATTGAAAAATGGTTTGTTTATAACGAAAAAGAGCCATTACTTTTTAATACGGGCTTATTTTTAGGTTTGTTTTTAGTCTTTTATTTTTGGTATATTTTACTAAGAAAGGCTAATACCATGCGAATGATTTACGTAATTTTATTTTCGCTGTTTTTTTATTACAAATCAAGTGGCATCTACTTTTTGTTGCTATTAGGCTCGGCAGTTGTCGATTATAATTTAGGTAATTTAGTCCATCGCACTTCAAGTGTTTTTTATAAAAAGTTGTGTTTAACATTTAGTATTATTATAAATTTAGGATTTTTAGGATATTTTAAATACAGTAATTTTTTAGTAGACATTACCAATAAATTAATTGGAGAAAAATTTTCTTTTTTTGATGTTATTTTACCTGTAGGAATTTCATTTTACACGTTTCAATCTATAAGTTATATTATTGAAATCTATCGAAAAGAAATTGTACCCACAAAACGCTTTATCGATTATTTGTTTTTTGTGTCTTTTTTCCCACAATTAGTAGCTGGGCCAATCGTTAGAGCAAAAGACTTTTTACCGCAAATTTATCAGAAATTAAACGTAACCCAAGAAGATATTAACCGTGCGTTTTTATTAATTATCGGAGGTTTAATTAAGAAAACAGTAATCTCAGATTATATATCTTTAAATTTTGTAGATCGTGTTTTCGACTTACCAAATAGTTATACGCCATTCGAAAATTTAATGGCTTCTTATGGTTACACAATTCAAATTTATTGCGATTTTTCTGGATATTCAGATATGGCAATTGGAGTGGCCTTGTTATTAGGTTTTAAATTACCAACCAATTTCCGTTCACCATATAAATCGACTTCAATAACAGATTTTTGGCGACGTTGGCACATTTCTTTATCTACTTGGTTAAAAGATTTTTTATACATTTCAGTAGGCGGAAATCGTTACGGAACTTTTGCTGGTTTTTTATTTCCAAGTTTATTTTTTATTGGTACCATCATTTGGGGAATTTCATTTTCTACAACCAGTAACATTCCACTAATTTTAGCTGTAGCATCTACAGTAATATTTATTTTCACTTTTTTGTTTTCAAAGGAAAAAGAAAAAACCATGTACACCAATGTAAACTTAATGACAACCATGTTGTTAGGCGGATTGTGGCACGGAGCAAGTTTGCGTTTCATAATTTGGGGTGCATTACATGGTATGGCTTTGGCCATTCACAAAATATTTTTAGAATATTACCCGCCGTCAAAGCGTAAGATATTTTTCTTAACGCCTTTTTTGAAGTTTTTTTCTATTTTAGTAACATTTCATTTTGTGGCTTTCTGTTGGATTTTCTTTCGAGCCAAAGATTTTACAATTGCATTACAAATAATTGAAAACATTGGAAAAGTAACCTTTGATTTGAATCAGTGGTTCACCATTATTCAAGGTTATCAAAATGTATTTATTTTGATGTTCTTAGGGTATTTTTGGCATTACATTCCTGAAAAAGTTACTGTCGCCATTCAAAATGTATTTAAAGCAATGCCTTTAATTACACGAGCTATTGTTTTAGGATTAATTTTTTGGTTGGTTTATGCTACAGCAGCTGCCGGACCACAACCGTTTATTTATTTCCAATTTTAAGATTTTTAAATTATGAAAAAAATATTTTTAAATAAGTGGCATTTTATGCGCTATTTCCGAATTGCAATGGCCCTGTTCTGCTTTTATACAGCTTACGAACAAAATCAATGGCTATTTTTTATTTTTGGTGTTTTCTTTTTGTTTCAGGCAGTTTTTAATTTAGGATGCGGTGGAAGCTGTAAGAATTAAAGTGTTGTATTTCAATTTTTTTAATAAAAAATACATTATATTTGTTTATACACTGTAATAAATTAAGATATGAAAAAAATTAAAATAATTTCAGTTTTAGCGCTCTTATTTATGCTAAATGTCGCATCCATGTGTAGTGATGAAGATGATTCACCTACAAATGTAAACCAAACACAAGTAATTAATACCGTTATTTCAGGGACTTGGCGTATTACTAATTTTGTTGATTCGGGTGTAAATGAAACCACTAATTTCACTGGATACAACTTCACTTTCGCATCAAATAATGTACTTACAGCAGTAGGAAACGGCTTAACTACATCAGGTACTTGGTCAGTTACTGATTCAAATAGTAATGACGACACTTTAAGTGATTTAGATTTTAATATTGCTTTTACTTCTCCTGCCAACTTTGTTGATTTAACTGATGATTGGGATATCGTTTCAAGAACAGATACTAAAATTCAACTTATTGATGTGAGTGGAGGTAATGGTGGAACCGATTATTTGACCTTTGAAAAAAATTAAGAAAAATTTATCATTTAAATAATATAAAATTATTACTTTTGAAATATATAAGTTAATTAGAATAACAAATAAAAATAAATATCATGAAAAAAGTACTATCAATTGTTGCCTTAATGGCAATTATGGTTTCTTCTGCTTCTGTAGTAAACTTTAAAGAAAAAGAAAAAGAAAAGAAAAAAGAAAAAACCGAAAAATCTTGCACAGATAAAAAAGCGACGGATAAAAAATCTTGCGCTTCAACTGAGAAAAAATCTTGTTGTTCAAAAAAATAATAAGTTTTAAAACAAGTTAAACAACCGTTCCGAATTTTCTGAACGGTTTTTTTATTTTAAAATTCCAAATTTTGCAAGTAGCTCACTTTGTTACTTTACAACTTTACCTTATATTTGCATTTCATTAAAAAGCTCAATTATTATGTTTGATAATCTTACCGATAAGTTAGATAAAGCATTTCATATATTAAAAGGACACGGGAAAATTACTGATGTAAATGTTGCTGATACTTTAAAAGAAGTACGACGCGCGTTGTTAGATGCCGATGTGAATTTTAAAATTGCTAAAGATTTTACCACAAGAGTAAAAGACAAAGCAATTGGTGAAAATGTGCTAACGACATTACAGCCAGGTCAGTTGTTGGTTAAATTAGTAAAAGATGAATTAACCGAATTAATGGGAGGCGATGTTGCAGGTGTTAATTTATCTGGAAATCCAACCGTAATTTTAATGTCTGGTTTGCAGGGTTCAGGTAAAACTACTTTTTCCGGTAAACTTGCCAATTTTTTAAAATCAAAAAAATCAAAAAATCCACTTTTAGTTGCTTGTGATATTTATCGTCCTGCAGCAATTAATCAATTGCACGTTGTAGGTGAACAAATAGGTGTAGAAGTATATTCTGAACCAGAAAATAAAAGTGCCGTTTCAATTGCTGAAAATGCAATTAAACATGCAAAAGCCAACGGATTTAATGTAGTAATTATTGATACCGCTGGTCGTTTAGCGGTTGATGAAGAAATGATGAACGAAATTGCAAACGTTCATAAAGCCATTCATCCTCACGAAACGTTATTTGTGGTTGATGCTATGACAGGTCAAGATGCTGTTAATACTGCTAAAGCATTCAACGATAGGTTGAATTTTGACGGTGTAATTCTTACCAAATTGGATGGAGATACTCGTGGTGGTGCAGCAATTTCAATTAAATCGGTAGTTAATAAACCCATAAAATTAATAGGTACTGGAGAAAAAATGGATGCCATTGATGTGTTCTACCCTTCTCGTATGGCGGAAAGAATTTTAGGAATGGGTGATGTTGTATCATTAGTAGAAAGAGCCCAAGAACAATATGATGAAGAAGAAGCCAGAAAAATTCAGAAAAAAATTGCAAAAAACGAATTTGGTTTTGATGATTTCTTAGCGCAAATACAGCAAATTAAAAAAATGGGAAGCATGAAAGACCTTGTCGGAATGATTCCTGGTGCTGGAAAAGCTTTAAAAGATGTAGAAATTGAAGATGATGCTTTCAAACATGTAGAAGCCATTATTCAATCCATGACACCAAAAGAAAGAAGCAAACCAGCGATAATTGATGTAAAAAGAAAAACAAGAATTGCAAAAGGAGCAGGAAGAAAAATCGAAGATGTCAATCAGTTAATGAAACAATTTGATCAAATGAGCAAAATGATGAAAATGATGCAAGGTGGTGGCGGAAAAAAACTAATGCAAATGATGGGCGGTAAAGGAATGCCATCTATGCCTGGAATGAAATAAATAAGTCGAAAGTCTTTATAACTTTAAGACTTTCAACTTTTAAACTATAAAAATAATAACCATGCAATTACTAGACGGAAAAAAAGTAGCAGAAGAAATTAAGGAAGAAATTGCTATTGAAGTAGCAAAAATGAAAG
>CAYOCC010000008.1:0-66487 GCA_964402375.1 uncultured Flavobacterium sp. | reverse complement strand
TGGGATAATTGTCCGAAAACACTGAAACCTGCAAACATAAATAATAATAAAAGTAGCTTTTTCATTAGGGTATATTGTGGTTAATTAATATTCTAGAGTACACAAAAATATAAAATTTTAATAAATACCCTCAATATATCGACGAAAGATATCTTTTTACCGACAACAAGCTGTTTTTTGTATATTTATTTTTGTTAGTTTTGTAAAAAATAATTGTTTTGAATTCAAAAAAAATATATTTTGCTTCCGATCAGCATTTTGGGGCGCCAACTTCAGAAATTAGTTTTCCTAGAGAACAAAAATTTGTAGCTTGGCTAGATGAAGTAAAAAAAGACGCTGAAGCCATTTTTTTGTTGGGCGATTTGTTTGATTTTTGGTTCGAATACAAAACCGTAGTTCCTAAAGGATTTGTTAGAGTTTTAGGCAAATTAGCTGAAATAAAAGACGCTGGAATTCCAATTTATTTTTTCGTTGGAAACCACGATTTATGGATGGGTGATTATTTTGAAAAAGAACTCAATATTCCAGTATATTACGACATTAAAGAATTTGCTTTTAATGGCAAAAAGTTTTTAATTGGTCATGGTGACGGAAAAGGTCCTGGCGACATGGGTTATAAACGCATGAAAAAAGTATTTACTTACCCATTTTCAAAATGGTTGTTTCGTTGGTTGCATCCCGATATTGGTGTGAAATTAGGGCAATATTTATCGGTTAAAAATAAACTAATTTCTGGCGCAGAAGACGTGAAATTTTTAGGAGAAGAAAACGAATGGCTGGTACAATACTGCAAACGCAAATTAGAAACCAAACATTATGATTTTTTTGTTTTTGGACACCGACATTTACCTATGGAAATTACTTTAAATGAACAATCAAAATACATCAATTTAGGAGATTGGATTGGTTATTTTACGTACGGTGTTTTTGATGGTGAAAAATTTGAATTGAAAAAATACGAATAACAAAATTCAATTTCAAATTCAATGTGAAAATTTAATTTAAAATAATTCAATTAAGAAGTTCACGGTCGGACTTAATTATAATTTTCTACTCTTTTTCTATTTCTAAATCTCTGAATTTTGGTGATGCTACTGCGGTTGTTCCTACTACTAGTAAAGTCATGATACCGCCAAAAACTACTGCATTTACAACTCCGAATAATTTAGAGGTTAGTCCACTTTCAAACGCTCCTAATTCGTTTGATGAACCCACAAAAATAGAATTTACGGATGAAACCCGGCCGCGCATGTCATCTGGAGTATAAATTTGCAAAATTGTAGAACGAATTACTACTGAAAAACCGTCTGTAACTCCACTTAAAAATAGAGCCACAACCGAAATCCAAAAGTTTTGAGACAATCCAAAAACGATAATGCAAATTCCGAAACCGAAAACAGCTAACAATAATTTTTTACCTGTATTTTTTTCGATAGAAAACATGGTAGAAGCAAGCATAGTAAGCAAACCACCAATGGCTGGTGCGGCGCGCAAAATTCCGAATCCTTCTGATCCAACTTTTAAAATATCTTGCGCAAAAATAGGTAATAAGGCAACTGCACCGCCAAATAAAACGGCAAACATATCTAAAGAAAGTGCATTTAAAATAATTTTATTTTGAAACACGAATGTAATTCCTGCTTTTAAACTTTCTGTAACGGGTTCGCCGATTTTTTTGTTTAAAATGGGTTTTTTACTAATTTGTAACAACATGAAAATTCCTAAAACAATAGAAATTGTTACAAAAATCATGGAATTGAAAACGCCAATTCCGCCAATTAAAAACCCCGCTAAAGCCGGACCAAATAAGGCAGAAACTTGCCACGACGAACTACTCCATTTGGCTGCATTTGTAAATTGCGATTTTGGCACAATTAATCCTAACAAACTAAAAACAGATGGAATGATAAATGCACGAATGATTCCGCCTAAAAAAACCAAGGCATAAATAGCATATAAAAAAGGTTGTTTTCCAATAGTTGTAGCAGTTTCAGGATGAACCAAATAACAAAATAATATACTAATTGTTGCCGTTGCTGCAAAACATTTGAGTAACATATTTCTTTTTTCGGATTGATCTACAATGTGCCCTGCAAACAACGCCATAACTATCGCTGGAATTACTTCCATAAGCCCTATTAATCCTAATGACCAAGGGTTTTTAGTAATTCGATACACTTCCCATTCAATAAGTACAAATTGCATGGACCAAGCTAATACAATAGCCAATCGCATGAGAATAAACCAACGAAATTCTGGAATTTTTAAGGCTGAAAATGGGTCTTTTTTTGTCATTTTATGGGCAAACAGATTAAACTGATTATCTTAATTGAAAACTATTCAATGTTCACTTTTCACTTGTCCTTACATCCCGCAATTGCAATTGCAAACTCACGGTTCCGTTCCATTCGTTTTCTTCTAAAACATAAACGGCTTCAAAAGGATTTCTGTTTTTTACAAGTTGTATTTTATCTCCAAGACCAAAGCCAATCGCATTAAAATTTGACGAATTGTTTTGTTTTACAAAGACTTTTAAATGTTCTTCATCGTTTCCTAATGTTTTGGCGTAACCAGAATCGATTACATTTTTAGACATAAAAACAGGTGTCATATTTTCTGGTCCGAAGGGTTCAAATTGTTTTAAAATCCGCATGAATTTTTCGTCAAAATCTGAAAAATTCATTTCTAAATCTACTGAAATTTCTGGCATTAATAAATCGGGAGGTATGGTGTTTTTGACTTCATTTTCAAAAGCTGCTTTAAATTTTTCGTAATTTTCTTCTTTCAACGTCATTCCGGCAGCATACATATGTCCTCCAAATTGTTCCAAATGTTCGGCGCACGCTTCTAACGCATTGTACACGTCAAAATCTTTTACGGAACGTGCAGAAGCCGCTAATTTATCGCCACTTTTTGTAAATACTATAGTTGGGCGATAATACTTTTCAACTAATCGAGATGCGACAATTCCGATGACGCCTTTATGCCAATTTTCTTGATAAACGACTGTTGAAAATCGGTTTTGTTCCTTATTTTCTTCGATTTGTAGCAACGCTTCTTTGGTAATTTGTTTGTCCAATTCTTTTCTGTCCGAATTGTGTTGCTCAATTTCGGAGGCAAATTGCACGGCTTGTTCTAAATTGTATTCAGTTAAAAGTGCCACAGCTTCGTTTCCGTGTTTTACTCTTCCTGCGGCATTGATTCTTGGTGCTACGATAAAAACCACATCGGTTATCGTTAAGACTTTTTTCTTTACATTTTGAACTAATGCTTTAATTCCTGGTCTTGGATTGGAATTAATCACTTCTAATCCAAATTTTGCTAAGACACGATTTTCGCCCGTAATTGGCACAATATCAGCCGCAATGGCAGTAGCCACCAAATCTAAATACGGTAGTAAATCTTCAACAGTCTGATTTCTGTTTTCGGCTAACGCTTGAATCAATTTGAATCCGACACCACAACCACATAATTCGTCATACGGATAGGAACAATCTTCGCGTTTTGGATCTAAAACTGCAATTGCATCTGGCAAAAATTCGCCTGGTCGGTGATGGTCGCAAATGATGAAATCAATGTTTTTTGCTTTGGCATAATTCACGTGGTCGATCGATTTGATACCGCAATCCAAAGCTATAATTAAGGAAACATCGTTGTCTTCGGCATAGTCAATTCCTAGATATGAAATTCCGTAACCTTCGTTATATCTATCTGGGATATATGTCGCCACATTAGGATAAAAACTTCGTAAATAACTTGAAACTAGGGAAACAGCTGTAGTTCCATCGACGTCATAATCGCCAAAAACTAAAATATTTTCATTGTTTGCAATGGCTTTTTCTATACGAGAAACCGCTTTGTCCATATCTTTCATGAGATACGGATTGTGCAAATCTTGTAAAGTGGGTCTGAAAAATGTTTTGGCTTGTTCGTAGGTTGCTATTCCTCTTTGAACTAATAAAGTAGCGATTGTTTCATCTACTTGAAGGGCATTTTGTAAGGCTTGTACTTTTTCTTTTTCTGGCTTTGATTTGATGGTCCAACGCATGGTGATTTTGGATTTACGAATTAATAATTACGATTTTTGGCTTATAGTATTGAATAACAAATATATAAATATTTTTTATAACTGTTAACTGAATACTATTTTTTCCCGCCAACTACCACAACAATTTCGCCTTTTGGCGCTTTTTCTTCAAAGTGTTTTAAGACTTCTTCAGCGGTTCCACGGATGGTTTCTTCGTGTAATTTTGAAATTTCTCTGGAAACAGAAATGGGTCTATCCGCACCGAAATACTGAATAAATTCAGCTAACGTTTTTAGTAATTTATGTGGAGAAACATATAGAATCATCGTGCGTGTTTCTTCGGCTAAAGCCAAATAACGTGTTTGTCTTCCTTTTTTATCGGGCAAAAATCCTTCGAAAATAAATTTATCATTCGGCAAACCACTATTTACCAAAGCGGGTACAAAAGCTGTCGCTCCAGGTAAACAATCTACTTCAATTCCGTTTTCCACACAAGCGCGTGTTAATAAAAATCCAGGGTCAGAAATGGCTGGCGTTCCCGCATCGGAAATTAATGCAATGGTTTCACCGCCTTTTAATCGAGCAATTACATTTTCTAAGGTTTTGTGTTCGTTATGCATGTGGTGACTATGCATGTGCGTAGTAATTTCAAAATGCTTTAGCAATTTTCCGCTGGTACGTGTGTCTTCGGCTAATATTAAATCGGCTTCTTTAAGCACGCGAATGGCACGAAACGTCATATCGTCTAAATTACCAATTGGCGTAGGAACTATATATAATTTACTCATTTAAAACAATTTAAAACACGAATTTCACAAATTTTCACAAATTATTTTCTATGTTAATTTATTTAAATTTATTTTCCACAATTTCTAAAAATCGTACTTCAAATTCTTCTTTATTTTCCCAATTATTATAATCTGGTTTTACAAAATCTAAGACAAAAGATTTTGCATCATCCCAATTAGTAAAAGTGTTTAATTGTGATAAAACACGTTGTAAGTCGTCGCCGTTATCTGCAAATAAATTTTTCTCAAACGCAATTTTATCATTCAATCCTAAAACAATGGCTTTTCCATTTAAAATTGGCGATATTTCTTCTGTTTGAATTTCTATTTCTGGCTCTGAGGCTGTTTCTGTTTCAACTTCAATATTTATTTCTTCTGCTTTTTCTTCGACAATTTCCTCCTCAATTAAAGGTTCAGAAATCTGAGAATTTGCTTCATTTGTAGGTACTTTTTTCTCAAAAAACGTGTCTTGGTAATCGTGAACCAAAATATCTTCCATTGAAATTTGTTTGGTCACTTTTGTACCAATAATTTCAGGATTTGAAGTTGCTTTTTTCTTCTTATTTTGAGTTTGAATTTCTTCTTCAACAGGTTTTTCGATATTAATTTTAGAAATAATTTCTTCCTTTTCAATCTCCTCTGTTTCTTTTGAAGGAAAAAGTTCGTGAGAAATGTCGTTTTTCTCAAAAAGTTCTTCTTCAATTTGTGCAATGTGCTCTTTTGAAGCCATTTCTGGATAAATTTCTTCTTCTTCAACAACTTCAATAGATCCTACTATAATTTTCTCTACTTTTTCTTCAAAAATTTCCTCAGAAAACTCTTCATTTACCAAAGCTGTATTCGCTTCGTAAAATTTTAATAGCGATAATTGCTCATACAATTTCTTCACTTCTTCTAGTAATTGAATGGTTTCTGTATGACTTTTTAGCTTTAATAAACGGTGGGCTATGCTAATTAATTCGCCTTCAATTTTTTTCTTCATAACTTTTTGTTTGTGTTGAACTTTTATAGCTTTGATTTTTATATTTTTGTTAATATTACAAAGGTAAAAGAAATTATGTGTATAAATTCTAGTAGAAAGTATTTTTACAAATTTTTTTTTCAACACAGATGTACACATGTTTTTTATACCTTTAACTTGAAGTTAATTAATTTAGATTAAAAATGTTTTTAGAAAATACGGTAAATCAGGAAGAACAATTTGGTTGGATAGAAGTCATTAGTGGCTCTATGTTTTCAGGTAAAACAGAAGAATTAATTAGACGCTTAAAACGCGCACAATTTGCCAAACAAAAAGTTGAAATTTTTAAACCGGCAATTGACACGCGGTATAATGATGAAATGGTGGTTTCGCACAACAAAAATGAAATTCGTTCAACTCCAGTTCCAGCAGCAGAAAATATTAGAATTTTAGCACAAGGTTGTGATGTTGTAGGAATTGATGAAGCCCAGTTTTTTGATGATGAAATTATTACAATTTGCAATGACTTAGCCAATAGTGGCATTAGAGTAATTGTAGCCGGTTTGGATATGGATTTTAAAGGTAACCCTTTCGGACCGATGCCAGCATTAATGGCAACTGCGGAATACGTGACAAAAGTTCACGCAGTGTGCACCAGAACAGGAAATTTAGCCAATTATAGTTTTAGAAAATCAGATGATAAAAAATTAGTAATGCTGGGTGAAACTGAAGAATACGAACCTTTAAGTAGAGCGGCTTATTATAAAGCGATGCGTGAAGAAAAAGAAAAATAAATTCGACACAAATTGTACGAATTTACACAAACTAATTAGTGAAAATGGTTATAAAATCTAATATATTAAACGAAGCTAATTTAAATTTTTCCAATTCAGCGATTGAATTTGAACACGTTTCAATTGATAGTCGTAGTTTACAAAACGGAAATACTTCTTTATTTTTTTGTTTGAAAGGTCAAAATAATGATGCACATACTTTTATTGAAAGTTTAATTGAAAAAGGTGTGGAGCATTTTGTAGTGGAATATATTCCTGAAAATGTGAAAGGAAAAGCGCATTTTTGTATAGTTGAAAACACTACAATTGCTTTACAAAATTTAGCTAAAGCATATAAAAACCAATTTCATATAAAAACTATCGGAATTACAGGAAGCAATGGAAAAACAATCGTAAAAGAATGGTTAAATTTTCTTTTAAGTCCAGATTATTCAGTAGTTAGAAGTCCTAAAAGTTTTAATTCGCAAGTTGGCGTGCCACTTTCTGTTTTTGGAATCAATGAAAATCATACACTGGGCATTTTCGAAGCTGGAATTTCTTTAAAAGGTGAAATGCAACATTTAGGTGAAATCATTCAGCCGAATATTGGAATATTTACACATTTGGGCAACGCACATCAGGAAGGTTTTACAACAGTTGAAGAAAAAATAATCGAAAAATGCAAGCTATTTTCCAAAGCTGAAGTGCTGATTTTAGAAAAAAACGATTGGATTGAAAAACACATAACTATCCCAACATTTACTTGGAGTTTTGAAGATGCAAAGGCAACAGTTTTTATACTTTCTGTCGAAAAAAATAGTTTAAATACTACTTTAGAAATTCAATATAAAAACGAAATTTTTAAAGTATTACTTCCATTTACAGATGCTATTTCTATTGAAAATGCAATAACGTGTATTTGTACATTATTATATTTTAACTTAAACATTTCAACAATAACAGATAGGATTTCAAAATTATACACTATTGAGATTCGGCTACAAGCTAAAAAAGGAATTAATAATTGCTTATTAATTGATGATAGTTTTTCAAGCGATTACCAATCATTAAAAATAGCGTTAGACTTTTTAGAACAACAAAAACTACATCAGAAAAAAACCATTATTTTATCCGATATTTTTCAAAGCGGTTTAAATGTTAAAGAACTTTACAGTAATGTAATCAAACTATTACAACAAAATAATATTACACAAATTATAACCATCGGAGAAACCATTGGAAAGTATTTTCAAGATGTACCAAATGTTATTTCGTTTGCTAATACACAAGCGTTTTTGCAACAATTTAATACCGATTCGTTTAAAAACGCAACCATTTTAATTAAAGGTGCAAGAAGTTTTAACTTTGATGAAATTGTTGTTTTATTAGAAGAAAAAGTACATGAAACCGTATTAGAAATTAACCTTGATGCGTTAACGTCAAATTATAATTTTTATAAACAAAAACTACAAAACACCACCAAAATTATGGTAATGGTCAAAGCTTTTGGTTATGGAAATGGCGGATATGAAATAGCCAAACAACTAGAACATTTAAAAGTAGCTTATTTGGGTGTGGCTTTTGCCGATGAAGGAATCGCATTAAGAAAAGCTGGGATTACAACCCCAATTATGGTTTTAAATCCTGAAATTAGTGGTTATAAAGCCATGATAGCTTATAATTTAGAACCTGAAATGTATTCCGTTTCTGGTTTAACTTCCTTTATTGAATTAGCAAAAGAAAAAAACCTCAACGGCTATCCAATTCATTTAAAAATAGATACGGGCATGCACCGTTTAGGATTTGAAAAATCGGAAGTTTCAGAATTAATTGCGTTACTTAAACACAATAATTTTGTGAAAGTAACTAGCATTTTTTCACATTTAGCCGCTTCAGATAACTTTGATTTTAAAGCGTTTACCTTACAACAAATTCAACTATTTGAGTCTATAGTTTCTGAAGTATCTGCTGCATTGGCTATTCAACCTATTCGACATATTTTAAACACTTCCGGAATTTTTAATTTCCCAGAATATCAATTTGAAATGGTGCGTTTAGGAATTGGAATTTACGGTGTGGGCAACTCTAAAGAAGAACAATTATCTTTAGAAAACACAAGTGTTTTAAAAAGTATTATTTCGCAAATAAGAACAGTTAACGAAAATGAAAGTATTGGCTACAATAGAAAGTTTATGCTTAAAAAACAAATGCAAGTTGCCACAATTCCTGTAGGATATGCAGATGGAATTAGACGTGCTTGGGGAAATGAAAAAGGCTATGTGATGATTAACAACCAAAAAGCAACTATTTTAGGAAATATTTGTATGGATATGCTGATGGTAGATGTTACTTCTATTCCTTGCAAAGAAAGAGATGAAGTAATTATTTTTGGTGAAAATCCGCATGTGCAAGAAATAGCAAGCGTTTGCGATACTATTCCGTATGAAATTTTAACTAGTATTTCGCAGCGTGTAAAAAGAATTTTTTATAAAAATTAAAACTGTTTTTTTATAACTTCGTAAATCCAAATTTAACACATATGAAAATTATTTCTGAATTTAAAGATTTTATTGCGAAAGGCAACGTAATGGATTTAGCTGTTGGAGTCATCATTGGAGGTGCTTTCGGCGGCATTGTAAAATCCCTTGTTGATGATGTAATTACACCAGCCATTCTAAACCCCGCCTTAAAAGCAGCAAACGTAGCCGATTTAGCACTTTTAAAAACCGATGGCGGTATTTTATACGGTAAGTTTTTAGCTGCCATAATTGGGTTTTTAGTGATTTCTTTCGTAATTTTTTTAATGGTAAAATCACTTAATAAAATTAAAAAATTAGAAGAAGAAATTCCAACGCCTTCTGGACCAACACAAGAAGAACTTTTAACTCAAATTAGAGATTTATTAAAAAAATAAACTGCATAAAAAAAGCTGTTTCTCTCGAAACAGCTTTTTTTATTACAAACTAAAAATTAATTAATAATAGCAGTTGTTTTTCTATCTCTTAACCAATATTTCACTCGTTTTACCAAGTAGAACATCACTGGAACCATAACTAGTGTTAACACAGTAGCATAGGTTAATCCGAAGATAATTGTCCACGCTAAAGGTCCCCAGAAAATTACGTTATCACCACCCATATATAAGTGCGGATTAAATTCTGTAATTAAAGCAAAGAAATCAAAATTCAATCCAATAGCTAATGGAATTAATCCTAAAATTGCGGTTAATGCCGTCAATAATACAGGTCTTAAACGGTTTTTACCAGATTCTATAATGATGTCTTTTATTTCTTCTAAAGATAAATCATCATGACTTTTTAGGTTATTGTCGGCTACTTTTTTATCTAATAATAAGACGAAGAAGTCCATCAATACAATTCCGTTTTTCACTACAATTCCGGCTAACGAAATGATTCCCATCATCGTCATCAAGATAACGAAATCCATATTGGCGATTACATATCCATAGAAAACACCACTAAAACTCAATAAAACCGTAAATAAAATTACCATTGTTTTAGAAACCGAATTAAACTGTAAAACAATAATAATCGTAATTCCAGCTAAGGCTAAGAATAGCGCATATAGTAAGAAACTTTGATTTTTTCCTTGTTCTTCTTGTACTCCAGAAAATGAATAACTCACCGTTTTTGGGAATTTATACGATTTTAATTCAGATTCAATTTGTTTTGTAATTTCGTCACCATTATAACCTGTTAAAACGTTGGAATACACCGTCATGATACGTTTCTGGTTTTTTCTTTTGATTTGATTATAAGTGGTAGTTTTATTGGTTTCCGAAACTGCCGAAATAGGCACTTGCATCATTTGTCCGTTATTCTGATTTCGGAACGTGATAGATTGATTGAACAATATATTTTCATTTTTACGTTGGTCGTCTTGCATACGCATCGTAATATTGTAATCGTCATCACCTTCTTTATAAGTAGAGATTTCCTGGCCATATACCGAACGACGCAAATTAAACCCCAATTGTCCAGTTGAAACGCCCATACTTCCTGCGCTAACACGGTCGACTTTAACTTCTAATTCTGGACTTTCTTTATTTACATCCACACTTAAACGCTCAATTCCTTGAATGTTTTTCGAATTAAGAAATGCAATCATTTTGTCCGCTTCTACCAACATTTCTTGGTAATCGATTCCTGTTAATTGTACGCTAATTGGATAACCCGCTGGTGGTCCGTTCGCATCTTTTTCGACTGTTACCGTAGCGCCTGCAACACCTTTTACTTTCGCACGAATTTCATCTAAAACTTCGGTCGTATTTACGCCTTGTCTAAATTTATATTCCGAGAAATTTACCGTTACTTTTCCTTTATATGGTGTTTCTGAAGCGGAACCCGCATCAACATTTGGATTACCCGCACCAACACCCACTTGCGAAACAATACTTTCGGCTAAGAAGTTTTTAGTTGTCTTTGGATCGACATATTTGTTCAAGATTTCAATTACTTGTTTTTCAACAAACAAAGTCGCCTTATTGGTTTTAGAAATATCCGTTCCTTGTGGATATTCGATATACGTAATGACTTGATTTGGGATATTATCAGGGAAAAACAATACTTTTCTTGGGAAAATTCCTAATAACATAAAAGAGAAAAATAACATTCCAATAATCGTTGCTAATGCATACCAAGCTCTTTTTCCTGTTAAAATTTTCGCTAAGAAATTTTTATACTTGTTTTCCATTTTAGGGAAAAAATTGTACTGAAAATCTTGTGTCCATTGGTATAATTTCAGTTTGTACAACCACATTAATCCCAGTGAAATAATAGCTAAATGCCCAATTGCTTTAGCAAAAGTTGAGTCGGTTAAATTTCCTAAAAACACAAATACAATTCCAACCACACTAAAAATAATCGTATATAACTTGGCTGATTTATTCGAAACATTTCTGTCTTCAGTATCCATTGAACCACCTGTCATAGCTGCATTTACTACCATCGCTACAAATAAAGAAGCCGTAAGCGTAACTGTTAATGTTATTGGGAAATATTTCATGAATTTCCCCATAGTTCCTGGCCATAAGGCGAATGGTAAAAACGCCATTAAAGTGGTAGCTGTTGAGGAAATTACTGGCCAAGCGATTTCGCCAATACCAATTTTAGAAGCCGTGACCCTATCCATCCCTTTTTTCATATTGGCAAATACGTTATCGACAACTACAATTCCGTCATCCACCAGCATTCCTAATCCCATTACCAACCCAAAAAGTACCATTGTATTTAAGGTTAACCCGAAAGCCGATAAAATAGTAAACGCCATTAACATCGAAAGCGGAATGGCTGCTCCAACAAAAAGAGAATTTCGTAATCCCATCGTAAACATTAGGACAATCATTACCAATACAATTCCGAAAATAATATGGTTGGATAATTCATCTACTTGGTGTTCTACACGAGAAGATTGGTCATTAGAAAGTTCGATTGTTAAGTTAGAAGGCAAATACGATTCTTTTGCTTTTTCTAATTTTTCTTTAACTTGTTCGATAGCAGAAATCATGTTTTGATTCGAACGTTTTTTTACGTTTAACATCACAACTTCTTGCCCTTTTTCACGAGCATAAGTTGTTTTTTCTTTTTCTTTAAAGTTTACAACCGCAATGTCTTTTAAATAAACCGTTCCTCCGAAAGATTTTACAATTACGTTTTCTAATTCTTTAGGATCTTTAATTTCCCCTACAATTCGGATGTTATTACGAGAACCCTGAGAAATTAAATTTCCGCCAGAAAGCGTCATGTTTTCATACTTCACCGCATTTTGGATTTCGTCAAAAGAAACCTTAGCCGCCGTCATTTTAAAGATGTCAACAGCAATTTCTACTTCTTTATCATCAACACCTAAAATATCTACCTTTTTAACTTCTTTAATTTCTTCAATATCGTCTTGAAGTAATTCTCCGTATTTTTTAAGTTGTTGCGTGGTGTAATTCCCTTTTAAATTGATATTCAAAATTGGCACTTCTTCCGAAATATTTAATTCGAAAACACTTGGTTCTACTTTGCTTCCATTGTCTAAATTTGGCCAATCGGTATCTGCTTTTATAACATCGACTTTGTCTTTAATTTTAGTTTTCGCTTCTTCAATGGTAACTTTATCAGCAAATTCAACAATTATCATTCCATAATCTTGGAAGGAATTAGATGTAATTTTTTCTACACCTGTAATGTTTTTAACTTCCTTTTCAAGAGGTTTAATAATTAATTTTTCTACATCTTCTGCTGAATTTCCTGGGAAAACAGAAGAAATGTATATTTTATTTTCAATAATTTCTGGGAAATCTTCACGTGGCATCGTTACGTAGGCAATAACACCTGTAACTACAATTAGCAACGTTAAAATATAGACAGTAACTCTGTTATCTACTGCCCAACTCGATATTCCGAATTCTTTGTTTTTATGTGACATATTTGTTTGTTGTTTTTGGTTTATTGTTTATTGTTGTAAACTTAAACAACAAACTATAAACATTGTTTTCTTAATAAACTTAAAAATTAAGTTTCATTCCATCTGCGATGTTATTAGCGCCTTCTGTAACAATAACATCATTTGCGGTTAATCCGCTCAAAATTTCAGTTACATTATCAGATGATTTACCGACTTTAACAAGTACTTTTTTAGCTACTCCTTTTTTACCATTTACATTAGTAGCGATAAATACAAATTTATTGTTTTTCCCATCTTCTTGTACCACATTTGTAGGAACTACGATAGCGTTATTTATTGCATAATCAATAATTTTAAGTTGCGCCACTTGGTTTGGTCGTAGTAAATTATCTGGATTAGGTACACTTACTTCAATGCCGAAACTTCTATTACTTGGGTTAATAAAATTAGCTACCTGACGCACTTTACCTTTATAGGTTTTCCCCAAAGAAGTTAAGAAAACATCTACGGCTGTTCCAACTTTTAACTTCCCAATATAAGTTTCAGGAACGGTAGTAGAAACATACATATTTGATAAATTTACAATACGCATCAATCCTTGTGGGTTTGGAGAAACTACTTGCCCTCTTTCTACAAAAACCTCATCAATTGTACCTGAAAATGGAGCACGAATTACTGTTTTTGCCACTTGAGCTCTCATTTGTGCAACCGATTTTTGAGCCGAAATCATTTGTGCTTGCGCTTGTAAAAATTGAATTTCTGAACCAATTTTTTTGTCCCACAGATTTTTTTGTCTTTCAAAAGTGGTTTTTGCTAAAGCATATTGGTTTTCAATACTAGCCAATTGCTGACTCATTCCGGCATCGTCAACTTTACCAAGAATTTGTCCTTTTGAAACACGTTGCCCAGCTTTTACGTTTAAAATGGTTAACGTTCCGCTGAATTCAGGTTGTACTAAAATATTATCTTTAGTATTTACATTTCCTTGAATTTCTAAATAATGATTAAAAACAGTATCTTTAAGCGTTATTACCGAAACTAATGCTTCTGTTTCTGGTGTTTTATTGCCATTAAGTAGCGCGGCATCTATTTTTTCTATTTCTGACTGAATAATTGCCTTTCTATTTTTTAATTCCGTAATGTTTTTATCTTTAATTAAATCTTCGGTAGATTTTTCTCCACAAGCTATCAGTAAAAAACTGGCGGCAATAATTACTAATTTTTTCATATTTAATTTAATTTATTTTTAGTTAACTAATTTTTCTAAAGTTGCTTTTTTATTGATGATTTCTATCATAGCTTGTAATACTTCTTGCTGGGCTGAATATAATTGTTTTTGCGCTTCAGCAAAGTCAAAACTTGAAGATAAACCTTCTTTAAATTTTAATTGTTGTTTGGTTTCAATTCGTTCTGCTAATTTTAAATTAGCTTGGGCATTATTATATTGGTTGATGCTATATTCGTAATCACTTTTGGCTTTTTGATATTGCAATTTTAATTTTTGTTCTGTTTCTGTAAGTTGCGTTCTAGATTTTTCTAGTTCAATTTTTGCTTGTTGTACACGAGAATTTCTTCCACCACTACTAAAAATTGGCAAATTCAATCCAACACCCACGTTGGAAAAATTATTCCATTTTTGAGTAGCGTTTAAAAAATCAAATTGATTTGCAAAGGCATTATATCCAAAATTTACTTGGGCTCCTAACGATGGTAAACCTTTACTTTTTTCTAATTTTACTAAAAGTTGTTTACTTTCTTCTACATTTTTTCCAATTTTATAATCGATATTTTCGTTTACATTAAATTCAGATACTAATAATTGTAAATCAATGTTGTTTTGAGTTAAATTAGTTAATTTTTCAGTTAATACTATAGTTTCATCTAAATTAATTCCTAACAATAATTTTATCATATTTAAAGCAATAACTCTTTGTTTGGTTACATTTTCTAAAGCGTTATTTACAGAATTTAAGGTAATTTGAAGTTGCTCAATAGTTTCTTCCTCTATCAATCCGTTTTTGTAAATTTCTTTTGTATCTGATAGAATTTTTTCTAAAACAATCTTGTTTTTATTAATAATTAAAATGCTTTCATCTGCCAAGAGCACATTTCCGTAGGAATTAATTACAATTTCTTTAATTTCTTGATTCGTTTTTTCTTTAGCGTTTTCTGAAATTTTTAAATAGGTTTTAGCCGATTGTAAACCTACTAAATACGAACCATCAAAAATAAGTTGACTCAAAGTCAAATTTCCAATAGCTGTATGTTTGGTACCAAAAGCCAATAATGTAATGTCATTTGGGTTTGCAGATGGATTAAAAGCATTTGCTGCGGCGCCTTGCTTGGTAAATTCAAATGTGTTTTGATAATTTACGGCACCATTTAATTGTGGTAATCCCATTGTTGTGGTTTCCCATTTTTTTTGCTTAGCAAGTTCTAAATCTCTATTTGCGTTTATTACGCTATAATTGTTCTTTTGGGCTAGTTCAATTGCTTGGTTTAAAGTAAAAGTAGCTGTTTCTGATTGCGAAAAAGCGAGTGTAACACTCAATATAAACAGAAATACTGGGGTTTTTTTCCTCATTGTTTTGAATTTATTTATTATTTTTTAACTGTTTTTCTAATTCTTTTATTCCAGATGATGTTGACATTGCACGAATATGGTATTCTAATGCAATTTGTTCCAGATTACTAACTTCTTTTTCTAATGCTGTATTTTCACTAATACTAAATATTAAGGTGTAATAAAACTTTACATAATTTTCAACATCTATAGTATCTCGATACAAACCTTCTGAAATTCCTTTTAAAATATTATCTCTAAAACAGCCTTGACATATTTCTATTTGATAGCCAACAACTCTTTGGTAAACTTCTGGATAATGTTTTTTCAATTGATAAACAGGAGATGTTTCGCTATATTTAAACATTTCTTTAAACATTCTTCTAATCTCAAAATTTTCTTCTATAGCATTGTGGTTATTCGCAACGGTTGATTCAATGGTTTCTCTAACTTCTTCATGAACCATTTGTGTGCTTTCTTCAATCAGTAATTCTTTGTTGGAAAAGTATTTGTAGATTGTTTTTTTAGAAATCCCCATTTCAAAAGCGATATCGTCCATAGTAATGCTTTTGAAACCTAATTTCAAAAACATTTCCTTTGCTTTAATGACGATTTTTTCTCTCATGTTAACGGAATTTTACACTAAATTTATTTTGGTAACATAAATTTAACAGGCAAATGTAGTGCGGAAACTTTTAAAACTAAAATAGTTTCCTTATTATTCACATAAATTTAACATTTAATTTATGAAGCTATTTTGTAATTATTAGTTTAAATTTACAAAAAAATTTCAAGTATGCTTTTATTATCAGAATACCAAAATGTTATTTCAGAAGAGTTTTCAAATATCCACATTCATAAGCAACCGAAAAATTTATATGAACCTGTAGATTATATTTTATCGCTTGGCGGAAAAAGAATTCGTCCAGTTTTAACGTTGATGGCAACTGATATTTTTGATGGTGATTATAAAAAAGCGATTTCTGCAGCTAAAGCGGTAGAGGTTTTTCATAATTTTTCACTAGTTCATGATGATATTATGGACGACGCGCCTTTAAGACGCGGTCATGAAACCGTTCATGAAAAATGGAACATCAATACTGGTATTTTATCTGGTGATGCGATGCTGATATTAGCCTATCAATTTTTTGAAGTATACGAACCAATAATATTTCAAAAATTAGCAAAATTATTTAGCAAAACTGCTTTAGAAGTTTGCGAAGGCCAACAATACGATGTTGATTTTGAAACACGCGACGACGTTACCATTGCCGAATATTTAAAAATGATTGAATTTAAAACGGCAGTTTTGTTAGGAGCAGCAATGAAAATGGGCGCAATTGTAGCAGAAACTACAGAAGAAAATGCGGAATTAATTTATACTTTTGGATTAAATTTAGGCATAGCATTTCAACTACAAGATGATTATTTAGATGCGTTTGGAAATCCAGAAACCTTTGGGAAACAAGTAGGTGGCGACATTATTGAAAACAAAAAAACTTACCTATACTTAAAAGCGATAGCGTTTTCAAATGATGAGGACAAACAACAATTATTACATTTATTTTCTGTACAACCAAATGACAATAGCGATAAAATTGAATCGGTAAAAACAATTTTTACAACTTCAGGCGCAAGCAAAGCTACACAAGAAGCCATAGCTAACTACACTGAAGTAGCATTTGAAACGCTAGAAAAAATGAAAATTTCCGAAGACAAAAAAGTGGTTTTGAGATTGTTTGGTGAAAAATTAATGAACAGAAAAGTATAATCAATATGCCAATTTTCGATGTGTCAATTTTCAATTTAAAAAAATGAATTATTTAACCCCAACGTCGATAGATTCATTAATTGAAGCAGCCGAAGAACAAAATTTATATTTTAAATTAATTGAACAAACCAATAAAGATTTTGTTTTAGCAAATGAAAATATTGGTATTCCGTTGGATATTTCACCATTTGAATTAAAGTTGTTAATTCAGGAGAAAATAATAAAATTAATCAATTACAAATTCGCAGAATATTTAAATTTACTTTACATTATAGATGTTTCCGAAGATCAGATTAAAAAATTGGATGGTTCAGATGTTTTTAAATTATCCGAAGAAGTAACTTTTTTAATTTTAAAACGCGAATGGCAAAAAGTGTGGTTTAGAAATAAGTATTAATTTACTCCAAATCTTTCTTTAAAATTACTTTATTCCACAATTCTTTTCCTTCTTTATCAAATAATGTTAATTTCATTTGACGGGTATCTTTTTCACCAGAAAACGAAAGTGTTCCAAAAACATGTTGCGCAAATAAACTGCCTTCCACTCTATTTTTATTATCTTCTTTGGCAATTTTTTCAATATTTCCGTAACCAGAAGTTAGCGGAGAAACCGTCCAATCATATAAGGCATAAGCATCAGTTCGTTTCAACATCGATAATTCTGTAAAATGTCTGTCGCCAGAAATAAAAGTTACACCTTTAATTTTATTTGCTGTAATTTCGTTTAGTAACGCTTCTTTTTCTGTTTTATAATTTTCGTAATTTTCATAAACAGCTGCCGAGCTTAATACTTGACCACCAATTACTATTATTTTAAAACTAGCTTTTGAGGTTACTAAAGCGTCGATTAGCCATTGTATTTGAGAAGCTCCTAAAAGAACTTTTTCACCGGTTAATCTATCATTTGGTGATCTAAAAAAACGATTGTCTAACAAGAAAACTTCCGCATCTCCCCAATTAAAGCAAGAATAAATACCTTCGTTTTGATTTGGATTCATTCCGTACGATTTATTTGCCCAAAAATCTTTAAACGCTTGCTGAGTCAAATTTTTATTATAAAAACCTCTGTCGCCATCGTTTGGTCCAAAATCATGATCATCCCAAATGGCAAAATTTTGAGTTTTAGCCAAAAGTGCTTGCATTTCTTTTATCTTTCTAGAATGAGTGTGTCGATGTTGAATTCCGGTTTTACTATCCCAATCTGCTTCACGTAAGTAAATATTATCGCCACCCCAAATCATAATATCTGGATTTTTTTTAGCAATACTTTCAAAAATAGAATAGTTGGAGCCGTAAGGTTTACCTGGTCTATCTAGTGCTTCTTCACTTATATAAGCACAACTTCCTAATGCAACCGTAAAATCGGGTGCTTTTTCTCGAAATTGCCATAATTTTTTTGAAGAAAAAGAGGTTTCATAAGGCAAAATTATTTTTTTGTTATCCAAATAAACTTCATAATTATATTTTTTTCCTGGCTGAAGTTTGTCTAAAACTACATGACATGTATATGCATTGTCTTTTGTTGTGTTGTAGTTTTCGCTTTTGAAAACTTCTCCTACATTATCTACAGCATAATAGGCAACGTAAACAATAGAGGGTTTTTCAGTTTGAAGCCAAATTACAGCTTCTTTCATTTCACAATAACCCACCATAGGGCCAGATTGTAACTTGTTTTGTGAAAACAAGGTTACTGAAAACAATAAAAAGGAAAGAATAAATCGCATAATTTTTTTTGTAAAAATAAGAATTTCTATCAGATTTAATGTTAAGATATAATTACTTTTAAAACATTACTCTAACAAAAGGAAGCCAAGATTGCCCATATATATTATTTTGATTTGCGTGTAGCAGATTGAATCTAGCCCCAAAAGTTACGTTTTGAGAGCGATATCCAACTCCGAGAAAAACAGCAGTATTCCAAAAAGAATCCTTGTTACTATTAACCTCATCAAATTTTCTAGTTACTCGTAATTGTTCAATTTCGGTAGAAAGTTGAATGACTTCTACGGGATTAATTAATGCAATTAAACTTCCTCCAAAAATAGTAGATTTAAAACCCGTAGCGTTATAATTTGAAGGATTGGATTGTTGGGCAACATAACTTCCAGAAAGCCCCACTCCAACGCTCAAAATTTTATTTACATGATAATATCCTGTTGGAGACAAAGAAAAATTTGAGTATCCGTTACCAAAAGCCAATCCTAAACCGCCACCATATTGCACTTTTTGCCAGAAAATAGATTTTGTTTTAGGAATGCTATCTTGTTGAGAAAACAAATTTGCAGCATTGAGAAAAATAAGGGTGAAAATAAATGTATTCAGTAACTTTCTCTTAACTTTCATTGTATTTCGTGTTAATTAGTTAATTTGAACATAAAAGTATAAATTTCTTTGAATATTTAGCATAAAAGTTTATACTTTTGCATAAAATTTTTTAACCAAATCGTCATTTAGACAGAATTATGGATAGGTTTTCCTTTTTAAACGCAGCACATACTGCATTTTTTGCAGATTTATACGACCAATATTTACAAAATCCAGACAGTGTAGAACCAAGCTGGAGAAGCTTTTTCCAAGGTTTCGATTTTGCCAATGAATTTTCTAATCCCGGAGAGCTAATTGCTCAAACCGCAAATGGATCTGTTTCTGGCGGCAATTCAGAACAACTTCAAAAAGAATTTAATGTTCTTAAATTAATTGATGGGTACAGAACACGTGGCCATTTATTTACCAAAACCAATCCTGTTAGAGACAGAAGAACCTATTCACCAACTTTAGCTTTAGAAAATTTTGGATTGACTCAAGCTGATTTAACAACAGTTTTTGATGCAGCAAAAATGGTACATATGCAACCAAGTAGTTTGGCAGATATTATCAAGCATCTAGAAAGTGTGTATTGTTCTTCAATTGGTGTAGAATTTATGTACATAAGGGAACCCGAAGTACAAGAATGGATTAAAAACAGATTAGACATCAACGACAATCAGCCGAATTTTTCGGCTGACGAAAAGAAAAATATATTAAAAAAATTAAACGAAGCGGTTTCATTTGAAACCTTCTTACATACAAAATATGTAGGTCAAAAACGTTTCTCATTAGAAGGTTGTGAAGCTACAATTCCGGCATTAGATGCGCTAATTGAAGCTGCTGCAGAAAAAGGAGTTGAACAATTTGTAATGGGTATGGCACACCGTGGCCGTTTGAATGTTTTAGCCAATATTTTTGGTAAAGACACGCAAAATATTTTCTCAGAATTTGACGGAAAAGACTACGATGATGACATGACTTTTGATGGTGATGTAAAATACCACTTAGGATTAACATCAAACCGCGTTACGGATTCAGGGAAAAAAATAAATTTAAATTTAGCACCAAATCCATCACACTTAGAAACTGTTGGTGCCGTTATTGAAGGCATTACAAGAGCTAAACAAGACCGCTATTTTGCAAATGATTTTTCGAAAGTTTTACCAATTGCTGTTCACGGTGATGCCGCTGTAGCTGGTCAAGGTATTGTGTATGAAATTATACAAATGGCAAAATTAGACGGTTATAAAACAGGCGGAACCATTCACTTAGTTATTAATAACCAAGTTGGATTTACCACAAATTATTTAGACGCCCGTTCATCAACCTATTGTACAGATGTTGCAAAAGTTACCTTATCGCCTGTATTACATGTAAATGCAGATGATGCAGAAGCGGTGGTTCATGCTATGTTATTTGCTTTAGATTACCGAATGGAATTTGGAAGCGATGTTTTTATCGATTTATTAGGATACAGAAAATATGGTCATAACGAAGGTGACGAACCTCGTTTTACACAACCAAAATTATACAAAGCGATTGCCAAACATAAAAATCCTCGTGATATTTATGCAGAAAAATTAATAACTGAAGGAGTAATTGACGCCAATTACGTGAAAACTTTAGAAGAGACATACAAATCAAATCTAGATGAAAATTTAGAAGAATCGCGTAAGAAAAGCTTAACTGTAATTACGCCATTTATGCAAAATGAATGGACTGGATTTGAGCAAGTTTCAGACGATGTAATGCTTTCGAAATTTGATACGAAATTTGACAAAAAGCAGTTAATAGATATTGCTACTACGATTACAGAATTGCCTTCAGACAAAAAATTCATTAGCAAAATCACGAAATTAATTGGAGACAGAAAAGCAATGTTCTTCGAAAAAAACGAATTAGATTGGGCAATGGGCGAATTATTGGCATACGGGTCTTTAATATCAGAAGGTTATGATGTTCGTATTTCTGGACAAGACGTAGAACGCGGAACGTTTTCGCACCGTCATGCAGTTATTAAAGTAGAAGAGTCGGAAGAAGAAGTGATTTTGTTAAACAACGTAAAAAACAGAAAAGGAAATTTTTATATATACAATTCGCACCTTTCAGAATATGGAGTAGTTGGTTTTGAATATGGTTATGCATTAGCATCGCCAAACACATTAACCATTTGGGAAGCACAATTTGGAGATTTCTCTAACGGTGCGCAAATTATGATTGACCAATACATTTCTGCAGGTGAAGACAAATGGAACAATCAAAACGGATTGGTTTTCTTATTACCACATGGTTATGAAAATCAAGGTGCGGAACACTCTTCTGCTCGAATGGAACGCTATTTACAAATGTGTGCCAAACACAATATGTACATTGCGGATGTTACCACTCCGGCCAATTTCTTCCACTTAATGAGAAGACAAATGAAAACTAAATTTCGTAAACCATTAATTGTGTTTACTCCGAAAAGTTTATTGCGTCACCCATTAGCGGTTTCTTCAGCAGAAGAATTAGCAAACGGGCAATTTCAAGAAATACTAGACGATCCAAATATAACAGATAAAAAAGCGATAAAATCTTTAGTATTCTGTACAGGAAAAGTATACTACGATATCATCGCTAAACGTGAAGAATTAGGAAGAAATGATGTTGCAGTAGTTCGTTTTGAGCAATTATTCCCATTAGCAACAGACCAAATTAAAGCGATTATCGATTCGTATCCGAATGTAGTTGATTATGTTTGGGCACAAGAAGAACCAAAAAACATGGGCGCTTACGGATTTTTATTGATGAATTTCAATTTAGTAAAATTACGTTTGGCCTCACCAAAAGCTTACAGTGCACCAGCAGCAGGAAGTTACGAACGTTCTAAAAAACGTCAAGCAAACGCTATTGCTATGGTTTTTGATAAAAAATTATTTCAATAACAATTATACAAAAATTAATATAATTTTAGGTACCATTTTAGCCTAGAACTTAAAACGAAAGAATATGATTTTAGAAATGAAAGTCCCATCACCGGGAGAATCTATCACGGAAGTTGAAATTGCAACTTGGTTAGTAAAAGACGGAGATTACGTTGAAAAAGATCAAGCTATTGCTGAAGTAGATTCAGACAAAGCTACGTTAGAATTACCTGCGGAAGCAAGCGGAATTATCACGCTTAAAGCCGAAGAAGGTGACGCTGTAGCTGTAGGGCAAGTAGTTTGCCTTATCGATACAGCAGCAGCTAAACCAGACGGAACCGCTACTGCGTCTGCTGTTGAAAAAGCACCAGAAGTAAAAAAAGAAGAAGTAAAAGCAGCACCAGTTGCTGAAAAAACATATGCTACTGGAGCACCATCGCCAACTGCTAAAAAAATCTTAGACGAAAAGAATATCAGTCCGTCTGACATCGTTGGAACAGGAAAAGGTGGAAGAATTACTACTGAAGATGCTGCAAATGCCATTCCGGCAATGGGAACATCAACGGGTGGCCCTCGTGGAACGGAAAGAGTAAAACTTTCAATGTTACGTAGAAAAGTAGCAGAGCGTTTAGTAGCAGCTAAAAACGAAACAGCCATGTTAACTACTTTTAACGAAGTAAACATGACACCAATTAATATTATCAGAAACCAATTTAAAGACGAATTTAAGGCAAAACACAATGGTATTGGTTTAGGTTACATGTCTTTCTTTACAAAAGCGGTAACAAGAGCGCTACAATTGTACCCAGATGTAAACTCAATGATGGATGGTGATCATAAACTAGCTTTCGATTTTGCAGATATTTCAATTGCGGTTTCTGGGCCAAAAGGATTAATGGTTCCTGTAGTTAGAAATGCAGAATTATTAACATTCCGTGGCGTAGAAGCAGAAATCAAACGTTTGGCCTTACGTGCAAGAGACGGACAAATTACTGTTGACGACATGACAGGTGGAACATTCACAATTACAAATGGTGGCGTTTTTGGAAGTATGTTGTCTACGCCAATTATCAATCCGCCACAATCTGGAATTTTAGGCATGCACAACATTATTGAGCGTCCAATTGCCGTAAACGGAAAAGTGGAAATTCACCCAATGATGTATGTGGCTTTATCTTATGACCACAGAATTATTGATGGTCGTGAATCTGTTGGTTTCTTAGTTGCCGTAAAAGAAGCGCTAGAAAACCCAATGGAGTTATTGATGGATAATAATCCTAAAAAAGCGTTGGAGCTGTAAAATTAGCTTTAGAATTGTCATTCTGAACTTATTTCAAAATCTACATATATAAAATCCCAAATTCAATAGAGTTTGGGATTTTTTTTAATTTTTTACAATTTTCTTTACAACACTTTTTTTGTCTGTGGCTAATTTTATAAAATATACACCTTTAGCAACATTGGACAAATTAATTTGAATTTCGCCACCAGAATTGTCAAAATCTTTTTTAGAAAAAAGTATTTTACCTGAAATATCTTTTACTTCAATATTTTGGGGTTGCATGTCGCCAATTTTTAAATTGAAAATATCAGTTGACGGATTCGGATAAATTACAAAATTGTCATATTCAAATTCTGCTGAAGCAAGAATTGTTGGCAAAGGAGAACGCCACACTCCGCGACCATAAGTTGCAGCAGTAATGTTGTTATCAATATAGTTTATTTCTAAATCTGTTACTTTAACATTTGGCAAACCAGTATCAAATGGCGACCAAGAAGCCGCAATATCATCGTAATAATAAACGCCTAAAGTTGTCCCTAAATATAAAGAATTAACTGCATTATTCTGATGTACAATACAAGTTCTTGAAATTGATGGCATCCCAGAGGTAGTTATTGGTGAAAAAGTAAATCCACCATTTAAAGACTTCATTACTTGAGATGAAGTGTTGTAATAAACAATGTTGCTGTCAGTTGAGTGAACCGTTAAACCTACAATATTTGCAGTACTTGTATGTAACAAAGAAAAAGTTACGCCTTCATCGTCACTTTTATATAACTGTGAATTATTTGCTATATAAATAGTGTTATTGTTTGATGGATCAATGGCTATTAATTCCACATTAGAAGCTCCTATGCTGTCTGGTGTAGTATTTTGAATAGCCCAAGTGTTGTTAACTAATTTATAGAAATTTTGATAAGCTGCAAATACTTCTCCAAAATTATTGATAGCTAGCGGAGTAACCCAATTTCCGCCAGTATCATTTGTCCCCGTTTCGGCAACTGGTGCGCCACAGACATATCCGCCTGATGCACCTCCAGTTGTTGATCTGTAAAATGATTGTCCATATTGAATAAAACCATATGATAAGTTTGAATTGTTAGGGTCTATCGCTACGTCCATTCCATCGGCTCCATAAAAATTTTGCCATCTGATGCCGTTAAAAACGTGACCTCCGTTATCTTGCAAACCAGAAATAATTTTATTTGAAGTTTGTTGTGATACCGCTAATTTGTAAGGTTGTCCAATTTGCATAGATTGAGTTAAATCGGTAAAATTTGTGCCCCCATTTGTAGTTACATAAATACCACCGTCGCTACCACAATATAATTTATTTCCATAAAATCTTAAAAAATGTATGTCAGCATGTGTATAAGAGGCTGAAGATGGTGCACTCCAGCTATTGACTTGTGTCATAGTGACACCGCCATTTACTGATTTATATATATTTAAAAAACCAGTGTAAATTTCGTTAGCATTAGTTGGTGAAGCTGTTATTGCCATATTAAACCAAGCTTGTGTGCTGGCAATTTGAGTTGCTGTTGTGTTAACGGCTGTAAAATTTGATCCTCCATCTGTTGATTTGTATATTCCTTGAAAAATATTACCAGAAGTTACACTTATTGCATAAACAATGTTTGAATCTGCTGCAGTTACGGCAATTGCCATTCTGCCAGCTGTAGCGGGCAGTCCCGCGCCAACTTGAGTAAAATTTGCCCCGGAATCGGTTGATCTGTAAAATAGTGTGGCAGTAGTTGCGTAAATTGTAGTAGGATCGTTTGGTTTAATCTTTAAATCACGAGTTCCTGTAACATTTAGTGTTTTTGTCCAATTTGTTCCTGCATCTGTGGTTCTAAAAACACCATTATTTGTAGCACACCATAATATGTTTGAATTGGTTGGATGGATATAAAGTTCTGGACAAGCACTACCCGTTAAAGCTTTTGTTAATCCTGTTAAATTCCAAGTTAAACCACCATTTGTTGATTTCCAAATCCCTTCGCTTGATGTATTACCCCCGTCTCTATCGCCAGTTGCAATGTAAATAATATCTGAATTGTTATAATCAATAGCGATAGCATTCACTCCAATTTGAGGTAAATCGTCAGATAATGGCACGAAAATTGTCCCTCCATCTATAGATTTCCAAATGCCACCAGCTGGCATACCTACATAAATAACATTGGCATTTGCCGGATCGACAGTTATGCAACTTACTCTACCTTGTCCAGATGACCAAGAACCAGTATTGATATAAGATTGTGTTCCGTGTATTGGCGTCCAATTACTAGTAACGGCAACAGATTGAGCATTTCGTTGTTGCTTTTTTTGATTGAAAGCCAACATCAAATCGTCGTAGTTTTCTAGCGTTCCGTCTTCCTTTATTTGATTTTCTACATTGGTGTACCAACGCATGAACGGTTTATGACCGCTTCCTTTAATATTTGGATCGTGTGTTTGCCAGTATTCGTCAAAACTGGCTTTCATTTCTGCTAAAGTTGCTTTTCCGTTTTTTTCGCCAAGAGCTTGCATCCAAGGTGCATCTGGATTGTATTGAGCAGATAAAGTAATTGATGCAATCAACAATATTATTAATAATAATTTTTTCATTTTCTTATTTTTAAATTATTGATTTTATTTGAATGTGTGTTTAATAAAATTAAAACCATTTAAAATACTTTACAAATATAAAAAAAATTCATTGTTATTGTCCTGAAATTGTGTTTGTTGAAAAAAAATTCTGATGCATCTAATACCTCTTAATTTTATCAATTGATTTTTACTATTTCAATATGTTATTTTATTTTTGGAGAATAGTTAAATTACTTTTGGAATATTTTAATTCGTTAAAATTAAATATTGCCAAGCTTTTAGTCTAATTGGCGCATCTGACCTAAATTGAATTGTATCGCCCGTCATATAATCGGTAAAATCACCTTTTAGTTGAATTTTTGTTTCAATAGTTTGATTCGATAAATTGGCAATATAAATGATTTTTTTACCGTCTTTTTCGCGTTCAAACACTAAGATTTTTAAGTCGTCATTTGTTGTAATTCGTTTATATGAAGCTGGATTTTTTCCACCATTTAATGCAATATTTTCGTTTTTTAACTCTCCTAATTTGGCTCTTAACTCCCACTCTTTTCCTTTGGTTTTTGGAATTGAATCTTTCTCGAAAAACTTCAAACTGTGTTTCAATCCATATTCATTTCCACTATAAACTAAAGGCATTCCAGGCATAATATAAGTTAATGCAGTCATGGCTTCTTCAGCAGCTCCTAATCGAGATTGAATGGTTCCGTTCCATGAGTTTTCATCGTGGTTATCTACGAAATTCATTAAAATATCATTGACTTCGTATTTATTGTTTTTCTCTAACATGAATTTATCCCAAGCCGAAACATTTTCTTTTCCTTGTGCGATTTTGTTACTGGTATGATGTCCGTCCCAATTGTATTCCATATCAAATAAATTGTCTTTCATCAATTCTGGTTCCCAAGCTTCTGCTAACATAAAAATATTTTTTACAGCACGTAATTCTGGTATGGTTTTTTGCCAAAAATCGGCAGGAACATTTCCGGCTACATCGCATCTAAAACCATCAATACCTTCTTTTTGAAGCCAATATTTCATGTCAGCAGTCATTGCTGCACGAAGGTCTTGATTGTCGTAATTTAAATCGGCAACGTCTGTCCAGCCCCAAGTTTTTCCTGTTTCAGGATTAATTGGATCTATAATTTCTCCCTTTTCGTTTTTTGTGTAAAATTCTGGATGTTCTTTAATCCAAACATGATCCCAACCTGTGTGATTTGGTACCCAATCTAAAATAACATATATGCCATTTTGGTGCGCAGTTTTTACTAATTTTCTAAAATCTTCTAGCGTTCCGAATTCTGGATTTACTTTTTGGAAATCAGAAACTGCATAATAACTTCCTAAATATTTATGTTGTTCCGCTGCTGGCATTTCTGAAGCAAATTTACTGTTATCGCCACCTGTTGCTTTTCTTTTAGTTTGCGAAATTGGAAAAATAGGCATCACCCAAATAACTTTTACGCCTAATTGTTTTAAATTAGGAATGTCTTTTGTAAAAGCGTTAAACGAACCTTCTGGCGAATATTGACGAATATTCACTTCATAAATAACGGCGTTTTCTAATTTTTCGCTTGTTAAATCAGTTGCATTTTGTGCAGAACTATTTGTAAAACTTAAGGCAAATACAGCCAATATTGCTATTTTTTTCATAACTAATTAAATAAAAATTGTAAAGGTATTTCTAAACGTTTGTTCCAAGAATTCTCGGTATGATCTGCGTTTTCAAATTTCAAATTTTTTGAATTGGAAGCATCGAATCCTTTAGATTTCAATATGTCATTAACGTCATTTTCATATTGAACGTATTCCGCATCTAAAGTTGCTGTACCGAAATCAAAATAAATTTTATGAGTATTTGGATTTGGTAAATTAGCACTTAAATACTTGAAAAAAGCATTTGGAATAGGATTGTTTTCCACATTTTTTAAACCAATCCAATGTGTGGACAAACAAGCAGCTTTCCCGAAAATAGTTGGATACTCGCAAAGGGCATACATAGAAATTAATCCACCCATACTGGAACCCATAATTGCAGTGTTATCTTTATCGGTAAAAACTGAAAAGTTGGCATCTATAAATGGCTTGACTTCGGTGACTAAAAACTTTAAATAGTTATCCGATGAGATTTGGGTAAAGTCTAAATTGATTTTTTTAGCTTCATCTATCACGAACTTTTTGTCTGTCTCGCTTAAAAAATCAATGGCTTTCTGTGGAAAATAATTTAGTCGTCTTATTTCTGGAATGTTCCAAACAGCTACCACAATTACTTCTTTTATAGCTTTTTTTTGCACTAAAGAGTCTATTTTTTCATCTACGCCCCATTCTTGTTTGTTCCAAGTGGTTTTCGCATCAAAAAGCATTTGTCCATCGTGCATGTATAACACTTGATATTTTTTGGCTTTAGAATACGATTTTGGCAACCAAACATCAACCTTTCTTGTGGCTACATATTTTGATGGAAAGTTTTCAATACGTTTTATTTGTCCTACAAAATCGTTATTATTTTGTAAATCACTGATTTTTATATTTTCTTGTGAAAAACACATACAACTGAACCATATCAAAAACCAAAACTTCATTAGAATCTTATTTTTTTAATTCTAAAATTAAACTCGATTTTCCGTCAATAGACAGTTCTGATTTTAAATCGAAATTTGCATCCGAAATAATGTCTTTTCCACTTGAATACGCAGCCAAACTTTCTTTAAATCGATCTAATTTAAACGTTTGTTTGTCTTTACTATTATTAACCACAACCATTACGCTTTCGGTGTCGTTGTAACGAAAATAAACATAAACATTATTATCTGGAAGATAATGCATTAATTTTCCATTATGAATTACAGATTTAGATTTTCTCCAATTGAAAACTTTTGATGTGAAATCGAAATATTTAGCTTGTTCGACTGTTCTTCCCGAAGCCGTAAAAGCATTGTTTTTGTCTGAAGCCCAACCGCCTGGGAAATCCTGACGAATATCTGCATCTCCTTTGCCTTTATCACCTGCCATTCCAATTTCTGAACCGTAATAAAATTGAGGAATACCGCGCATGGTAGCTAAGATAGTCATGGCTAATTTATATTTTTCAAAGCTATTTTTGTAATTCTGATTGAAACGATTGGTATCGTGATTTTCTGCAAAAATTAATAAATTATTTGGGTTGTCATATAGAAAATCGTTTACAAAATTTTCGTAAAATTTAATCATTCCATCATTCCAATTTGGATTGTCTTCGTTAAAAACATTCCCAAAAACATCATGCAAAGTAAAATCCATTACACTTGGTAAATACGAATTATAATGTTGAATTTTCGCAATTGGACTGTCTTTTTGCCAATACGATATTTGTGCTTGATCGTGCATCCAAACTTCGCCAACGATATTAAAATAGGGATATTCGTCGGTAATGGCTTTTGTCCATTTTGCAATGCCTGCTTTATCGTTATACGAATATGTATCTACACGAAAACCATCTAAATCGGCGTATTCAATCCACCAAATCGCATTTTGAGTCAAATAATTTAATACCAAAGGATTCGATTGATTCAAATCGGGCATACTTGGCACAAACCAACCATCCATACAAAGTTTTGCGTCTGTTGCAGAAGCGTTTGTATCATATTGTGTGGTCATTCGGTAGTTGCTTTGTTTGTAACCTGGGAACTGATGAAACCAATCGTAAGTTGGCATGTCTTTAAACATCCAGTGTTCTGCACCCCAATGATTGGTAACATAGTCTTTAACTAACTTCATATTTCTCTTTTTCATTTCTGAAGAAAGGCGCACATAGTCTTCATTTGTTCCGTATCGCGCATCTATTTTATACACATCTGATTGCCCGTATGTATGATACGAATAGCCTTTATCGTTATCTTCACACAACGGCGTACTCCAAAGTGCAGTTGCCCCAAGTGATTGTAAATAATCTAAATTATTTATGATTCCTTGGATGTCGCCTCCATGACGACCACCAGGATTATTTCTGTTGGCTTTTTCCTGTAAATTTGAATCCGAATCGTTTTTTTCGTTTCCATTTGCAAATCGGTCTGGCATAATTAAGTACATCATGTCTGAAGCATCAAAACTTTTTCTAAATCTTGAATTTTCTTTTCTTTTTTTGATAGAATACGATTGATTAAATGATTTTTTACCGTTTTTAAATGTAAAAATCAAATCTTGTGCCGACACATTTTTCAAATCGATGGTTACGAAAACGTAATTTGGGTTTTCGGTTTTTTGAATTTGAGTGATTACTACTTCGTTTGAAACTGATACGGCATTTTGTGCGATATTTTTACCATAAAACATAATTTGAACCTGATTGTTTGTCATGTTCTCGAACCAAAATGGCGGTTCTACTTTATCAATTTGTGCCGAAACACTTACTGAAATTGTAATTAAGAATAAAATTAATTTTTTCATAGCTTACTTTTTGTCTTCCTGAACTCGTTTCAGGATCTAAGTTAATTTAATGAGAAACTGAAACAAGTTCAGTTTGACAAGCGTTGTGTATTATCATTTATTTTACCTCAACAATACTAATTCCGTAACCACCACCAGAAGCGGTTGTCATTTTTAGTTTTGATTTATGAGTTACTATTTGTTTGGTTATTTTATATGCTTGCGGATTCGTTTTGTAATGTGCATCGCTGGCATCTGCATAAATTGTAGCTTCATATTTTTTACCTTTTTCTAAAAAGTCTAAAGAAATAGTTGAAGTTCTGGCATTTAATCCGTTCACATTTCCAACAAACCAATTGTTTGAATTTTTATCTTTTCGTGCCGTTGTGATATAATAACCCGGTTCTGCTTCTACGTATTTTGAAGTTGCCCATTCTACTGGAACATCTTTAATAAATTGAAAGGCATCTAAAAATCTGTTATAATTTTCTGGTAAATCGGCCGCCATTTGTAGTGGACTATACATGACTACATATAATCCCAATTGATTGGCAATAGTTGTGTTACAATGTGAATTATTTCCTGGATTTAGTTTTGCAATATCCATTTCAAAAATTCCAGGTGTGTAATCCATTGGTCCGCCCATTAATCTTGTAAATGGTAAAACAGTGGTATGATTGGCTTTTGAACCACCAAACGCTTGAAACTCTGTTCCACGTGCGGCTTCATTTCCAATTAAATTTGGGTACGTTCTGCAAATTCCTGTGGGACGAACGGCCTCATGTGCGTTCACCATAATTTCATAATCTACTGCTTTTTCAATACAATATTGGTAATGATTTAATATGGATTGACTGTAATGGTGTTCGCCTAAAGGTAAAATATTTCCTACATAACCGCTTTTTACAGCGTTGTATCCGTTGTCTTTCATAAACTGATACGCTACATCTAAATGGCGTTCGTAATTTCTTGTAGCGCCAGACGTTTCATGATGCATAATCATTTTAATGCCTTTTGACTTCGCATATTCATGAATTCCTTTCACATCAAAATCTGGATAAGCGGAAATAAAATCGAAAACATAATCCTTTTCTTTTCCAAACCAATCTTCCCAACCTTCATTCCAACCTTCAACCAAAACGGCATCAAAACCATGTAATGCTGCAAAATCGATATACTCTTTTACATGTTTGGTATTCGCCGCATGTTTGGCACTCTGTTTTACTTTAGTATAATCTGTAACGCCAAGTTGAACAGAAGGCAAATCATCTGTATAAGCCCAAGAACTTTTTCCGGTAATCATTTCCCACCAAACGCCAACATATTTTACGGGTTTAATCCATGCTGTATTTTCAATTTTACAAGGTTCGTTTAAGTTTAATGTCATTCTTGAAGCTAAAACTTCTCTGGCATCATTACTAACTATAATGGTTCGCCAAGGCGAAACACTTGGTGCTTGAATATGACCTTTATTTCCTTTAGCATCTGGCGTTAAGTGCGATTGAAATACGAAATTCTTATCGTCTAAATTTAAATGCATACACGAATAATTAATCAAAGCCGCTTCGTGGATGTTGATATATAAGCCGTCAGTTGTTTTCATCATTAATGAAGTTTGCACGCCTGTATCTGAAAATTGTTTTTGTGATGCATTTTCAGAAACCGCACTTTTAAACAGACTTCTAATTTCAGATAATTTACTTTCAGTGTAGTCGTATTCTTGGGTGTCGTAATCTCCTGGAATCCAAAATGCGGTGTGATTTCCAGTCATTGCAAATTCGGTTCTTTCTTCTTTAATTACAAAATAAATTAAGTTTTTTTGCTGAGGAAATTCGTATCGAAAACCTAATCCTTCATTGAACAAACGAAAACGAATAATGATTTCTCTGTCAGTTTCATTTTGTTTTAATGTAACGGCTAATTCGTTATAGTGATTTTGAATTTGCGTTTCTTCACCCCAAACTGTTTTCCAAGTTTCGTTGAACGTGCTTTCTTTGGAATCTATCACTTTAAAATCGTTTATTAACGACTTTTTATCCTTTTGTAATTCTAAACCTAATTTACTTTTTTTAATTACTTCTTTGTTTTTAAATAAAAGCTGGTACATAGGTGTGCCGTCATTTCCTAGTGAAAACGACATTTTAAAATTACCATTTGGCGATTGAAATTCTTGGGCAGAAGCACCAAAAAAAGCTGTTAAAACAAGGATAACCGAAAAAATATTTTTCATATTTAGTGTTTTTTAGTTACTGAAACAAGTTCAGCATGACAATTCATTTTATTAATTTTTTACTAATTGTGATGCGCCATTAATGATTATTTCTGCTTCTTGATTTCCTTCAACAGCAACTTTGGTTTCCTGATGGGTGACTTCAACTTTTACGATTGCATTTCTGAAATTTACTTTAAAAGAATAGCCTTTCCATTGTTCTGGAATTCTTGGTTCAAAGTGCAATTGGTTATTTTTTACACGCATTCCTCCGAAACCTTCTACAATACTCATCCAAGTTCCTGCCATAGAAGTAATGTGTAATCCTTCGTGTACTTCTTTGTTATAATCGTCTAAATCTAATCGAGACGTTCTTAAATAAAACTGATAGGCCTGATCCATTCTTCCTAAAGCGGCAGCCTGAATAGAATGTACACAAGGAGATAGTGAGCTTTCATGAACCGTAAATGGTTCGTAAAAATCGAAATGTCTTTCTAATTGTTCTTTTGTAAAATCATCTTCAAAGAAATAAAACCCTTGAAGCGTATCTGCTTGTTTGATATAAGGCGAACGTAATATTCTGTCCCAACTCCATTTTTGGTTAATTGGTCGTTGAGATTTTTCTAAATCTGAAACTTTTATTAATTCTTTATCTAAGAACCCATCTTGTTGTAAAAATACCCCATGTTCTTCTGAAAATGGGAAATACATATTGTCTGCGGTGTTTTTCCAAGATTGTAATTCGGTATCATTTAAGTTTACTTTACTCATAATTCTTTCGTAATCAGATGAATATTCCGATTCTACTTTTTCAATTTGAGCATACGTATAATTGATACACCATTTTGCGATATAATTAGTATACCAATTATTATTTACGTTATTTTCGTATTCATTTGGCCCTGTTACCCCTAAAATTACAAATTGATTTTTGTCTTTTGAAAAAGTGGCTCTTTGATGCCAAAAACGAGCAATTCCAATTAAAACTTCTAATCCTTTTTCTGGAATGTAACTGTAATCTCCAGTGTAACGGTAATAATTATAAATAGCAAATGCAATGGCACCATTTCGGTGAATTTCTTCAAAAGTAATTTCCCATTCGTTATGACATTCTTCACCATTCATAGTTACCATTGGATATAATGCTGCTCCATTTTTGAACCCTAAGTTTTTTTCGGCATTTTCGATGGCTTTATCCAATTGATTGTATCTGTATTCTAACAAACTTCTGGCTACGTTTTGATTTTTTGTTGCCATGTAAAACGGAATACAATACGCTTCAGTATCCCAATAGGTAGATCCGCCGTATTTTTCACCTGTAAATCCTTTTGGACCAATATTTAATCGAGAATCTTTACCTAAATACGTTTGATTTAATTGAAAAATATTAAAACGAATCCCTTGTTGTGCTTTGATATCACCTTCGATAGTAATATCGCTCATTTCCCAAATTTTTGCCCAAGCTTGTTTTTGATTTTCTAATAAAGATTGAAATCCTAAAGTAGTAGCTTGAATTAACACTTGTTTTGCTGAAGAAATAAGGTATTCTTCTTTATGATTGGTTGAAATTGTGTAGCCACCATATTTTAGAATACCAACTGTTTGCCCTTGAGTAGCAGCAACTTCGTAAGAAAACATAATTTTTGATGGTTCTTTTGTAACCTCAACAGGTTTTACATCAACAATTTCATTATTTAAAATAATTTGATTTTGCATATAAGTGGCCACTGTAAACTTTGTTTTTAAAGTTCGAGCTACAATAAATGCACTATTTTCTTCATTTTTAATTTCTAAGGTTTCCCAGAATTTTTCTTCCCAATTGGTATCTTCATTTTCAATTCCGGCATCTAAATAGGGTTTAAAAACCACTTTTGCGTCGGTATTTAAGGGCGTAACATTATATTTTATCGCACCTAATTCATCAATATCTAATGATAAAAATCGAGAAACGTGTACTTTAATTTCTACATCATTTTGCAAAATAGCTTGAAAAGAACGTTGGTACCAACCTTCCTGCATGTTCAATTCTCGACGGAAGTTCGTAACTGACTTACAAGTTGCTAAATCTAATTTTTCGCCGTTAACTTCTAAATTAATTCCTATCCAATTTGGCGCATTTAGCACTTTGGCAAAATATTCAGGATAGCCATTTTTCCACCAGCCTACTTTAGTTTTGTCTGGATAATATACCCCAGCAATGTAACTACCTTGAAAAGTATCACCTGAGTAATGCTCTTCAAAATTGGCACGTTGCCCCATGGCACCATTTCCAATACTAAATAAACTTTCGGAAGATTTAACCCTATCCGCTTCAAATCCTTCTTCTATGATTGACCAAATATTTGGTACGATATAATCCTGATTCATTTTCTTTCTAATTTGTCAATTCTCAATTAGTCAATTTGACAATTACTATTTATTAATTAATTGCATAATAAAATCGTTACTCATTTCTGTAAAATCTCTAAAACAAAAATCCGATTCGTGTAAAACTTCTTTCTCGCCAATACCAACGCTTGTCATTCCGGCCAAATTTGCCGCTTGAATGCCTGCTACTGAATCTTCAAAAACAATAGCATTATTGTAATCAACCTGAACTTGGTTTGCTCCTTGCAAAAAAACTTCTGGATCGGGTTTGGCATTGGTTACATCATTTCCGTCAACAAGTGCATCAAAATAATGCAAAATGTTTACTTTTTCTAATATTGGTCGGGCATTTTTACTTGCCGAACCCAATACAATATATTGATTGTTGGTTTTTAAGAACTGAAGTACTTCTTCTACTCTAGGTAAAATTTCAGATTTGTCCATTTTTGAAACAAATGCTAAGTAGTCTTCATTCTTTTGGATTAACCATTTGTTTTTATCCTCTTGAGATGCCTGTAAGTTTCCTTGAGATAAAATAATTTCTAACGAACGCACGCGACTAACGCCTTTTAGTTGTTCGTTTATTTCGTGTGTAAAACTAATGTTCAAACTGTCTGCTAATTTTTTCCATGCCAAAAAATGAAATTTGGCTGTATCAACTATTACGCCGTCTAAATCGAATATAAATGCTTTTTGGTTCATTTTGTTTGTTTAACCTGAAATTGCATTTTTGTCTGTAATAAAGAAATTACATAATCCTGCAATAATTAATAATAATCCAGCTAAAAGCATGGCATTAATGTGTGCTTCACCAATTAGTTTATACAAATAATTGATTCCGCCAAGCGCTGCAATAATTTGAGGAATTACAATAAACATATTGAAAAGTCCCATCATCATTCCCATTTTATTAGGATTAACTGAACTAGACAACATGGCATAAGGCATCGACAAAATACTCCCCCAAGAAAAACCAATTAATATAAACGAATACATTAAGGTTTCTGGTGTAGCATAAAACATGTAAATAAATCCTAATCCACCAATTATCAAAGATGCCATGTGAATATATTTTCTATTTATTTTATTTTTCAGGGTATAAAATGTTAAGAATAATGCAAAAACCATTGAAGACAATCCATATACACCTGTTGCAGAACCTACTAAATCGGCGGCATTATTGTATATTTTGTCTTTTGCTTGATATTCTTGCTCTTTTGATGAACTAAGATAAATAACTTCCTCTTGACTGTTTTTTATAACAGCTCCTTTATCGTCCAATTTTGCATATTCTTTTACATCTGGTTTTGGAGAATGAAAAACATGTTCTGTTAGTGCTGGCGTGGATAAACTCCACATTGTAAAAAACGCAAACCAACTAAAAAACTGAATTAATCCCAATTTTTTCATGGTAGCAGGCATTTCTTTCAAGCTAATTACTAAATCTGGAATAAAACGAGAGGCTTTTTTTTCGGTAAGAAATTGATTTAAATCTTCTGGCGGGTTTTCTTTTGTTGTAAATATGGTGTATAAAATACTACCAAAAAACACAATTGCGCCAACAGAAAATGCTACAACAACCGATTGCGGAATGACGCCAGCTGCTGCTTCATTTGTTACGCCTAATTTATTTACCAACCAAGGCAAATTACTGGCAATCCATGTTCCAATTCCGATGATTAATGTTTGAATAACAAATCCGTTTGAACGCTGAGATTCTGGAAGTTTATCTGCCACTAAAGCACGAAAAGGTTCCATGCTAATGTTAATGGAAGAATCTAATACCCATAACAAACCTGCTGCAATCCATAATGCAGGAGAATGTGGCATGAAAAATAGTGTTATAGAAGCTAAAATTGCTCCGATAAGGAAAAATGGTTTTCTTCTTCCAAATTTTGGACTCCATGTGTTGTCAGATAGATATCCAACAATTGGTTGCACCAACAAACCTGTTAAAGGTGCGGCAACCCATAGACCTGGTATATCGTCTACTTCGGCACCGAGTGTTTGAAAGATTCTTGACATGAAGCCGCCTTGTAGGGCAAAACCAAACTGAATTCCTAAGAAACCGAAACTCATGTTCCAAATTTCCCAGAAATGTAACTTACGCTTTTCCATTTATCGTAATTAGTTATTAATACTACGACAAGCGCTTTTTATGTGCTTATCAAAACTATACTTAATTTTTGAAGTGAAATATAAGCTTTGATTGATACAAATTAAAGTAAATTATTTTAAATAATCTAAAATTTGTGTATCAAAAAAAACGCATAAATAGTTGAAGTTTATTTTTAACTGTTTAAATTACAATACGTTATAAAAACTATTACGTTGTCGTAGATTCTCTAAAAATTAATTCGGTTTCAATAATTTCTGTAGTGTATTGTTCGTCATCCTCATCTTTTTCAAGACGTTCAATTAGCATTTTAGCTGCTTTTTGACCCATTTTAATTCCGTTTTGACTTACAGTTGTAATTGTTGGTGTTGAAAATTGAGAAATAATTCCGTCTGTAAAACCTATAACTGCAATATCTTCTGGGACTTTTTTGCCAAATTTATTAATCGCTTTAATGGCTGTTACGGCAAATAATTCGTTCACTGCAAAAACAGCATCAATTGTATTATTTGTAATTAAATCGATAATTTGATCCTGACAATGTTCAATATCTTCTACTTTTATTATTAAATTTTCATTAATTTTAATATCATAATTCGTAAGTGCTTTTAAATAGCCTTCTGTACGCAGTTTCCCAACACTTACATAATCCACTGTAGTTATTAGGGCTATATTTTTATACTTGTTAGTGATAAAAAATTCAGTTGCATTATAAGCTGCCAATTGGTCGTCAATTATTACTTTATCACAAAAAACATCATTTGTAACACGGTCAAAGAGTACTACTGGCATGCCCTGATTTATTGCTTCTTCAAGATGGTGAAAATCTTTTTTTAGTTGGGTTTCTTTGGAAAGCGACATGATAAATCCATCTGTACTCCCGCTAGCTAGCATTTCAAGATTGATTACCTCTTTATCAAAGGATTCATCTGAAAGCGTTACAATAACATTGTACCCAGATTCATTGGCTACTTGCTCAATCCCACTTATAACAGTTGCAAAAAAATGATGTACAATTTCTGGAATAATAATTCCGATGGTTTTTGTTTTCTTATTTTTTAAACTTAACGCAATATTATTAGGTTTATAATTGTACAATTTGGCAAAAGCTTTCACTTTTAATCGCGTTTCCTCACTAATTTCATGACTGTCTCTTAATGATTTAGAAACGGTTGAAATAGAAATGTCCAACTCTTTTGCGATTTGTTTTAAGGTTACTTTTCTTCTCATTTCAATTTTAAATTACAAACTATTTACGGGTACAAGATACATTTTTTATTTTTAGAAATAAAGTGTTGTTTTTGTTTGAAATTATGAAAGTGAAATTTTTATTGAAAAAAATTATTTATCCTGTTCATTTTCAGTAAAAAAGACGCATAATTAATAAAGTTTTCAACACGAAAACGTTTTCGTAACACTTTATACATCGATACATTTTGATTAATGAAAATTTTACATAAATTTAACCTTTGAAGTGAATATATAAGCAAAAAACTGACTATTAATTTAAACAAAATGTATGAAAACAATGCTAAAAAAATTACTGTTTTTTATGCTCGTTTTACCTTTAAGTGTTTTGGCTCAAAACAGCTTATCAGGTAAAGTAACAGACGCATCTAGCAATCAAGCTATGTCTGGCGTTTCGGTAGTAATTACTGGAACATCTAATGGAACATTCACTAATTCAGATGGAACATTTACTTTAAAAAATGTAAAATCAGGAGACAATGTTTCTTTCTCATTTTTGGGATTTAAAACAGAAACTATTGCTTACACTAATCAACAAAACATTTCGGTTTCTTTACAACAAGACGGACAAGGAATTGAAGAGGTTTTAGTTGTAGGTTACGGTAAAGTTAAGAAAAAAGACGCTACTGGTTCAGTAACGCAAATTTCATCTAAAGATTTTAACAGAGGTGCTACACCAACTGTTGAAAATTTATTAAATGGTAGAGTTGCTGGTTTACAAATTAATACTGGTGGTGGTCCAGGTTCTAGATCTGATATTAGAATTAGAGGTGGTGCTTCAATAACAGCAACCAATGACCCTTTAATTGTTGTGGATGGTTTGCCGATTTCTAATGAGTCTCCTGCAGGTTCAAGAAACTTTTTGGCAACTTTGGATCCAAACACTGTTGAGTCTATCTCTGTATTGAAAGATGCTTCTGCAACTGCAATTTACGGGTCTAGAGCTTCTAATGGTGTAATCATCATTACGACCAAAAAAGGTGGTAAAAAATTGAAAGTGGACTACAATTTTCAATATGGTACTGGTAAACATTATAGAAAAATTGATGTTCTAAGTTCAGATGAATTTGTAGCTAAAGTGCAACAATTATATCCTGCGCAAGCTGAATCTCTTGGAGTGCCTTCTGGAATTGCAGACAACCCAACTACGCCAAACATTAATGAAAGTAGAACAATCTACAACACAGATTGGCAAGAAGAAATATTTAGACCAACAGATTATGTTACAAATAACTTAAACTTAAGTGGCAGTTTGTTTGATAAAGTGCCTGCAAGATTAAGTGTTGGAAATACGTACCAAGAAGGTTTGATAATGACAGACAAGTTTAATAGAAGTACGGCTGGTTTAAATTTAAGCCCAAGTTTGTTTAAAGATCATTTAAAATTAAGTTTGAACGCTAACATTTCTAACGAAAAAAACAATTTTGCTAGAACGCCTATTGGAAGCGCTCTTAGATTTGATCCAACTAAACCGGTTTACAACGCCAGTTCACCATGGGGTGGATTTTATGAGTATGCGGCACCAAATGGAAATTTAACAGCCTTAGCTCCAAGAAACCCAGTTGCAGAAATTATGCAAAGTACAAATGCTAGTAAAGTAAACCGTATATTAGGTAACTTACAATTGGATTATAAATTTCATTTTTTACCTGAGTTAAGAGCGGTAGTAAACTTAGGATACGACCAATCTAAAGGAGAAGGAAATCCAACTGTAGCTAAAAATTCTGCAGTTTCTGACGGAAATGGCGGAAATGCATTAACTGATAAATATGGAGAGCGTTCTAACTATAGTTCATCTTTCACAAACAAACTATTAGACGGTTATTTTGTTTATAACAAAAAATTCGGACAATTAGATTTTGAAGGAACCGCAGGTTATTCTTACCAAAAATTTGAGGAAGAAAGATTTAATTCTGGAAATTTATTAAATCCTACTGCTGATTTTTCTGACATAGACAGATCAACAGACAGGGTTTTAATTGGTTATTTTGCCAGAACAAACTTAACTTATAAAGACAAATACTTATTAACCTTAACTTACAGAAGAGACGGAACATCAGTTTTTGCTAAAGAAAATCAATTTGGTAACTTCCCAGCAGCATCGTTTGCATGGAAATTAAACAATGAGTTTTTTGAAAACAGCAAAACAATTTCTGACTTAAAACTTAGAGCGGGTTGGGGTATTACAGGACAACAAGATTTAGGCGGATTAAGAGATTATTGGCAAGCTCAATATGCTACAGGAACGCCTGGATCGCAGTATGTTATTGGAACTACACCATTAACTGTAGGTTTGCCTAAGGCATACAATCCAAATTTAAAATGGGAAGAAACCACTACCTACAATGTAGGTTTAGACTATGGTTTGTTTAACAATAGAATTTCAGGATCGGTTGAAGGGTATTACAAATTATCAGAAGATTTATTATTCAGAGCTCCTTTTGCTGATGGTTCTAACTTTTCTAACTTTGGCCCTCAAAACATTGGAAGTTTAGATATTAAAGGAGTGGAATTTACCTTGAATGCTGAAATTGTTAAAAAGGAAAAATTCAACTGGAATGTAAATTTTAATGCTTCTAAATTTGAAAGAAGAATAAAAGAATTGAAAACCGTTAATAATACACCTACTGGTGGAATTGGTGGAGGAACCGGAGCAAGCATTCAAGTATTCTCTGAACAATGGACGCCAAACTCTTTTTACGTATATAAACAATTATACGGATCAGACGGTATGCCGATTGAAGGTGCTTTTGCAGACTTAAATGGAGATAATATAATTAACGACAAAGACAAATACATTTTTAACAATACGGACCCGGATGTATTATTAGGATTTCAATCTATTATGAATGTATATGATTTTGACTTCTCATTTAACTTAAGAGCAAGTATCGGAAACAGAATGTATAACAATGTTAATTCTTCTAATGCTTATACAAATAACATGTTTGCCAATTCAATTTTGTCAAATGTTCCAACAAGCACTTTTGATTCTAACTTTGCAAGTTCAGGAAACAACGTAATTTTCTCTGATTATTACATAGAAGATGCATCATTCTTAAGAATGGACAACATTACATTAGGATATACATTCCCTAATTGGTTAGAAGGTAAAGCTTCTGTAAGATTAAGCGCAGGCGTTCAGAATGCCTTTGTAATTACTAAATATTCAGGTTTAGACCCAGAAGTATTTAGCGGTATTGATAACACAATTTATCCAAGACAAAGACAATTTTTGTTTGGAGTTAATATGAAATTTTAAATAATTGAATTATGAAAAAGATAAAATTTAATTTATTGGTTGTCATTGGTTCATTTGCATTATTTACATCTTGTACAGATGATTTAAATGTAACGCCAGAAGACGATGACATATTTTTAACGGAAGCGTATTTTAGCTCTCCGGGTTCTTACAAAACAGGATTAGGAGGTGTTTATGCCAACTTATCGTTAACGGGTTTAAATGGAGCAGGCTCTTCAAATATAGAAGGTTTAGATGCTGGAACAAGTCAATTTGGACGTTGTTTATGGAATTTACAAAACTTAACTACAGATGAAGTAATTTGGAGTTATGAAAATGACCCAGGATTGGCAGAATTACAAAGAAACACTTGGACGTCTAGTAATGTAATTATTTTAGGTATGTACTCTAGAACTATGGCTCAAGTAGCCTTTTGTAATGAGTATTTAAGACAAACAAGTGCTGCAAAATTAAGCGCAAGAGGTGTAACAGATGCAGCTTTGTTAGCTGATATTTCTTTATACAGAGAAGAAGCAAGAGCTTTAAGAGCTTATGCTTATTATAATTTGATGGATTTATATGGTAAAGCACCATTTAATACTGAAAATGAAGCTGTAGGGGTTGCAGGACCTGAATATAGTAGACAACAATTGTTTACCTATATTGAAAGTGAAATGTTAGCTGTTGCTCAAACTTTAAAAGCACCAAGAACAAATGAATATGGTAGAGTTGATAAAGCATTCGCATGGATGGTTTTAGCTAAAATGTATTTAAATGCTGAAGTGTATGTGGGTCAAAACAAATATGACCAATGTGTAACTATGTGTAATAACGTAATTGGCGGAGGCTATACTTTAGAAGCAAATTACTTACATAACTTTACTGCAGATAACAATACTTCAACAGAAATGATTTTTACTTTACAGTCTGACGGTTTAGTAACACAAAATTATGGCCCTACTACAGTTATTTTGAATGGCCAGGTTGGTTCAGTTGAAAATAACGGATCAGCCTTTGGTGTTGGTGGCTGGGGTGGCGCACTTCGTTTAAGAAAGCAATTTGTTGAGAAATTCTCAGCTGCAAGTTTTTCTTCTGATGAAAGAAAAACCATTATCTCAGGATCTAGACCAATTGAAATTACAAACATTGCACTTCAAGGTCAAGGATATGTTTTGGGAAAATTTTCAAACAAAACATCTACTGGTGTAGCTGGTGCAAATCAAACTTTTGTTGATACAGATTTCCCATTATTCAGATTGGGCGACGTATATTTAATGTACGCGGAATGTGCAAAGAGAGGGGCAGCTAATGCTACGATGTCACAAGCCGTTACTTATGTAAACAACTTAAGAGAAAGAGCAAACAACAATACATCAAATAATATTAGTCAAACAGACTTGACTCTAGATTTTATTTTAGATGAGCGCTCAAGAGAATTACATTGGGAAGGACACAGAAGACAAGATTTAATTCGTTTCAACAAATATGTTGGCGGAAGCTACAACTGGGCTTGGAAAGGAAATAGTTCAAGCGGAGTAGCAATTTCCAGTCACTTCAAAGTGTTTCCTATTCCTTCAAATAGTTTAGCAGCAAATCCTAATTTAACACAAAATACAGGTTATTAATCATTAAAATTTAACAATTATGAAAAATATTTTTAAATCAATTTTAACAGTCGCTTTATTTGCTGGTTTGTCTTCTTGTGAAGAAGAAAGTAACTTAACTTACATTGAACCAGCTGCACCATCATTTCGAATCATTACACCAACAACTGGTGAAGGTGCTATTTTAAGTGCTACCGCGTTAAACAATCCTGCTATCACATTAACTTGGGATAAAGCAGAATATTCTACACCTTCAAGTGTAACATACACAGTACAATTAGCGCCAAATGGTTCTGATTTTTCTAATGCACAAGATTTATCAACTACTACAAACAGAAATGCAACTATTACAGCTGGTCAATTAAACGTACCTGCATTAACTGCTGGTGCTGTACCATTTGTTTCTACTCCTTTAGACTTTAGAATTAAAGCAACTGTAGCTGGACAAGTACCATTATATTCAAATAAAATTACTTATAATATAACTGCTTTTGGTTGTTTAGGTCAATTTGCTGTAGGAGCCGGAATCCCATCTGCAGGATGGAATTGGAATACACCTGCAAATTTAATTTGCGATAATAACGTGTTAACTATGAGAGTAGGATTAATCAACGACACTTTCCGTTTCTTTACACAAAGTGGTAACTGGGGTTCAGGAAGAAATTATCCATATTATAGTAACTTAGGATACAAAATTGTAAGTGTATTAATAAACGCTAATGATGGTGATAGTAACTTTAAATTTATGGGAACACCTGGTACTTACCGTGTAAAAATTGACGAAAATACTAAAACTATCGGTGTAGCTAAAAGTACAGTTACTACTGGTATTGAGCCAAGTTCATTCTGGTTAGTTGGTGCTGCCACTCCAGGTGGTTGGTCTTGGACTGGAAATAATGAAACTGAATTTCCAAACGTGTCTAATAACATTTATGAAGTGCCTGTTAGATTAACTAATAATGATACTTTTAGAGTATGGGAAGCTAATGATGGTGGAGATAGTTGGGGTTCAACTAATAGAAACTTCCCTTATTATGTTTCTAATGGTTACACTATTGACTCTGAATTAATTAATGCGGCTGATGGTGATAGTAATTTTAGATATACTGGTCCAACTGGAGTAAGATTATTTAAAATTAACACTACTACGAAAGTTATTTCTGTAGATTAATTATAATTAAATTAAAGAAAATGAGCTATGTGAAATTCATATAGCTCATTTTTAATATAAAAAAATCGAATACTAGTAAATAAAAGTTTTTTTAATCGTACAAATGGAAAAATTACAAATGAAAAAAATTACACTTATAATTGTACTGCTTTTTGCTTCTTTCGCTTTTGCACAACTGCAAACCGTAACATATTCGATAATTCCTTCAACCTTTGAAGACAATCAATCCATCACTATAACAATTAGTGGAAATTCAATAAATGAATCAACGTGGGGGTCTGGAAATAATTTATATTTATGGGCCTGGTCATTTGATAGCAACGATAGTAATATTTTAGATTGTCCGACAAATGGAATCTGGACAGATTCTAACGAAACAAACAAATTAGTTTATAACTCAGGGACCGATACTTATACCTATACACTTACACCAAACGCATTTTATAACCGATTTACAGGAATTGGTAAAATTGGCTTTCTAGTAAAAGCAAAAAACGGAACGGGTGATAAAAAATCACAAGACATTACCTCTGAAGTGGGTGCTTTTAATTTTAACTTAACAACGCCATTAAATTTAAATACCATATTAAATACTGGTGGAAGTATATTTATTTCGGCCAATCACACCAACGGAGCTGCCAATTATGTTTTAAAAGCAAATGGAACACCAATCAATACTAGTAATGCAGTAGCAACAAACTATAGCTATACTGCATCAAATATTACAACTAATACAAATTTTACTTTAGAAGTTACTCAAGGAACTACTACATTAACTAAATCGTTTAGTGTAATTATAGCGCCATCCTCAGTTACTTCAGCACTTTTACCAACAGGACTGGAGATTGGTATAAATTACAACAGTACAGACGCTACAAAAGCCACATTGGTTTTAGAAGCACCTGGAAAAGATTTTATATATGTGGCAGGAAGCTTTAACAATTGGCTGCCTAATGCTGCTTTCTTAATGAAAAAAAACACTACTGGTACTAAATTTTGGTTAGAATTAACCGGACTTACACCAGGTCAAGTATATACATATCAATATTGGGTGGTAGACCAAACACCTACAACCAATTCACCCAATTTAGTAAAAACTGCAGATCCTTGTTCCACCTTGGTATTATCACCATACGATGATCAATGGATACCAGCAACAACCTATCCAAACATGCCTGCTTATCCGGTAGGACAAGAAAGAGAAGTAACTGTGCTTCAAACCGGTCAAACAACTTACAATTGGCAAGTTACAAACTTTACAAAACCAAATAAAGACAAATTAATAATCTATGAAGTACTTGTAAGAGATTTTGATTCGGATAGAAATTATCAGGACTTAATAGATAAATTTGATTATTTCAAAAATTTAGGGATAAATGCTATCGAATTAATGCCCGTAATGGAATTTGAAGGTAATGAAAGTTGGGGGTATAACACCGCTTATCACATGGCTTTAGATAAATTTTATGGCACAGGAAATAAATTCAAAGAGTTTGTTGATTTGTGTCATCAAAACGGAATTGCTGTAATTTTAGATATTGCCTTCAATCACGCTTTTGGAAGAAATCCTTTAATAAGGATGTGGATGAATGATACTAATTCTGGCGTTCAAGATGGTTGGGGCACTCCAAATACAGATAACCCCTATTTAAATACCGTTGCACTTCATAGTTATAGTGTTGGAGAAGATTTTAATCATACAAGTACTTATACGCGTGAATACGTAAATAAAACTTTAAAACATTGGATAACAGAATTTAAAATTGATGGTTTTCGCTGGGATTTAACCAAAGGATTTACTCAAAATTGTACAAGCACCAATGAATCATGTACCAACGGATATCAGGCAGATCGTGTAGAGGTACTAAAATTATATGCAGATTATTCCTGGTCTTTAGATCCAAATCATTATGTGATTTTTGAACATTTAGGATCTGATTTTGAAGAACAACAATGGGCAAACTACAGATTATCTGAAGGTAAAGGAATTATGATGTGGGGCGAAATGTTTTCACAGTATAAAGAACTGGCCATGGGATATTCGAATACTAGTGGTAACATTTCTAGAATGGGGCATGTAAGTAGAGGTTTTAACGGAAAACGTTTGGTTGGATATGCTGAAAGTCATGATAAAGACCGATTAATGTATGAAGCAAAAACATTCGGAAACAATTCTGGTACGAGTCCTGTATTTAATAATGAAACCAATGTGATAAACAGAATGTCCGCCTTGGGCTCTGTAAGTGTGTTAATTCCAGGTCCAAAAATGATTTGGCATTTTCAAGATTTAGGTATGGATGATTCTATTTTTACTTGTACAGATGGAACTGTAAATAGTCAAAATGATGCCATTTCTGGAGATTGTAAATTAGCTACAAAACCACAACCACAATGGGTGGAAAACTGGTTGACAACAACCCCAAGAAGTACGATTTATGCTAATTATGCTAAATTTACTAAACTTAAAAAAGGAGAAGCTGTTTTTAACGGAGACTATGCAATTGCTCCAGATGGTTCTGATAATTTAAAGCAAAGAATCTATATTTATGATAATGCCTTGCCAACCACACAATTAAAAAATGTGGTCATTTTAGCAAATTTGTACACAAGTAACCAAAATATTGTTGCCGATTTCCCATACACAGGAACATGGTATAATTTAATGAATACTACAACTACAAATGTAACCGCAACAAATATGCAAATTACATTAGCTCCTGGGGAATTCAGGATTTTTGGCAATCAACTTTCATCTGTTTTATCTAATGAAAGTTTTGAAGCAATTTCAAAAGTGGAACTGTATCCAAATCCTAGTACAAACGCTTTTCAAATTTCTGTAGATGCCAAAAAAGTAGCAATTTATTCTTTAACAGGACAATTAATTCAAACAGAAAATAATTGTGTAGCGAACAAAGAAATAAATATTTCTAATTTAGCTAAAGGTATTTATATTGTAAAAATCACCAATTCTGATGCGATGGCTGTAAGTAAGAAATTGATAAAAGAATAAGACAAAAATTCAGAATAAAAAAAGGTGTCTAATTGACACCTTTTTTTTATATAATTTATACCAATTCTTGAACAACTAAATGCTCAATAGCATTCCACAAACCTATTCGTTTTTGAAGTGATTCTTGGGCAACTTGTTCAACATCTTGCCATTTTTTATTATCATCGCCGCACAAGTAATCAATCATTTTCATAGCCATTGGCCCGTGTTCATCTGCGTCCAACTCAATATGTCTTTCAAAGTAATAAATTAATTTAGACACATTTGTTTCTGGGAAGTTTTTTTGAAAACTTTTAACTATTTCAGTAAACATATTCGGAATTAAATCTTCACGACCAAAAGTAAATGCCGATGCTATTTTATGGGGCTGTCCAGTTTCAATTATAGTAAATGAAAAGTGTAAAAAGTCTTTTACTTCTTCAGGTAAATTAGCATTTTTTATCGCTACAAAAACATTTTTTGTGCTGGCCACTTGTTCTAAAAAATCTAAAACGGGTTGCGAACTAGCGCCGCATTCTTTCATGGCATCTAAATACATTTCAAAATGACTTTGACGCGAACCATCTAACGCCAAATCAGATTCTTCTGCAACAACAATTTCATTAATCAAATATCGCAACTCCGGATTTGGTGAAGCCGTCCAAGGAATAGAAACCGAAGTTAAATGAATTTGTAATCCTTTTAACAATGACATAAAGTCCCAAACCGCATAAACATGATGCGTTAAAAAAATGTGTAAATCGTCAATTGTTTGAATTTTTGAGTACAAAGAATGATGTAACAATTCTTGTCTTAAAGGTTCAATTTTGGTTCTTATCGTATTCGTATTCATCGCGATATTTTTATATTTCTAATATTTGTACAAAAGTAGAAATGCTTCTCGAAATAGAGAAGCATTTTATATCAATTTTATTTATTGTTTAATCTATTAATCTAATTATTTGAAAGCAGGAAAACCAGTAACGTCCATTCCTGTTATCAACAAATGAATGTCATGCGTGCCTTCGTAAGTAACAACCGATTCTAAATTCATCATATGGCGCATGATTGAATATTCGCCAGTAATTCCCATTCCACCCAACATTTGACGTGCATTACGAGCAATAGTTAAAGCCATATCTACATTATTTCTTTTGGCCATAGAAATTTGAGCGGTTGTAGCTCGACCTTCATTTTTCAGAACGCCTAGTCTCCAAGTTAATAATTGCGCTTTTGTGATTTCTGTAATCATTTCTGCCAATTTTTTTTGTTGCAATTGTGTTGCACCAATTGGTTTGTCAAATTGAATTCTTTCTTTAGAATAACGCAAAGCTGTATCATAACAATCCATAGCAGCACCAATGGCACCCCAAGCAATTCCATAACGCGCTGAATCTAAACAACCTAATGGTGCGCCTAGTCCAGATTTGTTTGGTAATAAATTTTCTTTTGGGACTTTTACGTTATCAAAAATTAGTTCGCCCGTAGCTGATGCACGTAACGACCATTTATTATGTGTTTCAGGAGTAGAAAAACCTTCCATGCCTCTTTCTACAATTAAGCCATGAATTCTGCCTTCTTCATTTTTTGCCCAAACTATAGCGATGTCTGCAAAAGGCGAATTTGAAATCCACATTTTAGCACCATTTAAAAGATAATGATCGCCCATATCTTTATAGTTAGTAATCATACTTCCTGGATCTGAACCGTAATTTGGTTCTGTTAAACCGAAACAACCAATCATTTCCCCAGTTGCTAATTTTGGTAAATATTTTAAACGTTGTGCTTCATTTCCGTATTTCCAAATTGGGAACATTACCAATGAAGATTGTACAGAAGATGTTGAACGCACACCAGAATCGCCTCTTTCAATTTCTTGCATAATTAGACCGTAAGAAATTTGATCTAATCCTGCACCGCCATATTCCACTGGAATGTATGGCCCAAAACCACCAATTTCTCCCAATCCTTTTACAATTTGTTTTGGAAATTCGGCACGCTGGGCATAGTCTTCAATAATTGGAGAAACCTCTTTTTTTACCCATGCTCTTGCGGCATCACGAACTAATTTGTGCTCTTCTGATAATAAATCGTCTAACAAATAATAATCAGGTGATTGAAATAAATCTGGTTTCATATAAGAATTTTTTTATAAATCGATTTGAATGACAAAAGTAATTATTTTTTAACAAAAGTAAATTGAATTGTTAGATTTATTAAAAAACAAAAGTTAAAACTTACATTTTCAAATAAAAATCTTTGGTAAGTTCAATGTATTCTGGAGTATATTGATGACGTGTGATTTCAATTACCAATTCATCAATAATTGGCGTTTGTTCTATTCGAGTGAATGCTAATAAACTTCTTTTAATTTCAGAAGTTGGAGTGCCTTTTACTCGAGTAATCTTTAAAGTAAATAATAACGATTGTTTTGCTAAAGTGATAAAATCTTCTTCAGCCGAATAAGGAATAATCACAGAAAAGATTCCGTTTTCTGATAATAACAAATAGGCTGCTTCTATCAATTCATCAAAAGGTAATGCATCTGTAAAACGAGCCAAATCTCTTGATTCGTTATCAGTTTTATAATCTTCAGAATAAAACGGCGGATTGGAAACAATGATGTCGTATTTTTCTTCGATTTCTTGTATTTCAGCTACAAATTCATCTAAACCGGCGTGATAGCAATATAAGCGGTCTGCCCAAGAGGAATTTTCAAAATTATCTACACATTCTTCATAGGCATTTTCTTCAATTTCAATAGCATCAATTTGTTCTGAGAAACTTCTTTGGGCTAACATAAGGGAAATTATTCCTGTACCAGCTCCAATATCAAGTATGTTGTATGGATTGTTAATTAGCGGCGTCCAAGCACCCAACAAAACAGCATCTGTTCCCACTTTCATGGCAGATTTTTCTTGTTCAACTGAAAATTGTTTAAACTTGAACATAAAATGAATGTTGAATTTTAAGTAACGTATTTAGAAGGTTGACGTTTTACTACTCCAAATACAAATCCACCAAACCAATTGGTGTGTTTAAAACCAATTCCTTCTCTTTTCTATTGACTTCAATAATAAAAGAGTCAATCATAGGAACTAAAATTTGTTTTTGTCCTTTGAAAATTTCAAAAATAGGTTGCGCGGCATTATCCAAAATGGCATGAACAGTTCCAATATCGCCTAAACGTTGATCTGTAACTTTAAAACCTATAATTTCGTGAAAATAAAATTTGGTGCCTTCAAGTTTTGGTAGCATCGTTAGAGGCAAATACACTTCTAAATTTTTCATGTTTTCGGCTTCTAATTCCGTATCAACATCTTCAAATTTAACTCTTAGAAATTTATCTCTGTGGATGGATGATTTATCAATAAAAAATGGAACCAGATTTTTATTGTATTCAATAAAAACTGATTCCAAATTTTGATAAAGTTCAGGTTCATCTGTATCTAAAAAGATAAGTAATTCCCCTTTGAAACTAAATTTTTTAGCGATTTTGCCTAAATAGAAACATTCATCTTTACGCATTATCGCAATATATATTAAGCTTCTTTTTCTTCGTTGTTTTCTTCAGCAGCAGGAGCTTCTTCAGTTACTTCAGCTACAGCTTCGATTACTTCTTCAGCAGCAACTTCTTCTGTTACCTCAACAGAAGCTTCAACTTCAACTACTTCTTCTGTAGCAACTTCTTCAGTTACTTCAGCTGCAGCTTCAACTTCAACTTCTTCTACAGCAACTTCTTCAGTTAGCTCAGCAACAGCTTCAACTTCAACCTCTTCTTCTTCAGCAGCTTCAACTAATTCTTCTGCTTTTAATGCATCAGCAATAGCGGCTATACGTTTTTCATTTGCTACTTGTTCTGCTTTAAAAGCTTTCGCTTTAGCATCTGCTTGCGCTTTGCTTAAACCATCTTTTTTAGCATCAACTTTTCCAGATTTAGCATCTAACCAAGTTGCTAATTTAGCATCTGCTTGTTCTTGTGTTAAAGCCCCTTTTCTAACGCCACCATCTAAATGATGTTTCAACAAAGCACCTTTATAAGATAAAATTGCTTTAGCTGTGTCAGTTGGTTGCGCACCATTGTGTAACCATTGAACAGCACTATCAATGTTTAAATCAATAGTTGCAGGGTTAGTGTTTGGATTGTATGTACCTATTTTTTCTAGGTATTTACCATCTCTTTTTGAGCGGGCATCTGCCGCTACGATCCAGAAAAAAGGTTTCCCTTTTTTACCATGTCTTTGTAATCTAATTTTTACTGGCATAATCTTGTGGATTAAATTTGAGGTACTCGACCTCGGTTAATTAAGGGTGCAAAGATAATAATATTTATCAATTATCAATGTTCATTGTTCAATTATTTTTAAATCAGCTATTTAGTATGTTTTTTGGGATTGATTTTTAACATTGATATTGAATTCGTATATTTGAACTTTATAAAAAATAATCATGGAAAACATAAAACAATACGTTCAGGAAAACAAAGAACGTTTTATTAAAGAATTAATTGAATTACTAAAAATGCCTTCTGTTAGTGCAGATAGCGCGTATGCTCAAGATGTAATTAATACTGCAGAAGCTGTAAAATATAGTTTAGAAAAAGCAGGTTGTGATATAGTAGAAATGTGCGAAACACCAGGCTATCCAATTGTATACGGACATAAAATAATTAATCCAAATTTACCAACTGTTTTAGTTTATGGACATTATGACGTGCAACCCGCAGATCCAATAGAATTATGGACATCTCCTCCATTTGAACCTGTAATTAAAGTTACAGAAATTCATCCAGAAGGTGCAATTTTTGCTCGTGGCGCTTGTGACGACAAAGGTCAAATGTACATGCACGTGAAAGCTTTTGAATATATGATTGCCAATAACAACTTGCCTTGTAACGTAAAATTCATGATTGAGGGTGAAGAAGAAGTTGGTTCTAAAAGTTTAAGTTGGTTCGTGGAACGCAACCAAGAAAAATTATCTTGTGACGTGATTTTAATTTCAGATACAGGAATGATTTCAAACACGCAACCATCAATAACAACTGGTTTACGTGGTTTAAGTTATGTGGAAGTAGAAGTAACAGGTCCTAATAGAGATTTACATTCCGGTTTATATGGTGGTGCAGTAGCCAATCCTATAAATATATTAACCAAAATGATTGCTTCGTTACACGATGAAAATAATCATATTACAATTCCTGGTTTTTACGACGGCGTGGAAGAATTATCTTTAGAAGAAAGAGCCGAAATGGCAAAAAGACCTTATTCTGAAGACGCATACAAAAAAGCATTAAATATTGCAGACACCTTTGGCGAAGCTGGTTACACTACAAATGAGAGAAATTCTATTCGACCTACTTTAGATGTTAATGGAATTTGGGGTGGTTATATTGGTGAAGGTGCAAAAACTGTAATTGCAAGTAAAGCATTTGCGAAAATTTCGATGCGATTGGTTCCAAATCAAGATTGGGAAAACATAACAGAATTATTTAAAAAACACTTTGAAAGTATTGCGCCAAGTGCAGTAACTGTTAAGGTAACACCTCATCATGGTGGGCAAGGTTATGTAACACCAACTGACAGTATTGGCTACCAAGCTGCGAATAAAGCATACACAGAATCGTTTGGTGTTTCGGCTATTCCCGTTCGTTCAGGTGGAAGTATTCCAATTGTTGCTTTGTTTGAAAAAGAATTGAAAAGCAAAACTATTTTAATGGGATTTGGCTTAGATAGCGACGCCATACACTCGCCAAATGAACACTATGGAATTTTCAACTACATGAAAGGTATTGAAACCATTCCGTTGTTTTACAAATACTTTACAGAAATGTACACGAAATAAAAAGAAGCAATTAATTTGCGAAAAGAAAACTTAATTATATATTTGCACTCCAATTATCGCGGGTATGGTGAAATTGGTAGACACGCCAGACTTAGGATCTGGTGCCGCAAGGTGTGAAGGTTCGAGTCCTTTTACCCGCACAAAAAAGCTCAAAACAATGTTTTGAGCTTTTTTTATTTTATACTCAACATATACTTTTCTATAGCTTGCAATTCTTCATCCGTCATGGCTTTTGTAATTTCAAGGTTCGCCTTCATAATTTCATATTGCGAAGGATCAACAATCGGATCCATTTCACCTTGTAAGAACAAAGAAATACTTGCTTTTTTATCTGAATACATTTTAGAAATGTCTTTTATACTTGGCCCTGAAGTTGCAACATCTGCTTTATGACAAGTGGCGCACATGCCTTTTCCTTCAAATATTTCTTTACCTAACGCTTCAGGTGTAAGCACAGAAGTTTCTGTTTCGTTTGATACAAAAGGATTTCCCATTGTCTCAGTTTCTGTTTTTTTACCACAACTAATCAAACTGAAAACTATTGATACCATAAACAGAAATTTCAAATACACTTTCATAATTAATTTATCGTTTATTTAATAAAATAGCGGCTTCTTTCGCAAAATAAGTCGAAATTAAACTGGCGCCAGCGCGTTTGATGCACATTAATTGTTCCATCATAATTTTGTCGTGGTCTAACCAACCTCTTTCTGAAGCTGCTTTAATCATAGCATATTCACCAGATACATGAAAAACCGTTACGGGAACATTCACGGCGTTTTTTACTTCGCGAACAATATCTAAATAAGCGATTCCAGGTTTTACCATGACCATATCGGCACCTTCTTCTACATCCCAAAGGGCTTCTTTGATTGCTTCGAAACGATTGGCGTAATCCATTTGGTAGGTTTTTTTATCCTTCGGAACTTTCACATCAGCTTCTCTTGGCGCGCTGTCTAAAGCATCACGAAACGGCCCATAAAATGCCGAAGCATACTTCGCCGAATAACTCATAATGCCTACGTTTTGAAAACCAGCCGCATCCAAACCTTGGCGTAAACGCAATACGCGTCCGTCCATCATATCGCTTGGCGCTACAAAATCGGCACCCGCTTGGGCATGCGAAACGGCCATTTTTACTAAGGCATCGTTGGTAGCATCATTCGCCACATCGCCTTTTTCAATAATTCCGTCGTGACCATAAATAGAATACGGATCCAAAGCCACATCGGGCATCACAATCATTTCTGGACAAGCAGCTTTGATAGCTCGAATAGCTTGTTGCATCAATCCGTTTGAATTCCACGCTTCTTTACCTGTGTTGTCTTTTAAAGATTCATCTACTTTTACGTAAATGTTTACGGCACGAATTCCTAAATCGAATACTTCTTGAATTTCTTTCACCGTTAAATCAATCGAACGACGAAAAATTCCTGGCATCGATGGAATTTCAACTTGGATATTTTCTCCTTCTGCAATAAACATCGGGAACATAAAATCACTGGGACTTAATGTGGTTTCGCGAACTAAACTTCTTATGGATTCGTTTACTCTTAAACGACGTCCTCTTTGTAATGGAAACATACTAATTGATAATTAATAATTGACAATTGATAATTATATCCAGTCAATAGGGTTTTCTAATATTTTAAATACTTTTTCTTCTTCACTTCCCGCCTCAGGATGATGGTCGTAATGCCATTGCACATGTGGCGGTAAACTCATTAATATACTTTCTATTCTTCCGTTGGTTTTTAAGCCAAATAAGGTGCCTTTGTCGTGTACCAAATTAAATTCTACATAACGACCACGGCGTATTTCTTGCCAAGTTCTTTGCTCTGGTGTAAAAGGCAAGTCTTTTCTTTTTGCTACGATGGGTAGATAGGCTTCAAGGAATGAATTTCCTACTTCGGTTACGAAATTAAACCAATCTTCCATTTTCATGGTTTCGGTTTCTTTGCAATAATCGAAAAATAAACCGCCTATTCCTCTGGCTTCATTTCTGTGAGCGTTCCAAAAGTAGTCGTCACATTGTTTTTTGTATTTCGGATAAAATTCTGGATGGTGTTTGTCACAAGCGGTTTTACAGTTTTGATGAAAATGAATCGCATCTTCTTCAAACAAATAATAGGGCGTTAAATCTTGGCCTCCGCCAAACCAGCTGTTAATAACCTTTCCATTGTCATCGTACATCTCAAAATACCGCCAATTCGCATGAACTGTTGGCACCAAGGGATTTTTGGGATGAATCACCAAACTCAATCCGCAGGCAAAAAAATCAGCTTCGCCTACGTTAAACATTTTTTGCATGGCTTCCGGTAATTTTCCATGAACCGCTGAAATGTTTACACCACCTTTTTCAAAAACTTGCCCGTTTTCAATTACGCGTGTTCTTCCTCCGCCGCCTTCGGGTCTGTCCCAAATATCTTCACGAAATCTGGCAACACCATCTATAGCTTCTAATCCTTTACAGATTTGATCTTGGAGGTTTTGTATGTATTGGTAGAATTTGTCTTTCATTTAAATAGCTTTTAGCTAATAGCTGTCGGCTGTTAGCTTATTTATTGTATTCTTTCACCGCTTCCACAAATGCCTTCGCATGATCCACAGGAATGTTGGGTAAAATACCGTGTCCTAAGTTGACGATATAATTGTCTTTACCGAATTCGTCTATCATTTCGTGAACCATTTTTTTGATGGTTGGAATTGGAGATAACAATCTTGATGGATCAAAATTCCCTTGTAAAGTGATTTTTCCACCAGATAAATAGCGCGCATTTCTTGGTGAACAGGTCCAATCTACTCCAATTGCTGATGCTTTTGATTTGGCCATATCGTTTAAAGCAAACCAACAACCTTTTCCGAAAACTATAACTTTCGTATCGTCAGCCAAAGCATCTACAATTTGATTGATGTAATGCCAAGAAAATTCTTGATAATCTACTGGAGACAACATTCCTCCCCAAGAATCAAAAATCTGAATGGCGTTACAACCTGCTTTTACTTTTTCTTTTAAATATAAAATCGTCGTATCGGTAATCTTTTGTAATAAAACGTGCGCTGCAACTGGGTTAGAGAAACAAAATCCTTTGGCTGTATCAAAACTTTTAGATCCTTTGCCTTCCACAGCATAACAGAAAATCGTCCATGGCGAACCTGCAAAACCAATCAACGGCACCTCATCATTAAGCATTTGTTTGGTCAACTTAATCGCATCAAAAACATAACCCAAGGTTTCGTTGACATCGGGAACAAACACTTTTTCTACATCTTGTGAAGTCCGAATTGGATTTGGAATTATCGGGCCTAAATTGTCTTTTAATTCTACGTGAATACCCATCGCTCTTGGTACGACCAAAATGTCTGAAAACAAAATCGCTGCATCTGGTTTGACGATACGAATCGGCTGAACAGTGATTTCAGCTGCTAATTCAGGTGTTTCACAACGGGTGAAAAAATCATATTTGTCACGCAAAGCTCTGAATTCTGGCAAATACCTTCCAGCTTGACGCATCATCCAAACTGGTGGGCGTTCCACTTTTTCGTTATTTAGGGCTCTTAGGAATAAATCGTTTTTTATCATATTTTTTGTATTAAACCTTATAGTTTATAATGTATAATATTCTATAGCTTGCTCTATTACGTTTTCAACACTTGGTTGGTACGCTGTTTTTATGTTTTTAATTTTATTTTCAGATAATACGTTTTTTAATGCATCAGCTGTTGTGTTTCCGATGCAAAATAATTTTTCGTTGCCAAGTGTATTTTTTTTCAAATAACTGTTTACTGCAGATGGGCTGAAAAACAAAATTCCATCTACTTTATCTGAGATTTTGTGAGGTGTTAAAGTTGTATCGTACACTTTAATTTCGTTAAATATGATTTCGTTTTCGCTTAACATTTCTGGCAAAGTATCTTTACGAAGATTGCCGCTAAAAAAAGTAAAACTTTCATCGGAATACACTAACGTAATTATTTCGGCTAAATCTTCGGCATAACCAGTATAAGCTTCAACTGTAAATCCGTTTTCGTTTAATAATTCTTTGGTTTTTAAACCCACGCAAAAAACGGTTTTTTGCATTAATTCGTTAATTTTTGGATGTTGTAAAATACTCAAAACGGCATTTTGACTCGTGAAAATTAAGTTTTTGTTCAGGTTCTTTATTTCGAAAGAAGCATTTTCTGTTTTAATAAAATCTGCTTCAATAACTTGAATAGTTGCCTTCACTAATTCTTGTTTTTGAATTGGTGAAAGGGTTTTGGTAGAAAGTATTGTGGTTTGATTTGTCATGATTATTTTAAATTTTCTTTAATTTCTGACATCAATTGAGCACCACCATCATCCAAAATTTCTTGAGCGGCATGAAATCCTAATTTTTTCCATTCAGAAACAGCAACAGTTTTGGTGATTTCTAGTTTTTGTTTACCGTCAATTGACAATAAAACACCTGTAAAATCAATTACATCATCTTTTTCGTTATAAGTAGCAATGGCTCCAATTGGTGCAGTACAACCGCCTTCTAGGGTTCTCAAGAACTGACGTTCTATATAAGTACAAATTTCTGTTTCAATATGATTTAATTGTGAAACCGCATCTAACGAAAAGAAATCATCTGCATTACAAACCACCATCATGGCGCCTTGTGCGGGAGCTGAAATCATCCAATCTAAAGTGATAAAATTATCTGGTTTCAAATTAATACGGTCCAAACCAGCTTCTGCGAAAATAGCTCCATTCCAATTTGATTCTGTTACTTTTTTCAGGCGAGTATTTACATTTCCACGAATATCTACTACTTTATGCGTTGGGTATTTGTGTAACCAACTTGCTTTTCTTCTCAGGCTGCTGCTGGCAATGGTACTATTTTCTTGTGATAAAAAATCTAAATTTCCTTTATGAACCAAAATATCATAAGCAGATGCTCGTTCCAAAACGGCACCTTGTACAATTCCGTTTGGTAAAAGTGTTGGCACATCTTTCATTGAATGCACTGCAATGTCAATTTTGCCTTGAATCATGGCTAAATCTATTGTTTTTGTAAAAATTCCAGTAATTCCTAGTTCGTACAATGGCTTGTCTAAAACAATATCACCATCTGATTTTACTGCGATAATCTCTGTTTTGTATCCCAATTCGTTCAATTGTTTTTCAACGGTTTTGGCTTGCCAAAGGGCTAATTCGCTATCGCGGGTTCCTATTCGTATGGTTTTACTCATGAATGTTATTTTACAACTGGTTCTATTTGAAAAACTTTGTTAATCCATGCTACACTTTCGTCCACAATTGTGTCGTCATCTTTTAAATGATTGGCAAAATGACTGGTAATTTTTTGAATTAATTTTGCTGTAATAATTTCGGTATATTCTTCATTGAAATCGGCATTTTTCTTTTTTAAATGATTGATTTCTGATTCTTTAATTGCATTTAACTTGGCTTTTAAAGCATGAATAGTTGGCGCGTATTTTCTACCTTTGGACCATGTTAGAAATTCGGTTAAAATTTCAGTAATGATGTCTTCGGCTGCTGGAATATATTGTTTTCTATTTTCTAAAGTTTCATCTGTAATTTGCGACAAATGATCCACATGAACTAAGGTGACGAATGGATTTTGTTTTACGTTTTCATTGACATTTTTCGGTATAGATAAATCCAAAATTAACAAGGGCTTCTTTAAATTTAAAATATCATAATCAATGGTTGGATTTTGAGCTCCTGTAGCAACTACTACAACATCGGCTTTTTGTAATTCTATTTGTAAATCTGCATAATCTTTAACAATTAAATTGAGTTTTTTTCCCAATTTTTCTGCCTTATCTTTGGTGCGATTAATTAATGTAATTTGATCGTGTTTAGAGTGTTTGACTAAATTTTCACAAGTATTTCTTCCAATTTTTCCTGTTCCGAAAAGTAAAATATTTTTATTGGAAATGGCTGCCACATTCTTAAAAATATATTGAACTGCTGCAAAAGAAACAGAAGTAGCGCCGCTAGAAATTTCAGTTTCGTTTTTAACTTTTTTACTGGCTTGAATGACTGAATTTACCAAACGTTCCAAATAAGCATTCGCCAAATTGCGTTTTTTACTTTCTACAAACGCACTTTTAAGTTGGGAAATAATTTCAAAATCTCCTAAAATTTGACTGTCTAAGCCTGTTCCTACTCTAAATATATGGTTTAAAGCTTCTTTTTGCTTGTATACGTAAGCATATTTTTGAAATTCTTCAACGGTTCCCACACTATTCTCGCAAAGCAAATGAATCAATTGAAAAGGATGTTGGGCAAAACCGTAAATTTCAGTTCTATTGCAAGTTGAAGTAACTAACAGACTTTCTATCCCATTGGTTTTTGCTTGTTCCAACAAATTGGTTTTTGCTTGTTCATTTAAACTAAATTTACCTCTAATTTCGGCATCTGCTTTTTTGTAGCTTAAGCCGATGGCATAAAAAGTAGTTTGTTTTGCTGGTGAATGATTATCCATAAATTGCTTTATCTCTTAAAGATGCACAAAATTATTGTTTCCTTGTGAACAAAAACAACGCTGAAAGTACTTTTTATAACGAAAATAGTTTTTTTTAAATAAATTGCACTTATTTTGATATAAACTACTAACTTTGTAACAAATTCAGCACGATACAATCTAATTGTTTAGAATAATTATAAATAACAAACTTGTTTTTGTTTAAACAATTCATAAAAAAATAACGCTATGAGTTCATTTGAAGAAATTAAAATTGACACCGATTTTACTTTACTGCGTTTTGAAAACGATTCTGAAACCACCGAAACGTTAGAAAAACAGGTGGGTTCTGGATTAATTCAGTTTCATTTTAACGTGAAAGGAAAAGGAAAATTTATTTTTAACAATAATTCTTATACTTTGGATTTGAATGAAGAAAAAGCACTTTTACTTTACAATCCTCAAAAAGAATTGCCGCTTCATTTAGAAATTAGTTCTAAAAGTTGGATTATTTCTATTTTAATTTCGATAAAAAAGTTTCACACTTTATTTTCATCCGATTCAGAAATGATTCCTTTTTTGAGTAAAGATAACTTAGAAAAAAAATATTATACCGAAGAAAGTATCAGTCCGTCAATGGCTATTGTATTGAATCAAATTTTTCATTACAACCAAAATTCATCAATTAAAACCTTGTATTTAAAAGGTAAAAGTTACGAATTGTTAAGTTTGTTTTTTAATACCAACGAAGATCCAAATGCAGAACATTGTCCGTTTTTATCCGACGAAGAAAATGTATTAAAAATTAAAAAAGCCAAAGAAATTATCATAAAAAACATGGCAGAACCGCCAAGCTTGCAAGCATTATCCGACGAAGTAGGTATTTCATTAAAGAAATTGAAAGCTGGTTTTAAAGAAATTTATGGCGAAACTGTTTTTAATTTTTTATTCGATTATAAAATGGAAGTTGCTAGAAAACTTTTGGACACCGGTTCTTATAATGTAAACGAAGTGGGATCGAAAATTGGATACAGCACTTCTAGCCATTTTATAGCTGCTTTTAAAAAGAAATTTGGCACTACGCCAAAAAAATATTTATTAAACCTAAATGTTAATTTATAAAATTACAAAACAATGAAAGGAGTATTATTAGTAAATCTTGGTTCGCCTGAAAGTCCAACTGCAAAAGATGTTAAGCCGTATTTAGATGAATTTTTAATGGATAAATACGTAATTGACGTTCCGTTTTTATTGCGTGCTTTGTTAGTAAGAGGCGTCATTTTGCAAACTAGGCCAAAAAAATCGGCTGAAGCCTATGCTAGAATTTGGACTGACGAAGGATCACCATTAATTGTAATTTCAAAAAAAATGCATGAAAAAGTTAAAGGATTGGTTGATATTCCGGTGGCTTTAGCAATGCGTTATGGCACAATCACTATTCTAAAAGGATTGCAAGAATTACACGATAAAGGTGTAACAGAAGTGATGCTTTTCCCGCTGTATCCGCAACACGCTATGGCTTCTACCACTACTATTTTAGTATTAGCAGAAGAGCTTCGCGCCAAGCATTTTCCAAATATGAAATTTACTACGGTTCCTGCATTTTACAACAACCCCGGTTATATTGAAGCATTATCCAATTCTATAAAAAAGCATTTAGAAGGTTTTGAATACGATCATTTGTTGTTTTCGTATCATGGTGTTCCAAAACGTCATATTCGCAAAACTGATATTACCAAATCGCATTGTAAAATGGACAGAACTTGTTGCAACACGCCTTCGCCAGCACATGAATTTTGTTATAGCCATCAATGTTATGAAACGACCAAACAAGTAGTGAAAGCATTGGGTATTCCGGAAGGAAAATACAGTCAAACTTTTCAATCACGATTGGCTGGTGACAAATGGCTTACGCCTTACACAGATGTTGAAGTGAATAAAATGCCAGATAAAGGCATTAAAAAATTAGCTGTTGTAACCCCTGCTTTTGTGGCAGATTGTTTAGAAACTTTGGAAGAAATTGCCATGGAAGCCAAGGAAGAATTTATACATCATGGTGGTGAAGCGTTTATGGCTGTTCCGTGTATGAACGATGAGGATGAGTGGTGTGGCGTTGTAGCTAAATGGATTGAGGAATTTAAAAAAGATTAAAGAATATAGAAAATAGACAATTAAATGGAATACTACAATTACATAAAATCCTTACACCTTATCTTTGTAATCACATGGTTTGCAGGGCTTTTTTATATTGTTCGTTTGTTTGTATACCAAATTGAAGCCAACGAAATGCCCTCGCCAGAAAAGGAAATTTTACAAAATCAGTACAAAATAATGACCTATCGTTTGTGGTATATTATTACTTGGCCAAGTGCAGTTTTAGCTACAATTTTTGCGGTTTGGTTGCTGATTTTGATGCCCGCTTGGTTACAAATGCCTTGGATGCATGTAAAGTTGGGTTTTGTGGTTTTGCTATTTATCTATCATTTTAAATGTCAAAAAATATATACTGAATTACAAAACAACCAAGTAAAATACACTTCCAACTTTATGCGATTGTGGAACGAAGGCGCCACAATAATTTTGTTTGCCGTAGTTTTTTTAGTAATTTTAAAAAATGCAATCAATTGGATTTATGGTGTAGTTGGAATTGTATTATTTTCGGTATTAATTATGCTAGGCTTTAAATTCTATAAAAGAATCAGAAATAAAAAAAGTGATTAAGTTTTTTAAAATACACACGCTCTCTTTACGACGTAGAATATTTTTGTCAATGTTGTTTTTAACTACGGTTTCAATGGTGTTAATTACGGTTGTTTCTTTAATTCACTTTAGATATGAAGCAAAAGAATATCATGAAGAACGTTTGTCTCGCAAAGAAAATGCGATAAAAGAACATATAGAATACATTTTACAAACTACGCAATACCCACTCAAAACTGCAAATATTCCTACTATTTTTAAAACTAGAATTCTTGAATTATCCGATATTCATAGTCTAGAAGTTAATTTTTTTGATTTAAACGGAAAATTATTATTGTCTTCCAATTCAAAAATTAATAACAATAAAAAATCAAAAATACCTGCAGAAATTCTTTTTAACTTAGGGAAATCTTCAAAAAAAAGAATTGTAATTACTAAAACTAAGGAAAATGAAACGTATTTAAAATCTTCTTTTAGTTACATAAAAGACACAAATTCTAAAAATTTTGCGATTTTAAATATTCCATACGAAGAAAATAGTGATTTTTATAACCAAGAAGCGAGAAATTTTTTAACCAGATATACGCAAGTCTTTGGAATTATGTTCCTTATTTCTATTTTAATTTCTTACTTATTATCCAGCAATATTACCAAGTCTATTTCTCAAATTTCAGAAAAACTTGGTATCACACAATTGAATGAACGCAACCAAAAACTTAAACTACAGCCAGGAAATCAAGAGATTAATGGACTCATTATAGCTTACAACAATATGGTGGATACCTTAGAAGATAGTGCGCAAAAATTAGCACAAAGCGAACGAGAACACGCTTGGCGTGAAATGGCAAAACAAGTGGCTCATGAAATTAAAAATCCACTGACGCCGATGCGTTTAACCATTCAAAGTTTTCAAAGAAAATTTGATATCAACGATCCAAAAATAAGTCAGAAACTTGAAGATTTTTCAGATACGCTTATTCAACAAATTGATACCATGACCACTGTGGCAAGTGCTTTTTCTAATTTTGCCAATATGCCAACACAACAAAATGAACGATTAAATATTGTACAGGTTTGCAAAACGGCGTTGGAAATTTTTAATGAAGATTATATTGATTTTAAATCTTCCGAAAAAGAAATTTATACCTCTTTTGACAGAACACAATTGACAAGAATTGTAACAAATTTAGCGAAAAACGCCATACAATCTATACCTGAAAACCAAGAAATAAAATCAGTTGTAGTTGAAATTTTAAAAGAAAATACAGATTTTGTTTTAAAGATTTCGGATAACGGAATTGGAATTGCAGCTGAAAACGCAGCCTATATTTTCGAACCAAAATTCACAACAAAAAATTCAGGAATGGGATTGGGATTGGCTATAATTAAAAAAATTATTGAAAATTATAACGGAAGCATCACTTTTGAATCTAAGGAAGAAAAAGGAACGCTATTTACTGTAAAATTACCTATAAAAGACTAAAAAATGGAAAATATTTTAATTGAAAAACAAGACAATTTCGCTGTTGTTACTATTAACAGGCCTACAAAATTAAACGCTTTAAACAAAGCTACAATTGAAGAATTACATGAAGCTTTTACCGCTTTAAATACTGATAACAGTACGAAAGTGATTATATTAACTGGTAGTGGAGAAAAAGCGTTTGTTGCTGGAGCAGACATTTCTGAATTTGCAGATTTTTCGGCTGCTGAAGGCGCGCAATTGGCTGCAAAAGGTCATGAATTATTATTTGATTTTGTGCAAAATTTACAAACACCTGTTATTGCGGCAGTAAACGGATTTGCATTAGGTGGCGGTTTAGAGCTAGCCATGAGTTGTCATTTTAGAATTGCCTCATCCAATGCAAAAATGGGATTACCTGAAGTCACTTTAGGCCTCATCCCAGGATATGGCGGCACACAAAGATTGACACAATTAATAGGTAAAGGCAGAGCAATGGAATTGATTATGACCGCTAATATGATTGATGCTGAAACTGCAAAATCATACGGTTTAGTAAATCATGTGGTGCCGCAAGAAGAGTTACTAGATTTAGCTAAAACTTTGGCTGCAAAAATAAGTCAAAATTCGAGTGTAGCCATTGCAAAAGCAATTGAAGCCATAAATGCCAACTTTGAAGATGGTGTTAATGGTTTTGAGGTGGAAATTAAAAACTTTGGCGCTTGTTTTGCCACAGCAGATTTTAAAGAAGGCACTACAGCATTTTTAGAAAAAAGAAAAGCAGTTTTTGTAGGAAAATAAAACAAGTCTAAATTTAATTTAATAAAAAAATCCCGAGCAATGCTCGGGATTTTTAATTGTATAGAAAATTGAATTATTTTTTCTTTTTTCCGCCTTTTTCTGCTTTTGCTGCTTCTTGAGCTGCTTTCATAGCTGCACGAGAAATTCTTACTTGACAAACAACTGTGTTGTCTGGGTGTAAAATTTTGTAGTTAGCAGCAGCTAATTTAGTAACATATAATTTGTTACCCATTTCTAATTCAGAAATGTCTGCAACAATAGAATCTGGTAAGTTAGCAGGTAAAGCTCTCACTTTTAATTTACGTTGGTTTAAACGTAAAACCCCTCCTAATAAAACTCCTGGAGAAGTTCCAGTAATTTTAACAGGTACTTCCATTGTGATTTCTTTTGAAGCTTCTAATTGATAAAAATCAACGTGTAAAATTTTGTCAGAAACTGGGTGAAATTGAATATCTTGTAAGATACCATCAAATTTCTTTCCGCCTTCCAATTCAATTACTACAGTGTGCGCTTCTGGAGTGTAAACTAAACTTTTAAATGCTCTTTCTTCAGCACTAAAATGCACTGGATTTTCCCCTCCGTAAATAACGCAAGGAACCATTCCAGCATTACGTAAGGCTTTAGTAGCTACTTTGCCCACGCTTTCTCTTTGTGATCCTTTGATCGTAATTGATTTCATTTGAAATAAATTAAAATTAATAAAAAAATAATTGGTTAGTAGTTTAAAGGAATGAACATCTTCAAACCGACTAACTTTACATTAAAAACTTCCCACTTATGGAAGTGTTGTTCTGAACCATGTGCATTACATCTGCAAATAACGGCGCACAGCTCACTACTTTTATTTTCTTAGATTCTTTCTTTAACGGAATAGAATCTGTAACAATTAACTCTTCTAATTTTGAGTTTTCAATTTTTTCGTAAGCATCACCAGATAAAATGGCGTGCGTACAAATGGCTCTTACACTCAAAGCGCCTTTTTCAATCATCACATCAGCGGCTTTTGCTAATGTTCCTCCAGTATCAATCATGTCATCTACTAAAATAACATGTCTGCCTCTTACTTCACCAATCAATTCCATAGTGTCAATTACATTGGCCACTTTTCTTTGTTTATAACAAATAACCACATCAGATTCTAAGAACTTTGAATAAGCATAGGCTCTTTTAGAACCTCCCATATCCGGTGATGCGATTGTTAAATTTTCTAATCCTAAACTTCTTACATAAGGTAAAAAGATAGTGGAAGCAAACAGGTGGTCTACTGGTTTTTCAAAAAACCCTTGAATTTGATCTGCATGTAAATCCATGGTCATAATTCGTGTAGCTCCTGCTGTTTCTAATAATTTGGCTACCAATTTTGCCCCAATTGGCACTCTTGGTTTGTCTTTTCTGTCTTGTCTTGCCCATCCGAAGTATGGGATTACTGCTGTTATATGTCTGGCAGACGCTCTTTTAGCCGCGTCAATCATTAATAACAATTCCATCAAATTATCTG
>CAYOCC010000007.1:0-84633 GCA_964402375.1 uncultured Flavobacterium sp. | reverse complement strand
AAACCAACTTCAAACATTTGTGATAAAAAGTACGGATTTTTTCAACAAGACAAACTTTTTTTTCAAGATGTAGCTTCGGAGTTAGGTATGATTTCAAATAAATCAAATCCAGATGTTGGCTATTTTCGTCATCCATTAGCTTTTTTAGTAGAAGCGGCAGATGATATTTGCTACACAATAATTGACTTTGAAGACGGAATCAAATTAGGTTTGATTAATGAGGATTTTGCCTTAGAATATTTAATAAAATTGGTGCAAAAATCAATTGATTCCAAAAAATACAATGAACTAAAAACCAAAGAAGACCGAATTAGTTATTTACGTGCTTTGGCTATTGGAAGCTTAATAAATGATGCGGTTTCTATATTTATGGAAAATGAAACAGCTATATTAAAAGGAGAATTTTCAATTTCTTTAATGGACAAAAGTCAATACAAAGCTCAAATTTCCGACATTATTGAAATTAGCGTGAAAAATATTTATCAATCTAAAGAAGTAATTGAAAAAGAAATCATTGGTTATAAAGTCATCCATACGCTTTTAGATGTTTTTATTCAAGCAAATATTAATTCTTCAAATAATTCAGGTACAAATTTTGATAAATTAATAATGAATATTTTGCCAGAAAAATACAAAAGCCATAAAGAAACGATGTATGATAAATTATTAAATATTTGTCAGTTTGTGTCATTATTGACTGATGGAAAAGCCATTGAAATTTATAAAATTATTAACGCAACAAGATTATAGTTGTTATTATGATTTATATTTTAAAGGCAAATACACTACTTTTTTAGTTTCAAAAAAATCTTCTTCAAAAAAATCTGGTAAATCAAATAATTGCACTGTTTTGTATGCAGCCAATTCTTCTGTTAAATCTCCACCTTTTAAATATAAAATACCGTTTTTTAATTCGTGAACTGCATTTTTCTTAGTTTTGTCTTTTGTCCATTTTACAAAATCCGGCATATTGGTAACCGCTCGGCTTACAATAAAATCGAACTCTTCTCTTACTAATTCAGCTCTTTTCTGTTCCGCTTTTACGTTTTTTAAACCCAAACCTTTTGCTACTTCTTGAACCACTTTTATTTTTTTCGCAATAATGTCTATCAAATAAAATTGTGTTTCAGGAAATAAAATAGCCAACGGAATCCCTGGAAAACCTCCGCCAGTTCCTACATCCAAAATTGATGCACCCGGCTGAAATTGAATCACTTTTGCAATACCTAAAGAATGCAAAACATGTCTAGAATAAAGTTCTTCAATGTCTTTTCTAGAAATCACATTAATTTTAGAATTCCAATCAATATACAAATCGTATAATTTTGTGAATTGTTCAATCTGAATAGGGGTTAAATCGGGGAAATATTTTAAAATCAGTTCCAAATTATTGTTTTTATTTGCAAAAATACAATTTTTAAATGATATGATATTCATCATAATAATTTTTAGATAAATATTAGTACATTTGTAAATTAATATAAAAAATTCTAACGAAAATGCAGACACCAACTTTTTCAAGAACTGATAAAAATCAATTTTTTAAAATACTTAATAAAAGAGTTAATGACTACTTTAAAGAACATAATATTAACAAAACCGGGAACTGGAAGTTACACTTAAAAGCGGCTATTATGTTCGGTTTATTTTTCATACCGTTTTTTGTAATATTTTTCATTGACATCCCTGTTTTAACTTATCTTTTTGCCTCAGTAATTATCGGTATCGGTATGGCTGGTGTGGGAATGAATGTAATGCATGATGGAAATCATGGTTCGTATTCTTCTAAAAATTGGCTGAATAAAATAATGGGTGGAAGTATCTATATTTTAGCTGGAAATGTTTACAATTGGCAAGTGCAACACAATGTATTACATCACACTTATACGAATATTCCTGGTCATGATGAAGATCTTGATGCAGGAAGAGTAATCCGTTTTACTAAAGAAGCTACTTGGTATAAATTTCATGCTTTTCAACATTATTATTCTATATTTTTATATGGTTTGCTTACTATCAATTGGTGTTTAACTACCGATTTTAAACAAATGGGTGGTTACTTAAAAAGAAAATTATCTTATGGAAATACACCAAATCCTACAACACTTTGGACAGGTTTAGTAATCTCAAAAATCGTATATTTTAGTTTTTGGATTATATTACCTTTAATTTTTGGAGCGGCTAGTTGGTGGGTAATATTAATTGGATTTTTCATCATGCATTATACTGCGGGAATGATTTTAAGTATCGTTTTTCAATTGGCACATATAACAGAAGATACCATTAACCCACATCCAAATGAAGAAGGTGAAATCGAAAATACTTGGGCCATACACCAACTTTTAACTACAGTTAACTTTGCTCCTAAAAACTGGATTGTAAATTGGTATACTGGAGGCTTAAATCATCAAATTGAACACCACATATTTCCAAATATCAGTCACATTCACTACGGAAAAATTGCAGAATTCGTAAAACAAACTGCCGCCGAATGCGATTTACCATATTTTGAATACCAAACCATGAGAAGCGCTGTAATAGCACATTTCAGACATTTGAAAGAATTAGGGCAACAACCTCAATTAGCATAAGAAAACAGAGACGCGATTTATCGCGTTTCTTCATTTATATCATATTTAACATCCCAACATGAATAACATTTTATCTGAAAGAATTAACAATCTTACTGTTTCTCAAACTTTAGCAATGGCAGCATTGGCAAGAGAATTAAAACAGCAAGGAAAAGACATAATTAGTTTAAGCCTAGGCGAACCAGATTTCAATACGCCAGATTTTATAAAAGACGCGGCCAAACAAGCCATAAATGATAATTATTCAACCTATTCACCTGTGGATGGTTATTTAGAATTGAAAGAAGCTATTTGCACAAAATTTAAAAGAGATAATAATCTAAACTATACACCAAATCAAGTTGTTGTTTCAACAGGTGCAAAACAATCTTTATACAATATTGCACAAGTAATGCTTAACGATGGTGATGAAGTAATTCTACCAGCACCATTTTGGGTTTCTTATTTTGAAATTATCAAACTTTCTGGAGGAATTCCTGTAGAAGTTCCAACTTCAGTTGAAACAAATTTTAAAATCACACCAGAACAACTTGAAGCCGCTATCACACCAAAAACAAAAATGATGTGGTTCAGTTCTCCTTGTAATCCCTCCGGTTCGGTTTATAATGAAGAAGAATTAACAGCTTTAGTCGCAGTTTTAAAAAAATATCCAAATGTATATGTTGTTTCAGATGAAATTTACGAACATATCAATTATACCGATGCCTATTGTTCAATTGGTTCAATTGAAGGCATGGAAAACAATACCATTACAGTAAATGGAGTGGCAAAAGCATTTGCTATGACAGGATGGAGAATTGGTTACATCGGTGCACCAGAATTTATAGCAAAAGCTTGTACAAAAATACAAGGACAAGTAACAAGCGGCGCCAATTCAATTGCACAACGCGCCACAATTGCAGCTTTACAAGCCAATCCTTCTAAAATTAAATATATGGTGGATGCATTTCAAAAACGCCGCGATTTAGTTTTCGGATTAATGAAAAACATTCCAGGATTCAAATTAACCAACCCTGACGGCGCATTTTATGTATTTCCAGATGTTTCTTATTACTTTGGAAAAACTTTAAGAGGTACTGAAATCAAAGATGCAACGGATTTTGCTATGTATTTATTAGCTGAAGCTAATGTAGCAACCGTAACAGGCGATGCTTTTGGAAGTCCAAATTGCTTACGACTTTCTTACGCAACTAGCGAAGAACAACTAATTGAAGCTTTGAAAAGAATCAAAGAAGTTTTAGTATAATTTTTGGGCGTTCCCTTTCAGGTCGGGCATTCCGTTACAATCTTTTATGAAAAATAAAAGGATTTTCACTGCATTCCCTAACGCACATCTGTTTTCATAACACATAAAAAAATGAATAAAAAAATACTACTATTAGGTTCTGGCGAATTAGGAAAAGAGTTTGTAATTGCAGCTCAACGAATCGGCCAAACAGTAATTGCTGTAGATAGCTATGCAAATGCACCAGCAATGCAAGTCGCACACGGCTTCGAAGTAATTAATATGCTTGATGGCGCTGAATTAGATAGAATTGTAGCCAAGCACCAACCCGATTTTATTGTTCCTGAAATTGAAGCCATTCGTACTGAACGTTTTTACGACTATGAAAAGCAAGGAATTACCGTTGTGCCATCTGCAAAAGCGGCTAATTTTACCATGAACAGAAAAGCCATTCGGGATTTAGCAGCAAAAGAATTAGGTTTAAAAACGGCCAATTATCGTTATGCTACTTCTTTCGAAGAATTACAAAAATCAGTTACCGAATTAGGAATGCCTTGTGTAGTAAAACCATTAATGAGTTCATCCGGAAAAGGACAATCTACAATAAAATCAAATGAAGATATTGAAAAAGCTTGGAAATATGCTGTTGAAGGTTCACGTGGCGATATTGTAGAAGTAATTGTAGAAGCTTTCGTAAATTTTCATTCGGAAATTACGCTTTTAACGGTAACTCAAAATAATAATTTGCCAACACTTTTTTGTGCACCAATTGGACACCGACAAGAACGAGGCGACTATCAGGAAAGTTGGCAACCAGCTCGAGTTTCAGAAGCTGATATTTCAGAAGCACAAGATATGGCCAAACAAGTTACAAAAGCTTTAGGTGGCGCAGGACTTTTTGGCGTAGAGTTCTTCTTAACTAATGAAGGTGTATATTTTTCAGAATTATCCCCAAGACCTCACGATACTGGAATGGTAACTTTAGCCAACACACAAAATTTTAACGAATTTGAATTGCATTTACGTGCGATTTTAAGTTTGCCAATTTATGAAATTACACAAGAAAGAGCAGGAGCAAGTGCCGTAATTTTAGCATCCGAAAATTCAGATCATCCAACTTTTTCTGGAATTGAAAAGCTAGCGTTTCAACCTAAAACAGATTTTAGGTTGTTCGGAAAACCAACTTCTCGTCCTTACAGAAGAATGGGTGTGGTATTAAATTATGATAAATTAGATATACCAATAGAAGAAATCGTTGAAAAAGCAAAAAAAATGGCTAATTTAGTAATAGTAAATGCTTAAGAAAATGAAAAAAACACTTTTATTTTTGCTGATATTTAACAGCTCAAGTATTTTTTCTCAAGAAAAAAAAGAAACTTCAAAAATTCAAATTGTAGAAGCATCTTGTGGCCAATGTCAGTTTGGAATGGAAGGTTACGACTGCGATTTAGCCATTCGTATTGAAGGCAAAACTTATTTTGTAAAAGGAACTTCAATAGATTCTCATGGCGATGCACACGCCAAAGACGGATTTTGTGCACGTATCAGAAAAGCAGAAGTTATTGGAGAATTAATAAATAATATATTTTTTGTAACTTACTTTAAATTATTGCCAATACAACACCCTTAATTATAGAAAATTTTATGGCAACTACAGTTTTACACAAAGCAAATACAAGAGGTCACGCTAATCACGGTTGGTTAAATGCCTATCATAGTTTTAGTTTCGCAAGTTGGTACAATCCAGAAAGGGTTCAATTTGGAACTTTACGAGTTTTAAATGACGATACTGTTGCTGCGGGAATGGGTTTTGGCACGCATCCACATGATAATATGGAGATTATTACCATTCCTTTAGAAGGCGATTTGGCGCATAAAGATAGTATGGGAAATGAATCCATTATTAAAACCGGCGATGTACAAGTAATGAGTGCAGGAACCGGAATTCAACACAGTGAGTTTAATCCAAATGCTGATTTACAAACAAAATTGTTTCAAATTTGGTTGTTTCCAAAAACCAGAAATGTAACACCTCGATACCAACAAATTACTTTAGATGTAACGGAACAAAAAAATAATTTCGCTCAAATTTTGTCTCCAAATGCAGACGATGCAGGAGTTTGGATTCATCAAGATGCTTGGTTTCATTTAGCAGATTTCGATAAGGGTTTTTCTAAAACTTACGAACTAAAAAAAGTAGGAAATGGCATGTATGTTTTTGTGATTTCTGGAATAATTACAGTTAATGGCCAAGAATTAGCAACTCGTGATGGTTTTGGAATTTTGAATTTTCAAAACTTAAAATTTACAGCTACAACAGATGCGAAGTTTTTATTAATGGAAATCCCAATGAATCAATAAAAATAATAAATGGTTCAATATACAACAACGGTGCATGCTAATTTGGAAAAAGTATGGCATCATTTGATTTATAAAATTGAAAATCCAGAAAATTTTGTCCCTGGTATAAGTGATGTATTTATTTTAGAAAAAAATGATGACTTTGTTATCAGAAAAATGACAGTTACCACGCCAGATAATACAACAACTTTAACGGAAAAGATTACGTTTATACCATATAAAGTAAGATTTTTGTTAGTGGAGCATCCAAAATTTGAAGGCTATGTAGATAATGACATTAAACCAATTTCGGACGATGAAACAGTAATAACTTTTACAATAAATTGGAAAGACAAAACTACCCAATCTGAAATAAATAATTTTGAATTGGTAAAAAACGCAGTTGAAAAAACGAAATTATATATTGAAAAAAATTAATGAAACAACCACCTAAATGGAAATTTGCAATCATGGTATGGTTAGCAATATATCCTACTATTACTATAGTAAGTTTTATGATTGGAGATACAATAAAAAGTTGGCCCTTGCCTTTGAAAACATTATTGATGACAGGAATTTTAGTTCCGTTAATGGTTTTTGTTTTGCTTCCTTTTTTAAGAAAGCTTTTAGGAGACTGGCTTCATAAATAAAAAAGAATGGGAAACTTCAAATGAAATTTCCCTTTTTAAATTTATAAAATTTTTTATTTCTTTAAACTTATATTTTCAAATGTGGACACATCTACAATTTCTTCAGTATCTAAATCAAACGAAATTTTTACCTTATCACCAACAACAGTTAATGGCAATTGATTTGAGATTTGTGAAGAACCAACAAAAATATTTGGAAAATCTTTTACCGTAAAATAATAAAAACTATTTCCGTTTTTAACATCATTTTGAATTCTTACAATAGTTGATTCTACAATTTTTTTTGCCGATTTGCTATCTACATTTATTTTATTTCCAGACGAGTTAAATGCAGTTTTATAAGCGGTTAATGCTTCTCGCATCGTATTTCCTGTTCCTACAATTGTGTAATCTGAAATGGAAACCATAGCATACATTTTTACTAATCCACCATTGTCTTTTAACGTCATTACATAAGTTGGAATGTTGTTAATGTTATACGGAATAGGCAACGAAGCTACAAAGCCTTTTTCTTGTACCTTTCCTTGTGCCGAACTTTGAGCGGCAATTTCAGTTGCACCACTTTGTTTGTAAAATGTAGTTTGTTTGGTTCGGGTGTCAACCAACACAAATCCTACTGCAGATTCATCTTTTCCTACCGAAGTAATGCCAGTGTACCAGTATGATTTATTGTCTTTTCCATACACTAAAGTTAAATCTTCTGTAATTTGAAGCTTATTTTCATTAGAAAAATTCCAATATCCTTTTACGTATTCGCCCCAATCATTTAATTGGTCTTTAATAAAAGATATTGGTTGAATTCTATCTACCCAAGCTGGAGTATTTAAAATGCCGTATTCTTTAATATCTCCGTTTTGTGCATTTACTACAACAACTCCAGTGGCATCATTTCCAGAAAAACCTACTTGTTTTTTGTATTTAGTAACTACCCAATATGGCACTCCTGCATCGTCAATTTCAAAAGAAAAATCAGTTAAACCAACTGTATTGTAACCATTAAAATATAAATAACGGTGTAAATTACTTTGAAAATAGGCTTCTTGTTGGTACTTTAGAAAAATTGGTTTTCCATTTACTTCTTGTACTAATTTCACATCTCTTTCATTCGTAGCAGAAACCATTACATATCCTGTAGTTCCTTTTTTGTTGTTGAGCCATTTAAAAAATCCAGAATGTTCTAATGGGGCAATCCAATATAATTTCCCGTTTACTTTTTGAATGAAAAATTCACCTAGTTGCGCCTGACTTCCCAAAGCAGGTTGAGAACCCAATATTTTTTCACCTAATAAATAAGCTAAAGATTCATCTACAACTCGAATTTCATTCATTGAAATTGGAGAAATATGATTCGTTAATTTATCCCCATTTGTTACTTTTCCTATTAAGTTTCTATATTCTTCATTTCTAAAGACTGGGTGCGAAGTAAAAAAAGGCAATACAAATGCATACAGAATAGCAATTCCAATCAATATTGCTGGTATTTTCCAAAAAACCTGAACTGGTTTGTAACTTTTTCCATCTGAACTAATTGTGAATTTAGAAAAAGTAAAAAATAACAAAGCCGCAATAATAATAAATAAGACGGTTATTCCCGAAAAACCATAACTTATTACCGGCAGCGAAACATAAAAAAAGAAAAGCGTTACAAGAAGCACCACTATTATTGGAAGAATTTTTTTCATTTTATTTTAATTTAGATGTTTTAAATATTAGTCATTATTTTGATAAGATTGTTACAAAATAAGTATTTTTGTTTTTTATTTATAGATTTACGAACAACTCTTAAACTTATAAACTTTTAACTTATAAACTTAAAAAAATGAAAGCATACGTTTTTCCAGGTCAAGGAGCACAATTTACCGGAATGGGTAAAGATTTATACGAATCATCGCCTTTAGCAAAAGAATTATTTGAAAAAGCAAATGATATTTTAGGATTCCGAATTACGGATATTATGTTTGAAGGAACCGCTGAAGAATTAAAAAAGACAAAAGTAACACAACCAGCTGTTTTTTTACATTCAGTAATTTTAGCGAAAACTTTAGAAAATTTTAAGCCTGAAATGGTGGCTGGACATTCTTTAGGAGAATTTTCTGCTTTAGTTGCTAATGGAGCTTTATCTTTTGAAGACGCGTTATTGCTGGTTTCCAAAAGAGCTTTAGCGATGCAAAAAGCCTGCGAAATTAAACCATCAACTATGGCTGCAGTTTTAAATTTAGAAGACAAAATTGTTGAAGACATTTGTGCTTCTATTGATGGTGTAGTAGTAGCTGCAAATTACAATTGCCCCGGACAATTGGTAATTTCTGGTGAATACAAAGCCGTGGAATTGGCTTGTGAAAAAATGAAAGAAGCTGGAGCCAAACGCGCTTTAATTTTACCTGTTGGAGGTGCTTTTCATTCACCAATGATGGAGCCCGCAAGAGAAGAATTAGCTGCCGCAATTGAAGCTACCCATTTTTCAACGCCAATTTGTCCGGTGTATCAAAATGTAACAGCAAGTGCGGTTTCTGATGCTAATGAAATTAAGAAAAATTTAATAATTCAATTGACAGCACCTGTAAAATGGACGCAATCTGTAAATCAAATGATTGCTGATGGGGCTTCTAGTTTCACAGAAGTCGGACCAGGGAAAGTATTGGTTGGCTTAGTAAATAAAATAAATAATGTGGTAGAAACTATCTCGGCATAAATATTATAAAATCAAAATTACAATCCTCATAAAGAAATTCATGAGGATTTTTATTTTTGACTATTAAAAAAAACATGACAAAAATATTAGAAATATTCCGTTCAATTAAATCGGCAAATGTAATCGCTCCTAAAATTGATTATATTGATTACATACAATTAGACTTGTCTGTTTCGAACCATGAATTACACAATCATAAATTAGAAACCGCAAGTGACTACGAAATTTTTATTCAAAAATATTTAGATAAAAATAAAGGAAAAATTGCATTTGGCGGGTATATTGAAACAAGAAATTTATACAAAAGAAGCACTGTTTTTAAAAACGAAATCACAGCGGAACGCAATATACATATTGGATTAGATTTATGGATTAATGAAGCTGCAACGGTTCATGCTGCATTAGATGGGAAAATCCATAGTTTTCAAAACAATTCTGCTTTAGGGGATTATGGTCCAACAATAATTTTGGAACATGAAATAGACGGTTTTGTTTTTCACACACTTTATGGACATTTAAGTGAAGCCAGTTTAACAAATAAAAAAGTTGGCGAAACAGTTACAAAAGGATCACAAATTGGGACATTAGGATTGCCACCAATTAATGGCGATTATGCGCCACATTTGCATTTTCAAATCATCATAGATATGGAAGAAAAAACTGGAGATTACCCTGGTGTTTGTTCTGAAAATAAGCTAGAATTTTATAAGAATAATTGTCCTAATCCAAATTTATTGTTGAAAATAAATTAACTTCTTATTTTCTGTTCCCATTTCCAAGCACTTTTTAAACAATCATCTAAACTTGATGCGGCTTTCCATCCTAAAACATTGTTGGCTTTGTCTGTATTAGCATAAGCTTCAGTAATGTCGCCCTCTCGTCTTCCAACAATTTTGAAATTTAGTTTTTGTCCGGATACTTTTTCAAAGGACTGAATTACTTCTAAAACAGAGCTTCCTTTTCCAGTTCCTAAATTAAAAGTTTCTACGGCTGTACTATTTTTTTTATCTAGCAATCGCTTCATGGCTATTACGTGGGCTTTTGCCAAATCTACCACATGAATATAATCTCTCACCGCTGTTCCATCAGCTGTGGGATAATCATTTCCATAAACGGAAAGTTCTTGTCGTAATCCCATGGCAGTTTGTGTAATAAATGGTACTAAATTTTGTGGAACGCCTAAAGGTAATTCGCCAATTTCAGCTGATTCATGTGCGCCAATTGGATTAAAATAACGTAATAAAATCGCATTTAATGCACTAACTTTCGAAGTATCTGTAATTATTTCTTCACCAATTTGTTTCGTGTTTCCATAAGGTGACATTGCAGTTTGTACAGGTGCGTTTTCTGTAATTGGCATTTTTTCGGCTTGACCGTAAACCGTACAAGAAGAACTAAAAATGAAATTTGCTGACGGTAATTTCGTTAATTCCTGCAACATGTAAATCAAAGCACTTATATTATTTTCGTAATATAATAACGGATTTTCAACACTTTCGCCAACGGCTTTACTTGCTGCAAAATGAATTACTCCAGAAATATCAGTATACTTTTTAAAGAAATTTTGAACTGCTGTTTTTTCTCGTAAATCGATATTTTCAAAAATTGGTTTTTTACCAGTGATTCGTTCAATCCCACTTAAAACTTCAATTGAAGAATTAGAAAGATTATCAATCGCAATCACCTCAAAACCTTCATTCTGTAATTCTACAACGGTATGTGAACCTATAAAACCTAATCCTCCAGTAACTACTATTTTCATTTTTTTAGCTTATGGCTAACAGCTAACAGCTCAAAGCTGTACAAACTGAAAGCTAATTTAAACGTATTCTAAAACCGTATCGGTAATAAATTTAATTTGTTCATCGTCTAATTCCGTATGCATGGGTAAAGCGATGACTTCTTTACACAACTGATTGGTTACAGGAAAATCTTCTTCTTTGTAGCGAACATCAGCATACGCTTTCTGACTATGTAAAGGAATTGGATAATAAATAGCACAAGGAATACCTTTTTCTTGTAAATGAGCCAATAATCCGTCGCGTTTTCCGTTTGTAATTCGTATTACATATTGATGAAATACATGACAATCGCAAGTATCGCAAATAGTTGGTGCTACGATATTTTTATTTAAACCCAAAGCAAGTGAATATTTTCTTGCAGCATCTTGACGTGCACTATTATAGGTGTCTAAATGAGGTAATTTTGCTTTTAAAACACCTGCTTGAATACTGTCTAAACGAGAATTTACACCTACAACATCATGATGATAACGTTCGTACATTCCGTGATTTACAATTCCTCTTATTTTATGTGCTAATACATCATCATTTGTGTAAATAGCACCACCATCACCATAACATCCTAGGTTTTTTGATGGGAAAAATGAGGTAGCAGCTACATGTCCAATTGTGCCCACTTTCTTTTTAGAGCCATCTTTTGCAGTATAATCTGCTCCAATTGCTTGTGCGTTATCTTCAATTACGTACAAATTATGTTCGTTAGCAATTTCCATAATCCCATCCATATTGACAGCACGACCAAATAAATGTACGGGAACAATCGCTTTTGTTTTCGGAGTAATGGCTTTACGAATACCTTCTAGTGAAATGTTCATGTTATTCCTATCTACATCCACCAAAACCGGAGTTAATTGCAATAAAGCTATCACTTCAACTGTTGCCGCGAATGTAAAATCAGCAGTTATGACTTCATCTCCAGGTTGTAAATCCAATCCCATCATGGCAATTTGCAAGGCATCCGTTCCGTTAGCACAAGGAATTACGTGTTTTACGCCTAAATATTTTTCTAAATCAGCCTGAAATTGGTGCACCAATGGGCCATTTATATAGGTATTTGTATCTAAAACCTCTTGAATAGAAACATTTACTTCCTCTTTTATTTTTTCGTATTGACTTTTTAAGTCAACCATTTGTAATTTTTTCATCTTCCTAATCTAATTAAGTCAAGCAAAAGTAAGAAATTCTGCTTACATTTTTTGTGTTACATAAAAGAAACGTAATTTAGCAACATAAATTAGTACTATGTCATTTATTTACAACTTTTTAATACTATTTGCTTCGCAGTTTTTAAAGCTTTTGGCATTTTTTAGTCCGAAAATAAAATTATTTGTAGCAGGAAGAAAATCAGTTTTTCAAAAGTTACAAAACAATATTCAAGAAATTGATAAAACGATTTGGTTTCACGCAGCATCTTTGGGTGAATATGAACAAGGCTTGCCTGTTATAGAAAAAGTAAAGGCACAATTTCCAAATCATAAAATAATAATTACATTTTTTTCGCCTTCAGGATATGAAGTGCGAAAAAACAATACTGTTGCAGATGTTACGGTATATTTACCTTTAGATACAATTTCTAATGCCAAACAATTTTTAAAATTAGTGCATCCAGAAATGGCCTTTTTCATTAAGTACGAATATTGGCCCAATTATCTTAATGAACTAAAAAATCAAAATATTAAGACTTATTTAATTTCTGGAATTTTCAGGGAAAATCAAGCTTTTTTTAAATGGTATGGCGGATTTTACAGAAAGGCGCTGAGAACATTTACCTATTTTTTTGTACAGAATGAATCTTCTAAATTATTATTACAATCTATTGGTTTTGAAAACGTTAAAATCTCTGGAGACACGCGTTTTGATAGGGTAGTGACCATTTTAGAAAAAGATAATACTTTAGATTTTATTGCAGCTTTTAAAAACAATCAGCCAACAATTGTCATTGGCAGTAGTTGGCCAAAAGATGAAGAATTATTAATTCATTTCATCAATCACGCTGCAAATGACATTAAATTTATAATTGCGCCTCATACAATTGATAAAAATCAAATTTTAGATCTAAAATCTAAAATTTCGAAGAAAACAATATTATTTTCTGAAAAAGAGGAGATGCTCAAACAAGTTCAGCAAGACAAATTAGCTGATTTCAATGTATTTATAATTGACACTATCGGAATTTTAACCAAGATTTATAGTTATGCAGACATTGCTTACGTTGGTGGCGGTTTCGGAAATCCAGGTGTGCACAACATTTTAGAACCAGCCACTTTTGGAATTCCTATTGTAATAGGTCTTAATTATTCGCATTTTGCAGAAGCGAAAGCTTTGGTTGGTTTAGAAGGTTGTATTTCAATTCAAAATCAATCAGAATTAAATGATGCGTTTAACTTATTATTACAAAACAAGGAGGAACGATTAGAAAAAGGGCACATTTGTAGTACATTTGTTCAAATGAATAAGGGTGCCACGGAACAGATACTAAAACATATCTTAACGAAATATTAAAATTCGACACAACTTTGTAAATTATACTAACTTGCAAACATTAAAATAAACTTTATGAAATTTTTAAAACTATTTTTATTATTATTTATTGTTCAAACCCAAGCCCAACAAGGCGGTATGTGGGTTCCATCTTTGTTACAAGGTATGAATGAAAAAGAAATGAAAGCTTTAGGTTCTAAACTAACGGCTGAACAAATTTATTCTATAAACAAATCGTCTTTAAAAGATGCAGTTCCTCAATTTGATGGCGGTTGTACAGCAGAAATGATTTCTTCAAAAGGCCTATTGTTAACCAATCACCATTGTGGGTATGACAATATACAATATCATTCTACAGTTGAATACGATTATTTAGCGAATGGTTTTTGGGCTTATAAAATGGAAGAAGAACTTCCAAATCCTGGAGTGGTAGTTACTTTTATTGTGAAAATAGATGATGTAACCACAAAAGTATTTGAAGGTGTATCAGCTTTAACTTCAGAAGCAGAAAAGCAAAAGAAAATTCAAGAAAATATTGCAGTATTGAACAAATCGTATGCAAGAGAAGCTTGGCAAGACGTTTTAGTTCGATCTTTTTATGATGGAAATCAATATTTATTATTCGTTACAGAAAACTTTAAAGACATTAGATTAGTTGGTGCGCCACCAAGTTCTATAGGAAAATTCGGTTCTGACACAGACAATTGGGTTTGGCCTCGTCATACGGGAGATTTTTCTTTATTTAGAGTTTATGCAGATAAAAATAATCGTCCAGCGGAGTATTCTAAAGATAATGTGCCTTATAAACCTAAACATTTTTTCCCGGTTTCTGCAAAAGGAATTCAAGAAAACGATTTTACAATGGTAATGGGTTATCCTGGCAGAACAACCGAATATTTACCATCTTATGCCGTGGAGCAAGTGGTAAACGATTTAAACCCTGCTCGAATTGAAGTGCGTGATGCGGCTTTAAAAGTTCAAGATGGTTTTATGAGAAAAGACCAAGCGATAAAAATTCAATATGCGTCAAAATATGCTGGAGTAGCCAATTATTGGAAAAAATGGATTGGAGAGCGCAAAGGATTAATTAAAGCCAATGCAGTTGGTGCAAAACAAGTTTTTGAAAAAGATTTAACTGATAAAATCACCAAAGCCGGAAAGCAAGCAGAATATGGAAATTTATTATCTGATTTTGCAACAAATTACGCGGCTATTAAAGAGTATGCTATTGCAAGAGATTATTATACCGAAGTAGTTTTAAGAAATACCGAAATTTTATCTTTTGGATACCGTTTGTTTCAATTAGAGCAAGTTTATAATTCAAAAGGTGAGCAAGCTTTTAATGATAGAAAAAAGAATTTAATTGAATCATTTGAACCCTTATATAAAGATTTTAATGCCCAAGTTGACGAAAAAGTATTCGAAAAATTAATTGCTATTTACAGTAAAAAATCGCCACAACAATTTTTACCTGAAAGTGTAAAAGGAATTGATGCGACTCAATTAGCAACTGATATTTTTAAGACATCTAAGTTAACTTCTTATGCTGGTTTGAAAGAAATATTAGCTGGAGACGCTAAAACGGTTCTAGAAAGATTAAATCAAGATAAAGGTTTTGCTTTTGTGAAAACACTTGCGGAGGCATATAACAAAAATGTAGCAGCCAAATATGATGAGATCAATTTAAAAAATATGGCTACACAACGTGCATACATGAAAGCCATTTTAGAGTTAAGTCCAAAATCGGCAAGAATTTTCCCTGATGCCAATTCTACTTTGCGTGTAACGTACGGAAAAGTAAAAGGATACAAGCCAAGCGATGCGGTAGTGTATTCGCCATTTACCTATTTAGATGGTGTGATGGAAAAATATGTTCCTGGAGATTATGAATTTGACGTGCCACAAAAACTAATCGATTTGTATAATGCAAAAGATTATGGTAAATATGCTGATAATGGTAAAATGCCAGTGGCTTTTATTGCTACCAACCACACCACTGGAGGAAATTCTGGAAGCCCAGCAATTGATGCCAAAGGAAATCTTATTGGGTTAAATTTCGACCGCGTTTGGGAAGGTACCATGAGTGATGTATATTATTCACCAGAAATTTGTAGAAATATTATGGTAGATACACGATACATATTGTTTATTATAGATAAATATGCTGGTGCGAAAAATTTAATTGAAGAAATGGAAATCATTTATAATCAGTCTGATATATTGAAAAACAAAGGGAAATAGGCGATATTTTCTAAGTTTTATAGAGTGAATTATACAAGAATTGAAAAATATTTTAAAAAAAATTAAAAAAAGTATTTGTCATTTAATTTTTTTTATATCTTTGCTTCATAAATAATTAACCTTTATAATTAAATTAAGATGAAAAAAGTTGTTTTAAGTTTAGCATTCGTTGCTGCTGTATTAGTTTCTTGTAACAAAAAAGCTGAAGAAACTCCAGCTGCTGACTCTACTGCTGTAGATACTACTGCTGTTGTAGCTGATACTACTGCTGTTGTAGCTGATACTGCTGCTGTGAAAACAGATAGCGCTGCTACAAAAACTGAAGAAGTTAAATAATAATATTTGATCTTCTTTTCGAAAAGAAATCAATCCCGACTTAGGTTGGGATTTTTTTTGCTCAAAAGTGAACGAAATTTAGTGAGTATTTGTGAGATGAATAAAATGCATACGCGTTTACTTGTCATGCTGAAAGCATCTCTTTTAATACTAACACGTGAATTATATTACGCGAGACCCTTTCAGGGTGACAAACGTTGTTTTAAGACGATTGGTTGAAAAACTTTTTGAATCTCCGAGAAACAACTCTCTGTTACCCAAAAACGTCTTCCGCTGGAGGAAAAACTTCATTTGGCATTGAAAAATCTAAATATTCAGCTTTAGCACCATATTTTAAAATTTCATTGATGCCTTTTTCTAACATTAACTGCGTGGAATACTTTCTGCTAATAGCGACTTCTTTGTCGTTTAAAATAATTTTAAAATAAAATTTTCCTGCTGGCGACCGAAATCGCATAAAAAACAATTCTTCTATTGATTTTTTTACTACTTCTATTTCATCTTCACATTCAAATCGTAATTCAAAGGCATTGCTTATAAAAATGGTTTTTCCTCTACGAGAAGTTAATTCGTATTTGTAATGACCGCTGAGTTTTTTGCTTATTACAAAGGTTGCCATTTTTATATTTAAATTTTATAATTACAAATTATATTAAATCTGGTTTTCATAATTACTTACAACAAAAAAAGCTCCAAACATAGTTTGAAGCTTTTAGTACTCAAGGCGGGACTTGAACCCGCACGGGCATTACTACCCACTGGATTTTAAGTCCAGCGTGTCTACCAATTCCACCACTCAAGCATGCCTGCTTTTTGAATTATTTTAGCTAATTTTTATAAAAATTAATTAAAGATATACTCGAGCATTTTATTGTGTAAACACAACAATTGGTATTTTTATAATATTGAGCGAAAAACGGGGCTCGAACCCGCGACCTCGACCTTGGCAAGGTCGCGCTCTACCAGCTGAGCTATTTTCGCAATTTTTAAAGAACGTTCGCATTTCTTGCGTAATGCGAGTGCAAATATAATATATATTTTTATTCTCACAAGTAGTTTTACTAAAAAAATCTAATCTTTTTTTTAATGATTTGAAAGTGAAAAAGTTAAACTAAATTTATTTTTTCGTTAACATTCTTTTTATTTCATTCAATTTCATTAAAGCTTCAACGGGCGTTAAAGTATTGATATCAATATTCATAATTTCATCTTTTAAATTTTCCAATAACGGATCGTCTAGGTTGAAAAAACTCAATTGCAGTTCCTCTTTTTCAGATTTAATTCCGTTTAAAGCTTCTCCGGAATGGTCTTTCTCTAATTTTTTTAATATTTTTTGTGCTTTTTGAATTACTGTTTGTGGCATTCCTGCCATTTTTGCAACATGAATTCCAAAACTGTGTTCGCTTCCTCCTTTTACTAATTTTCTAATAAATAAAACGGTATCTTTTAATTCTTTAACAGAAACATTGAAATTTTGTACACGCGTAAAAATCGCTTCCATCTCATTTAATTCATGGTAATGGGTAGCGAAAAGCGTTTTGGCTTTACTAGGATGTTCGTGTAAATATTCAGCAATAGCCCATGCAATTGAAATTCCGTCATACGTTGAGGTACCTCTTCCGATTTCGTCTAACAAAACCAAACTTCTTTCGGAAATATTATTCAAAATAGAAGCAGTTTCGTTCATTTCTACCATAAAAGTTGATTCGCCCATCGAAATATTATCACTTGCACCAACACGTGTAAAAATTTTATCTACAACACCCATTCTTACTTGTTCTGCAGGCACAAAACTTCCCATTTGGGCAAGTAATACAATTAAAGCCGTTTGTCTTAATATCGCAGATTTACCAGACATATTTGGACCGGTTATCATAATTAATTGTTGTGTTTCTCTATCTAAAAAAACATTATTTGAAATATAAGGCGTGCCAATAGGAAGTTGCTTTTCTATAACCGGGTGGCGTCCTTCTTTAATGTCTAAATCAAATGTGTCATCTATTTCAGGTTGCACATACTTGTTATCAATTGCCATTTGAGCAAAACTTTGTAAGCAGTCAATTTGTGCTACTAAATTGGCATTTAACTGAACAGGTTTGATGTACGTTGCCATCCAATTGACCAATTGTTCATATAGCATACTTTCTAGTTGCGAAATTTTATCTTCTGCTCCTAAAATTTTCGATTCATATTCTTTTAATTCTTCTGTAATGTATCTTTCTGCATTTACTAATGTTTGCTTTCTAATCCATTCTGAAGGTACTTTGTCTTTATGTGTATTTCGTACTTCAATATAATATCCAAAAACAGAATTAAACGATATTTTTAGCGAAGGAATTCCAGTTGTTTCACTTTCGCGTTTTTCTAAAGCTTCTAAATAACCTTTTCCTGTTGATGAAATAGTTCGTAACTCATCTAATTCTGTGTTTACACCAATAGCAATTGCATTTCCTTTGTTAATGGCAACTGGTGCTTCAGGATTTAAAGTTGTTCCAATTTTTTCACGTAATAATTCGCAAGCATGCAAACTATCGCCAATGGTTTTTAAGGCTTCGTTTTTAGATTGTAAAGCCAAAGTTTTAATCGGAATAATAGCGTCTAATGAATCTTTTAAATGAATGACTTCTATTGGTGAAACTTTTCCAGTCGCTACTTTTGAAATCAAACGTTCCAAATCGGAAATTTGTTTTATTTGGTATTGTATTTGTTGTAATTCTTCTGAATTTTCTTTTAAATATGCCACCACTTCATGTCGGCCTTTAATTTTATTGATGTCTTTCAAAGGCAATGCTAACCAACGTTTTAGCAATCGCGAACCCATTGGCGAAAGCGTTTTATCGATCACATCAATTAAAGTAACCGCATTAGGATTGTAACTATGGTATAATTCTAAATTGCGAATTGTGAATTTATCCATCCAAACATAAGCATCTTCTGCGATGCGTTGAATGTTCGTAATATGTTGAATTTTATTGTGTTGTGTTTCTGATAAATAATACAAAATAGCACCTGAAGAAATAATGGCATCATTGAAATCATCTATACCAAAACCTTTTAATGAATTGGTTTGAAAATGTTTGGTTAAGCTTTCAAAAGCAAAATCTTCTTTATAAATCCAATCTTCTAAATAGAAAACGTGAAAATCTTCTCCAAAATGTTGTTTAAAATCTGCCTTTTGTTGTTTTGAAACTAAAACCTCACTCGGTCTAAAATTTTGTAATAATTTGTCAATGTATTCTTCGTTTCCTTCGGCAGTTAAAAATTCGCCAGTGGAAACATCTAAAAATGAAATTCCATTGGTTTTTTTACCTAAAAATACGGCTGCTAAAAAATTATTAGATTTCGATTGTAAAATGTCGTCGTTAAAAGAAACTCCGGGTGTAACTAATTCGGTAACCCCACGCTTTACTATGGTTTTAGTCATTTTAGGATCTTCCAATTGATCACAAATGGCAACTCTTAATCCAGCTTTTACTAATTTTGGTAAATACGTATTGATTGAATGATGCGGAAATCCTGCCAAAGCGGTTTCACTTTCGCTGCCATTTCCACGTTTGGTTAAAGTTATCCCTAAAATTCTGGAAGCTCGAATCGCGTCATCACCGAATGTTTCATAAAAATCGCCCACACGAAACAACAAACACGCATCAGGATATTTTGCCTTAATGGTATTGTATTGTTGCATTAATGGAGATACTTTAGGAGTAGATTCTTTTATTTCGGATGCTGATTTTTTAGCCACAATGTAAAATTTTAGTGAGTACGAAGTTAGTAAATTCAAAATTCAATAGCAATTAGAATCTCAAAATTCAATTTTAAGTTCATAAGTTGGGAACACATATTGAAGAAATTATATAAATTATGGAAATTTCTCTAATCTGTGTTGAAAAAAAGTAGATCATAAATCTGTTTAATCAGTCAAATCTGTGTACCAATTCCAAAAATGACAAATCGACATATTGATGAATTGAAAATTATCTATACTTTTGTAAGATGAGAAAATTAGCCAACGCCGAATTAAATCGAATAAGTAAAGCTGCATTTGCTGAAGCTAAAAAAACACCTTTAATTATTGTATTAGACGATATTAGAAGTTTGCACAATATTGGTTCTGTTTTTAGGACTTCAGATGCGTTTTTGATTGAAAAAATCTATTTATGTGGTATTACGGCTGTTCCTCCAAATAAAGAAATTCATAAAACGGCCTTAGGCGCAACTGAAACCGTAACTTGGGAATATGCAAAAGATGTATTAGAAGTAATATCGAAATTGAAAGCGGAAAATGTAAGAATTTATTCAATTGAGCAAACTGAAAATGCGATTATGTTAGATAACTTTGAGCCAGAAACGGAAACAAAATATGCTTTAATTTTTGGGAATGAAGTTAAAGGCGTTGCTCAGGAAGCCATTAATTTATCTGATGGTGTTATAGAAATACCGCAATTAGGAAGCAAACATTCTTTAAATATTTCAGTCAGTGCAGGAATCGTAATTTGGGACTTGTTTCAAAAGTTGCTTAAAAATAAATAATTAATTACTTTCTAGTTATATCTTTGTAAAATGATTAAATTTTTAAAATCACTTTGTTTTTTCATATTAACAAGTGTAGCAATAGCTCAAAATGTAGCGCCTATATTACAAGCAACAGGAAATCAGATATATTGCCCTCAAACTTCTTTGCCTATTGTTACCAATATGTCTATTACAGATCCAGATGATGTTGGAATTGCTGCTATGTACATTCAAATTTCTTCTGGTTACGTTTTTGGTCAAGATGTATTAACATTAACAGGAATTCATCCTGCTATAATTTCCTCTTGGAATGCAACAGAGGGAAAATTAACCTTAAGTGGAATAAGTGGCGAACCTAGTTATTTGCAATTTAAAGCGGCTATTGAATCGGTGGTTTTTACAAATTCAGCCCTAAATCCTAGCGGGCAACGTATTTTTTCAATTACTATCGGGCAAGCAAATTATTTAGAATCAACAGATCATTACTATCAATATATTCCAAATACTGGAATTAGTTGGACAAACGCTAAAAATGCTGCTGCAGCTTCAACTTATTATGGTTTACAAGGATATTTGGCTACAATTACAACGGTTGATGAAGTTCAAATATCTGGTGTTCAGGTTACTGGAGCCGGATGGATTGGCGGTTCAGATGAAGTAAATGAAGGCGTTTGGAAATGGGTTACAGGACCAGAACTTGGTACTACCTTTTGGAATGGATCAGTAACCGGTAATACACCAAATTTTGCTTTTTGGAATACGAACGAACCAAACAACCAAGGTGAGGAAGATTATGCACACGTTACGGCGCCAGGAGTAGGACAACCAGGTTCGTGGAATGATTTAACTGATTTTGGTGCCACCAATGGAGATTACCAACCAAAAGGATACATTGTAGAATATGGCGGAATGCCTGGCGATCCTATTTTGCAGATTTCCACGACTTCGATTATCACAATTCCGGTTATATCTAACCCATTAGGCGCAATTAGATGTGGTTCAGGTTCAGTTTTACTTCAAGCTACATCAAATATTGGAAGCTGTAATTGGTATACAACACCAACTGGAGGAACGCCAATTTTTTCAGGAAATTCATTTAACACACCAGTATTAAATACAACAACTAACTATTACGTCGATGCTTTTCCAATAGGTTGCGGTTTGGGAAATAGAGTGCAAGTTACTGCAACTATAATTGAAGTTCCCGTAATTAGTTTTATAGCTCCCAATCCTGTTTGCCAAAACACCAACATTACAATTCAAGCTAATACAACAATAGGTGTTTTAAATTGGTATGATTCTAATACAAGTTTGACACCAATTTTTACAGGAACTTCTTTTACCACACCCAACTTAAACGCTTCTACAACTTATTACATTGAAGCGATAAGTAATGGTTGCCCATCTAATAGGTTGGCAATTCCAGTTCAGGTTGTTGCAGCTCCAATTGTGGTTGACGAAACGATTATTTTTTGTGAGAATACATCTGTTATACTCCAATCTGGAATTTCAGGTGGTACTTATTTATGGTCCACAGGAGCCATTACTCAAAATTGTTCTGTTGGTTCAGCGGGAACTTATTCAGTAATAATAACAACTCCTTTAAATTGTAATTTAACGAAGAATTTTACAGTTATTGAAAATACGGCACCAGAAATTACTTTTATAAAAGTAGAAGGATTAACCGCCGAAATAAGTATTACAGGAACAGGAATTTATGAATATTCTTTAGATAATATTCATTTTCAAAGTTCTAATGTTTTTAATTTTACAGTGGGAGGCGTTTATACTTGTTATGTTAAAGAAATAGGAACAAATTGCGGTTATGATTATCAAGATTTTGTGGTAATTGATTATCCAAAGTTTTTTACACCAAATGCAGATGGATTTAACGATTATTGGAAAATAAATGGCATGCACTTATATCCTGATGCTAAAATCGCTATTTTTGATAGATATGGGCAACTAATTACGGTATTAAATAATAAAAATACATATTGGGATGGCAGGCTAAATGGTGAAAATGTTTCGTCTTCGGATTATTGGTTTGTAGCAAATTTAGGGAATAATACTCCTGAAATAAAAGGTCATTTTACATTAAAAAGATAATTTTTTATTGTATTTTATTTTTAATTTCATTCAATATAAAAATATAATCTTCTTGTTTTTTTACAAAATCTAAATCAGAAATATCGATAATTAATACATTGATATCAGTTTGCGACTTAATATATTCCAAATAGCCTTGGTTTATTTTTTCTAAATAATTTGAGGAAATTTCTTGTTCATAACTTCTTCCACGTTTTTTTATGTTAGCCAATAATCGATTGGTATTTTGGTATAAATAAACATATAAATCGGGCTTTGGCATTTCTTTATATATTATGTCAAACATGGTTTTGTATAAACGAAATTCATCTTCTTGCAAAGTAACTTTTGCAAATATCTGCGATTTAAAAATATGATAATCGGCCACCACAAAATCTTTAAATAAATCAAATTGTGCCAAATCATCCGATAATTGTTGGTACCTATCTGCTAAAAATGACATTTCTAAAGGGAAAGCATAGCGGTTCTGATCTTTATAAAATTTTGGTAAAAACGGATTATCAGCAAATCGTTCTAAAATTATTTTTGCATTACAATCTTCCGCTATTTTTGTAGCCAAAGTTGTTTTTCCAGCACCAATATTTCCTTCAATTGCTATATAGTTTAGTTGTTTTAAAGCTAATTGGTGCGTTGGGTTTTGTAAATTTCCAATCTCTTTAATAATAGAAGTATCTTCACAAGAAATAAGTAATTCAGCAATGGTTTTGTTAAGTTTTGGGTGTTTCCATTTTTGGGCAATATCATTTATTGGAAACAAAACGAATTTTCTACTTTGCAAATGAATATGTGGAATCTTTAAATTGTCAGTTTCAATAATTTCATCATTAAAAGAAATAATGTCAATATCAATACTTCTCGATTCATATTGCTCAGTGTTTGTTTTAATTCGACCTAGTTTTTTTTCTAATTTTTGAACCTCACTGAGTATTTTTTGCGCCGATTTATAAGTATGAATCGTGATGGCACAATTATAAAAAACATCACTTTCAAATCCCCATGCAGGTGTTTCGTATACTTTTGAAACTTCAACAACTGTAGCAATATCATTATGAATAGCCATAACACAAGTCTCCAAATTTTCTAATTTGTGACCCATATTTGTTCCTAAAGAAAGTAGTATTGTATTTTGTAATTTCATATTATATAAAAACAAATTTGGCTTTTACCAATGTTTTTTTATTTCAACAAATTAACAAACAATTTTACATTTTCATTCTACAAAAGCCGAATATTTTTAATATCATTTTTTTATATTACTGTAACATTTTGTTTTAAATTGCTACATATGTGTAAATAATATGATAAATTATGAATTTTTTAAAGAATGTATTTGCAACAATTGTAGGGTTATTTTTGTTTGTTTTACTAAGTTTTTTCTTTCTGATTGGACTTGGCGCTTTAGTTAGTAGTGGTAACGATGAGGTTAAGGTTAAAGATAATTCTGTAATTCAATTAGATTTGGCTAAAATTAATTTTGATTATTCGGGCAAATTTGATTCGGATAGTCCATTTAGTAGTTTGCTTTTAGATAAAGATAAAGTTGGTTTTATAGAAGTTTTAAAGGCAATAGATGCGGCAAAAACCGACGACAAAATAAAAGGGATAACACTTGTAAACAACGTATCAAATTTAGGAATGGCTCAAAGTAAGGAGCTTAGAGATAAATTGGAAGATTTTAAAAAATCGAAGAAGTTTGTGATGGCTTATGCCACTGTTTTTTCTCAAAATGAATATTATATTAGTTCAGTAGCAGATGATATTTATCTGAATCCTGCTGGCGAAATGGATTTTAAAGGATTAGGAACAGAAATGTTATTTTTTAAAAATTTTCAAGATCAATCGGGTCTAAAAATGGAGATTATTCGTCATGGAAAATTTAAAAGTGCAGTAGAACCTTTTTTGGCGCAAGAAATTAGCAAAGAAAATAGAGAGCAAGTAACGGTTTTGTTACAATCTGTGTGGGAATCTATAGTTTCGGATATTGCAAAAAACAGAAACATCTCAGTAACGCAACTAAATGCTATTGCTACTGATTTATTAGCAAGAACCCCAGAAATGGCTTTACAGCAAAAATTAATAGACAAAGTTGCTTATGAAGATGAGTTTACGGATGCTGTTAAATCCAAATTAAAAATTGCTAAATCTGATGACATTGCAACTATTTCAATTTCAGATTATGTGGCCACAACAACTTTAAATTCTGAGGATTACACCAAAGACGATATAATTGCCGTAATTTATGCTCAAGGCGATATAAATGGAGGAGAAGGTGATGTAGATTATATTGGTGAAGTTTCAATCAACTGTTCTTTAAAAGAAGCTCGGGAAGATGACGATGTAAAAGCAATAGTGCTTCGTGTAGATAGTCCTGGAGGAAGCGCATTGGTTTCAGATTTAATTTGGAGAGAAATTGAATTGACTAAAAAAGTAAAGCCTGTAGTGGTTTCTATGGGTAATTTAGCAGCTTCTGGCGGCTATTATATAGCTTGTAATGCCAATACTATTTTCGCAGAACCTACTACAATTACTGGATCAATTGGTGTTTTTGGAATGTTGCCAAATGCACATGGTTTTGCTACCAAATATGGCGTAAATGCAGAGCAAATTCAAACGCATAAAAATGCAATAGGTTACAGTATTTTTGAACCTATCTCGGAGGAATACAAAATTATAGCATTAGAAGGTGTTGATCGTGTTTATAAAACATTCATAAATCGTGTGGCAGCAGGAAGGAAAATGACTTTTGATCAAGTAGATGCTATTGCTCAAGGAAGGGTTTGGACTGGAACTGACGCCATAAAAAATGGATTAGTTGATAAGTTGGGAAATTTAGATGCAGCAATTGCTCATGCCGCTATTTTAGGAAAAACAAAAAGTTACAGAACGGAGAATTACCCAGAATATAAAAAAGATTTCGATGCGATTTTAGAAACATTAGCAGGAGCAAGTATTTACAAATCAAGAGAAACTATGATGAAAGAAGAATTGGGTGAAGAAAATTATAATTTACTTAAAAAAGCTAAATTAATGCAAAACAGAAAAGGAGTACAATTGTTAATGCCGTTTGATTTGAATTTATAGTATACTATATCTAATAACTTTTCAAATAAAATAAAAAAACGCCAGTCTTTTAAGAATGGCGTTTTTTTTAAGCATTAATCAAGTTTTATATTTTTAAAATTATCCTAAAAATGGATAACTATAATGTTCTGGTGTTACGAAAGTTTCTTTTATAGTTCTTGGAGAAACCCAACGCAATAAGTTTTGTGACGAACCTGCTTTATCATTTGTTCCTGACGCTCTTGCGCCCCCAAATGGTTGCATTCCTACAACAGCACCTGTTGGTTTGTCGTTAATATAGAAGTTCCCTGCTGCATTTTGCAACGCTACAGTCGCCTCTTCTATCGCATATCTATCAGTGCTTAAAACAGCTCCTGTTAACGCATATTCAGAGGTTTGGTCAACTAAAGTTAAGGTTTCAGCCCATTTTGCATCTTCATATACATAAATTGTAATAACGGGTCCAAAAAGTTCTGTTTCCATTGTAGCGTATTTCGGATTTGAAGTTAAAATAACTGTTGGTTCAACAAAATAACCTTTAGATTTGTTGTAATTTCCTCCAAGAATAACTTCTGCATCGGTGTCTATTTTAGCTTGGTCTATAAAACGGGCTAATTTATCAAATGAGCCTTCATGAATTACTGCAGTAACAAAGTTTGAAAAATCTTCTGGCGAACCCATTTTCATAGATGCAACATCTGCAATTAATTGTTCTTTTACTGCAGGCCACATAGATTGTGGAATATAAGCTCTTGATGCTGCCGAACATTTTTGTCCTTGGAATTCAAAAGCACCACGAGTAATCGCAGTTGTTACTTGTTTTACATTTGCAGATGGATGTGCAATAATAAAATCTTTTCCACCAGTTTCTCCAACAATTCTTGGATATGTTTTGTAGATGTGAATATTTTCTCCGATTTTTTTCCAAATTTCTTTGAAGATAAATGTAGAACCTGTGTAATGGATTCCAGCAAAATCTGGAGAAGCTAAAACGGTATCTGTAATCATAACTGGATCTCCAAAAACAACATTAATTACGCCGTCAGGAACACCTGCTTCTTTAAATACATCTATAATAATTTTTGCAGAAAATACTTGGCTATCACTTGGTTTCCACACCACTACATTACCCATTAATGCAGCACTTGCTGGTAAATTTGCCGCAATTGCAGTAAAATTAAAAGGTGTTACAGCATAAACAAAACCTTCAAGCGGTCTATATTCCACTCTGTTCCACATATCAGAATTAGAGGCAGGTTGGTCTGCATAAATTTTCGTCATAAATTCTACGTTGAAACGTAAAAAGTCAATTAATTCACAAGAAGCATCTATTTCTGCTTGGTGTATCGTTTTAGATTGCGCAATCATGGTTGCAGCATTTATTTTTGCTCGGTAAGGTCCAGCGATTAATTCAGCTGCTTTTAAAAAGATAGCTGCACGTTGTTCCCAAGCCATGTTTGCCCATTTTGTTCTGCTTTCTAAAGCATTTGCAATGGCTTTTTCTACATGAGATTTTTCGGCTAAATGATAGGTTCCAACAACATGTTGGTGATCATGTGGTGCCGACATGTTTCTAGTGTTTCCTGTGAAAATTTCTTCGGAACCAATGTATAATGGCACATCAATTTTCGAATTCCACATGGTTTTATATGCTTCTAAAACACTTATTTTTTCTGGAGAATTTGGCGCGTAGCTTTTAACAGGCTCGTTTACCGCTTTCGGTATATTAAAAAATCCTTTTAACATTTATTAGATTATTAGATTATTAGACAAATTAGATTTTTAGATAAAAAACGTAAACAAAAGTACAAAGGATTAATTGAATTCTAAAATAAATTATTGGCTTCGAAAGTTTGGGTTAAGTTTAATTTATCGCAAAAGGAACAACTAATTTAAAAGTAGGAATTTGGACCTTAAAAATGGTATTGTTTGAAAAATTCGCCATGGTATAAAATCCATTCATAGCACCTAAAGTGCCTTTTAACATACAACCCGAGGAATAAATATATTTTTCGCCAGGAACAATAATAGGTGTTTGTCCAACTACGCCATCGCCGTCTACAGTTTCAATATCATTTAATGAATCGAAAATATTCCAATGACGGGTTTGCAATTGGACCACATCCGAACTTAAATTTTCAATAGTAATTTGATAAGAAAAGGCATAGAGCATTTGATCCGCTTTATAATAAGTACCTTCGTAACTAGTACTCACCGAAATTTTAATATTACTTGTGATTTGAGTAGTCATATTGAATATTTTGTTAAATCTGAAGGTTTAAAAAGCTGTAAATTTTTGGCAAATAAATTAATTTTTAATATCAGTACTATTGGCTCTTCCAATACCTATAATTCTGTCGTAACGTTCAGCGCCACCTCGGTAATATACTAAAACAATATAATCGTTTTCTGTTAGATAAAAATTTCCGTCAATGGCATTTTGTTCATCAATTTTTCCGTTTTTATCTACTAAAGTGTATTGGTAATTGGTAAATCCTTGTTTTAACAAAATAGGTTTTTCAAACGTTTTGGTTTCCGAATTATATTCCATTTTGAATTCATCTGAAATTTGATAATTGTTAAACATTCCAGTAATATAAATTGCTTTTTCTAACGGATTTATATCAGTAGCCAAACCAAAGTAAACCCAACTATAGTCGGCTTCAATCGTATTTTGCGTGGCATTCAAATTATTTACAAAAAAGTTACCATTAACATCAGGAAAATAAGTGTAAACTCTATTTTTTCTTTCTTCGTTTGTGAATAAAATGGTATTGTAAACATCTCCAGAAGTCACTTTAAAAACTGAGTTAGAAGCGCCACGAATATTTTTATTTTCGAAATTTAAAAATTCATTTCCTGCCCAAAATTGGGTTTCTTTGTTGTATCTGTAAATAAGCTGTGTGCCAATAGTATATTGTGGTTTGATATTATGAATAGCCGAATTTAATTTTCCATTTTGAAAAATAGAAACTTTTACGTTTTCCTTCGGGTTTTGTAATGGTTTGTCTTTATAATCGATAAAAAACTCAATATTTTGTTTTTTATTCATTGTTTCCATATCACGAGAACGTCTGATAGTTATGCCAACAGCGGTATCGTCTTCATAAATAATGAATTTTTTTGAAAACACAATTTCTTGATCTTCATCGAAAATTTTTACAATATAATTCCCGCTTTTAATAATTTGGTTAAATTTATTTGGAAAACTCAACGTGTAATGAGAATAAATTTGCAAACAATTTAGCGAGTTTTGATAATTTTGAATGCGTTGGTTGTCTAACCCATTTAAATATTCATTTTTAAGCAATTGACTTGGTGTCCAATCGTAATTATATTGTTCAATTGTATAAAAATAATCCGCTTCGTTACCATATAAATCATCAAATTGCAAATCGAAATTTTCACCTAATCTAAAAAACGGAATTGTATTGTTTGTATTTTGCGTAAAAGTAACCGTTTTTATATTGTATGGTGGTACGACTTCTTTTTCTTGCGAAAACACGAAAGTGGCAGCAAAAAAGATAAAGATTTTTAATAATTGCTTCATAGATTTTATTTTCAATTCATAAAGATATAAAAACTAATCTAAATATAATTATTTATAAACTACAGGAATAATTTCGCCTTTTGCCAAACAAAATTTTTCTACCAAATCTTCAGGTATTGTGTTTGTATAATCTACTTCTTCTACACGGAAACCAATGCTTCTTAATTTGTCAAAATAATCTCTTCCATATACGCGAACGTGATCATATTGCCCAAAAATTTTAGCTCGCTCTTTTTGATCGGTAATCGTATCATCTGAAAACGTAACCGCTCTTTTTAAGTCTTGTGGAATTTGAAAAATTCCCATTCCGCCGGGTTTCATAACTCTGTACAATTCTTGCATCGCCTTTGTGTCATCAGGAATGTGTTCTAAAACGTGGTTACACAAAATAATGTCGTATGTATCATCTTGAAACGGTAAATTACAAATATCTGCTTTTACATCAGCCAATGGCGAAAGTAAATCGGTTGTAGTGTAATCTAAATTAGCTTGTTTTTTAAAACGTTTGTAAAATTCTTGTTCAGGTGCAAAATGTAACACTTTTATTTTTTCTGTTGACTTGAAAAAGTTGGTTTCATTTTGAAGATACAACCATAACAAACGGTGTCTTTCTAAAGATAAAGTACTAGGAGATAATACGTTGTTTCTTTGAGTTCCGTAACCGTAAGGCAAAAACATCTTGAAACTGTTACCATCAATTGGATCCGTAAATTTGTTTCCCTTTAAAAAAAACGCGATAATTGGTCGTGCCACAATACTCAATCTAATTAAGATAGGACGTGGAATGGTATTTAGGATAAATTTGAATATTTTTTTCATTTTTTATTTTTATGTTGAACTCTTCAAGAGTTATGACACAATTTAATGTTTTTAATCTAAGTAAACTTTTATAATACTAACGGTATACTTCTCAAACCATCTTCTTCGTTACTTATTATTCCAAGCGCTTCATAAATATAAGCGAATGTAGATAGTAATTCTGGTTTTCCGTTGACTATGGCTACATCATGCTCAAAGTGCGCGGAAGGTTTGTTGTCGGCTGTTGTGATTGTCCATCCATCTTTGTGTTGAACGATGTTTTTGGTACCTAAATTTATCATTGGTTCGATGGCAATTACCATTCCGTTGACTAATTTTTTTCCATGCCCACGTTTGCCATAATTTGCCACTTCTGGCTCTTCGTGCATTTTTCTTCCTAAACCATGTCCGCATAATTCACGAACTACACCATAACCATGACTTTCACAATACGTTTGAATGGCATATCCAATATCTTCCACACGATTGCCTACTTTTGTTTCTCTAATGCCTATATATAAGGATTCTTTGGTAATTTGAAGTAGTTTTTTGGTTGCCTCAGCCACATCTCCCACTTCAAAAGTATAAGCGTGGTCTCCGTAAAATCCGTTTTTTAAGGTGCCGCAATCTACTGAAATAATGTCGCCATCTTGTAAAGGATTATTGTTTGGAATACCATGAACTACTTGAGTATTTGGGCTCATACACAACGAATTTGGAAAACCATACATACCTTTAAATGCTGGTTCTGCGCCGTGGTCGCGAATAAATTGTTCTGCTAATTTATCTAAATGTAGTGTGGTAACTCCGGGTTTTATTTCCTTTGCAATCATGCCTAAAGTTTTGGAAACAATTAGAGCACTTTCGCGCATTAATTCTATTTCTTCTGCGGTTTTTATAATAATCATCTTCTTGATATTAAGAATGCAAAAGTAAAAAATTAATCTGGATTTGCTATTGTTTTAAACAAATCGGCATTGGAAACGTAAAACCTGTTTTCAATTGAAATTTTTGATAATTGTGCTACAACCAAATTATTTTCACGAGTATTAATTAAAAACAACGAACTTTCTCCCATCGTAAAAAGTCTTTCCTCGGAATTTAATAATGTTGAATTGTCTTTTACCAAGTCTGTAATTAAATTTTCTTGTCTTATTAAAGATTCTATTTCAGCTTTTTGCGAATCAATTTTATTCATTAATTGTTCCTTTTCAAAACTTAATCCAAATTTTTCTGATTCGATTTTTTGTTTGGTTAATTTTAAGCTTCCGCGTTCTTTTCTTAAAAAAAGTGGTATAGCAAAATTTACTCCAAATTTATAATCTTGAAATCGAAATTCTTGAAATTGGTTTGGGTTTGACAAATAATTATAGCCCAAATCTACTTTTGGTAGTAATTGATTTGCCTTTAATTTTCTGTCTACTTCAAGCATATTAATCTTATAATTGATAGCATTTATTTTAGGATGATTTTCTGTTTGAAAATTTATTAAGTTCAATTCATTTGTGTTTAAATACTCCTGAATATTTTTAAATAAATTTATTTCTGGATACATATTTTCTTCTAATTCAATTGGAACAGCATTGGTTGTCCACAAAAAATTAGATAATTCTAAACGTGCTTTCGTAAGTTTTAGTAGTGCGTCTTCTTTGTTTAATTGTCTGTTTTTTACAATAATATTTGCTTCCACACTGTCAATTGCAGCTTTATCGCCTTGTTCAATTAAGGTTTTAATTCCTTTTAATCTAATTTCAGCATTTTTAAGATAGGTATCGTATAATGTGAATTCTTCATAATTTTTTTTCCAATTAAAATAGGAAATAGCTGCTTGGTGCAAAATATGTATGGCTTGTAATTTTCTTTCAGCCACACTCAAATTAACGTTTATTTTTGCTTTTCGTAAATCGGCCATTCTTTGATTAATAAGAAAACCTTGTAAAATCGGAATGGAGATTCCAGCGTAATTTAAACCATCTGTTGGCGTATTATTTTCTGGATTTAGAAAAGTACCATTATTACTTTCAAAACCTCCTTGAAATTCAATTCCGTACCAAGTTGGAATTTTAAAACCACCATTAAAACCGGAATAATATTTTTTATCACCGAATTCTTTATTGTTAAAATCAGCTTCTAATTTTGGATCAAAAGCACCTCGAGCCATTAATAAATTGGCTTGTGCTTGCGAAATTTCCAAATCTGCAATTTTCACTAAAGGATGAAATTTTTTCACCATTCCTAAATACTCATTAAAGGACATTTCTCTGGTTACTTGAGCATTTACAAAATTAACAGCGAAAAAGAATAATAAATAAAAGGTCTTCATTTTTGTGTTATTTTTCAGAAACATCTTTACTTTTTTCTTTAGTTGTTTTGTAATAGTTTGGTGGAAATCCATTAAGCGTTCGCCATACTTCGAACCAAATAGGAACTTCATTTAATAACGCCATAGTTTGTGCTCCAGAACCTATGCTTAATTGTTTCGGCCATTTGTGTTTGTCGTCTTCATCTGGTGCAATTAAAATTCGGTATTTTCCATTATCTGAAATAAAGTTTTCAATAGCAACAATTTTTCCTCCAAAAGTTCCGTAAGATAAATTTGGCCATCCTGAAAAGACTATTGTTGGCCATCCATCAAACCAAATTCGTACTTTTTCACCTTTTTGAATTAATGGAAAATCATTTGGTGAAACATACGTTTCTACTGCAATGTCATATTTTGCGGGCATTATGCTTACAATTGGTGTACCTTCTTTAATATTTTCACCTAATCCAGATTTTAATGCTCGGTTCACATAACCATTTTGTGGTGCAGTTATGTAATACATTCCGTTTCTTATCTTGTAATTTTGATATTGATTTTCCAGTTTGTTTACTTGCGCTTTTGTATCAAATTTATTGCTTTGTGCCGTAAATTGATCACTTTGGGCTTTTGAGTATTTCTCAGAATATTCTGCATTAATTCTATTTATTTCAACTCTCGCATTTAACAATTCATTTTCACTACTTAATAATTTGTTTTCTTGTGTGATAATTTTAGCTTCAATTTCTTGAAGTTTTAATCGTTTTTCTTCTACATCAGTTAATGGTTTTAGGCCTTCTTTATTTAGTTGAACCGCACGTTTAAATTGCGTGTTGGCAATTTTTATTTGAGTTTTTATGGCTTCTAAATCCATACTATCGCTCTTTATTTTCAGAATAGCTTGTTTTATTTTGTTTTTGGCTTGTTTTGATTTTAAATTTCTTTCATTATTTATAGCGCTCATTTGCGAGTCTAATGCACCAACTTTCCCTTCATATGAAGATACGGCATCTGCTTTTGCATCTCTTTGATTTTTTGTGTTCGCAACCAAATTTGGATCTAAATAATCTTCTTTAATTTCCGATATAAATAATATAGTATCGCCTTTTTCAACATAATCACCTTCATTAACATACCATTTTTCAATTCTTCCTGAAATTAAGGATTGGATGGTTTGAGGACGTTGATTTGGTTTTAAAGTTGTTACCGCACCAGAACCCGATATGTTTTGTGTCCATGGTAAGAATATAACAATTACACATATTACTGAAAAAATAACTAATATTTTGTTCAGTATTTTATAATGCTTGCTATTGCTAAGTTGTTGTACGGCACTATGTTTTTCTAAATTAGAAACTGGAATGCTGTTTTTATTTGAAATATTTAGCATAATTATATTTTTTTTATATCGTTACTAATTTTACCTTCACTTAAGGTGATAACTCGGCTGCATTTTTCTTTAAAATGAGCATTTTTAGAAACGGCTATTATGGTCCATTTTTGATCTTTATGCAACAAGAAATCAATTATTTTTTTGGCTGTTTCTGTATCTGTTTTGTCTAATGCATTTTCAAAAAATAAAATTCTTGGTTGATTTATAATACTTCTTGCAATTAATATTTTTTGCATATTTGATGAAGAAAGTTGTTTACCATCAGATGAAATTGGTGTTTGCAATCCTAAAGGCAATGTTTTAATAAATGAGGTTAAATCTACACCGTCTAAAGCCCATTTTAACACACTGTTTTCTATTTTTTGATTAAATGTAATATTGTCTAAAATTGTACCTTCAAATAGCGATTCGCCATATAAAATACTTCCAAAATGTTTGCGGTAATCGTTTATGTTTACTTTGTTGTAAGTATCGTCATTGATAATAAAATGACCTTTTGTTGGTTGTAATAAACCACTTAATAATCTAATTAAAGTTGTTTTTCCCGAACCGTTTTCTCCTTCAATTATAATTCTTTCTCCTTGATTTATTTCTAGGTCAATATTTTCTAATACATTTTCATTTTCAAACTCAAATTTAAATTCAACATTTTCCAAAGTAATAGATAAATTAGAAAAACAAGAATTATTTTCAATTGAAGATTCATCTGTAGGTTCTAGCTCTAAATCGGTGATTTGTCCAATTTTTTCAACAGAAGTTAGCACATCGTAAAATGTTTCTAAACCTAAAATTATTTTTTCAACAGAATTAATTACCAATAAAATAATAATTTCTGCAGCCACAAATTGCCCGATATTCATTTGCTGATTGATTACTAAAAATCCGCCAATAAGAAGTAAACTCGAAGTAATTAATGCTTTAAAAATTAATAGTTGCGAAAATTGTCTTTTTATTACACTAAAATGTTTTTCTCTGTAACCTAAATATTTTGTTACTAAACTATTGTTCTTTTCTAAAGCAAATTCAAGATGATTTGGATTTTTAAAACTAAAATTATTTTTAGCTAATTCTAATAACCAGTTGGCTACTTTGTATTTCGATTTAGATTCTTTTAAACTTGTTTGTAATCCTGATTGGTATGAAAATTTGAAAATTAAATACAATAATATTGCCAGAAAAATTCCGAATAAAATAAAAAACTGGTGGTATAAAGAAAGCAAAATAATACCAAAAAATATTTGTAAAAACGCAGAAGAAAAATCAATTAATAATTTTGAAGTTCCTTTTTGAATAGAAATAGTATCAAAAAATCGATTTGCCAACTCAGAAGTTTGCGAATTATGAATTTCATTAAATTTTAACTTCGGAATTCTGTATGCAAATTCAAATGCAGAACGTATGAAGATTTTTTGTTGTAAATTTTCTGAAATACGCAATTGCATTAAGGATAAAATTCCTGCAAAAATTACACCTATTACTACCAAAACTACTAATACTATCCATGACACACTAATTCTTCCTGCTTGAATAAAATTAATTATAGCCTGAATTCCTAAGGGTAATGATAAACTAATTAAACCCGAAAAAATGGCGTAAGAAAATATTTGGACTATATCTTTTTTATCTAATCGTAAAAGATTGAAGTATCGTTTTAGTGGTGTTAAATTTTTCATCTTAAAAGGTTTTCAATTAAATGTATATAAAATTCAGATGGATTTATTTCTTCATTACAATTTGTAATTGTTTTTAAATGATTTTTTAGAAAATGCTGGTGTAAAGACCCTTCAATTATAGAGGAAACCAAGCTTTTTGCATAAGGGTAGTTAGGATTAACCTCTAAAATCATTTTTTCAATTCTATAATTAACTTGTTTGTAGATTAAGAAAATGCCTTCTTTGTTTTCTTCGTCAACGTTCTTACTATATAGTGTTTTTGTAAATTCTTCAATTATAATTTTGTTTAAGACGGCTTCGTTAATATGTTCTGTATTGCTATCATCCTCTATTGACTCTGTAACAATTATTATGGCTTTTTTAAGTTTTTCAAATTTATCATTGATATTGTTTGTAGAAAATACCAAGCGATATTCTATCCAAGCCCAATACCATGAAGATAAATACACCAATAATTTATGTTTGTTTTCAAAATATCGGTAAATAGAACTTTCGTTAGAACCAATTTTTTCACCTAACTTTTTAAAGGTAAATTCTTCAAAACCAATTTCGTCTATAAGTAAAATACTATTTAGAATAATTTTTTTTCCTAAATCAGACGTTTCAGGATCTTTTACATACGTTTTTGGATTGACTTGTATTTTTATATTCGCTAATAAATCTTGCATAGATTAATAATTTATTATGCAAATATAATAGTAATACTATTATGTTGTGATAGTTTAACTATAATTTATGAAAATTACACAAAAAAACCATCGTAGAGATGGCTTTTAATGTCATTCAAAAATTTATTCTTTCTTTAATTCGAGTTTTTCGGCAAAGTAATCACAGAAATCTGTCATTGCGCCCGCCATTTTTTCATCGCCAGTAGCACGTTGAAAAGTATCCGTCATGGCTACTAAGGTTTGATGGAAAAATATTTTCATTTCATCAACTGGCATATCTTTTGTCCATAAATCAATACGAAGGGTTTCTTTTGCTTTTGCATCCCAAATGGATAATAAAACCGTTTTGGCTTCTTCGTTATTAACTCCGCCGTCTTGAGCTGACCAAGTTAATTTTTCAGGGACATTATTTTGGTCTAAGTCTATAATTACTTTTATTTCTGATGTTTTGCTCATTTTTATTAGGTAAAAGGTTTAATATGAAAAATAATAGTACTTTACTTACTGTTTTTTTGGTTTGTATTTCGATTTGTTAAAAATTGCAGTTGGTTCTGTTTTTAATAATTGGTCTAAAGTTACTTCGTTATTTTCCATGTAACTTTTTACAATTTGCCAACCTAACCACTGACCAACTCTGCCAGGTGATTCTCTATCTATTTCCAAATAGAATTTAGTAAATGGAGCATCTTCAATGAATCGTTGGTAATTTTTTATGTTGTTATCGTAAAGCAATTTTTCCTCAACCAAATAGCTCCACATTTGTAATTCGTTTTCTAAACAGAATTTTTCTTGCAGTTCTGTATATCCAATTTTTTGATAATTAGTCGTTTCAGGAAGTAAAAGATCTTTTAAATAATGTAATTTTCCATAATAAATCATTTCACTAATTAAAGTTTTGTCTTGTGAAGGCACAATTTTTCTATACGCAAAATTAGTTACTAAATCCGGTAATATTTGATGCGGTTCTAAGTTGGCTTTCTGATATTCGGAAAATGGTTCATAAAATTTATGATTTTTTCCTAAATAGGTATCTAAAGAAATTAAGATTAAATCGTTGGTGTAAAATGCTTTTTTATCAATTAAAACTTCATTAACCAATGTAATTACTCTTGGTGTTTTTTCTTCAGGAAAATAATGTTTAATTCGCGAAACCAGCATTTCAATGTCACTTTCAAATTTTGTATTGTCTGGAAATTGTTTAGTAACTTCTACATTTAATTCTTTAAAAATAGGATCATTTAGTTTGGCATACCAAATTGAATCTGGAAATTGCGTTGGAAATAAAAATGGATATTGTTTTTTTAAATCGGGTAAAGTTTTTGGAGTGGCGGCAGCATAAGATTTATCGAAACGTTCGATATCCAAATCTATTGTTTTTTTGACATCTACAATTTCAATGGCATCATTTTTTTTACATTGTAGGAAGCAAAAAACTGAAATTAGCAAGAAGATTAATTTTTTCATCGTATGAAATTTACTATTTTTATCAAAAATTACTGAACTGCAAATATATAATTATATACCTAAATTATTTATTAAAATTATGTCAAATAAAACAACGCTACATTTAGTAGGAATTCAAACACATATTGTCAATTGGTTGAAAACTTATGCAGAAAATTCTGGTGTAAAAGGTTTTGTTATTGGTATTTCTGGCGGAATTGACAGCGCCTTAACCTCAACATTATGCGCACAAACTGGTTTCCCAGTAATGTGTGTGGAAATGCCAATACACCAAGCAGAAAGTCATGTAAATAGAGCGAACGAACATATAAGTCAATTAAAAAAGCGTTTTCCAAATGTGATTAACGAAAGAGTTGATTTAACTCCGAGTTTTGAAACATTTAAAAATAGCGTCCCATCTTCTGAAAACGAGGCAGCTTTAGCTATAACATTAGCCAATACTAGAGCGCGTTTGCGAATGACAACTTTGTATTACTTAGCAGGAATTCACGGATTTTTAGTTGCAGGAACAGGAAATAAAGTAGAAGATTTTGGTGTAGGATTTTACACAAAATATGGTGATGGCGGTGTAGATATAAGTCCGATTGCAGATTTAATGAAAAGTGAAGTGCGACAATTAGCTAAATTTGTAGGTGTACCAGAAAGTATTTTAATTGCTAAACCAACGGATGGACTTTTTGGTGATGATAGAAGTGATGAAGATCAATTAGGCGCCACTTATGACGAGTTAGAGTGGGCGATGGGCGAAATGGAAAACGGAAAAACTATTGAAAATTTTGAAGGAAGACAAGCGGAAGTTTTTAAAATTTTTAAACGATTAAATCAAATAAACCAACATAAAATGCAACCCATTCCGGTTTGTGAAATTCCAAATTCTTTGAAAAACTAAATTTTAATTTAAAATCGAGCTAAAACCCGACCTAAATTTTTTGCGATTACAGAAGTTAGCGACAAATAATCTTTGATTGTTGTTAGAATTTCTGAATTGTCGATAGAAATATCTGTAGTAATTTTGTTTTTATTTTCTTCAATAATGCTATTTAATAAATACCATCTGTAAGATAAAATAGTTTCATTAACACTTTGTGCTAAATTTATATTTTTCGCTTCAACTACAATTTTTCTACTTTCCCATTTGTGTAAAATGTCTCGTTCTTCAAGCATTAAAATTGAAGTAATTTTATTGGCTATTTCAGGCGAAGTTTGCGAAATGTATTTATCAATTTCAAATTCGATATTTTGATTATAATAATTAATAATATCGGTGTAAATGGTTTTAAACATTGGATTTGACAACTCAATTTCATCTTCTTGAAGTGCCAAATATATTTTTTCGTAGACTTTATATGAATTGGTTTCTTTTTCTTCTATATTGTTTCCAGCTTCGTCTATCGATAAAAATGTTTCTGTAAAATCATCCGTTTTAGAACCGTTAATTAATAAAATTTCAATGATTTTTTGTTCTAACTCGTATAAAATATCAATTTTTTCAGGTTTAAAGTCCGCATTATTTTTATGAACTTCAAATGCTTTTTTCTCTTCGGTGTATTTTTTATTGGCTTCAGAAATATCTTTCTTGAGCATTTGGGCTAGCGTATTATACAATACATCTTCCGAAATATCCATAATGCGCGAACACTCTTTTATGTATACTTCGCGTTTAATTTGGTCTGAAATTTTAGAAATACTTTGTACCATATCTCTAATTAATTCTGCTTTTTTTATAGGGTCGTTATTGGCTTCTTTAACTAATAAATCAGCTTTAAACTGAATAAAATCTTTCGAATTTTCGTCTAAATATTGTTTTAAAACCTCATACGAATTGTTTTTCGCAAAACTATCTGGGTCTTCTCCGTCAGGGAAACTGCAAACTTTTACGTTCATTCCAGCTTCCAGAATCAAATCAATACCACGTATAGAAGCGCGTAAACCAGCCGCATCACCATCAAAAAGTACGGTGATATTATTGGTTAATCGGTTTACCAAACGAATTTGGTCTGCTGTTAATGCCGTTCCAGAAGAAGCAACAACATTTTCAATCCCACTTTGATTGAACTGAATCACATCGGTATAACCTTCTACCAAATAGCAATTATCTTGCTTGGCAATAGCTTGTTTGGCTTGAAAAATGCCGTATAAAACTTTACTTTTATAATAAATTTCGCTTTCTGGCGAGTTTAAATATTTGGCAGCTTTTTTATCGTTAGTTAAAATTCTACCACCAAAACCCAAAACGCGGCCACTCATACTTTGGATAGGAAACATGACACGACCTTTAAAACGGTCAAATATTTTTCCGTCTTCTTGTTTTACGATGGTTAGTCCGGTTTTTTCTAAATACTCTAATTTGTATGCTTTTCCTAAAGCTTCTTTCGTAAAAGCATCCCAAACATCAGGAGAATATCCTAATTGAAATTTTTCTATAGTCTCTTTTGAAAATCCACGTTCTTTAAAATAGGATAAACCAATTGCTTGTCCTTCATCGGTATTGAGCATCGTTTTATGAAAATAATCTCGAGCAAATTCTGAGACCAAATACATGCTTTCTTTTTCGTTCGCTTGTTCTATATCTTCATTAGAAACAATGGTTTCTTCCACTTCGATTCCGTATTTATTTGCCAAATATTTTATGGCTTCTGGATACGTAAAATGTTCGTGTTCCATTAAGAAAGTAACTGAATTTCCGCCTTTCCCAGAACTAAAATCTTTCCAAATTTGTTTCACTGGCGACACCATAAATGAAGGCGATTTTTCGTTTACAAACGGCGAAAGTCCTTTCATATTACTTCCAGAACGTTTGAGTTGTACGAAATCGCCAATGACTTCCTCAACGCGAGCTTGGTCAAATACTTTTTCTATGGTTTCTTTTGATATCAAAATATATTGTGATAATTTGAAAATGAGGTAATTTGAAAATTCAAAGTTCGTAAAAATACACATTATTAAATTAAAACAAAAAACCTACAAGAAATTTCCTTGTAGGTTTTGAAAAAAGCATTTTTATAACTCAAATTTTTGCTTTTTTTTAGTTCCAATTAAAGCGAATACCTAATGAAATATTGTTTTAATTTACTTTAAGATGTTAATCAATATTTTTTAAACTAACAGCTATTTTACTTTTAGTTTTTTTTAAATTTAGAATTTTTCTTTTTACATCAGTACTTTCCTGAATTTCATATATTAGGGAATAGACTTCTTTTAATGTGTCATTGTTTTTTCCCATTACAACTTTAGAATTTTCAACACTTATAAAATTAAAATTTGCGATTTCATTTTTATTTTTTAATTCTTTCAAATATTTATCTGCAGTAATTTTGGCTTGCATTTTATTTGATTCAGAATTAAAACTAATATACTGAAACTTACAACTTGTAAGAAGTAAAACAAACAGAGTTACTATATATTTCATAATAAATTACTTTTTAATTCCAGTCAAAACGAATACCTAATGAAATATTGTTTTGATCTACTGGATTGTTTTTAAAGATTGGGTTTAAGTCGTATTTTAAATATAGTGAAGTTTGTTTGTAACCAATGTAAGTACTTACACCATAAGTGAAATCGTTAACATTGAAATCGCCTTTCTGATTTTCTCTAATTCTATAACCATCTTGTTCGTATTGTATAAATTGTTTCGTGTTGGAATTGACACCTACAAAACCACCAATTCCAAAACGCGCTCCTGTATGCGATTTGAATATTTTTTTGTCATCCACCATTTTAGTTTTTGAAAAATCAAATTCCAGATGCATTGGTATTACAAAATATACGTTTCTAAAATACGTTCTGTTACTTTTTGTTTCCACACCAGCATCAACTAAAACGGTTTGATTATTTATGTCAGCAAAAACTCTGTTGTCTGTTGCGCGAAGAAAATTATACATAAATCCAACTCCATATTTTAAATGAATTAAATTACTGTTGTTTGATAAACGCGTATTCCAAGTAACACCCCATTCTGCAAAGCCTGAACGGTTATATTTAAATTGAGAATTGGCTACCATATTATTGGTTACTAAGTTGTTGTATCCTACTGCAGATACAAACTGACTTGTGGTTCTATTTTCTGACTTGTTTTTGTCGTAGTTTTTGATTTTAAAACTAAAGCTATTTTCCTTCAAACTATCATTAGACTCTTCCTCATTTACATTTCCATTTACTAAATCACGTAAGGCTTTTTCTTGTTCGGCAATTTTAGTTTCAATGTTTTTCGCACGTTCTACTGCAATTTTAGATTTTGAATTTGCGGCTTCCTCTTTAGTCATTTTGCCTAATTCTACTGCTTTGTCCAGGGCTTCTACTTCAGCTTTTAAGGCTCTTTTTTCTTCTTCGGCAATAGTTTTTATTTGAATAGCAATTTCTTTTGCTTTTTGTTCAAATGTTTTTTCCTGTGCTACTACGCTATTTACCAATGTTAGTAACGCCATACTGATGTACAAAATAATTTTTTGCATAATTTAAGGGGTTTTAAAAGTTGTTAGTTATAATTTCTATTTACAAATGCTGATTTTGCTTGTTTTAATTTAGTGATGGTTTTTTCTTTAAAGGTTTTATCTAATTCTGATTCTACGGCTTGTAATAATTCGTTTGCATTTACTTTTAGCGAAGATTTAAATAAAATAGTGTTACTAAGTATCTTTTGCCCTTGAACTTCTGCCAAAAGCGATTCTGGCGTGGTGTAATTATAAGTTCCTTCTTTAGTTTCTTGTTTGGCGCTTTCTTTTTTAATTTCATTTACAGTAACGACTTCTTGTTGTTGTATTAACGCCGTTTCATAGATTTCTAATTTAGGATTTTCTTTTTGAGCTGTATGGATAGTAGTGCTTTTTTTCGTTTCTAAAACGTTAAATTTTATTGTGTTATTAGCCAATTCTTTTTCAGATGAAACACTACTTTCTTCAAAATTTTGTTTTTGTTTTTGTGTTTCTGAATTTGTTTTAGATGTAACAATTTCTTCAGTTGAAGGCATTAATTTAGTTTTCTCGTTTTTTTGAAAGAAAATATATCCAACACCCGAAAATAATAAAAATGTAGCCGCAATGCTTAACCAAAAAAACCGTTTAGGTTGTTTTTTTTCTGCTGCAAGTGTCAACATGGCGTCCAATTTGTTCCAAGCTGTTTCGGATGGTTCAATTGTACGTAAATTGAATTTTTCTTGTATGTTTTTATTAAAATTATCTTGTTCCATTTTCTTTATTTTTTAATATTGTAATTTGAGATTGCAACATTTTTTTTGCATGTGATAACTGCGATTTTGATGTGCCTTCTGAAATATGTAATAATTCAGCAATTTCATTGTGTTTGTAACCTTCAATCACAAATAAATTAAAAACCATTTTGTAACCTTCAGGCAATTTGTCAATTAAAAATTGAATGTCATCTACAGAAAAATCACCTTCCATTTCGTAATTGTCTTCTGTTTCTGAATATACTATGTCTTCAATATTTTTATGATTAAAACTGTTTTTCTTTACTCTTAAATAATCAATACATTCATGAATCATGATGCGTTTTATCCAACCTTCAAAACTGCCTTTATGTTCAAATTTCTTCAAACTGGTAAACATTTTCATAAAGCCAGTAAGCATTACATCTTCTGCATGATGCATGTCTTTTATATACTGTCTGCAAGTACTCAACATTTTAGATGCATATTTTGTGTACAACAAATGTTGTGCTTGGCGATTATTGGCAATCGCTTCACAAATTAGTTGTTGTTCTTCTTTATGCAATGCGATTACTTTCATGTTTTAATGTCAATGACAATTTTAATATCAAAAATCAAATTTTAAACGCTTCTATTAACATAGACGAGAATGATTTAAAAAAGGTTGTATCTTTATTAAAATCCCAAAATTCCAAATTCCAAATTCCAATTTTGCTTCTATTTGTTTAGACAATTATTGTTTTAATCTGGTTGTATCAAATAAAAAATTCACTGATTACTAATAACTGAACACTGCAAACTAGAATTATATCTTTCTTTCAATAACGTAATTTACCATCAAAATAATCGAATCTTTATATATTGATTCAGGAAAATCTTGAATAAGAAGAAGTGCTTCTTGTTGAAATTGCACCATTTTTTGTTCGGCATAAGTTAAACCACCTTGATTTTTAACAAATGCAATTACTTCTTTTACTCGTTTTTTATCTTTATTGTGATTTTTTATCGAATTGATAATCCAACTTTTTTCTTTTAAAGTGCAATTGTTTAAGGTGTGAATTAATGGCAAAGTCATTTTTTGTTCTTTGATGTCAATGCCTGTTGGTTTTCCGATAGCATCTTCTGTATAATCAAATAAATCATCTTTAATTTGAAACGCCATTCCAATTAATTCACCAAATTTGCGCATTTTTTCAATAGTTTTTGCTTTTTCAGGCGCCACCGCACAAGCTCCTAGTGAACAACAAGCAGCTATTAGCGTAGCCGTTTTTTGCCGAATAATTTCGTAATAAATGTCTTCTGTGATGTCTAATTTTCTGGCTTTTTCTATCTGAAGTAATTCGCCTTCACTCATTTCTTTTACGGCTACTGAAATAATTTTTAGTAAGTCAAAATCGTTATTATCTATCGAAAGTAATAATCCTTTGGAAAGTAAAAAATCACCAACTAATACCCCAATTTTATTTTTCCAAAGCGCGTTTATTGAGAAAAAACCACGTCTTTTGTTACTGTCGTCTACAACATCGTCATGTACTAAAGTTGCGGTGTGTATAAGCTCTATAACCGATGCGCCTCTATATGTTCTGTCATTAACCGTGCCGCCAGAAATCATTTTGGCAGTTAAGAACACAAACATTGGTCGCATTTGTTTGCCTTTTCGGTTCACAATATAATGCGTAATACGATTTAATAAGGCGACTTTTGAAGACATGGCCAGTTGAAACTTTTTCTCAAAAAGTTCCATCTCGAAAGCTATGGGTTCTTTTATTTGCTCGGTAATTTTCATTACTTCAAAGATACCACACATAAAAGGATTAGAAAAATATTTTTTTACTTTAAACCTTTTTGTTATCTTTGAGTCTAAATTATTGAACATTAAATTTTTAAAGATGAAAAAAATAGCTAAATTTTTATTACCAGTTTTATTATTGGTTGCTTTTTCTGCTTGTGAGAAAGAGAATGAAACTACTGTAGATACGTTAACTTCGGAAGACGCATTAGTAAGTGCTAAAATTGATATGGCAAGTGACGACATATCAAATATTACAGATCAATTATTTGACAATGTTGATGGAAGTACTATTTCTTATAGAGGTACAAACAATGATAACGCCGTGTTTTCAAACTGCGCTACTATTACAAGAGTACCAGCATTTGGAACGGTTATCACTCCAGGAACTCAAGTAACAAAAACCATTAATTTTGGAACTACAGGATGTCAATTAAATAATGGAAACATTGTTAAAGGGAAAATTATTATTAGTTTCGTTTACCAGCCAACAGCGGTTTCACATACGGTAACTTATACATTTGATAATTTTTATCACAACAACATTAAATTTGTTGGTACAAAAACATTTACTCGTTCTTTAACAGCTGCAACTGCAACATCTGCTCCACATCCTATCGTAGTAATGCTATTAGATATGACCATTACGATGCCAAACGGAGATGTTTACACACGTGTAGGAACAAGAACAAGAGAATTGGTAGAAGGATTTAACACAACTCAAATTTTCGCAGATAATATTTATAAAATTACTGGAAATTGGACTACTACACATCCAAACGGAACCATACAAACTGCAACAATTACTACGCCTTTAAGAGCGAGAATGAGTTGTTTGGTTGTAAATAAACCTTTATTGGTATTAGGAGTAATTACTTTTGTTAAAAATGGAGTAACCGCTACTTTAGATTACGGAAATGGAGATTGTGATAACACAGCTGTATTTACAATCAACGGAGTTTCTTATACAATTACAATTGGTAATTAATTGATAGCATTTAATAATAAAAAAAAAGAGAAGCATTTGCTTCTCTTTTTTTATGATTTATTAGCAAGTTGACCGCAAGCTGCATCTATATCTTTTCCTCTGCTTTTTCTGACTTTTACTATAATATTGTTTTTTTCTAAAGCGGTAATATATTCTTTTATAGCTTGTTCGCTGGCTTGTTGAAAATCGCCATCATCAATAGCGTTGTACTCAATTAAGTTGACTTTACACGGAACATATTTACAAAATTTTACCAAGGCATCAATAGAAACTTTGTTGTCATTTATATCTTTCCAAACTACGTATTCATAAGTAATTTTGCTTTTAGTTTTGGCGTACCAATATTCTAATGCTTCACGTAATTCGGTTAATGGGAAGTTTTTAGTAAACGGCATAATCTCGTTTCTAGTCGCTTCAATAGCCGAATGTAAAGAAACCGCTAAGTTAAATTTGACTTCATCATCAGCCATTTTTTTAATCATTTTAGAAACCCCAGAAGTAGAAACCGTTATTCGTTTTGGCGACATCCCTAAACCTTCGTTTGATGTAATCATGTCAATCGCTTTCATTACGTTTGGGTAATTCATCAAAGGTTCGCCCATTCCCATAAAAACAATATTTGAAAGAGGTCTGTCATAATACAATTTACTTTCATTATCTATCGCTACCACTTGATCGTAAATTTCACCAGGTGTAAGGTTTCTCATTCGTTTTAATCGGGCAGTAGCGCAAAAATTACAATCTAAACTGCAACCAACTTGACTCGAAACACAAGCAGTTGTTCTGGTTTTGGTTGGAATAAGTACGCTTTCAACAATTAAATCATCGTGTAAACGCACTGCATTTTTGACTGTTCCGTCTTCACTGCGTTGCATCGTATCCACTTTTACATGATTAATTACGAAATTGGCTTCTAACATACTGCGAGTTTCTTTCGAAACATTGGTCATACTTTCAAAGGAATGCGCACTTTTACTCCACAACCATTCGTAAATTTGATTGCCACGAAAGGCTTTGTCGCCGTTACTAACAAAGAAATCTCTTAATTGCTCTTTGGATAAAGCGCGTATGTCTTTTTTTTCTTGTTGCATGTGGCAAAAGTACTACTAATGTGCCAATTAATCAATTTTCAATATGCCAATTTAATGCAACGCTGATTATATTAATTTTAGAAATTTCTTTAATCTGTGTTTAAAACAATTGAATTTGTACTTTTGTACTTGAAATTTAAAACAGTTATGCACTTTATATCAGAAGATTTAGAAAATTACGTTGCCAATCATTCCCAGCAAGAACCAGAATTATTGGTGCGATTGAGCAAAGAAACACACCAAAAAATTTTGCAACCACGAATGTTAAGTGGCCATTTTCAAGGTAGGGTTTTGAGTATGTTGTCTAAAATAATTAATCCGAAAGCTATTTTAGAAATTGGAACCTATACCGGTTACGCAGCTTTATGTTTGGCAGAGGGTTTGCAAGAAAACGGTACATTAGATACCATTGATATAAATGAAGAGTTAGAAGAAATTCAAAAAAAATATTTTAATTTATCCAAATATTCTCATCAAATTGTGCAACATATTGGCGATGCCATTGAAATTATTCCAACTATAAATAAAAAATTCGATTTGGTTTTTATTGATGCAGATAAAGAAAATTACATTAATTATTTTCATTTAATTGTACCTTTGATGAACAAAGGTGGTATAATTTTATCTGATAACGTTTTGTGGAGCGGAAAGGTTTTAGAAGAAGTAAAAACTAACGACAAAAGCACGCAAATTTTACTAGATTATAATAAAATTATTAATGAAGATTCTCGTGTAGAAACCGTTTTATTACCTATCCGAGATGGTTTAACGGTTACTCGTGTGTTGTAGGGTTATCAATTTATTAGAAATTTTTTCAAACAAAAAATAAAATAAAAAACCTGTACAGCCACCAAAAATAAACCCAGAAATAATATCTAAAGGGAAGTGAAGTCCTAAATAAATTCTACTGTAAGCAAAAATTAAAGGATATAAAAAAATCAAGTAACTGTATTTGAAATATTGTCTTAAAATTAAAAACACAAATACCATACTTGCTGTCGAATTTGAAGCGTGTCCAGAAAAATAACTGAAAGTATCGCTGTCTTTTACAACTCTAATCAATCCAACCAATGTATCGTCATTACAAGGACGAATTCGTTGTACTGAAAATTTAATTATATCTGTAATTTCATTAGTAAACGTAATTAATGCGGTAACTGTTAGTATAGCTATTCCCAATTTTTTTGGTCCTAATTTTTTAAATAAAATAAAGAGTAAAATTAAAAAAAACGGTATCCAATTGATTTGTTTGGTAATTAAAAGCCAAATAGTATCAAAAGGTGCAGACCCTAAATTATTAAGAAAAATAAATAATTTTTTATCTAAATGTACTAGGTATTCAAGCATTACATTTGGCGTTTTATTGGCCCTGTTGCATTTTCAATTTCTTCTTTAATTTCCGTAATTGGATTTGAAATTTCAACGGGATTTATATATTCTGTCATGCTTTTTTTTGCACTTGCAATTTCATCAGTAATGCCTCCGGTTAAACTTTTTAAATCAAGGCCATTTTCTTCTGTTCCTTTTTGAATTTCATGTTTGATTTCGTTGGTGGCGTTTTTTAATTGTGCCATACCTTTCCCTAAAGTTCTTGCAATTTCTGGAATTTTATCTGATCCAAAAAGCATAAGAATTACAAGTAATATAAAAAATATTTCGCCTCCGCCAATACCGAACATAGTTTTCTGTTTTATGATTTACAAATGTAGTTAAAGTTATGAAATTAATACTAAAAATTAAAGCCGTCATTGACGGCTTTAATTTTACTATTTTTTTTCTATTTGTTCAAATTTATCTACAACGGCTTCTTTTGGCCAAGTATTATTTGTAACATCAATGTCAGCTGTTTCTAATTTTGGGTCCAATTGAATTTTTACTACTTTTTTCTCTGTAGCAAAAACGCGTTTTGCAGTAATATTGTTTCTTCTCCAAATTTGAACTGGAAATTTATGTGTTTCTGAGGTACCGTCTTCAAATTGTAATTCAGCTATAATTGGCATCATTAAACTTCCTGGTTTGTCAAATTCTACTTCATAAAAGTATTTCGGATTTTTTAATGCTGCTTTTTCTTCCGCACTATAATTTTTGTTTAAATAGTCATTTAAAGCCATCACTTTTTCTGTTTCAAGCGCTGTTTTTGATTCTGGTTTCAATTCTGAACTTTCACTATTCACTAAATAAATCATTGGTCCGCTGTTTGGCATTCTTCTACCTCTTCTGTTCACAGATGCTGCGTTTTCTTTAGTAGCATCTTCAGTTACATAAAATTGTTTTACGTTTTTGATGCCTAAATCTACTACATCAGTAGAGTAGAACCAACCTTTCCAAAACCAATCTAAATCAACAGCAGACGCATCTTCCATTGTTCTAAAAAAGTCTTCTGGCGTAGGGTGTTTAAATTTCCAACGGTTGGCATACGTTTTAAATGCGTGGTCAAACAATTCGTGTCCCATAATTGTTTCACGCAAAATATTTAATCCTGTTGCAGGTTTTCCGTAAGCATTTGCACCAAAATTATAAACCACATCTCCATGACTCATAATAGGTTCTAAAAACTGTTGGTTTCCTTTCATATAAGGTACAATAGATTTTGCAGGACCTCTATCTGCTGGGAAATTTTTGTCAAATTCTTGTTCAGTTAAATATTCTAAGAATGTATTTAAACCTTCATCCATCCAAGTCCATTGTCTTTCGTCTGAATTTACAATCATTGGAAAATAGTTATGTCCTACTTCATGAATAATTACGCCCAACATACCATATTTTACTCGGTCGCTGATTTTACCATTTTCATCAGGACGACCGTAATTCCAACAAATCATTGGATATTCCATTCCTTGGTCTTCTGCAGAAACAGAAATGGCTTTTGGATAAGGATATTCGAATGTATATTTTGAATAGGTTTTTAAAGTGTGCGCTACTGCTATTGTAGATAAGTTTTCCCAAAGCGGATTGGCTTCTTTTGGATACATAGAAATGGCCATAGGTTTGCTGTTTCCAACTTGAACCGCCATAGCGTCTAAAATAAATTTACGAGAACTTGAAAATGCAAAATCTCTTACATTTTCTGCTTTTAAATGCCAAGTTTTTGTGGTTGTTGCAAATTTTTTCTCTGCAGCAGTTGCCTCCGCTTGCGTTACAATTATAACAGGTTTGTCAAAAGAATTTTCAGCTAATTGCCATCTTTTTTCTTGTTCAGAAGTATATACTTCACTTCTATTTTGTAAAACCCCAGTTCCATCTAAAATATGATCGGCTGGAACGGTTATTTTAACGTCGTAATTTCCAAAAGTTAAAGCAAATTCACTTCTTCCCCAAAATTGCATATTTTGCCAACCTTCAACGTCATTGTATACGCACATTCTTGGGTAGAATTGCGCAATTACATAAATTTTATTTCCATCAGGAAAAACTTCATACCCAGAACGACCATTTCCGCCATCTTTCATGTAATCGTTAATGTTGTACCACCATTTGATTGAAAAAACTACTTTTTCTCCTTTTTTAAGAGGCTTTGGCAAATCAATACGCATCATAGTATTATTTATGGTGTATTTCATAGCGTTACCTTTTTCGTCTTTAACGTATTCTAAGTTAAAACCGCCATCAAAACCTTTACCCATATACGTTTTAGTAAAGTTTTCAACTGAGGTAGCTTGTGGTATTGTTTGGCTATCAATTAAAGGCGTTTGAGAATCTCTTCTTGCTATGTTTTGATCCAATTGTACCCATAAATAGTCCAACGATTCAGGAGCATTATTGTAATAAGTAACGGTTTCGCTTCCATACATTTTGGATGCTTTATCATCTAATTCTAAATTAATTTTATAATCAGCACGTTGTTGATAATACTCAGGACCCGGCGCACCAGAAGCTGTTCTGAACATATTAGGCGTAGCCATTTCGGCATACATTTGACTAAATTTATTGATGTCTGTGTGCCCTTGAGGTTCTTTTTTTACTTCTTGAGAAAATGCTGTAAGTGATGCAAAAAATAAGAAAGAAATTAATTTTAACTTTTTCATGATTATTTATATTTCAGTTTTTGGTTGGTTTCTGTATTTGTAAACAAAATGGTTTTTTTGTTACCATTAATGTTCAAATGTACTAAATTTTGTTGTTCCTTAAAAATATCTGACAAAATTGTGTTGGAAATTTCCAATTCTTTTATGTTGTCTTTAAAATTAATTTTCAAGTAACAGATTACTATATTATTTTCTTGTTCTTTAGATAAAAATTGTAGCGTTTGAACTTTGTTATTGATTTTAATTTTTAATTTTTCAGATAAATACCCATCAATATATGTGTTTGCATCCGATATTTCATCTTTTGTGGTAAGGTAAAAATGTTTTTTATGTTTTTTATATAACGCCTTTTCTAAATCATCAATAAATAATCGTGCTGTAATTTGTACCGCTTTTTTTTCTTTAAAATAATCTATTTGAAAAACCCCAACATAAAATTTATGAAACGTGAAAGCACTCAAAAGTGCAAACAACGTAATAAGTAAAACTATTTTAAATTTATTCATTTTTCTTTGGTTCTAATTCTGGTTTTGGAATAGTGGTGATTTCTTCTATACTTTTTTCTGCTTCAACAGGTTTTGGATAATAAGGTTGTATGTTTTTCAATTTCAAAAAATCGACAGCTAATGCGCTCATTCGGAAAGAAATTAGCGTTTTGTTTTTCGCCTTGGCTGCGGCTTTCAATTGTTCATCTTCTACAATATAAAAAACAAATCCCGACACATATTCTTCAGGAATGTGCAATTGATTCATAATAAATTCGGAATCAAAGTTAGTATTTATTTTATATTGTAAAAATTCCTTTCTTTCTACTTCTAATTCTGCTTTTAATTGTTTGGTTCTCCCAGAAATAGCGTTTAATAATGGGTCAATACTAAATGCTGTATTCAGACCAAATTGTCCGTTAAAATCACCCGCTGTTTTTACTCTTCTTTCTGCAGGCGTATATTTTTTTTGACCTATCGGAACCAAACCTAAAGATTCTGCAGTGATGTCATCAGCATTCGTAACCATGATTTCTTTGATATGACGTGTATAAATCTCTAATCTAATAAAAAGTAAATCTCTTCCAAAATCTTTTTTTGTTATGATATGTTTTTTGCCAACAAGATGAATGGCGCTAAACATAATGGTGTCGTTCACTTTGGCTTTTATTTTAAAATAGCCGCTGTTACCAGAAATGGTGTTGGTTTTGTTTGAAACATTTATAATTGTAATACCTTCATTGTCGTTGGTTTCCACAATGATTTTTCCCTTAATTATAGAATCGTTTTGCGAAACTACAATTTGAGCGATTAATAAAATTAAAATTTGTAAAACGGTTTTCAATTATTTTGATTTTGGTGTTTTGGGTTGCATTATCTTTAAGTAAGCTACAGCTAAATCTGCTAATTTAAACATTTTCGTATTCTTATCGTTACCATTTAATATTTCATGTGATTTTTTATCTTCTCCAATATAGTACAAAAAACCATCAATATTATTTTCTGGAATTTGTAAAGTTTTTACAAAATACGCTTTTTCAAATTGATTTCTAATTTTTTCAATCAACATTTCTTTTTTCTCTATTTCCAAGTTTCTTTTAAGTTCTTTTCCGTATCCCGTAAATAAATTAATTAAACCACCAATTCCGCCGCCGCCTGATATCATTCTTCTTTCTGCTACGGTATATCTTTTTTGTCCTTTTGGAACCAAACCTAAACTTTCGGCTGTAATAACGGTTTGGTTTGTAATGATTACTTTCTCAATTAATTTGGACCGCGGTGTCATTTTTACAAATAATAAGTTTTGTCCAAAATCAGTTGCTGTCATTTTTAATTTAATCACATCAAACTGTAATGATGAAAATAGTAAGGTATCATTCACTTTTGCTTTTATAACAAAATAGCCTCCATTTACAGAAATTGTATTAGTTTTGTTAGAAATATTTACAATAGTTACGCCGTCATTAGAATTGGTTGCAACAACGATTTTTCCTTTAATTATAGAATCGTTTTGTGAAACTACTAATTGACAAAGAAATAAAAATAATATTTGTAAATGGTTCTTGATAATTATAAGAATTAATTTTATGTAAAAATAAAAGAACAAAATTATAATCGATATAAAATTTTGTTAAGAATAAAGTAAATTTAATAACACATATGAAAAAGGCGCTTATTGCAAGTACATCAACTGTTTTTGGTGGTACTTTTTTAGATTATTTATTGCCAGTTTTAAAAGCACATTTTGCAACCGTTTCAAATTTAGTATTTATACCTTTTGCCAGACCAGGTGGTATTTCTCACGAAGCGTATACAGAAAAAGTAAAACCTTTTTTTAAACAATTGAACATTGAAGTTAAAGGAATTCATGAATTTGAAAACCCAATTGAAGCGATACAAAACGCAGAAGCTATTTTTACAGGCGGTGGCAATACGTTCGTTTTGGTAGACATGTTATACAAATACAATTTATTAGAAACCATTCAGAAAGTTGTGGAAAACGGAACGCCATATTTAGGTACAAGCGCAGGAAGCAATATTTGCGGACTAACGATGGGAACTACAAACGATATGCCGATTGTGTATCCTCCAAGTTTTAGAACATTAGGATTGGTTTCTTTTAATTTAAATCCGCATTATTTAGATCCAATTGAAGGTTCGCAACACATGGGAGAAACTAGAGAAACCAGAATAAACGAATTTCATCAATACAATTCACAACCAGTTTTAGGGTTAAGAGAAGGCAGTTGGTTAGAAGTTTTGGGAAATAAAGTCACCTTAAAAGGAGATTTGTCAGCCAGATTATTTCAACAAAGTAAAGCACCAATTGAAATTGAAACAGGATCAGATTTAAGTGATTTAAAATAAAAAAGCCTCAAAAAATTTGAGGCTTTAGAGCGAAAGACGAGGGTCGAACTCGCGACATTCAGCTTGGAAGGCTGACGCTCTACCAACTGAGCTACTTTCGCATGGTAGAATTTTAAAATTCAATAAGTTTTAGAGCGAAAGACGAGGGTCGAACTCGCGACATTCAGCTTGGAAGGCTGACGCTCTACCAACTGAGCTACTTTCGCATTTTATTTTGGTGAGTGCAAATATAATAGGAAAAACTGATTAATTGCAAGTTTTTTAATAAAAAATAATAAAAAGCATCAAATACGTTTATATAAATTATTAATTCACAATGCTTTATGAAGAAAATTACACTTAAAGAAATTAATTATTTAGACACATTTCCAGTTAGAAGCGCTGTGTTAAGACAAGGCAAACCCATTGAAACTTGCTTTTTTTTGGGTGATGACGCCGTTGATACAACACATTTTGGTTTGTTTACTGAAAATAAATTAATTGGAGTGGCTTCTGTTTTTAAAACAAATAATGAAAATTTCGACCAAAAAAATCAATTTCAATTGCGCGGAATGGCCATTTTAAAAGAATACCAAAGTAGTGGTTTTGGAAAACTGTTTATTGAAGAGATTTTCAATTTTATCAAAATAAATCAAACCGAATTGCTGTGGTTTAATGCAAGAGAAACTGCTGTGCCTTTTTATGAGAAACTGGGTTGCATCAAAAAAGGAGCGTCATTTGAAATTCCTGAAATTGGCGCCCATTTTTTAATGTATAAATATTTTAATGTTTAATTTGGAATCATTTTTGTTATTAAGCTGTAATCCCAGTATTTTTTAACGTTTATTTTTAACGTTTAATCGACAATTTTTTTTTTGATTGTAATTTTTAAAAAAGCCACTAATTATATAACTTTCAAAAATTAACATTTGATGATGAAACAAATTATGCATTAGTTAGACTAATAATTTTTATTTATAAATAATTATATGAAGTGCCTTCAAAGTCTAAGTATTTTACTCTTTTTTCAAATTTCTTTTGCACAAGAAATAATTGTTCCAAACCCAGATTCATTTTTGTTAAATAAAAAAGAAGTTACTGCCGTAAAAATTAAAAAAACCGTAAAAATTGATGCGTCACTTGATGAATTAGATTGGCAAAATGTTCCAATAGCCAAAAACTTTGTAATGTTTAACCAAGATAATGGAAAACCAGAATTAAATGAACTTCGCACAGAAGTAAAAGTACTTTACGATGATGATGCCGTATACATAGGTGCGATTTTATATGACAATGAACCCTCTAAAATCTTGAAAGAAATTTCAGAAAGAGACAATTTTGGTGTTACCGACTTTTTTGGTGTTTTTATTAATGGTTTTAATGATGGGCAACAAGAATTTAGCTTTTTTGTAAGTGCTTCCGATGGACAAATGGATTTAGTTAGAACCACAGAAGATGAAGATACTTCGTGGGATGCTATTTGGGAGAGCAAAGCAAAAATTACCGATATTGGCTGGATAGTTGAAATGAAAATTCCGTATGCCGCACTTCGTTTTCCTAAAGAAGACAAGCAAACTTGGGGTGTCAACTTTTTTAGAGAAGTTAGAAGAAACCGTCAAATGTTCACTTGGAATCCAGTAGATAATAGTAAAGGTTTTTTTACGCAACAGGCTGGAATTTTAAGAGGTATTGAAAAAATAAATACGCCAACACGATTATTTTTAATACCTTATTCATCATTTTATTTAAATAGTTTTGGTAAAGAAAAATCTTATGGAACTTTAAAAGGAGGATTGGATTTAAAATACGGATTGACTGATGCATTTACATTAGATATGGTTTTGATTCCTGATTTTGGTCAAACAAGATTTGATGACAAAATATTAAACTTGGGTCCGTTTGAACAAATTTTTAACGAAAACAGACCTTTTTTTACCGAGGGAACCGATTTGTTTAATAAAGGCGGTTTGTTTTACTCTAGAAGAATTGGACAACGAGCGAGTAAATATCCTGAAATTTCAGAATCGGAGGAAGTAATTGAATTTCCAAACACAATAGATTTGGTAAATGCAGTTAAAATTTCTGGTAGAACAAAAGAAGGTTTAGGAATTGGTTTTTTAAACACGGTTACTAAAAAAACTGATGTTGTTATTCGGGATATAAATACCGGAAAAACAAGATCAGAAACCGTTGAGCCGCTAGCCAATTATAATGTTTTGGTTTTAGACCAGCGATTTAATGGAAATTCTTCTGTTTCATTAATTAATACAAATGTAACTCGAAATGGAAATTTTAGAGATGCAAATGTTACTGCAACGACATTCGATTTAAATACCAAAAAGAACACTTTCAATTTAAATGGCGCTTTGAATTATAGTTACGTAAATAATTATGACAATTTGCCTAATAAAAATGGAGTTTTAGCCAATTTAGGTTTTGGCGAAACCTCTGGAAAAGTTAGGTTTTCAGTTTATGGAGAATATGTTTCAAAAGAGTATGACAATAATGATTTAGGCGTAAATTTTCAAACTAATTATTATTCCATTAGCGCCAACACTAACTATAGACTGCTACAATCAACAGAAAAATTAAACTCATTTAGGATAAGTTTTAATGCGTTTGCACAATTTGATAAGGCTACCAACTACCTTCAAGAACAAAATTTTAATATCAATTTAAATTTAACTAATAAACAAAATCATGCCGCAGGTATCGGAATTAATTTAAATCCGTTTGAAAGACATGATTTTTACAATCCACAAGTTAAAGGAAGGTTTGTTGTTTTTCCAAAAAATTATGGCATGTGGGGTTTTATTTCTACCAATTACAACAATAAATTTGCATTTGACATTAACCCAAATATTGGAGTTACAGAAACTAAAGGTTGGTGGTATTGGGGTGTTGAGGTAAGTCCGAGATATCGTATTAACGATAAATTATCTTTAATTTATAGAAACAATTTCAATAACGAATACCAAGATTTAGGTCGCGTTGATAGAGTAGGAAATGACATTGTTTTCGCAAAAAGAGACAATCAAACTTTAGAAACGAGTTTGGAAGGAAAATATTCTATCACAGCACAAATGAATTTCGGATTAAAATTAAGACATTATTGGTCGTTTTCAGAAAATAACTCGTATTATAAATTATTAGAAAACGGTTACACAGAAGCCTATTCTTACACGGGTAACGCCAATCAAAATTTAAATTTATGGAACTTTGATTTGTCATATAGTTGGTGGTTTGCACCGGGAAGTCAAATGTCGTTTTTGTACCGAAATGCATCGGGTATTTTTCAAAATGCGATTGATAAAAATTTTGTTTATAATACCAAAAAAGTATTTAATCATGAAGATCTAAATCATACTTTTTCTATCAGTATTCGCTACTTTATTGATTACAATCAAGCCAAGAATGCACTTAAATAAATAACTATTTTTTAAGTATTTCGTAATATTAAAATTAAGAAAACCTTTTCGTTATTAACTTTTTTAAGTCGGCGTTTAAAAATTTAGTAACTTCGTAAATTAATACTTCATCGATGAACAAAAAAGTAATTTTAATGATTTTGGACGGTTGGGGAAATTCTCCAGACCCTAAAGTTTCCGCCATAGACAATGCCAATACACCATTTATAGATTCTTTATACAAAAAATATCCAAATGCCGAATTGCGTACAGACGGACTTCACGTAGGTTTGCCAGAAGGTCAAATGGGAAATTCAGAAGTAGGTCACATGAATTTAGGCGCAGGACGAATTGTATATCAAGATTTAGCAAAAATTAATTTAGCAATTAAAAATCATACTTTAAAAAATGAAAAGCCTTTACTTGATGCCTTCAATTACGCAAAAAAGAATCATAAAAACGTTCATTTTTTAGGATTGGTTTCAGATGGAGGCGTGCATTCTCACACTTCACATTTACACGGATTAATTGAAGCGGCTCAAGAAAATGGTGTATCAAATATGTTTGTTCATGCCTTTACAGATGGTCGAGATGTAGATCCAAAATCAGGAAAAAAATACATACAAGATTTACAAAATTTTCTTTTAAACACGAATGCAAAATTAGCATCAGTTATTGGAAGATATTACGCAATGGACAGAGACAAACGTTGGGAACGTGTTAAATTAGCTTACGATTTACTAGTCAATGGTTTAGGCGAAAAAACTTCAAATTTTGCTGAAAGTATTCAAAAAAGTTATGATGCAAATGTAACCGATGAATTTATTCAGCCCTTATTTTCTTCAGAAGGTAAAACTATACAACCTGATGATGTGGTAATTTTCTTTAATTTCCGTACAGATAGAGGTAGAGAATTAACAGAAGTGCTTTCGCAAACCGATTTTCATGAGCAAAATATGCACAAATTACCGTTGTATTATGTTACTTTAACCAATTATGACGACACTTACAAAAACGTTCACGTTATTTATGATAAAGACAATATTACTGAAACATTAGGTGAAGTACTTTCTAAATCTGGAAAAAAACAAATTCGAATTGCAGAAACAGAGAAATATCCGCACGTAACTTTTTTCTTTTCTGGTGGAAGAGAAGCACCATTTGTTGGGGAATCTAGGATATTAAAAAACTCACCAAAAGTAGCCACTTATGATTTACAACCAGAAATGAGTGCTTTCGAATTAAAAGACGCTTTAGTACCTGAATTACAAAAAGGCGAAGTGGATTTTGTGTGTTTAAATTTCGCAAATGGCGATATGGTTGGGCACACCGGAAGTATGCCAGCAGCTATAAAAGCATGTGAAGCTGTTGATGTTTGTGTAAAAGAAATTATTGAAGCCGCTTTAGCAAATAATTATACCATAATCTTAATTGCCGACCACGGAAATTGTGAAACGATGATAAACCCAGATGGATCGCCAAATACGGCACATACAACCAATCCAGTGCCTGTAATTTTGGTAGATAACGATAAAATACAAATTAAATCAGGGGTTTTAGGAGATATTGCCCCAACAATTTTAGATTTAATGGGAATTGCTAAGCCGGAAGTTATGACGCAACATTCGTTGTTGGTAAAGTAAATATATTAATCCGCTTAAACCCTTAAAATCCGTGTACCTATATTAAAATTCTGAACCCGTAAACAAATTTTGGTTCACTTCGTCAATATAAGTCAAAATTTCTTCTTTACCCACAGCACTTTCGGCTGAGGTAATAAAATATTGTGGCATTTCTGCCCAATCGTTGGCTAATAAATTTTTCTTGTACGCTTCCACGTGTTTATGAATATGCGTTTTTCCTAACTTATCTGCTTTGGTAAAAACAATACAAAACGGAATTTCACTTTCGCCTAAATATTCAATAAATTCAGTATCAATTTTTTGAGGTTCGTGTCTAATATCTACTAAAACAAACGCACAAATAAGTTGTTCCCTGCTTTCAAAATAATCGGTAATAAATTGTTGAAATTTTGCTTTTGTGGTTTTTGAAACTTTTGCGTAACCATAACCTGGTAAATCTACTAAATGCCAGTTTTTATTAATTAAAAAATGGTTGATCAATTGTGTTTTTCCAGGTCTTCCAGAGGTTTTAGCAAGGTTTTTATGATTGGTAATCATGTTAATTAACGATGATTTTCCAACATTTGATCGTCCAATAAAAGCATATTCTGGAATTCTGTCTTTCGGACATTTTTCCACAACAGAATTACTAATTACAAATTCGGCGGTATTAATTTTCATTTGATGTATAGTATTAAAAGCTACTCAAAAGATTGACGTAGGATATTTTTCTCTTCACAAAAAGAGAATTTATAATTTTTTTTCGCTAAGCCAACCAAACAAAAGTTCATTAAATTGATCTGGTTCTTCCATCATAGCGGCATGACCACATTTGTCAATCCAATATAATTCAGAATTTGGAAGCAGTTTTTTAAATTCTTCAGCTACTTCTGGTGGAGTTACCTTATCTTGTTTTCCCCAAATAATACATGTTGGCACATGCATTTTAGGTAAATCTTTAGCCATATTATGACGAATGGCACTTTTGGCAATGGTTAAAGTTTTCAATAATTTAATTCTATCGTTTACGGTTGCAAAAACCTCATCAATTATTTCTTTTGTGGCCACTTCCGGATTGTAAAATACGTCTTCAGCTTTTTTTCTAATGTATTCATAATCACCACGTTTTGGATAACTTTCACCCATGGCGCTTTCGTATAATCCTGAACTACCGGTAATTACTAATCCTTTAACTAATTCAGGATATTGTTTAGTAAAATATAAACCAATGTGTCCACCTAGTGAATTTCCTACCAAAATTACACGTTCCAATCCTTTGAAAGTAATAAAATCTTTTACATATCTGGCAAATGCTTTTACGTTAGTTTTTAATAAACTTTGGGTATAAATTGGCAATTCAGGAATAATCACTTGGTATCCTTTATTTGGAAAATAATTGGCCACCCCGTCAAAATTACTTAACCCGCCCATCAAACCGTGTAATACGATTATTGGTGTACCTTCACCTGCTTCAAAATAAGTATACTTTTTTTCTTTCTTTATCATAAAAACATCTTCGTGATCAAATCATCTAATATTTACAAAAATACATTTTTTTTTCACATTTGTTTACTATTAAATATTATTAAATTGTTTTCTAGCTAAAACCCTAATTTTCAAATTGTTTTGAGAATTATTACCGAAATTAACAGTGTTTTTTCAATAATAGCTACCATAGTTAAAAACTTAATTTCTTTGTCAATATCTGTATTTTCAGCCCATAAGTGGTAATTCTATCATTTTTTCATAAAAACTTATTAACAAAGTGGTATTTTGTGGTAAAAAGTGGTAAAATATTTTTTAAATTTGTCTCATTAATAATTCATTTATAAAAGTTGAATACATTTTTAGGAACATACGAGTGCAAAGTTGATGCAAAAGGAAGGTTAATGATACCTGCGCCTCTTAAGAAACAACTGGGTAATTTTGAAGAAGGTTTTGTATTAAAGCGATCCGTTTTTCAGCCATGCTTAGAATTGTATCCAATGAAGGAATGGAACACTGTTATGCAGAAAATTAACAAGTTAAATCGTTTCGTAAAAAAGAACAACGATTTTATTAGAGCTTTTACTGCTGGTGTAAAAATGGTTGAAATTGATGCAACAGGAAGGTTATTAATTCCGAAGGATTTGGTGTTGTTTTCTAAAATAGATAAAGATATTGTATTATCATCTGCTGTTTCAATTATAGAAATTTGGGATAAAAATTTATATGAGTCAGCATTAGATCATGCGATGGTAGATTTTGCAGATTTAGCCGAAGAAGTAATGGGTAACCAAAATGACGCGGAAGATGGAATATCATAACCCAGTACTTTTAAAAGAAACGGTTGCCGGTTTAAATATTAAACCAGACGGAATTTACGTTGATGTCACTTTTGGCGGCGGCGGACATTCAAGAGAAATTATGAAGCATTTAGGACCAAACGGAAAATTGTTTGGTTTTGACCAAGATACAGACGCATTGGCAAATACTATAGATGATGAACGATTTGTATTAATTAATGAAAATTTCAGATTTATTAAAAGGTTTTTACGTTTTTATGGCGTTAAACAAGTTGATGGGATTTTAGCCGATTTCGGAGTTTCTTCTCATCAATTTGATGTAGCAGAAAGAGGTTTCTCTACACGATTTGATGGTGCTTTAGATATGAGAATGAACCAAAACGATACGCTTTCTGCTTATGAAGTGATAAATGATTATACAGAAAATGAATTAAAACGAGTTTTCTTAGATTTTGGAGAATTAAAGAACGGTGGCGCAATGGCAAATGTTATTGTAGCTGCAAGAGCAGACAAAAAAATTAAAAATTCTGAGCAACTAAAAGAGGTTTTGTCTCGCTTTTTACCTGGACATAAAGCGAATAAAATATTAGCTCAAATTTATCAAGCCATCCGTATTGAAGTAAATCAGGAGATTGAAGTTTTAAAAGAATTTTTAATTCAAACAGAAGAATTATTGGTTTCTGGAGGAAGATTGAGTGTCCTTTCTTACCATTCTTTAGAAGACAGATTGGTAAAAAGATTTATAAGAAACGGCATGTTTGAAGGAGAGCCAGAACGCGACTTTTTCGGAAATTTTGAAGTGCCTTTTAAAAGTATTGAAAAATTAATTGTGCCTTCAGCAGCAGAAATAGAAATAAACAATAGAGCTAGAAGTGCAAAACTTCGTGTAGCAGAAAAAAAATAATGGCAAAAGAAAGCAGTATATATAGTCTGTTAAAAGCGAAATTCTTAATTGATGATGACGCACTTAAAACATGGAAATTTATAATTTTCGTTTTTTCATTAGCTATGTTGATGGTTTATTTTAACCATAACTACGATGAAAAAAATTATAGGATTACAAGTTTAACAAATGAAGTAAAAGAATTGCGTTCAAAATTTGTAGATACACGTTCCGAATTAATGAAATTAAAAATGGAATCAACTGTTTCCAAAAAAATGGAAACAAGGCAAATTATTCCATCCACAGTTCCTCCAAAAAAGATTGTAATACGAAAACCAGCAGAAAAAAGTTTTATAGATAAATTAAAAATATGGCAATAAAAAACGACAATATAATTTCTTACCGACTAGCCTTTGTGGTGGTTTGCGTTGTTGCGTTTTCTTTTGCAATTGCAATAAAATTATTTAACATACAATGGGTAGGTGGTGAGTATTATAGAAATTTAGCCAAACAACGTACTGTTAAAAATTTCGAAATCCCTGCCAATAAAGGAAATATTTATTCTTCAGATGGAAGTTTATTGGCCACTTCTATTCCTGAATACACTATTCGTTTTGATGCTGTAACGCCATCTGAAGAAAATTTTGAAAAATATTACGTTGCCTTATCAGACTCTTTAGCCAAGTTAGTTGGAAAATCTTCTGGCGAATTTCAAAGGGATTTACGTAAAGCAAAAAACACTAAAAACAGGTATTTTTTAGTCGCAAAAAAATTAACATTTACCGAATACATGCGCGTAAAAAAGTTCCCACTATTTAGATTGGGGCCTAATAAAGGCGGCATAATTGCCGAACAGCAAACGGTGCGTAAACATCCTGTAGGCCTAATTGCAAACAGAACTATAGGTTATGAACGCGACGGCAATCAAGGTAAAGGTTTAGAATACGCATTTCGTAAATACTTAAACGGAACAAATGGGCACCATTGGATGCAAAAAATTGCAAAAAATCAGTGGAAACCTATTTCTGATATTAATGAATTAGATCCAGTTGATGGGTACGATGTAATTTCAACTATAGATGTATTTATTCAAGACATTGCGCATCATGCATTATTAAAACAATTAGAGTTTTATAAAGCAGATCATGGTTGTGTAGTAGTTATGGAAACCAATACGGGTTATATAAAAGCCATTTCAAATTTAGGAAAATCTAAAGAAGGAACGTATTTTGAAACACAAAATTATGCTCTTACGGAATCTCACGAGCCTGGCTCTACTTTTAAGTTAATGGATTTAATAGCGCTTATTGACGATAAAAAAGCGGATACTAGTTCTGTATATAATTCTAATGGTGGTATAGTTATGATTCAAGGTAGACCAGTTAAAGATTCAAATCATCACGGATACGGAATAGCCTCATTAGCAAAAGGTTTTGAAGTATCTTCAAACACCATTTTAGTACAAGCAACATATAAAGCTTATAAAAATAATCCTTGGCAATTTATCAATAGAATCAATAGTTACGGCCTAAATAAAAAACAGGGTCTTCAAATTAAAGGAGAAGGACAACCTATAATTCCACAACCGGGAGCTAAGAATTGGTATGGCACCACGTTGCCTTGGATGGCATTTGGTTATGGCGTTTCCATGACTCCTTTACAAACACTTTCCTTGTATAATGCGGTAGCAAATGATGGCAAAATGGTTAAACCAATTTTTGTAAGTGAAATTAAAGAATGGAATAAAACCATTAAAAAATACGATCCACAAGTTATTAATCCGAAAATATGTTCCGATGAAACTTTGTTAAAAGTTAGAAAAGTATTGGAAAACGTAGTAAAGAACGGAACAGGAAAAGGTTTGTATTCTGCAGATTTTTCAATGGCAGGAAAAACGGGAACCGCTCAGGTAGATTATAGTAAAGCAGAAATGTCATATGCTTCATCATTTGTTGGATATTTTCCTTCAGATCAACCAAAATATTCTTGCATAGTGGTAGTCCATAATCCAGATAAATCAAAAGGATATTATGGCGCCGATGTGGCAGGTCCAGTTTTTAAAAGAATTGCTCAAAAAATATTTACAGATGTACCAAGTACAAATAAATTCAAAAACATAAAATTAAAAAGTCCTAAACAAGAAGTATTATTTCGAGAATTTGAAAAAAAATCACAAGGCACTACAAACGTAATGCCAAATCTTAAAGGAATGGCTGGAATGGATGCTGTTTCATTATTAGAAAATTTAGGATTAAAAGTAACATTTACAGGAATAGGGAAAGTCAAAAAACAATCTATCAATCCTGGTGAAACTTTTAAAAAAAACCAAATAATATCAATAGAATTATCGTGAGCTTATTAAAAGACATATTATATAAAGTAACAATTGAATCGGTTCACGGTACTACAGATTTGGCTATAGAAAAAATTGAGTTTGATTCTAGAAAGGTTTCAAAAAACGATGTTTTTGTTGCAATAAAAGGTTCATTTTCAGATGGTCATCAATTTATTGACAAAGCCATTTCTTCAGGTGCAATTGTTGTTGTTTGTGAAGATTTGCCATCATCATTAACAGAAAATATTACATATGTGAAGGTGCAAAACGCTAATCAAGCCTTAGCATTTTTGTCAGCAAATTATTTCGATAATCCATCGAAAAAACTAAAATTAGTTGGGATTACAGGCACTAACGGAAAAACTACAATTGCCTCATTATTGTATCAAATGTTTAAAAAAGCAGGATACAAAGTAGGTTTATTATCGACTGTTAAAATTATGGTTGATGAGGTTGAATACAAAGCTACTCACACTACACCAGATTCGCTAACTATTAATAAATATTTAGACGAAATGGTTGAAATAGGTTGCGAATTCTGTTTTATGGAAGTTTCCTCACATGGCATTCATCAAAAACGTACCGAATCTTTATATTTTGAAGGCGGTGTGTTTACCAATTTATCACATGATCATTTAGATTACCATGCAACTTTTGCTGAATATAGAGATGTTAAAAAATCATTTTTTGATGGTTTATCAAAATCTGCTTTTGCTATTACAAATATTGATGACAAAAACGGAGAAGTAATGCTTCAAAACACATTGGCCAAAAAAAGAACTTACGCCTTAAAAACCTATGCTGATTTTAAAGCACAAATTTTAGAAAATCAATTATCTGGCTTGGTTTTAAAAATTAATAACGAAGAAGTTTGGACCAAATTAATTGGTTCGTTTAATGCATATAATATTTTAGCTATTTATGGAGTAGCAATTGAATTAGGAATTGAGAGCACAGAAGCATTACGATTGTTATCGGAATTAGAAAGTGTTTCAGGCCGTTTTCAGTTTGTTATTTCTAACACTAAAATTACAGCAATAATTGATTATGCACATACGCCAGACGCTTTGGAAAACGTTTTGAAAACTATAGAAAATATTCGTACAAAAAACGAACAATTAATTACAATTGTTGGTTGTGGTGGAGATAGAGATAAAACAAAACGACCAATAATGGCAAATATTGCAGCCAAATTGAGTGATAAATCCATTTTTACTTCAGACAATCCAAGAACAGAGAATCCTCAAACAATAATTGAAGATATGGAAGTTGGAGTAGAAGGGCAGCATTTTAAAAAAACACTTTCTATTTTAGATAGAAAACAAGCCATAAAAACCGCTTGTCAAATGGCAAATTCAGGCGATATTATTCTGATTGCGGGAAAAGGTCATGAAACTTATCAAGAAATAAACGGAACCCGTCAGGATTTTGACGATATGAAAATTGTACAAGAATTATTAAAACAATTAGAAAAATAAATTCTTAATATTAAGTCAAACGACTTGGAATTTGGAATTTTAAAGATTTGGAATTTAAACCTATAAAAATATGTTATACTACATTTTTAAATATCTAGACGAAGCATACAATTTGCCAGGTGCTGGTTTGTTTCAATATATCACTTTCCGATCTGGAATAGCGGTTATTTTATCGCTGTTAATTTCTACCATTTATGGAAAAAGAATAATCAGCTATTTAAGAAATAAACAAGTTGGTGAAACCGTTCGAGAGCTTGGTTTAGATGGACAAGTACAAAAAGCAGGAACCCCAACAATGGGTGGACTAATTATTATTTTAGCCACACTTGTTCCTGTTTTACTATTGGCAAAATTGGACAACATTTATATCATTTTGCTTTTGGTGACAACAGTTTGGATGGGAAGTATTGGTTTTTTAGATGATTATATTAAAGTTTTCAAAAAAGATAAAGATGGTTTAAAAGGAAAATTTAAAGTTATTGGTCAAATTGGACTTGGAATTATAGTAGGCGTTACTTTATATTTTAATCCAAATGTAACGATAAAAGAAGATGTGGTGCTAAAAAAGCAAGGAATAGAAACAGTTATTAAATCCACTTCACCAGAGGTAAAATCAATGGAAACAACCATTCCATTTGTAAAAAACAACACGTTTGATTATGCCGAAGTACTTTCTTTTATGGGAGATGATTATCAAAATTGGGCTTGGTTAATTTTTATTCCAGTGGTGATTTTTATCATAACTGCCGTTTCAAATGGTGCGAATTTAACAGATGGTATTGATGGTTTAGCGGCTGGTACTTCAGCCATTTCAGTATTGGTTTTAGGTATTTTCACATTTGTATCTGGGAACATCATTTTTTCAAATTATCTAAATATTATGTACATCCCAAATTCGGGAGAAATGACTATTTATATTGCCGCATTCGTAGGTGCATTAATTGGTTTTTTATGGTACAACACCTATCCAGCAACAGTATTTATGGGCGATACAGGAAGTTTAACTATCGGAGGAATCATAGCTGTAATTGCAATCGCAGTTAGAAAAGAATTAATGATTCCTGTTTTATGTGGTATTTTCTTGGCGGAAAACTTTTCAGTTGTGTTACAAGTAGCTTATTTCAAATATACCAAAAAGAAGTTTGGCGAAGGTCGTCGTATTTTCTTAATGTCACCATTGCATCATCATTATCAGAAAAAAGGCTATCACGAAAGTAAAATCGTAACGCGTTTCTGGATTGTAGCTATCATATTAGCCATTTTTTCGCTAGTATCTTTAAAACTAAGATAAAATGCGATTAGTAATATTAGGTGGAGGCGAAAGCGGTGTTGGAACAGCAATATTGGGAAAGAAAAAAGGATACGATGTTTTTGTGTCCGATTTTGGAAAAATAAAAGAAAATTATAAAGAAGTTCTTAGTATTAATAGCATTGCTTGGGAAGATGAAAAACACACAGAAGATTTAATTCTGAATGCTGATGTGGTAATGAAAAGTCCTGGAATACCAGAAAATGTTCCAATAGTAAAAAAGTTACTAGAAAAGAAAATTCCAGTAATTTCAGAAATTGAATTTGCAGCTCCTTTTACAACTGCAAAAACAATTGGAATTACGGGTAGTAATGGAAAAACTACTACTACTTTGTTAACGTATCACATACTTAAACAAGGTGGTTTAAATGTAGGATTAGCAGGGAATATTGGAAAAAGTTTTGCCTGGCAGGTGGCCGAAAATAAACATGATTGTTATGTGTTAGAATTAAGTAGTTTTCAATTAGACGGAATTATAAATTACAAGCCAGATATCGCAATTATTTTGAATATTAGCCCAGACCATTTGGATAGATACAATTATGATTACAATTTATATATCGATTCAAAGTTCAGAATAACAATGAATCAAACAGAAAACGATTATTTAATTTATGACAATGACGATGAAGCCATTTCAAATTGGTTTAACAATCATCAAACAAAAGCAAAAAAAGTGCCTTTTTCAATTTCAAAAAAATTAAATACAGGCGGAAGTATGACTGAAAACAACGAGATAAATATAAACCTAAACGAAGACCATTTTACTATGCCAATAAATCAACTTGCTTTAGAAGGAAAACATAACGTTAAAAACGCTATGGCTGCAATAACCGTTGCACAATTAATGAATATAAGAAAAGCAACTATTAGAGAAAGTTTATCAAATTTTCAAGGTGCTGAACATAGATTGGAGAAAGTACTTAAAATTAATAATGTACAATACATCAACGACTCCAAAGCCACAAATGTAAATGCTACATTCTTTGCTTTAGACAGCATGACTACACCTACAGTTTGGATAGTGGGCGGCGTGGACAAAGGAAATGATTACGATGAATTGATGGCTTTAGTACGCGAAAAAGTAAAAGGAATAATCTGTTTAGGCATTGACAATAAAAAATTATCAGATAAGTTTGAAGGTTTAGTAGAAATGTTTATTGAAACAACTTCCATGTCTGAAGCGGTAAAAATAGCTAACAAAATGGCTGAAAAAGGAGATACTGTTCTGCTTTCGCCAGCATGTGCTAGTTTTGATTTGTTTGAAAACTATGAAGACAGAGGTCGTCAATTTAAACAAGCGGTACATAATTTATAATTGTAATTGAATTTTACAATAGCAAAAATTAATAATGAATAAAATAGTCAACCAACTTAAAGGCGATAAAACAATTTGGGCAGTAATAATTTTACTGGCCATAGTTTCCTTTTTGCCAGTATATAGTGCCAGCACCAATTTAGTTTACACTGTTGGTAATGGCACGGGTTCTACTTTTATGTTATTATTAAAACATCTTACGCATCTTTTTATTGGAATGCTTATTGTATTTTTGGTTCATAAAATGCCTTTTGAAAAATTTAAAAAATATTCCATTTTTGCCATTTGGATTATCATACCGGCGTTACTTTTTACATTATTACAAGGAAAAACAATTGGTGGTGCAAATGCAAGTCGATGGTTGGTTATTCCTTTTGTAAATTTTTCATTTCAGCCTTCAACGCTTGCTTTTACAATTTTGATGGTATATGTTGCCAGAACATTAACCAAAATTAACGAAACCAAATACACGTTTAAAGATTCCGTTATTCAAATATGGATTCCTGTTGGCGCGGTTTTGATATTTATTTTGCCGTCAAACTTTTCCACAGCAGCACTAATGTTTGCTATGGTTTTTATGTTGTTATACATTGGACAGTATCCTTTAAAATATTTAGGAATTATATTGGCTTCTGGAATTGCTTTATTAGCACTTTTTTTCTTGTTGGCGCAAGCTTTTCCAAAACATAAAACCTTTAGCCGTGTCAATACTTGGGTGAGTAGAATTGAAAATTTCACTTCTGATAAACCCGATGAAGACAAATATCAAATAGAAAATGCTAAAATCGCTATCGCGGTTGGAAAAATAAACGGAGTAGGACCAGGAAAAAGTATCCAAAAGAATTTTTTACCTCAATCATCTTCCGATTTTATTTTTGCAATTATAATTGAAGAATATGGATTAATTGGCGGATACGTGTTAGTATTCTTTTACATGTTATTGTTTTTTAGATTCTTAATTCGAGCCAATAAAACAAATAATTTGTTTGGAAAATTATTAATCATAGGACTCGGATTTCCAATTATAATTCAGGCTCTAATAAATATGGGTGTGGCTGTAGAATTATTGCCAGTTACCGGTCAGCCTTTGCCTTTAATTAGTAGTGGAGGAACTTCCATTTGGATGACTTGTTTGTCTTTAGGAATTATTCTTAGTGTAACAAAAAGGGAAGATGAAATTGCCGCCGATTTAAAAGATTTTCAGGATAGAGAAGCCGCTTTACAGCGTTTAATTGAAAGAGAAGTTGTAGTTATGAACGCTGAAAATTCAAATGAAACCACTTCTGAAGACGAAAAAAAAGTAAATAATATGAAATATTCTATTCGGGAATCTTTAAAACAAGAAAACGAAATAGACCAACAAGGCGATAGTTTAATAAACGGACAAAATCCAATAAATGCGGTTATAAATAAAAAATAATGGAAAAAAGATTTATCATTAGCGGCGGCGGAACTGGTGGACATATTTATCCAGCTATTGCTATTGCAAACGAATTGAAAGTTCAATTTCCGGATGCTAAATTTTTATTTGTTGGTGCAAAGGATAAAATGGAAATGCAAAAAGTACCTCAAGCAGGATATGAAATTGAAGGGCTTTGGATTGCAGGATTGCAACGTAAACTTACTTTACAAAACGCATCGTTTCCTTTAAAATTGGCCACAACTTTACTTAAGTCGTATTTTATATTAAAAAAATTTAAACCTAATGTGGTAATAGGAACAGGAGGTTTTGCTAGTGGCGCTGTTTTAAAAGTGGCATCAATTTTAGGAATTCCAACGGTTATACAAGAACAGAATTCTTATCCCGGAATTACAAATAAATTATTAGCTAAAAAAGCCAATTCTATTTGTGTGGCATACGAAAATTTAGAGAGGTTTTTCCCAAAAGATAAATTGCATATTACGGGAAATCCCGTTCGTCAAGATTTAATGGAAGTGGCAAGCAAAAAAGAAGAAGCACTAACTTATTTTAATTTGGATGTTACCAAGAAAACACTTTTAATTTTAGGTGGAAGTTTAGGATCCAGAAGAATAAATCAACTAATTGAAAAAGAATTAGATTTTTTATTACAACTTGATTTTCAAATTATTTGGCAATGTGGCAAGCATTATTTAAAAGAATATTCAAAATACAATGAAAAAGAAAATGTTCAAGTTGTAGCATTTATTGACAGAATGGATTTGGTTTATGCAGCTTCGGATGTGGTAATTTCTCGTTCAGGCGCGTCTTCTGTTTCAGAGTTGTGCATCGTTGGAAAACCAACCATTTTTATTCCTTCACCAAATGTCTCTGAAGATCATCAAACAAAAAATGCCAAAGCAATTGTGGAAAGAGGTGCAGCAATTTTAATTAAAGAATCAGATTTGGAATCAGAATTTAAAATTGTTTTCGAAGCATTAATTAAAGATCAAGGAAAATTAGAAAGCTTGGAACAAAACATTAAAAGATTAGCGTTGCCCAATGCAACAAAAGCGATAGTTGAAGAAATAAAAAAATTAATTAAATAATAAAAATAATTGCAACAGCAATAAAAAAATGAATTTAAATCAAATACATAACGTTTATTTTATTGGTATCGGTGGAATCGGAATGAGTGCTTTGGCGCGTTATTTTCAATTCCTTGGAAAAAATGTAGCGGGTTATGATAAAACAAAAACACAGTTAACTTCCGAGTTACAAGAAAGTGGTATAAAAATTCATTTTGAAGACAATATAAATTTAATTGCAGATAACTTTAAAAATACCGAAAATACTTTAGTAGTAATTACGCCAGCAGTTCCGAAAAACCACACAGAATGGAATTTCTTTTTAGATAATGAATTTACTGTAAAAAAACGTGCAGAAGTTTTAGGAATCATTACAAAAGACACTTTTTGTTTTGCCGTTGCTGGAACACATGGAAAAACCACAACATCAAGTATTTTAGGACACATTTTGTTTGAATGTGGTGTAGATGTTACTGCTTTTTTAGGCGGTATTGTGGAAGGTTATGATTCCAATTTAATTGGTACAGGAAAAACAGTTACGGTAGTAGAAGCTGATGAATTTGATCGTTCATTTTTGCATTTACATCCAAATGTATCATGTATAACCTCAATGGATGCAGATCATTTAGATATTTATGGGGATGTGGCAACTATTGAAGCATCTTTTAAAGAATTTGCTCAAAAAGTGCCTTCAGAAAATTTATTTATTGTAAAAGGATTGCCTTTAGAAGGAAATACAATTGCTGTAAATATGAGTGCAGATTTTGTAGCTCAAAATATCAGAATTGAAAATGGTTTTTATGTTTTTAATGTAAAAACTGCAACTGAATTAATTGAAAATGTAAAATTTGGGCTACCAGGACATCATAATTTAACCAATGCTTTATTGGCTTTTGCTATGGCAAAGTCGTATGGTTTAGCAAACGAAAAAATCAGTAATGCGTTAGCTACTTTTAAAGGAGTTAAACGCCGATTTTCTTTTCAAATACGAACTGACAAATTAGTATATATTGATGATTATGCACATCATCCAACAGAAATAAATGCGGTGCACCAAGCCGTAAAAGAATTGTATCCTAATAAAAAAATAATGGCATGTTTTCAACCTCATTTGTTTAGCAGAACGAAAGATTTTGTTGATGGTTTTGCAGAAAGTTTGTCTCAGTTTGATGAAATTCTTTTATTGGAAATTTATCCAGCCAGAGAATTGCCTATTGAAGGGGTAAATTCAGCTTGGTTATTAGAAAAAATAACAGCTAAAAACAAACAATTAGTAACTAAAGAAAAGTTGTTAACTAGCTTTAAAAATTCTGATGCAGATGTTTATATTACTATTGGCGCAGGAGATATAGGAGAAATGGTAAATGAAATAAAAAAAGTACTAAATGAAAAAATTTAATTGGCAAAATATTCGGTTAGTGGTCATGTTTTTTGTGGTTATTTTTCTCTATTCTTTTACACAAAGTAGAAGTCAAAATAAGAAAATTAATAAAATACAAGTTGATTTTCAGGGTGATAACAAAATGTTTTTAACAAATGAAATGGTTAATAACTTGTTAATACAAAATTTGGGTGGGACTTCCCTAATTCAAAAAGATAAAGTAGATTTGAAAGATTTGGAAAGTGCCCTAAAAAAGCAATCATTCATCGAAAATGCCGAAGTATTTATTTCAGAAGATAGTGTATTAATAACCAAAGTTTTGCAGAAGTCCCCAATCGCAAGAGTAGTTAATAATAATCGCGTTTTGTATGTTGATAAAAATGGCAGTATTTTTCAATTGTCCAATAATTTTTCGTCAAGAGTTCCTATTGTTCAAGGAAATATTGAAGGCCAATTTAAAAAAGGTTTCATAGAAACATTTAAGACAATTGAGAAAGATGATTTTTTAAGAAAACATATTATTGCAATCACAATTCAGAAAAATGGAAGCATGAACATGTTAACCAGAGAATATGATTACGATATCAATTTTGGAAAACCCATTTTCATTGCAAAAAAGTTTAAAAATTACAAAGCGTTTTATCAATACGCAGCAAAAGATTCGATAATTGAAAAGTACAAGTCAATAAATTTAATTTTCACACAACAAGTAGTGTGTTCAAAATAATGAATAGATGATGAACAAAGAAAGTATTGCAGTAGGTTTAGATATAGGTACAACTAAGATTGTAGCTATGATAGGCAAGAAAAATGAGTACGGAAAATTAGAAATCCTAGGGGTAGGAAAATCTAAAAGTTTAGGGGTACATAGGGGTGTTGTAAACAACATCACGCAAACCATTCAATCCATTCAAGCAGCCATATCAGAAGCAGAAAATAATTCAGGGTACCGAATTAATGATGTTGTGGTTGGAATTGCAGGACAACACATTCGTAGCATTCAACATAGCGATTATATCAGTAGAAAAAATCCTGAAGAAGTAATTGGAGAATATGATATTGAGCAATTAACTTGTCAAGTTCAAAATTTATCAATGCTTCCTGGAGAAGAAATTATTCATGCCTTACCTCAAGAATTTAAAATTGACGGACAATCTGAAATTTTAGAACCAATAGGAATGTATGGCGCCAGAGTAGAATCTAGTTTTCATATCGTGGTAGGACAAGCGGCTTCAATCAGAAATTTAGGACGTTGTGTTAAAAATGCAGGTTTAGAATTAACAGGACTTACTTTAGAACCCTTAGCTTCCGCGGATGCGGTTTTAAGCGAAGAAGAAAAAGAAGCAGGTGTGGCACTTATCGATATTGGTGGTGGTACAACTGATTTAGCCGTGTTTAAAAACGGAGTAATTCGTCATACTGCTGTAATTCCTTTCGGTGGAAATGTAATTACAGAAGACATCAAAGAAGGCTGTTCAATTATTGAAAAACAAGCCGAATTATTAAAAACACGTTTCGGATCAGCTTGGCCAGGTGAAAATAAAGACAACGAAATTGTTTCCATTCCTGGACTAAGAGGTCGGGATCCAAAAGAAATTTCACTAAAAAACCTATCAAAAATTATTCACGCTAGAGTGGTGGAAATTATTGAACAAGTATATGCTGAAATTAAATTGTATGGGCATGACGAGCCAAAGAAAAAATTAATCGCAGGAATCGTATTAACTGGTGGTGGTTCGCAACTACAACATATTAAACAATTAGTAGAATATATTACAGGAATGGACACTAGAATTGGGTATCCAAATGAGCATTTAGCAGGAAATTCAAGCGAAGAATTGTCGAGTCCTCTATACGCTACATCTGTAGGTTTAGTTATGGAAAGTTTACGTAACCAAACCAATAGCGCTACTCCGTTTGTAGAATTGAAAATTCCTGAACCAGTAATGGCTACATCTCAACCTACTGAAGTAAATGTAACTGAGGAAGTAGGGGAAGAAACTAATTCAAAACCAGTTGAAAACGAACCAATAGAAAGAAAAAAGAAATACGACTTTAATAACCTTTTGGGGAAAATTAAAGAGTTTTTAGATAATGTAGAATAAAGTTATTAGTAGCAAATAACACAAAAAAAGCCAAATATATGGAAAGCAACAACGAATTTGGAAACATTACATTTGATTTACCAAAAAATCAATCAAACGTAATAAAAGTAATTGGAGTAGGTGGCGGAGGTAGTAATGCCATTAACCACATGTTCAGACAAGGAATCATCGGAGTAGATTTCGTAGTGTGTAACACAGATTCTCAGGCCTTACAAACAAGTCCGGTGCCAAATAAAATTCAGTTAGGAGTTAATCTTACAGAAGGATTGGGCGCAGGAGCAAAGCCAGAAATCGGTCAACAAGCCGCTCTAGAAAGCATTGAGGAAATTGAAAAAATGCTAGATGTAAATACCAAAATGGTATTTATTACAGCTGGTATGGGCGGTGGTACAGGTACAGGTGCTGCGCCAGTAATTGCTCAATTAGCAAAAGAAAGAGGCATTTTAACCGTAGGAATTATTACTATTCCTTTCCAGTTTGAAGGTAAAAATCGCTACGACCAAGCCATGGAAGGTGTAGAAAAATTAAGAAAACAAGTAGATTCATTAATTGTTATTAATAATAACAAATTAAGAGAAGTTTACGGAAATCTTGGTTTTAAAGCTGGTTTTTCTAAAGCCGATGAAGTGTTAGCTACAGCTTCAAAAGGTATTGCAGAAGTGATTACCAATCACCTAACAATGAACATAGATTTAAAAGATGCTAAAACAGTTTTAAGTGATAGCGGAACAGCCATAATGGGATCTTATGTTGCTTCGGGCGCAGACCGTGCTAGAATTGCTATTCAATCTGCATTAGATTCTCCATTATTAAACGATAATAAAATTACAGGTGCTAAAAATGTGTTGTTGCTTATCACATTTGGTTCTGACGAAATTACTATCGATGAAATAAGTGAAATTAACGAATACATCCAAAACGAAGCAGGTCATAACGCCAACATCATTATGGGAATTGGTGAAGATGAAAAATTAGGCGACGCTATTTCAGTTACGGTAATTGCTACAGGATTTAATGTAGAACAACAAATAGAAATTGTAAATGCTGAGCCAAAGAAAATTATTCATTCTTTAGATAGTGAGCAAAAAGTAGAACATAATTTAACACCAAATGCTGTTCCTACTCCTAATTTTTCTTTTGAAGAAACAATTACTAATAAAGTAAATTTTGAAGCAGAAATGCCAAAGGAAGTAGTAGCTGAACCTGTTTCCAAAATTGTTTTTGAATTAAATGATTTAGAAGTGGCACAACCACAAATTGTACAAGTTCCGGTATCAGATTTAATAGAAACTACCGAATTTATTAAAAATTTAGATGTATTTTTTGAAAATGTTTCAGCAGAATTTCAAACAAAAGAGGTAGCACAACCTGTTATTGAAATGGTTAAACCTCTTCAAGAATTCGAAATTATTTCAAACTCTGTTAGAGAAATTGAAGTAATTGATCCTGAATTTGTTGTAGCACCGTTAGATTTCAACTTCTCTTTAGATTTGTTCGATGCTAAAATAGAAAACACACAAAATACCGTTGTTTTTGAATTAAGCGAAGAAACAAAAGATATCAAAGTGAACGAAGCCGTTCAGTTTTTCCCAGTTACTGAATTAGGTGAAGAAGGAATTATCAAATATACATTAGAAGAAGAATTAGAAGAAGCATTTGAGCCAGTTGCACATATTCAAGTTGCGGCAGAACCTATTGATGAAGAAATAAATTTCACTATCAAACAAAAAGAGCCAGTTGCGGCACCTATTAGTTTTGATCCTAATTATAATTTTGATGGTGTTTCTCCAGTAGAAATGTCAATTGAAGACATTTTAAAATCAAGAGCAGAAGAACGTAAAAGTAAATTAAAAAACTTCAATCACAAATTCAACAACCCAAATCGAATTGACGATTTAGAAAAAGAACCAGCTTTCCGTCGTTTAGGATTAGACGTTACAAGTATGCCAAACCAAAACCCGCCTTCGCGTATGTCTATTGGAATGGATAGTAACGACGACATGCAATTGCGTTCCAACAATTCGTTTTTACATGACAATGTAGATTAACCAAAAATAAACAATCTAAATACTATTAAATCCCGACAAGTTATAAACGAGTCGGGATTTTTTTATTACTTTCGCATAACATTATACAAAACAATTAAATTCAAAATATATGAGCTTATCTACACAAATTATGGATAGCATGAAAGACGCTATGAGAGCAAAAGATACAGTGGCTCTTGAAGCATTGCGTGCCATCAAATCGGAGATATTAATTGCGCAAACGGCTTCAGGTTCAAAAGAAGAAATTTCAGAAGCGGACGAAATTAAAATCTTACAAAAATTGGTAAAAATGCGTAAAGACAGTTACGAAATTTTTACAGCACAAAATCGTACCGATTTAGCCGAACCAGAATTAGCACAAATTGCAGTGATTGAAAAGTTCTTACCTGCTCAATTATCTGAAGCAGAAGTAGAGGCAATTGTTACTAAAATTATTTCAGAAACTGGTGCGTCAGGTATTGCAGCAATGGGAAAAGTTATGGGCTTAGCCACAGCACAAATTGGCGGACAAGCAGAAGGAAAAACTATTTCTACTATTGTAAAAAAACTATTGGTTTAGACAAATTAGACTTCATAGACAGGTTAGATATCTTAGACAGGTTAGATGACTTAGATTTTATCTAACTTTCTATAAATCCAACAGTCTAAATTGTCTAAAAATCTAACAATCTAAATAAAAAACGGCTTCGTAGTTCAACTGGATAGAATGACGGATTTCGGCTCCGTTGGTTGCAGGTTCGAACCCTGCCGAGGTCACAAAAAAACCTTTGTCAAAATATATTGGCAAAGGTTTTCGCTTTTATGCTTAGTTGAGGTTACCAGAAAACGGTGCAGAATGCTATAAAATTCCTGAAATAATAAGCGGTTAAAAATTCTAATTTTGATTAAAAGCATCCATTACAGGAAGTGCATTATTATTAAAATCCCACAACGCTTGATTTTCCCATGAAGAACCGTTGGTAGCATTTAAACCTCTAAATGCAATCCATTCGGCACCCCAATAACAAAATCCTAATCCGTTTGAATTTTGCTTTACAAGATCTTTTATAGCTAAAACAAAATTTTTCTGTCCTTCGTTTGAGGCTTGATATGTTGTAATCAATTGATCATTTTGTCCAACAATATTATTTGTCCAATCGTTCCAATTTAATGTAAACGGATAAGCAGTTTCTGCAATTATAACTTTTTTATTATGTGTTTGACCTAAAGAAGTTATGGTAGCATTCAAATCTGAAAGAATTTTTCCATGCCAAACGGGATAATAAGACAAACCTATATAATCATAGTTGATGCTACTCATTTTATTAAAAAACCAAGTAGCGCCGCTTCCAATTCCTGCGTAATGAATCATTATTTTAGTTGTTGTAGATTGACTTCTAATTGCTGCACTAGCAGCTGCAATTAATTGTAAGCATTGTGATTCGTTATTAATTAAATGTCCTTGAGGCCACAGAAATCCGGTGTTAATTTCATTTCCAATTTGGATAATATCTGGTTGAATTTCGGTCATCAATAGTGTAGTGTAATTACTAACCGCTGTTTTTAAATTTGCAAATGATAAACTTGTCCAATCTGATGGGATAGTTTGATTACCAGGATCTGCCCAAGTATCCGAATAATGGACAGTTAGCCAAACTTTCATTCCAGCTTGCTTGACTCTTAATGCTAAAGCTTTTACCTCTGCAAGGCCAGAATGATTATCAGATGGATTTTTCCAAATTCTTATTCTAATAGTGTTGCAACCTGTATTTTTTAAAGTGATTAAAGCATTTTCTGAAACACCGTTTTTCTTAAAAATAGTGCCTTCACTTTCTATTAATGGTAAATAGGACATATCTGCACCTCGAATAAAATCATCTGGATTAGGAGTAGTTGTAATTGGAGTACTAACTTCTTGTTCTCTTGAAGAACAGGACAATAAATTTAGTATAATTACTAAAAAAATTATTTTAAATACCGATTTCATTATTTATATTTTTTAAATTAAATTCTTCGTTTTAAAATTATTCAAATATATGTTTTTATAATAATACAAATTTAAAAAAAGTTATAGCAAAAGACATTCTAGATGAGTATAAAAAATCCCTCACTTGAATAAGCAAAGGATTTAATTTATTTCTTTTTTAAGGAATATTATCTTGTGATATTTTTTAAATCAGCAATTGTTTCAGTTGGATTTACAGCCCCAAAAACGTAGTTTCCTGCAACCAATACATTTGCACCAGCTTCAGCTAATTGTTTTGCGTTTTTGTTGGTTACACCGCCGTCAATTTCAATTAAAGTATTTGTTTTGCATCTTGAAATCATTTCTTTTAATTTGGCTACTTTATCATACGTTTTTTCAATAAAACTTTGTCCGCCAAAACCCGGATTTACACTCATGATACAAACCAAATCAATATCCTGAATAATATCTTCCAAAACTTTCACGCTAGTGTGCGGGTTAATAGCTACTCCGGCTTTCATGCCTTCCGCTTTTATCGCTTGTAAAGTTCTGTGTAAATGGTTGCAAGCTTCATAATGTACTGTTAAAACGTTCGCACCTAATTTGGCAAAAGTAGTAATGTATCTGTCAGGATCTACAATCATTAAATGGACATCTATAGTTTTTGTGGCATGCTTTGAAATAGCTTGCAAAACAGGCATACCAAAAGATATATTGGGTACAAAAACGCCATCCATGATGTCAATATGAAACCAATCAGCTTCACTGGCATTAATCATTTCAATGTCGCGTTGTAAATTAGCAAAATCCGCAGCTAAAACCGAAGGAGCGATAAGTGTATTTTTCATTTAAGTATATTGTTTGTGCAAAAATAGATATTTTAAAAAAACTCCGAAAGTGTTTCCGGAGTTTTGATGTTAAGACTTTGGGCTTTAGTCTTTACGACTAAATTTATCCTAAATATGTTTTTAATATTTTACTTCTTGAAGTATGTTTCAATCTGCGAATTGCTTTTTCTTTAATTTGTCGCACACGCTCACGAGTTAAATCAAATGTTTCGCCAATTTCTTCTAAAGTCATTGGATGCTGATCGCTTAATCCAAAATACAAACGCACTACGTCTGCTTCTCTTGGTGTTAAGGTTTCTAAAGCACGTTCAATTTCAGTTTGAAGTGATTCGTGAATTAATTCTCTATCTGGATTTGGTGATTCACCTGAACGTAAAACGTCATATAAATTGGAATCTTCTCCTTCTACAAGTGGTGCATCCATTGACAAGTGACGACCAGAGTTTTTCATAGACTCTTTTACGTCATTCACGGTCATATCTAATTCTTTTGCAATTTCCTCAGCAGAAGGTGGTCTTTCATTAGATTGCTCCAATAAAGCATACATTTTGTTGATTTTATTTATCGAACCAATTTTGTTTAAAGGTAATCGTACGATACGAGATTGTTCTGCTAAAGCCTGTAAAATCGATTGACGAATCCACCAAACCGCATACGAAATGAATTTGAAACCTCGCGTTTCATCAAAACGTTGAGCGGCTTTAATTAAACCTAAGTTTCCTTCGTTAATTAAATCGGGCAATGTTAAACCTTGATTCTGATATTGTTTAGCCACAGATACAACGAAACGTAAATTAGCTTTTGTTAATTTTTCTAGGGCACGCTGGTCACCTGCTTTAATACGTTGTGCTAATTCTACTTCTTCATCGGCAGTAATTAAATCTACTTTACCAATTTCTTGTAAGTATTTGTCTAATGAAGCAGTTTCACGATTGGTAACCTGCTTGGTTATTTTAAGTTGTCTCATTGAATTTCCCCCTCAATTTTTATGTTCTATTTGTTATACGTATGAAAAATTAAAAAGTTACAAATTATCATAAAAAAATCACGACAACTTAAAATTATCTTGATTTTTAAAATTTTTAATTAATAAGAATTGAAATTTTACTAGAACTCTAAGAAATTGGCAACATCTTTACCGTTCCATTTTCCTAAAAATTTATAAGGAATAAATCGGGCAAACAATTCTTCCTTATACCATTTGAGTTTTCTGGTAAGCCTTACTACCTCCTTGTGTTTTTCATTTTTGTAGGCATAATCAATCATCTCAGCTTGCGTTTTCCAAATGCTTAAAGTCGCTTGCTGAATTAAAGGCCATTCGCCAACACCAATAGACAGTGCTAATCCATCATAATCTTCTAAACTTTTACTCACTTTGCCTACTTTTCTCCAAAAAGAAATTAATTTTGAAATCCGAATACTAGCTCTTGTCAAAACCATAACAGGTTTAACTAAAGCCAAAGTGGCATTGGAAACAAATGGTTGTTTTCCATCCCATTTTCCGTGAGCTTCTGCTGCGTGAGCAAAAACGGTGAACGACTCAGCGCTTCTAGATTTATAGTTATTAAAAAATGAATTTTTTTCAAAAAAATTAGTTGCCTGTAATTCCGATTCCCAAATACATAATAAGGCATAAGTACCAAAGTTGGGTTTTGAACTAAAACCATTTTCAGCCCCTGAGCCTAAAAGTTTATAGAATACTAATCCTTCAATATTTTTGAAATGAGCATGTCCAAGTTGCATTTGCGAAAAAGCCCAAAGTTTATTGGAAAAAGTTTCCAATTTAAAAAAAGTACAAGTTGTTATTTGGCTCATGAGTTTGTGTTATATTTTAGATATATTTATGATCGTAATCCAGATTATTTTTTTTCAACTACCACAATTTGTATGCCCATTGGAAATAGTTTTTCAAATGCAAAAATAGGAAATGTTACCATTTTTAAAAGTACAAGCATCCAAAAATGATTAGACATACTACCTGACCAATCAATCCCTTTTTTTGCATGCGGCCAAGCCACCAAAGTGTAAACGCATCAAGGGTTCCGTATCGCAAATGTTTTTTAATTTTCCATTTGTCTTTTTGAAACAAAAGGTCAAAACTTTTTTTGGTTGGTAACGAAATGTGTCTTGGACTATGCCAACCTTGCCAATTTGATTTTTGAATTTTTGCGCTAATGCTATTATAATCAGGCACTTCAATAATTAATTTTCCTCCGCTTTTAAGACAATTATAGAGTGTTTCTATGGTTTGACTCGGGTTGTAATCGTGTTCTAAATAATGCCATAATGTAATAATATCAAATTGTTTATCAGAAACATAATCTTCAATCGCTATTTTTTTAAGTTCTAAGTTGGGAAACTTTTTGCCCTTCCAACCTGAATCCGAAAAATCAATTCCAGTGCAATTTGCCTTTAATTTTTGTTCTAACGTTTCTAAAAAACTTGGATTACCACAGCCTACATCAAGGACATTAAGATTGTTTTTTTTAAGATATTTTTTTACAAAATTAACACGGTTTAAGTCTAATTTTTTTTGATTGTTAGCTACAAATGAACTATACTTTCCCCAGGCTGCTGAACCTCTATATGGTAAATAATTATCAGTGTAATAATGGTCTAATCTTTCCTGACTTACTGGATTTGTTAAAAACACTGTTTCACAATTATTACAAATATTAAAAGTGTAAAGCTCGTTATTTGTCTCATGCATAAGCGCTTTTGTAGACATGTAAAAAGCACTTTCGTTTTTTTTACAAATCGGGCAATACGCAGCATTTGTATTTTCCATTTGATAGTTTAATTTATGTGCAGCTTAGGAAAAATATACAGAACAAACTTTAATAATAGTGTGAAAACTTATTATTAAGATTAGGATAATTATTCAGCTATATGTTGTTTTATGCATTAATAATTTTAGTCTGTTTTAAGGCAGCTTGAATGTATTTTTTCTTAATAATTAGCATTCCAAAACTTTCTCCACCATCTTTTCCTATATTTTTATGATGCATTTTGTGTGCGCGACGCAATGCTAAAACATAGACATTTTTTGTTTTAGTAAGTACTTTGAATCGTTGGTGTATTACTAAGTCATGTACAACAAAATAGGCTAAACCATACAGTAAAATACCAAAACCAACCCAAGTATACCATGCATACTGGTTCATCATGCCATACATTATTAGCAACCAACTTGGCACAGCATAAATGATAAAAAACAAGTCATTTCGTTCAAACCAACTTTTATGGTCTTTTTTATGATGATCAGCATGAAAATACCACATAAAACCGTGCATGACATACTTGTGATTTGCCCAAGCCGAAAATTCGGTTAGTATAAATGTAACTAAAACAATGCTGAAATTAATAATTATTTCCATGTTAAAAAAATATAAATAATGATGTAAAAAATATAATTTGTAAAATTAATATAATTAAAGATACCATACGATTGGCTTTAATAATGATAGGGTAAAAAAAGTACGATATAAAAAAAGCAACCCCAATCCAACCCAAATAATTATGTATACCAGGCAGCCCACTTTCAAATTGCCAAAAATCAAGTTTTGGAGCCACTTGTTCTATCAATAAATCTATAAGTGTAACTAGTAAAGCAGCAACAATCAATACTGTTATTTTGTTTGCAAAGATACTACTTACTATTCTAATTCCAGCACAAATAAGCATTGCCCAATTGATAGAAATTATTAGTGGCACTTCAAGTAATTTTATGCCTAATCCGTTCCCATAGGAATATTTCCCAAAAATTAACCCAGTTTTTACGCCAATTACTTCAAAAATATAACCTAAAAAAGCTATAGAAAAAAAAGCTAAAATGAATTTTTTGTTGGCTACTGGACTATGAATTAAAAAAACTAAACATGTAAGTAATAAGGTGAAAGGTGTAAATGGACTAAAAAAAGCAGGATTTAATACAAACCCAATTGATCCGGAAATATATACCAGAATTAAGAAATATAAAAAATATGATTTGTACGTTTCTTTCATTTCAATTCTTGTTCTACTATAAGTTGACTGGCTATTTTTGCACTAAAAAGACACAATGGAATTCCTCCGCCAGGATGCACACTTCCGCCTACAAGAAACAAATTTTTAATGCTTGAAGAAAAATTAGCATGTCGTAAAAATGCCGCAAATTTATTGTTGCTAGAGTTGCCGTAAAGTGATCCGCCGTAAGACGAAGTTTGGTTTTCTATGTCAACGGGACTTAAGGTGCTTTCTGAAATGATATGTTTTTCGATATCGGTTTCCAGCATCGCATTAATTTTCGCAATTACATTTTTTCGAATAGCGGTTGCATAATCTATACTTTCGTTTTTATTGTGTGGCACATTAACCATTACAAACCAGTTTTCACAACCTTCTGGCGCATCAGTTTTGCAATGCTTTGAAGTAATATTGATGTAAATCGTAGGGTCATCAGTTGGAAATTGCTTTGAAAATAAATTGTCAAATTCCTTTTTATAATCATCACTAAACAATATATTATGTAGTCCTAAATTTGCAAATTCTTTGTTTATTCCCCAATAAAAAACATAAGCACTACTTGATTTCTCTTGTTGAATTAATTTTTTAGGAGTATAGGATTTTGGCAACAAATACTTGTAAAGTACGTGAATATCTATATCACTTGCCACAATATCAAAAGGGTAACTGACTCCATTACTTTTAATTGTGGAAATTCTGTTATTAGTTCCAAGTTCTAAGCTTTCAACAGCAGCATTATATTTAATTTCCACATTTGCTTCTTCTGCTAGTTTGACTAAATGTGTTGTAATTTGGTGCATGCCTTTCTTTGGTAAATAAGCCCCAAGATTGAACTCCAAATGCGAAATCATATTCATTAAAGCAGGAGCTTTGTAGGGATTTGAACCATTGTAAGTCGCAAATCTATTAAATAACTGAACTGTTTTTGGATTGGAAAATGTTTGCGAATTTTTTTTGTTCATGGTACTGAATAATCCCAAAAAAGGAGAAAATAAGATGCCTTTTAAAGTTTTAAAATTTATAAAATTTTTCAGTTGATGAAGCGATTGCTTTAAGAATAAATCTTCTGTGGTTTTAAAATAAAAAGCATTGCGTTTGATGTGTTTTAAAACAGTCGCTTTTTTTTCATTTAGTTTTAAATGCACTTCCTTAGCAAAATCTTCCAAATTAGCAGATGCTTTTAGCTTTGTTCCATCCGAATAAAAATAATTGGTAATGACATCTAATTTTTGGTATTCAAATTTATGAGCACTTCCTTGTAAATTGGTCAATTCATCTATCAATGACGGCATTGTAAATAAAGACGGCCCTTTATCGAACCGAAATCCATTTATATTAAGTTCACTTAATTTCCCTCCAGGATAACTATTTTTTTCAAAAATGGTTACCTTAAACCCTTGAT
>CAYOCC010000006.1:0-121802 GCA_964402375.1 uncultured Flavobacterium sp. | reverse complement strand
TCTTGAATTCCTTCAAGTGCTTCTTGTACGTTGTTTACTTTTCTTGAAATCATAATATAATTTATAGTCCGTCTAATCCGTCAGTATCTGGTTGTGCGTCTATTGGAACTGCGGTAGAATCTGTAGCTGTCGAATCTACAACTGCTCTAGGTTCTGGTCCGCAATCTACTTTTATAGACATATTTGCAGGTCTTTTAAATGGTTGTTGTGATACATTTAACGTTGGATCTGCCAAACATTTTCGCATAAAAATACCGTAAATTGGTAAAGCTGTTGTTGCGCCTTGCCCCATATTTGTGCTTTCAAAATGTGCCGAACGATCTTCATTACCCACCCAAACTCCGGCGGCTAAATTAGGCACCATCCCAATAAACCAGCCATCAGAATTGTTTTGAGAAGTTCCTGTTTTTCCTGCAACTGGTCCTTTAATATTATAAGGCACGCCCGTTAAAAAATTAGATGGTGCCGAAGCTGCCCAACGCAAACGTGACCCGGTACCAGATTCGGTAACGCCTTCCATTAATTTGATAACCGAATACGCCACATCTTTATTTACAACATCATGAGATTCTTCTACACCTTGGTAAATTACCACGCCGTTTTTATCTTCAATTTTAGAAATTAATTGCGGTTTTATATATACGCCTTCATTGGCGAAAGTACTAAAAGCAGCTACCATTTCTTCTACTGTAATTTCTACTGCTCCCAAAGCAATTGCTGGACGATTTGGAATGTTGGAAGTAACTCCTAAATTTTTTGCCATTTCCACAACAGCCGGCGCACCAACTTCATGAATTAAACGTGCCGAAACCGTGTTGATGGAATTGGCTAATGCTCTTTTCATAGAAACCAATCCGCGGTATTTTCCATCTGAATTGTTTGGTGTCCAATTTTTATCGTTATTATCTCCTTTTAATATGGTAAATGGCGAATCCATTATCATGTCGCAAGGCGATTTTTGTAATCTGTCTATGGCAGTAGCGTATACAAATGGTTTGAATGTAGACCCTACTTGACGTGCGCCTTGACCCACGTGATCATATTGGAAATATTTATAATTTATTCCGCCCACCCAAGCTTTTACATGGCCGGTTTGCGGTTCCATTGCCATCATTCCAGTTTGCAAGAAATGTTTGTAATAAAGTATAGAATCTTTCGGCTTCATGATGGTATCTCTTTCGCCTTTCCATGTGAAGATTTTCATTTTTGCAGCCACATCAAAAGATTGTTTTATTTCTTCATCCGATTTTCCATTGATGCTCATAATGCGCCATCTCTCCGAATTTTTCATGGCTTGATTCATGATTTTCTGAGTTTCAGACGGTGTAATATCTAAAAACGGAGCGGTTGGATTGTCTTTTTGACGGCGATTAAATTCAGGTTGTAAATTTGATAAATGTTCTTCTACTGCTTCCTCGGCATATTGTTGCATGCGCGAATCGATAGTAACATAAATTTTTAAACCGGCCGTGTACAAATCAATTTCTTCTCCTTTTTCGTCTTCAATGGCTTTGATGATAGGTTTTAAACTTTCACGCAAGTATTCTCTAAAATAAGTGGCCGTTCCTTCAGCATGACTTTCTGGTTTGAAGTTTATTTTTACTGGAACTCGCTTCAATTCTGCGGCTTTTGCTTCAGATAAATACTTGTTTTTTACCATTTGATCTAAAACGGTATTTCTACGTTTAAATACTCTTTCTTTTCTTTTTTCTTTGGTTGGATTGAATAAAGCTGGATTTTTTAGCATTCCGACAAATAAAGCACTTTCAGCTAAAGTTAAGTCTTTAGGCTCTTTGTTCATGTAGATTTTTGAAGCGGAACGAATTCCTACTGCGCTATTTACAAAATCTACTTTGTTTAAGTATAATGCTATAATTTCTTGTTTGGTATATTGACGTTCTAATTTTGTAGCAATAATCCATTCTTTGCATTTTTGAATGACACGAAAAGGTAAAAATTTAGAGCCTTCACCGTGAAATAAATTTTTGGCTAATTGTTGCGTAATGGTACTTGCACCTCCGCTTCCTCCTAAACTTGAAATGGCTCTTAATGTTCCTCTAGCATCTACACCAGAATGTTCGTAAAAACGTTCGTCTTCGGTTGCTACTAATGCATCTACTAAATGTTTTGGTAAATCTTGATATTTAACCGGTGTTCTGTTTTCTTTATAAAATTTTCCTAAAGTAACGCCGTCGGAAGAAATAATTTCTGTAGCGATATTGGTATCTGGATTTTCTAATTCGTCAAACGAAGGCATTTTTCCGAAAAATCCCCACGATGCCAAAAGAAAAAATAATAAAAGGCCACCAATTGTGTAACCGAATAATTTCCAAAATTTTCTAACGTAATCTGAATAACTGACTTGGGTGTTGTTAGTTGCCATTTGTATCTTTATTTTCTTTTTTCAATTCTAAATCCTAAATCTGTAATACCGGTTAAGTCTTTTACGCCTTTTACTTTTCCTGTTTGTCTTACAGCATGTTCGACTTCTAACTTATATTTTCCGGGTTTTTCAAAGCTATAATTTTCTTTGTACCACAATTTGCTTTCTTTTACATCTGAAAAACCAGTTCCTAATAAAGTACCATCTGGATTTGCCATTTGGTATTCTAAAGTATCCACTAGCACTTTGCCGTTGGGCTGGTTTAATGACACAATTAAAAACAAATTATTGTATGGGTAATCGTTATTGTTTCTTACGTTTAAAAACAAATTATATACACTTGTGGTGTCTTTTTGGTCAAAAGTAAAAGTAGCTTTTTTGTTTTTTTTCCAGGTGCCGTCAAAGGCATAATATTCATCAAAAACTTGTTTTTTGTCGCAAGAAATTACCACAAAAATCAAGAAAAAACTTACTATTTTAAAAAAAGTATTATTCATTTTTCTTAAACGGTTTCTTTTTTCTTTTGTTATTATTGTTTGGTTTTCTTTTAGGTTGATCAAAACGTGTTAGACTATCTTGCCCCACAACATTTTCAAATTTTTTCTCCACATTTTGGGTTGATACTTCTTCTACAAAGTCTTCTAATTGTGCGATTTTTTTACCTTGTTTGTTAATGGCAACAATTTCATTGGCTTTTTCTGCAGTTAGCGTGTGCCAATGAGCTGGCGCGTTTGCGTAAGAAAACCACATTAAATTTTTGAAAATATCTATTTTTTGGCAATACGCATCGCCTTTATCGGTAAGCAATTTTGTGTCCATGTCTGGTAAGCCTTTTAGTGCGTCTAAATACGTGTCTAATTCGTAATTTAAACAACATTTTAGCTTTCCACATTGCCCTGCTAATTTTTGTGGATTTAAAGATAATTGTTGGTAACGAGCTGCCGAAGTATTGACACTTCTAAAATCTGTTAACCAAGACGAGCAACATAATTCGCGTCCACAAGAACCAATTCCGCCTAAACGAGCGGCTTCTTGACGGAAACCAACTTGTTTCATTTCTACACGGATTTTAAATTCGCTAGCGTATTCTTTAATCAATTGTCGGAAATCGACACGGTCATTTGCGGTATAATAAAACGTTGCTTTTGAACCATCGCCTTGGAATTCGATATCCGAAATTTTCATTTCTAGTTTAATAGCAATGGCAATTTCTCGGGCACGAACTTGAATGCCGTCTTCTTTATTTCTTACGCCATGCCAAATATCGATATCTTTTTGAGTCGCTTTGCGATATACTTTAGGAATTTCGGCGTTGTCTTTTACGTTTTTCTTGTTCATTTGAACGCGAACTAATTCGCCAGTTAAAGACACCAAACCCACATCGTGACCAGAAGAAGCTTCAGTTGCCACTACATCACCGATGCTTAAAGTCAATTTTTCAGTATTTCTAAAAAATTCTTTTCTTCCGTTTTTAAAACGTATTTCTACACAATCAAACGGTGCTTGACCGCCTGGTAAGGTCATATTGGCTAACCAATCGAAAACTGTTAATTTGTTGCAGCTATCGGTGCCGCAAGTCCCATTATTTTTACACCCCTTTGGTGCACCACCATCGGAAGTTGAACAACTTGTACATGCCATAATTTATATATTGATCGCCTCAAAAAAATTGAAACTACTTTTCAAATATTATTTTGAGTGTAAAGATAGCATTTTTTTGACTGAATTTAAACTTTTGGTTTTTCAAGTTTCTATAAACAAAAAAACCTGCTACATCATTATAACGCAACAGGTTTCATTTTCTTATGAATTTCAATTATATTTTATATATTTTATCTGATTCTCTAATTTTAAATGGGACTACAAAAGTTACTTTATCACCAGGTTTGGCTAAGGTGTTTTCGATTCCGTTTATCAACATCGTGCCCACTTGCATTTTCTCGTTTCCAGTTGTAGGGCCTTTTATAAAAATCGTATCTCCAGTTTTTAACTCTTGGTTTTCTATTAAAAATTGGCCTACTTGTGCTTTGGTGAAATAATGTTGCCCTTTTCCGATATAAATTTTTCTTTCTGTAGTTAATTTTCGCTTTCTAATTTGGGTAACCGCCGAAAATTTTACCGGTTTTTGAGCGATTTCTTCAAAAATATTTCTTTCCGAATTTTGCTTGAATGTTAACGCTGGTGATTTCCCTTTCTGAAAAATCATATTCCCGTTTTTTAACCCTTTTCTAAGGTTTTCTTGTTCGTCTAAAGGCAAATAAATAGTTGTTACACAACTTGTAGAACAACAATTTTCCATTTTTTCAGCACAAGAATCGCACTGAATAAATAACAAATGGCACGCTTCATTGGCGCAATTTACGTGCGTATCACAAGGTACACCACATTGGTGACATTGCGCAATAATATCGTCTGTAATTCGTTCGCCCAAACGGTGGTCGAATACAAAGTTTTTACCAATAAATTTACTTTCTAAGCCTTCTTCCTTAATTTGTTTGGCATAGTTAATAATACCACCTTCTAACTGAAAAACGTTTTTAAACCCTTGATGTTTGTAATAAGCAGAGGCTTTTTCACAACGAATACCGCCTGTGCAATACATCACTAAATTTTTATCTTCTTTAAAGTCTTTTAATTGCTCGTTGATAATTGGCAAACTTTCACGAAATGTTTCAACATCTGGCGTAATAGCACCTGTAAAATGTCCGACTTCACTTTCATAATGATTTCTAAAATCAACTACAATCGTATTTGGATCTTCTAAAATTTGATTAAATTCTCGGGCGTTTAAATGTACGCCTTTGTTGGTTACATCAAAAGTTTCGTCGTTCAATCCATCGGCCACAATTTTGTGTCGTACTTTTATGGTTAATTTTAAAAAAGAATGGTCATCATGTTCTACTGCAATATTCAAACGAATTCCTTTCATAAAATCGTAGGTTTCAAGCGTTTCTTTGAAGGCTTCAAGATTTTCTACCGGAACAGACATTTGGGCATTTATACCTTCTTTTGCGACATAAATTCGGCCTAAGGCATCTAATTTGTTCCATTTCAAAAACAAATCATTTCTAAATAATGTAGGATTTTCAATTTTGGCATACGCATAAAAAGAAAGCGTTAATCGTTGACCGGCTTGGTCAATTAACTTGGCTCTTTCTTCTGCGCTTAAGGTGTTGTACAGTTGCATGCTATAAACATTTTAAGAGTTAAAGACTTGATAATCATGTCTTAAAGAAAAAAATAAATGAACTCTAAATGGAAGAATTCGACGACAAAGATAAAAATATTTTTTTTAGAAAATTAACTAAGAAACTTATAAACAAAATTTGTTGCAATAAAAAAATTCTGTATTTTTACGAAAAATTAAATATTATGAGCACGGAAAAAGAAGCAAAATTAAAAGCCTTACAACTAACATTAGACAAATTAGACAAAACTTACGGTAAAGGAACTGTAATGAAAATGGGTGATTCTGCAGTAGAAGAAGTAGAAACCATTTCATCAGGATCTTTAGGCGTAGACATTGCATTGGGCGTAAACGGTTATCCGAAAGGAAGAATTATCGAAATTTACGGACCAGAATCTTCTGGTAAAACCACCCTAACCTTACACGCCATAGCAGAAGCACAAAAAGCAGGAGGAATTGCCGCATTTATTGATGCAGAACATGCATTTGACCGTTTTTATGCTGAGAAATTAGGAATTGATATTGATAATTTAATTATTTCTCAACCTGATAACGGAGAACAAGCATTAGAAATTGCTGAAAGTTTAATTCGTTCAGGTGCTGTAGATATTGTAGTAATTGACTCGGTTGCCGCATTGACACCAAAAAGTGAAATTGAAGGCGATATGGGTGATAGCAAAATGGGATTACATGCCCGTTTGATGTCGCAAGCTTTAAGAAAATTAACTGGAACCATTCATAAAACAAAATGTACCGTATTTTTTATCAATCAGTTGAGAGATAAAATTGGGGTAATGTTTGGAAGTCCAGAAACAACAACCGGTGGAAACGCATTGAAGTTTTACGCTTCCATAAGAATTGACATCAGACGTTCTTCGCAAATTAAAGATGGCGACAGTGTTATTGGAAATAGAACGAAAGTGAAAATTGTAAAAAACAAAGTAGCACCACCTTTTAGAACTGCAGAATTTGACATTATGTATGGAGAAGGTGTTTCTAAAGTGGGTGAAGTTTTGGACTTAGCTGTAGATTTTGAAATTATCAAGAAAAGTGGCTCTTGGTTTAGTTATGGCGAAACCAAATTAGGACAAGGAAGAGATGGTGTAAAACAACTTATCAAAGACAATCCAGAATTAATGGATGAGTTAGAAGTTAAAATTAAAGAGTTCCTAAAAGAACAAAACGCATAATACAACAAATCATCCTTTTTAGGATGGTTTTTTGGTTAAACCAAAATTGCGGTTTAGAAATTTTAAATAAGAAATATCATGAAAAAATTAATAGCACTTATCAGTATTTTTGTTTTATCTATTTCATGTACACAAGAATATGAAGGGCCAAGAGTTCATTTAGAATTAGTTCCCGTAGAATCGGTTGTTTTGCCGACTACCTTTACAGTAAATACCATAAACGAAATTGAAGTTACATATGCAAGACCTTCTAGTTGTCATGGTTTTGAAGGTTTTTATTACACCAAAGACGCCTCTACAAGAACTATTGCTGTACTAAATTACGTGATAGAAGATCAAGGCTGTTTGCCATTGCTAAATCAATTACAAACAAAAATTTTAAGATTTAAACCCGCAACATCCGGTACTTATCTTTTAAAGTTTTGGAAAGGGAAAGATGCCAACGGAGTTAATCTTTATGAAGAATTTTCAGTTGTTGTACCATAATAAAATCGCCTTTTTAGGGCGTTTTTTATAGATATTATTTTTGAAGTTCCGTTAAAATAATATCTCTAACTTCTTGTTTCAAAAGATTTTTATCATAAATAGTTTTTCCAATCGTTTCTATTGGTTTATGAATTTTAGCTCTCATTTTTCCTGGTGACCCACTAAAAAAAGTGTACGAAAATCGTTTTTTGTTGTCGTAAAAAGTTATCGGAATAATTGTAAGTTGGTGTTCAATTGCAATTCGGAAAGCGCCGTCTTTAAATTCGTCTAAAAGCACACTTTCATCGGGCACGCCACCTTCAGGAAAAATACAAATACTTAATCCTTGTTGAATTCTGTTTTGTGCTTGTTCAAAAACAGCAAATCTACTTTTGCTATTTTCTCGGTCAACCAAAATACAAACGCGTTTGTAAATGAATCCAAAAATGGGAATTTTAACCAATTCTTTTTTTCCTACAAAAACAAACGGATGATTTTTTACAGCTAACAACATCAACATAATATCCGTCATTGAAGTATGATTGGCTAACAACATATAACTTTTACCTACTTCAAAATTTTCAGTGCCTTTTATTTCAAATCTAAAACCCATTCCAATTAATATAAATCTCGCCCAAAGTCGCGCAATTTTAAAAAATAAAGAATAGGTTTTTTCGCTCAAAATAGTAATTAATATAAGCGGAAATAACACTATTATTGGCAACAATACCAAAAGGTAAAACCAAATGCGGTAAAGCAACCAAAACGGATATTTTAATAATTTCATTTATAAGTTTGTATTCGATTTTCAAAAGTAAACAATTTTAAAAAACTTATTCTTTTTACTTGCACCTTTTTACTTGGCTCTTTTTACTTAAAAACTTACATTTGCAAAAACAACATTCAAAATGGCAAAAATATTAACGGGTGTTCAAAGCACAGGAACGCCACATTTAGGAAATTTATTAGGCGCGATTATTCCAGCTATACAAATGGCAAATAATCCTGCCAATGAATCGTTTTTATTTATTGCCGATTTGCATTCGATTACGCAAATTAAAAACGGAACCGAACTCAGACAAAACACTTATAGCACAGCCGCCGCATGGTTGGCGTGTGGTTTAGACACTAATAAAGTGGTTTTTTACAGACAATCAGATGTGCCACAAACTGCAGAATTGTCATGGTATTTGAGTTGTTTTTTTCCTTTTCAACGCCTTACATTAGCCCATTCTTTTAAAGACAAAGCGGATAGATTGGAAGATGTAAATGCAGGATTGTTTTCTTATCCGATGCTAATGGCTGCCGATATTTTATTATACGATGCCGAAATTGTACCTGTTGGAAAAGATCAAATGCAACATATTGAAATTACTAGAGATGTGGCTTCCCGTTTTAACCATCTAATGGGGGAAACTTTTGTGTTACCGGTAGGAAAAACAAGTGAAGAGACGATGTTGATTCCTGGAACAGACGGGCAAAAAATGAGTAAATCGCGAAATAATTTTATCAATATTTTTCTGGATGATCAAGCGTTATTGAAACAAATAAAAGGCATTGAAACCGATAGCACACCTTTAGAAGAACCAAAAAACCCAGCTACTTGTAATGTGTTTGGTTTGTATAAATTATTGGCTTCGCCAGAAGAAATAGCAGATTTAAAAGCCAAATATTTGGCTGGAAATTATGGTTTTGGACACGCCAAACAAGCATTATTTGATTTAATTACTGAAAAATTTAAAACCGAAAGAGAAAAATATAATCACTACATAAACAATCCTGCAGAAATAGACAAATTACTTTTTGAGGGTGCTGCAAAAGCAGGTAAAGTTGCCGATAGCGTTTTGAAAAGAGTCCGAGAAAAATTAGGGTTTATCTAAACCACTTCAAACAACTTGCCTGGCATGGGTCTGATAACACCTTTTAACTCCATATTTAGTAGCAAAGATGAGATTTTAAAAATAGGAAAATCGCAATCTAAAGCTATAATGTCCATTAGTTCATTTTCTTTATTTACTAAATAGTCATAAATTTTTTGCTCTTCTTCCGTCAAGGAAACAAACAATTGTTTTTGCACGGATTTGCTTTCTTTTTTTGAATTTATATCCCAATTTAAAATATAAATCAAATCAGCCGCACTGTTTAATAAATGCGCCCGTTGCGTTTTGATTAAATTGTTGCACCCTTGGCTAAATTTATCTGAAACTCTCCCCGGAACAGCGAAAACATCTCGGTTATAGTCATTTGCGATGCTGGCCGTAATTAATGAGCCGCCTTTTTCGGCACTTTCAATAACAATTGTAGCTTCACACATACCCGCAACGATTCTGTTTCTTTTGATAAAATTCTCTCTTTCTGGATTGCTGGTGCTCCAAAATTCGGTCATAAAACCGCCGTTTTGTTCCATTTGAGAAACATACTTTTTATGTGATTTTGGATAAATTTGATTTAAACCATGAGCCAAAACACCAACAGTTTGTAAGTCATTTTGGATGGCAGCTTGGTGTGCTACAATATCTACACCATAAGCAAAACCGCTAACAATAACAGGGTTTAAAGGCGCTAAATCTGATATTAGTTTTTTTGTGAAATCGATTCCATAGTGCGTAGTTTGTCGGGTTCCAACAATATTGATTAACTTTTTGTTTTGCAAATCAATAGCCCCAGATTGAAACAAAATAGCTGGCCCGTCTGCGCAATGTTTTAAGCGTTCTGGATATGATTTGTCTTCAAAAGTAGTATAAGAAATGTTTTCGTCTTCTATAAAACGAAGTTCGTTTTCGGCCAATTGAAAAACAGCTTTTTCTTGTAAATTTTTGTAAAGATAATGACCAATTCCGTCAATGGCAACCAATGATTTTTTAGAAGTTTGAAAAACCGCTGAGGGAGAACCACAGTGTTTAATGAGTTTTTTGGCAACAACGTCACCAATACCTTCCACTTTTAAGAGCGCTAGCGTGTAAAATAATTCGTTATGTAACATGGCGTATAATATAATTTACAAATATATTTATTTTTTTAATATTTTGATGAAATTCTGTAAAACGAAGAAAAATAATTTTAAAATTGTTAATAAAAATTGTTGATAAAATTTTGTTTTTGGGCTTGAATTCTTAATTTTGCCTATATGAAAATAGAAAAATACATTTCAGAATTGTTGTACAGATACCAATGCGTGGGCGTTCCTGGCTTTGGGGCTTTCTTATGCGAATGGCAATCTGCACAAGTAATTGTTGGGCAAAGTTCATTTGCACCGCCGAAAAAAGTAATTTCTTTTAATTCAAACATAAAAAATAATGATGGTTTATTGGCCAATCATCTCGCATTACAAGAAAAAATTAGCTACGAAAAAGCATTAAACAGTATTCAAACACAAGTTGTTTTTTGGTTGGAAAAACTAGAAAATAAAGAACATTTAGTGCTAGAAAATATTGGTGAAATTTTTTCAAATTCCGAACATAATTTTGTTTTCAAACCCAATACGGCTATTAATTATTTGACAGATTCTTTTGGGTTGGCTGGTTTTAATTCTCCAGAAATAACAAGAGCCAATCAAATACTTACTGATGTTTCTTCAGTAACTGAATCAATAATTGAAACACCAATTTCAACAGAAGAAAGTGCTGAAAAAGACACGCCGGTTATTCCAATAAATGGTAAAAATCGTTCAAGTAATTGGTTAAAATACGCTGCGGCAGTAGCTGTTTTTGCTTCTGCGGGAACGTATGGTTACAAAATGTATTATGACTATACAATTAACCAACAAACTATAATTGTAGAAAAAACGGTACAAGAAAAAATAAATCAAAGAATTCAAGAGGCTACTTTTGTAATTCCAAATCCAATAAACGCAGTCGATTTAACTTTAGAAGCCACACATCATGGAAAATACCATGTGATAGCGGGCGCATACAGAAGCAAACAAAACGCAACGAAAGCCATGAATGATTTACTTTCACAAGGTTTTGAAGCACATTTATTAACTGAAAACAAATTTGGTTTGATACCTGTTGCTTTTGGGAGTTTTTCTAATTTAAATGAAGCTCAGAATTTAAAAATTCAAATAAAATTAAAAGATAGCGTTGACGCTTGGTTACTTATAGACTAATCCCAATTTTGGGATTTTTTTATGCCCTTTTTTTAAATCAGAGTTAGTATCTTTGTAAAAAAAATAATGCAAAACAAATATCCTTCAGATTCCGTAACTACACTAACCGATTTAGTGTTGCCTGGCGAAACCAACCCGCTGAATAATTTATTTGGTGGCGAATTATTAGCGCGTATGGATAGAGCCGCTAGTATTACTGCGCGCCGTCATTCGAGAAGAATTTGCGTTACCGCTTCGGTAAATCATGTGGCTTTTAACAGAGCCATTCCGTTAGGAAGCGTGGTTACAGTAGAATCTAAAGTATCAAGAACATTTAATACTTCAATGGAAATTTTTATTGATGTTTGGATTGAAGATAGAGAATCAGGCATTAAAAACAAAGCCAACGAAGCCATTTATACTTTTGTAGCCGTTGATGAAACCGGAAGACCAATTCCAGTGCCGCCCATTGAACCACAAACCGAATTAGAAATACAACGATATGACGCCGCGCTAAGAAGAAAACAGTTAAGCTTGGTATTGGCAGGAAAAATGAAACCAAGTGACGCAACTGAATTAAAAGCATTGTTTACCAACTAATACATCATATGGATTTTTATAAATTAGCAATAAAAGAAATCAAACGAGAAACAAAAAATGCAGTTTCAATCGTTTTTAATATTCCACAAGAACTAAAATCGGCTTACCAATTTATAGCTGGACAATATGTAACCTTAAAACTAACTTTAGACGGGAAAGAACTTCGTAGAGCATATTCTATTTGTTCTTCACCAAAAAGTGGTGAAATGCGAATTGCAATAAAAGAAGTAAAAAGCGGCACTTTTTCAAAATTTGCCAATACAAAATTAGCAGTAGGCGATTTGTTAGAAGTCAGCATTCCTGAAGGAAAATTTACGTTTGAAGCCAAACAAGAACACCAAAGAAGCTATGCCGCTTTTGCAGCTGGTAGTGGAATTACGCCAATAATGTCAATTGCAAAAAGCATGTTAGAAGAAGAACCAAATAGTACTTTTGTTTTAATTTACGGCAATAAAGACGAATCGGAAACTATATTTCACGAGGAATTAAAGGCGCTTCAATTAAAAAATTTAGGTCGCTTTTTTGTACATTTTGTGTATAGTCAAGCTAATGTTGCTGGCGAATTATTTGGTAGAATTGACAAGTCAATTGTAAACACTGTTTTAAAAACCAAACATGCTGATAAAAGCTTTTCTAAGTTTTACTTGTGCGGACCAGAAGCCATGATACAAGTAGTTACGGCGACTTTAAAAGAAAATAATGTAGCTGAAAAAGATATCAAATTTGAATTGTTTGGCACTTCATCTGCTTCAGAAAAGAAAATTGACGCTGTAAATGAAGGTCATACAAACATTTCAATTACTGTTGATGCAGACGAAGTTACTTTTGAAATGAGTCAGAAACAAACCATTTTAGAAGCGGCTTTAAAACAAGGTTTAGACGTGCCTTATTCTTGCCAAGGCGGTATTTGTAGCAGCTGCATTTGTAGGGTTACAGAAGGAAGTGCTACTATGAAGAAAAACCAAATTTTAACAGATAACGAAGTGGCAAAAGGATTGGTTTTGGCTTGTCAGGCGGTACCAACATCCTCTGAAATTAAAATTGATTTTGATAATATTTAATTATTGAAATTCCAAATAGAAAATTCCAAATTCCAATTTTATTTAGGTAAGGTTGGAATTTATTTTTTCTATAACCTGAGAAGGTAAAATCGTTCGCATCGCATTTTCATAACCATTTACTTTTTGATTTCCATATACCGAAGTAGGTAAAAATGGATATTGTTTAATATCTGAAGTCAAACTAAAATCATCAGGTTGATGAAATGGTTGAAATCCTGCAAATGGATGTGTGGCGCCCCAAAGTGTAATTACTTTTACGCCTAACATAGCGGCAATATGTGCGTTTCCAGAATCCATGGAAAGCATAATGTTTAAATTAGAAATGATGGCTAATTCTTCTTTTAAATTGGTTTTTCCAGCTAAAACAAGTACATTTTCATGGTTATTTTTTAGCTGATTTAGTTGCTTAATTTCTTCTGTTCCGCCACCAAATAATAAAATTTTATTTGAATTGTTTTTTGCTAATTCATCAATTACTTGTTGTATCAAATCTATTGGATAGACTTTGCTTTCGTATTGTGCAAAAGGCGCCATTCCAATCCAATTTTCTTGTTTTTTACCCGTAATATTTATTATATCTTCAGATAAAATCGCTTTTTCAGGAAATGTGGGTGTATTTAAATTGATTTGAAAACCTAATTTTTCAAAAGTTTCAACATGTCGATCGAACATTGATTTTATTGGTGAAATGGTTTTGATAGCTAACTTTGTAAGTGCTTTTTTATCTTGTCTGCCTTTATCTGTAGCAGCTACTTTTTTGCCATTCAAAGCGAAAAGTGTTGTGATAATTTTTGATCGTAATACATTATGTAAATCGGCAACGGCATCAAAATTCAGTTTTCGCAAATCGGAAAATAAACGCAAAAGTCCTAAAAAACCTTTGTGTCTTTCTTTTAAATCGATTGGGAAAAAAGTTATGTTTTCAATATCATCAAAAAAAGGTTTAAAAAACGGTCGAGAAACTACCTTAATTTTCACGTTGGGATATTGCAAAGAAAACGCTCTAAGTACAGGAACGGTCATAGCGACATCGCCCATAGCTGAAAGCCGAATAACTAAAATGTGAGAAGACATTTATTTTTTATTTTGATACAAAACTGGATTCAAATCAGCGTCGTTGTACATTTTCATTTGTTTGTATACCTTCATGAATTTGTCGCCATTTTCAATATCTTCCACTAATTGACTAATGGAAATAAACATATCGTTTTTTTGGTCTAACAATACATTTAATTTTTCTTGACATTTTGCTCGGTGTGCAGCCGTGGCTTCTTCGCGAGTAGCTTCTTCATTCATGTGATAAATTTTCAAGGCTAAAATAGATAATCTATCAATTGCCCAAGCCGGACTTTCGGTATTAATTCTTGCATTTGGTTTCACTTGAACGTGTGCATATTTTTGTAGAAAATAACCATCAATATATTCCACCATATCAGTTCTAACCTGGTTAGAAGCATCAATTTTGCGTTTTAAGTCTAACGCTGCAACTGGATTAATATTTGGATCACGAACAATATCTTCATAATGCCATTGCACCGTATCCACCCAGTTTTTGGCAAACAATAAATGTTCTACCGAACCTTTTTCATAAGGATTTAATACTGGCTGATATACATCATCAATAACATGATACACTGTTATAGCTTGTTCAAAAATGGGAAAGGCGAATTCTGCAAACATAGTTTCTTATTTAATTTACAAAAATAAGGATTTTTTGTACTTTTAACCATAAATTACAAAATATCTCACATGAACATTCATTATATTTCAGAAGAAAATAGTGTTTTAAACCAGTTTTTAACTCAAATTAGAGCGGTAAACGTTCAAAAAGACAGCATGCGTTTCAGGAGAAACATGGAGCGGATTGGTGAAATTTTGGCTTATGAAATTAGTAAAAAACTAACGTATAATAATGTAGCCGTAACCACTCCGTTAGGCATAAAAAATACTTCAGAAATAGCAGAAAAAATAGTATTGTGTTCTATTCTGAGAGCGGGTTTGACATTACATCAAGGTTTTTTAAACTATTTTGATGGTGCGGAAAATGGTTTTATTTCGGCTTATAGAAATCATTATAATTCGGATGAAAATTTTGATATTTTGGTGGAATATCAAGCTGTGCCAAATATGGCCAATAAAACATTAATTTTAGTAGACCCAATGTTAGCAACCGGACAATCATTAGTAGCGGTTTTAAATAAAATTTTAGCTGCACAACAGCCAAAAGAAATTCATATTGCTGTTGTTATTGCTGTTCCGGATGGCATTAAATACTTGGAAGAAAATTTGCCAGAAAACTGCCAATTATGGGTGGCTTCATTAGACGAAAAGTTAAATGAAAAAAACTATATTATACCTGGTATAGGTGACGCTGGTGATTTAGCGTATGGAAACAAATTATAATTGAACAAAAAAGAAAAACAATCCCACGGCTAACATCAAATATAAAGACACTTCTTTGTAAATAGAATTCTTCATTTTTTCGAACATATTTGCGCCTAAAATAGCCAGTGGTGCAAAAGTATATATTAGTAAATCGTTAGATTTATTAGTAGATAAAATATATATTCCAAGAGCTAAAAGAAAAGCAAAATAAACTTGTTTGTAAGACGATTGCATGTTTAAAGGTTTGTTTTGATAGTCGATTGTTTGGGAAGCAAAAAACAAGACGGCAATGGATACAAACAAAGCCAAAGCCATGTTTTGATACACATTTTTAAAATCAAAAAAATTGAAACTTACATGAAAAACTGCCTTATTAATGGAATAACTGTCAAACATTAACAAACTTATGGCGATATATAAAACCCAAACACAAAGAAATGATATAAAAGGTAAAAGCCAGTTTTTATATTCTTTCCCCGAGTGAAAAATAATTGAAATAAAAACTAAAATAATATACAAAATACTCCAAAAGTGAAAAATAGCAGAAATAAAAATCCAAAAGGAAGCGTCGAATATTTTTTCTTTTGAAAAATTTAATGTTTTTAAAGAAATTAACCTTCGTAAAGCTAATAACAAAAACACATTTGATAACACAATTTTTAAATTGTTAAGCACTGATGGAAATAACATAATAAATACTAAAAACAAAAGAATAGCATAATTATCATTTTGTGTAAGAGCGTTTTTAAGCGAAATAAAATTTACTAGAAAAAATGAGCCCAGAATTAATACAAAAACACCAATTTTTGCAAACATGTCACCAGTTGTAAATTCTTCATTTGAAAGGCGAATTTGGTACACAAAAAAGGAAGAAAACAACATTATTAGTACTAATGCGTAATTTATTGGTCGAGTTTTACTAAAAAGGCTTGCAATCATAAAGATATTTTATATTTTTGTAGTGTAAATATAATCATAAAAAAATGAAAGCATTTTTCGAAGCAATACAATTTTTATTTGTTGAAGTACTTTTTGTGCCAATGGACCTTTTAAGAAGTTTAGAATTAACAAATTGGTGGGGTGCAAATATTATCAATTGGATATTTATTGGTATTTGTTGTTATTGGACAGTATATTGGACGAAACAATTACAGATTTTCAAAAAATCTGGAGCAGATGAACAAGACACCACTGCACACTCTTTCTTAACTAAATAAAAAGAATAGGTTCGATTATAAATCGAACCCAATATCTTTTCTATAATTCATCTTATCAAACTTTATATTTTCTATTGTTTGATAAGATTTTTTTGTGGCGGCTGTAAAGGTATTACCAAAAGACGTTACTGCTAATACTCGGCCTCCATTAGATACAATTTTTCCGTTTTCTTCTTTGGTTCCCGCATGAAAAATTAAAGAATCTGATTTACTATCTAAACCCAAAATTTCTTTTCCTTTTTGGAATTCTTCTGGGTAGCCGCCCGAAACAATTACAACAGTTGCGGCAGTTCTTTCGTCTATATCCAATTCAAAATCGGCTAATTTTTCAGTAGCTACAGCTTGAAACAAAGCCACTAAATCGCTATTAATTCTTGGGATAACCACTTCTGTTTCTGGATCGCCCATTCTAACGTTATATTCAATCACAAACGGATTGTCGCCTACTTTTATCAAGCCAATAAATACAAAGCCTTTATATTCAATATTGTCGTTTTTTAAACCGTTAATTGTTGGAATTACAATTTGATCTTCAATTTTTTTCATCAAAGTTGCATCTGCAAATGGAACTGGAGAAATGGCGCCCATTCCACCTGTGTTTAAACCGGTATCGCCTTCACCAATTCGTTTGTAATCTTTTGCTGTGGGTAATATTTTATAATTTTTTCCGTCTGTTAGTACGAAACAACTTAATTCAATTCCGTCTAAAAACTCTTCAATTACAACTTTTGCACTAGCTGCCCCAAATTTTGCATCCACTAACATGGCTTTCAATTCGTCTTTTGCAGCTTGCAAATCGTTTAGAATTACTACGCCTTTTCCAGCGGCTAAACCATCTGCTTTTAGAACATATGGTGGCGAAAGTGATTCTAAAAAAACATATCCTTTTTCTACAGTTTGAGATGTAAAACTTTCATACTTTGCAGTTGGAATGTTGTTTTTTACTAAAAATTCTTTTGCAAACTCTTTGCTTCCTTCTAATTGCGCTCCTAATTTAGAAGGTCCAATTACTGGAATGTGTGAAATTTGAATATCGCTTTTAAAAAAATCATAAATTCCGTTTACTAAAGGGTCTTCTGGACCGACAACAACCATTTCGATTGCGTTGGCTAAAACAAATTGTTTCACCGTGTCAAAATCGTTTGGATTCATAGCGATATTGGTAGCTATTAGATCGGTTCCTGCGTTTCCTGGCGCTACAAAAAGTTGATGGCATAAAGGGCTTTGAGTCATTTTCCAAGCAAAAGCGTGTTCTCTTCCGCCAGATCCTAAAAGTAAAATATTCATTGGTTTTGTTTTTATTGGTGCAAAAATAGCCGTTTTTAATTAAAAAATAAGAAGTTTTTTAATAAGAAGTTTGTTTGCTTTAATTGAATTAATATGCTTTTTCTTCGCCTTTAATGGTATTAATAACTGTTTTATTTATAATTTTTAAATCTAACAAAATAGACCAATTTTCTAGATAAAAAATATCGAATTTCACTCTATTTACTATGTCTTTTTCGGTTTCAACTTCTCCTCTGCAACCGTTTATTTGAGCTAAACCGGTAATTCCTGGTTTAATAAAGTGTCTGACCATAAACTTATCAACGCTTTTGGCGTACATTTCGGTGTGACTAACCATGTGAGGTCTTGGTCCTACAACTGACATGTCGCCTAATAATACATTGTAAAATTGTGGCAGCTCATCAATACTAAATTTTCTTATAATTCTCCCGAGTTTAGTAACTCTTGGGTCGTTTCTTTGAACTTGTTCTAAATCAGCTTTTGAATTTAATTGCATGGATCTGAATTTATAACAATAAAACTCTTTATAATTTAATCCGTTTCTTCTTTGTTTAAAGAAAACGGGGCCTTTAGATTCCATTTTTATTAGTAAGGCAATTAAAGGAGTTAACCACGACAAAAGCAGTAAAATTACTAGTATTGAAAACACAACATCAAATAAATGTTTGATTCTTTTATTAATTACTTTATCTAATGGAATGGTTCTTAAAGAAATAATGGGCACGTAACCATAATATTCTACGGCTAAGTTGCGTAACATTCTGTTTTTGCTATCTGGTAGCAATTTTATGGTTTTAAGATTGTTGTCTGCAAAATGTATCAGATTGTCTAAATCTGTAGTATTAAGAGTGTTTAAAGAACCATAAATTTCATCCACATTGTTTTTGGTTACAAACTCATAACATGCTTTAATTTCTTCTTTTTTATTTAGTTTTAAATTAAAAACATGCATTAAATTATAGCCATAATTTGGATTGGTAGTAAAAAATAATTTTAATTCTTCTACATCTTTTCCATTTCCTAAAATAATTACATTTCTTAAATTTCCACCGTATAATAAGCGGTATTTTTTAAGTAAGAAAAATATTGAAAACTTAACAAACCCAACAGAAATAATGGAAAAAATAATATAGTTCCAAACTTCTTCTGGCGTTACATACTTATACTTATAACCAACATAAGCGAATGTGATTAAACTAATAAAAATGAATTGCTTGAAAAGTTTCCCTAATATTGTAATTTCTTTAGTAAACCTGTATACTTCGTAATACCCGGAATAATAGGAGATAACTATCCAAGAAACCGATAAAATAGTGTGATAACCAAAATTACTCATAGCAGAACGAAGACAAACTAAAATTAATAGATTTATCAAAAATAAATCTATCAAGATAATTAGTGGTCTAATAAATCCTGAATATCTTCCTGTTTTTGGCTTCAAATTAATAAATGTATTTTGAAAAATCTTTGTGTTCTTCTTTGGCTAATTCTTCTGGTGAAAGTGATTTAAAATACTCGTAAGTAATTTTCATGCCTTCTTCTCTTTTTACTTTAGCCGTCCAACCTAAAATTTCTTTTGCTTTAGTAGTGTCTGGTTGTCTTTGCATAGGGTCGTTTAAAGGTAAATCTTTATAGATTACTTTTTGATTTGTACCAGTTAATTTGATAATTTCTTCAGCAAAATCAGAAATAGTAATTTCGTCTGGATTTCCAATATTTACAGGCAAATGATAATCGGAAAGTAATAACCTATAAATGCCTTCCACTTGGTCTGTTACATAACAAAAAGAGCGGGTTTGACTTCCGTCTCCAAAAATTGTTAAGTCTTCACCGCGAAGCGCTTGGCCAATAAATGCAGGAATTACTCGTCCGTCGTTTAATCGCATTCTTGGTCCGTATGTGTTAAAAATACGAACAATTCTAGTCTCCACGCCGTGAAAAGTGTGATAGGCCATTGTAATAGATTCTTGAAAACGTTTGGCTTCGTCATATACGCCTCTTGGTCCAATAGTGTTTACATTTCCATAATATTCTTCTGTTTGAGGATGTACTAGTGGGTCGCCATAGACTTCAGAAGTTGAGGCAATAAGAATTCTTGCTTTTTTAACTCTTGCTAAGCCCAATAAATTATGAGTGCCTAAAGACCCTACTTTTAGGGTTTGAATAGGTATTTTTAAATAATCAATAGGACTAGCTGGAGACGCAAAATGAAGAATATAATCTAATTCACCCGGAACATGAACAAATTTAGTAACATCGTGGTGATAAAATTCAAAGTTTTTTTCTTTAAATAAATGCGCGATGTTTTTTAAATCGCCTGTTATTAAATTATCCATTCCAATTACGAAATAGCCTTCTGCCAAAAAACGGTCGCATAAATGAGAACCTAAAAATCCTGCAGCGCCTGTAATTAATATTCTTTTCATTAAATTTTAGATTTTTAAGGGGGTTTTGTCTTCTTTGATGTGAAACAAACAATAAAAAGATATAAAAAACAACACCCCTTTTTGTCTCCATAAAAATGACTCTGTCAAAAATAAGCTTATCATTAGAATTGCAAAAGAAATATGCATAAAATTTTTATGTTTTATTGCGGTTTTTATGTTTAGAAACAATATTGCAATCAAAAGGGCAAAACCTATACAGCCTAATTCTGCAAAATTTTGTACGTATTGGTTATGAAAATTAAACGATCCGTATCCGGGATAAAGCTCGTATTTTTTCTCTTTTTCAATAAGTTTGGCTTGAGAAGCATTTAAACCTAATCCTTTCCAAAACAAGGGTTCTTCACTAAAAATTTCTAAAAACATTCGGAATTGATACACCCTAAAAGCAGTGCCAGGAAAATAATCCCCATGTGAAAATTTTTGATTATTCCATGCTTCATATATGCTTATGTAGTTTACGCCTTCATCAGCCTCATTATATACGCTATGACTTACGCTGGTTTTGGTATTGGATTGAAATTCGACTAAAAATCTATTTTTTATTTTATTAAAACTAAATACCGCCACTAAAATTAGTATTAAAACAACTAAATTTCTCAAACGCATTTTGTTTGATGATTTTGAAAAATAAAAAAAATGACTCGCCAATAAAAATAAAAATACAATTATTATGTTTTTGGAAGACAATAAAAAAATAAATCCAAACAGAATAAATGCGCAAATAACTTCAAATTTCTTTTTAATTTGTAAATTTAAAAAGTAAAAAAAGGCAACAGCCATATAAACTGAAACATGTATTGCGTTTAATAATTTTGGCACCAAACCAAAATCATCATCATATTCTCCATGATAGAAAAACGCTCTTTGGTCTCCTGAAATTATATATCTAATCAATGCTCTTAAAAGAAAAAAACTGGCATAAAATACCATAGCATAACTGTAATATTTTATTAATTTATCAACTTGATTTTTATGAAAAGGCCTCATGATTAAAAAGGCGGCGGGAATTAATAACAAAACAATTTCTCGTGAAATCGCGGGGATGGTAGCTGCTTTATCAATTGACCAAAAAAAGGAAATTGCCATCCAAATAAATAATATTATTGGGAATAATAAAGTACTGTTAAATGTAATTTTGTCTTTTCTATTAAAAAACAGAACAGAAAAAACGAAAATCGCTGTGGTAATTGAATTTATTGCCAAAAGTGTTGGCAAAGTAACAAGGAGCAAGAAAAAAGGTACAAATGATTTATTTAACTTTTGCTCCTCTAAAATTTCTTGATAAGCATTTGGTAAAAAACTGTAAATATTCTTCATTTATTTTGTTCCAATTATACTTAGTAGCAATAGCTTCGAAGTTGTTTTTAACAAATTGCAAGTTATCAATTTTTTTTATGGTATCAATTATTTTTTTTACCTCATCTGGGGAGTTAAAATAATAGGCATTGTTTTCTAACACGCTTTTATTAAAATGATTGTCATGGGCAATTACTAAAGCTTGAGAACCCATAGCTTCAAGCAAAGAAGGATTTGTGCCTCCAACTGTATGTCCGTGAAAATATAAATTGGAGAAATACCTTAAATTATCAAGATGATTTTGGTTGTAAATGGCTCCTAAAAACTGTATTTTTTTACATGTTGAAAATTTATTTTTTAAATATTCACCATATTTGGTTTCGTGGTTTCCAATTACTAAAATAGGTTGTTTATTTTCACTTGCTTCCACACCTTGCAAAACCATTTCTAAATTATTTTCTGGTTCAAACCGGGCCATTATCATGTTGAAAAGATTTTTTTCAACTTTATATATATTTAATATTTCTTCATTTGGCGCATCAAAGTTATTTGCACCATAAGCAATATGTTCGCTTTTTTTATTGTGCGTTTTCAATAAATACTCTTGAATTCCTAAAGAATCTGAAATTAAATAATCGCTTTTTCTAGCTGCCCATTTTTCAGCAACTTTTAATAATTTTTGAACCGGTTTATTGTATTTGCTTCGTTTCCATTCTAAACCATCCATATTGGTAATTACGACACTATTTTTTGGGTGAAAGTCATACCAAAAAGCGCTGCTTGTATAGCCCAATTGTAAAATGATATCAAAATTTCTTTTTCGAGCATCTAAAATGCAATTTAAATCATAAATAAATTGACCAGCTGTTCCAATTTTGTATTCTGGATCGTAACACTTAATTAGCGTAACCTTTTCAAATGTTGTTTCATCATAAGAGTGATTGTGAGGAGTATAAACGGAAACAGAATGACCAGCTTGTGCGGCATGAATTGAAAAAAACTCGGCAAATTGCTCAAATCCTCCATAATTATTGGGTATGCCTCGGGTGCCTAATATTCCTATTTTCATTTTCTTATTATAACGAAACAAAAATAACGGAATAATATGAATGTTTTGAAATTATTTTGTTTTATAGGGCAATTTACCTAAAACTTTTACGTTAATAATGCTTACTTTTGCTAATATTAAATAAGAAAAAAATGATTGATTTTGATTTTTTAGAAAAAACCAAAGAATCTTTAAGGATAAAATATTTAGCCGCTCAGCCCTTTCCCCATTTGATTATTGATAATTTTTGTGAGGAAGAGAAACTGTCAAAAGCCTATAATTCAATTCCTGAATTAGAAAACAAAAGTAGAGATTATGCTTTTGCCAACAACAAATTTGAAAAATCTAATTATAAAGTTTTATCTCCAGAATTAGAAGAATTGTACCATGATTTGTCTTCTGATAGATTTAATGAATTATTATCTTTCATTACGGCTAAAAAAATATTTGTTGATCCTAAAAATCATGGTGGTGGGCTACACCAAGGAAAGAAAAATAGTTTTTTAGACATGCATTTGGATTTTAATTACCATCCTTTACAAAAAAATTGGTACCGAGAGTTGAATTTGCTTTTATATTTAAATAAAGATTGGAAACCAGAATATAAAGGTAGGTTACGAATTAAGGATCTACGAACAAACGAAGAAACAGAATTGGATGTTCCGTTTAATAGATTGATAATTCAGCAATGTGCACCATATACTTTACATGGTTACGATATGACTAATTTCCCAGAAGGTAAATTTAGAACGTCAATTGCTACTTATGCCTACCAAATTCATAACAAAATATTAGAAACGCCACGAACTACCGACTGGTTTCCTAAAGATGACGCCTCATTTATGAAAAAAGTCTTAGCGAAAAACTTTAATTTTCTGGTGCAAACCAAAAACAAGTTTTTTGGAAGTGGTACTGCTAAAAATCAATAATGAGTTTTTTTACGGTTTCTGCAGATTTTTCCCAGCTGTAATTTTCTTTTATTTGATTTGAAATTTCACTAAATTCTTGTGTGAAATCATTATCTAAAATAGACTTAAGTTTTTCATTAAATTCTATTTCATTATTTGGATCAAATTCAAATTTTTTCTGGAAAGTAAAATCCGACATGGCTGTTTGATTAGAACAAATTGTTGGGATTCCTGAGGCTATAGCTTCTAATGGTGGGATTCCAAAACCCTCTGCAAATGATGGGTAAACAGACGCACTTGCTCCTCTTAGAAGTAGTAACATGGTTTTAAAATCTGTTTTGTCCATTCTTATAATTTTATTTTTAATATTTATATCTAGTTTGTTATAAATATCAAAATATTCTTGATTATTTGATGTAGTATCACCAATAAATAATAATTGATAATTATCGTATAGCTCTAAATCTATAAAGGATTTTAATATTAATTGGTGATTTTTTCTCGGCTCCCATCTGCTAATAAAAATAATATAATTTGAAAGTTTATATTTCTCTAAAACAATTTTTTGAACTTCATTTTTGTCATAAGGTTCAAAAAACACTTTATCAACTGCATTTGGCGTAATGTGATAATTATGAATGTTAAAATGTTGGGATATTTTATTTTTTGAATATTCTGAGACTGTAAGTCTTATTTTTGCAGATTTTGCGCCTTTTTTATAAAGAAACGTGTTTTTAATTCTACTTAAAAAAGAAAAATATTTTGGATAATCTATAAACAACACATCATGAGTTGTTACAATGTATTTGCAAAATTTTATTGGTGGAACAATGTATTGGAAATGCGCAAAATCAATTTTGTTATTTATAATCAAATAAGGAATGTTAAGCAATAATCTTAAAAATTTATTTTTGAAAGTATATTTTAAAAACTTAATATTTTTTTTGGTACCAAAAACTGATTCTAAGTTCTCAATATCATTTGCGGCAAAATAAAATAGGATGTTTTCATCTTTTGCAAGCTCTTGATATAAACCTTGTATGTATGTTCTTGTGCCTTGAAAACCGTTATCAAAAACGTGGCAATCAACAAAAATTTTTATTTTACTATTGTCCAATTATATTCTTTTTTTGTGTAAATATTCCCTGTAACCCAATAACAATCCAATTAAGATTGATTTACTGTCTAATTTTAGATAAAAACCCATAAATACCCAGCTTGAAATTATTAGGAAAATTCCAGAGCCTAGGAGCAACTTATTTAGGTTAGTTACCTGAATATTGTTTGAAACGATTTTTCTCGAAATGTAAAATACAGATAGCAAATATAATGCAATCCCTAATAAGCCTGATTTTAATAGTACAGTTGAAAAAGCGTTATGAAGATAAGGAAAATAACGCACTTTTGTTCCGTCATTTGTTGCCATAACTCTTCCAATATCTACTGAAGAACCAATACCTTTGCCAGAAATAACAGCCTGTGTTCCTCCATAAAAAACTTGGTTAACTGTTTTAATATTTTCAAATGATCTGAAATTGTCATTAAAATCTTTCCAATCTTCTTGATTTATTTTTGTTTTAAAGGCTTCAATAGGTATTATTTTAACTTTATATAAAAATTCTTCTGTAAAAGTTCCTTTTCTTTTTGGGTTGGAATTATAGATTAATGCATAACTAAATAAAGTAAGCAAAATGGTAAAACTAATAACTTTAATAGACCTTACATTTAAATTGAAAAAACCTTTAACTGCTAAAATTAAAATTAGCAATTGAATAAAATTTGTTCTAGATAAATAGCAGAAAATGGATGTGGCTACAATTCCTAAATAAAGTAACCTCTTTTTTTTAGAAATGGTAATGTTAAATTTTGAGGCGAACAAAATCAATACAAAAACATATGGTTCAAAGTCATTAAAATAACCTGCATAGTGCCTAATTTCCGAAACAGATAAAGTTTTATGGGCTAAGATTGAATATAAAATTATTACTAAGTGAATAACCGAAAAGAAAATCCCCAAATTAACAATATAATTTAAAGCATTACCTGTGTATTTTTTTGCAAAATTATACCCGATAAGTAAACCTAAAATAGGTTTTAGTAAATACGTAATGTCTCTTATTTTATTGAAAATAGAATGATCATAAAAAAATAACTCTGTAAAAAAACTTATTAATAATATGATTAAATAACAACAAATAATATAAAAAAAATTCTTTGAAAAATTAGTTCTTAAAGTAATTATAGCAACTACTGACCAAACCAAAAAAGTAAGCTCGTAATTATTAAATAACAATACTGCTAAACATAATAAATATAAAAAACTGAAAAAATATTGTCTAGAAATTATCATGTTTTATTTTTTTTAAATAAAATAGAATTTTTAAAATATAAAAATATAAAAAAAAGTTCAGCTAAAATTATAGATACTATTACTCCATTTAATTTCAAAATTGGAGCTAAAATAAGCAGCGCTATTATATTTGCTCCTGTAACAAATATTGTAATTCTTATGTAGTTTTTGTTATTACTATTTATAAGCATTGTTTGCTCTAGTGCTAATGAAAAAACCATTAATAAAGGAAGAATTAATGAAAAACGAAACAAATTATTTATATTAATTGAAACATTAAAAAAGCTAATAACATGAGTTGAGAACACAAACATCAACAAACTAAAAAATACTACAAAGACCGACAAAATCGTCACATATTTTTTCCAAAAAATTAAAGCATCACTTTTAGACTGCTTAATTTTATAACATAATTTAGGGAAAAAATATTTCAAATAAACCTGATTAAACGTTCTGAATAATGAAATAATTTGTTCAATTACTTTATACTGGCCAGCAACTGAGAATCCTAATAAATAACTAACTATAAAAAGAGGTGATAATTGTCTTAATGATAAAAATAATTGTGATACACAAAATAAAAAATCTGATTTTAATGTTTCTTTAATTTCTATAAAATTTGGACGATGAAAATTAAAATTATATTTATTTTGAATAATAAATAATCCTAAATAATTAATCAGTAACGAACTTAAACCTAAATAAAAATTGACATAAATATAATCTTCATTATTTTTAACTAAAATAAAAACAAGAATTACATAAAATAATTTAGATAATATATTTATTAAACTTGCGGTTTTAAAATCTTCCAACCCTTGTAAAAACCATTGTGGATTTAAAACTTGAGCAAGTACAATACTAAAACTAAATAAAAAAAGGGGTTGTTCTTTGCTTAAAAGGGGTATGCTATTAACCAATATTAAAAGTATGAAGAAAGCTACAAAAACTAATGCGGTTTTTGTGTAAATAACAGTAAAAAGCTTTTGTTCTATTATTCTTATATCGTCTCTGTTTTCAGAAACCATTTTTGTTCCTTTAATATCAAAAGCATAATCGACAATTAATATTAAAAACAATGATAGTCCAAAAGACAAGCCAATTTTTCCGAAATTAGCAATGCCACATATCGAAATAATATATGGAACAATTAGTAAGGGACTTAATAAATTAAATGCCTGCCCAACTCCATAAACAATAAAATTTTTGCTAATTTTATTCATTAATATCTTTGAATTTTCATAAAAAACAAATACCTCATTATGTTTAATGAGGTATTTGTTTACATATTATAAATTCTTATTAAAACATTTTTTGTAATTCGTATTTTCAATCGTAATATTTTTTTCTTTACTTGAGTTAAACCCAACAAATAAACTTAATAAAATTGTAATTATTATTTTATTTTTCATATTTAAAAGGTTTTTACAAAGTTAAACTAATTTATATCCAGAAATGAATCATAACTGGTTTAGGTTCTTCGCCATGAATTCCCTTAATAAAATAATTATATTCCGGAACATAGCTTTTTATTAAATTAATGATGTCTACTGGATTATTTTCTTTATGATAAGTAGTTATGGCTATTTTTGGTTTGTTTTTTTTAATAATATTTTCCGCTCCTAATAGCATTTCTTGTTCAAATCCTTCAATATCTGCTTTTATAAATGTTATTCTTTTATCCGTTAATAAAGTATCGATTTTTCTTAATCGAATTTTAGTTTCTCCTTTTTTATCGTTAGAAATTTGTCCGGCTAAAGAATCTTCATTAAAATAAACTTCTTCGTCAATAGACCCTGCCGCGTTATTAAAAATTGTTGTTTTTTTTTCGTATTCAGAAAATGTTTTTTTTAATGCTTCGCAAAACACACTACTTGGCTCTACCATATAAATATGTTCGCATTTATCAATAACAACTAACGGAAACAAGCCTTCTGCTGTTCCGATATCTAAAATTATATCTCCGTCTTCAACTTCTGTGTGTTTATACCTATAGTAATGCCAGTCTTCATTATCAAAAGTTTCTGCAGTAACTTGATTAATTCCTTCAACAGAAAACTTAATGGGCCAAAATAACTTTTTCGATATATTGTTAAACGTAATTTCGAAAAAATTATTGTTCAATAAAATTTTCTTTATATATCTTTTTGCTACTTTATCAACTTTAGGTTTTAGTAAATATTTAATTAATTCAACAAATATTATGTTGTTTTTGGTATAAAAAAGCCAGTAAAATAATATTCTTAATCTTCTCATTTTACGTGTTTTACATTTTTTAAACTTGCTTCCCAGCTCTTAACCTCAATCCCAAAAACTTGCTTTAGTTTACTTTTGTCCAATACACTATACGCTGGTCTTTTTGCTGGTGTGGGATAAGCAGTAGTTGGAATAGGTTGTAAATTTATAGAAACGTTATTAATTCTAAATATTTCTTTGGCAAAATCATACCAAGTACATAGTCCTTCGTTACTGAAATTGTAGATTCCATAACAGTCGAAAGTCGAAAGTCGAAAGTCGAAAGTGATAATAGTTAATAAACATTCTGCTAAATCAACTGCATTTGTGGGTGTTCCGATTTGGTCTGAAACTACGGATAAACTGTCTCTTTCATTTGCCAATCGCAACATAGTCTTCATGAAATTATTGGCAAATTGCGAATATACCCAAGAGGTTCTAATGATAAAATGCTTTTCCCAAATGTTTTGTATGGCTTGTTCTCCTTGTAATTTAGTTAATCCATAAACACCCGTTGGATTTGGAATGGCTTCTTCTGAATACGGTTCAGTTGCTAATCCATCGAAAACAAAATCGGTTGAAACATGTAATAAAATAGTGTCGTGGGTTTTGCAAACGGCAGCTAAATTTTGAGCGCCAATTACATTGATAGCGTATGCATTTTCTGGTTCAGATTCTGCTTTGTCTACAGCTGTATAGGCAGCGGCATTAATGCAAAATTGTGGTTTGTGTTTTATAAAAATAGTTTCGCAATTTGATATGTCAGTTATATTTAATACTGATGAATCACAAAACACAAAATCGATTGAAGAATAATTTCCTACAACCGACTGAATAGCTTGTCCTAATTGTCCGTTTGCACCTGTTACTAAAACTACCATGCTTTTTTTGCGTTATCTATAGTGGGTAATATTTGGTCTTTTTCTGAAATAACTAATTGTTCGATTGGAAAATTCCAATCAATATTTACGGATTTATCATTGAAAATTAATCCGCCTTCGCTTTCTTTATTGTAAAAATTATCACACTTATAAAAAAAAGTGGCTGTTTCGCTCAATACTAAAAAACCATGTGCAAAACCTCGTGGAATAAAAAATTGAGTTTGATTTTGTGCAGTTAATACTACCGATTCATATTGCCCAAATGTTGGTGAGTTGGGTCTCAAATCTACCGCTACATCTAACACTTCGCCTTGTAAAACTCGGACTAATTTAGCTTGCGCATGTTCACCAGTTTGATAATGTAAACCTCGCAACACACCTTTAGTAGAAAACGACTGATTGTCTTGAACAAAAGATATTTTTTGACCTACGCCTTCATAAAAAGTATTCTCGTTGAAACTTTCCATAAAATAACCACGATCGTCTTGTATTACTTTTGGCTCTAAAATAAAACAGCCTTTTAATTTGGTTTCTATAAATTTCATTAATTCAATTTCAAAAATCAATTACAATGTCAAAATCAATATCAATAAGGAAATTCAATTTCTTCTTAATACTTAATTCTAAAATCTTACTACTTAAATTATACTCATTAAATGCGTGCCGTAGCCACTTTTCAATAAAGGTTCGGCTAGTTTTTTCAACTGATCTGCATTGATGAAACCCATTTTGTATGCCGCTTCTTCAATAGCTCCAATTTTTAATCCTTGGCGTTCTTCAATTACCTGAACAAACTGTCCGGCTTGCATTAACGATTGAAATGTTCCGGTGTCTAACCATGCAGTTCCTCTGTCTAAAATACTTACTTTTAATTTTCCTTGTTCTAGATAAGCTTTATTAATGTCGGTAATTTCTAATTCGCCTCGGTGACTTGGTTGTATGTTCGCCGCAATTTCTATTACTGAATTATCGTAAAAATAAATCCCTGGAACCGCAAAATTTGATTTAGGTTCTTTAGGTTTTTCTTCAATAGAAAGCACTTTTCCTGTTTCGTCAAATGCTACTACACCGTAACGTTCAGGATCGTGTACGTGGTAAGCGTAAACAATTCCGCCGTCTGGATTATTGTTTGCTTGAAGTAATTCAGCCAATCCTGTTCCGTAAAAAATATTGTCGCCTAAAACTAAAGCTACTTTATCTTTACCCACAAAATCTTTTCCAATAATAAACGCTTCAGCTAATCCGTTTGGATGCTCTTGTACTGCGTATTCAAATTTGCATCCTAAACTACTTCCATCACCTAATAAATGTTGAAATAATGGCAAATCGTGCGGCGTAGAAATGATTAAAATTTCGTTGATTCCTGCCCACATCAAAGTTGATAATGGATAGTAAATCATAGGTTTGTCATAAATTGGCATTAATTGTTTACTTACCGCTAATGTTAACGGGTGTAATCTTGTTCCTGAGCCTCCGGCTAGTATAATTCCTTTCATAAATTTTAAAGTGAAAAGTGAAAAGTGAAAAGTGAAAAGTTGAACTATCAACTATTAACTTCTAACTTAAAACTTATTAATATACCATTCAATTGTTTTTTTAATTCCTGTTTCAAAATTTTCGTCTGCTTTCCAGCCCAATTCGGTTTCAATTTTTGTTGCGTCAATTGCGTAACGTAAATCGTGCCCAGGGCGGTCTGTTACAAATGTAATTTGATCTTGATATTTTCCTGATGCTTTTGGTTTTAACTGATTTAGGATGTTACAAACGGTATCTACAATTTGTAAATTATTACGTTCGTTTCTTCCTCCAATATTGTAGGTTTCACCAGATTTACCGGTTTTAAAAGCCAATTCAATTCCTTTACAATGGTCTAAAACATATAACCAATCGCGTACATTTTTTCCATCTCCATAAATTGGAATATTTTCTCCGGCTAATGCCTTACGAATTATAGTAGGAATTAACTTTTCGTTATGTTGTTTTGGGCCGTAATTATTGGAACAATTTGAGGTAACCACATTCATTCCATAGGTATGAAAATAACTTCTAACAATCATGTCTGAACCTGCTTTTGATGCTGAATACGGACTGTTTGGCGCATAAGGTGTGGTTTCTTCGAACAAACCTGTTTCGCCTAATGTTCCATAAACCTCATCTGTGGAAACGTGATGAAAACGGGCGTTTATAAATTCTGAATTATATTGATTTGGTGCTGTCATCCAAAGTTTTCTGGCAGTATCTAATAAATTAAATGTTCCTAAAACATTGGTTTTAATAAACGCTTCTGGACCAGAAATAGAATTATCAACATGACTTTCTGCTGCAAAATGAATTACATCATGAAATTGATATTTATCAAACAGCTTTTTTATAAAATCTCCATCTACAATATCGCCTTTTACAAACGTGTAGCGTTCATGGTTTTCAACTTCTGAAACGTTTTCTAAATTTCCTGCATAAGTTAATGCGTCTAAATTTATTAAATGATAATCAGGATTATTTGCTATAAAATAAGGAACAAAGTTAGCTCCAATAAACCCGGCTCCGCCAGTTACTAAAATGTTTTTCATTACGCTTGAATTCGTTGTTTTTGTTGTTTAAATACTATTGAAAACCAGTACCCTAATAAATAAAACAAAACAAATAATAATGGTAAAATAAATTTCATTTTATTGTTTGCTCCGCTAGTATTCATTTGATTTAATACTATATCTTGGTCTTTAATTATTTTTTCAAACTCTAACCGGTTAGTAGATAATTTTTGATTTTCTAAAATTAAATAGTCCTTTTTTTCAATTAAATCACTCAAACCAGTGTTTTCAGAAATAGAAACACTACTTCCGGTTTTGTTTTGATTTAGACTTAAAACAATTTGATCAATCTGTGCAATAATTGATTTGTTGGATGCTAATTTTTCTTCAAGGTTATACTGCTGAATTTTCTGAAGTTTTAAGAAATATTCCGACTGTTGTAAAAAATTTAATATAGGATCTATTAAGTCTTTTTGATTATAAACTATAGCGGTTTTAATATTTATACCATGTAAATAATAGTTTTTACTAGTGGTTTTGTCTTGAAGTACTTTTTCTATGTCTCCATCCTCAGCCATTAGTTTTATAAAATCAAAATTATTTTTGTGCTCTTGTTTATTTATAAAATCATAGATTCCGTTTATAGGCTCAATTTCAATAGAAATAAAATCTTTAATGTTTTTAATTCCAATTTTGGTAAAAAATGCTTTATCTTTTTCTTTTAATTTTAAAGACATTAAATTTATTTTGTCGTACAAATACTCGTTACTTCCAAAATTAGGAATCACTACAACATCACTTGTATAGTTAGGTTCTTTATCTAAATAAAAACCTAAACCACCACCAATAACTAATAAAATAAAAACAATTATCAGTTTCTTTTGTATAAAAAACAACAAATCGAAACATCTGTTTACCGCTTTTTGAAATACTTTTGAAATACTTTTACCAATTTGGCTTAAATCAATTTCCTGCTCTTGAGAATTTGTACTCATTTTCTTAGTTTACGTTAAAAATCTGTTCTAATATTTTTATGGTAATTAAATATGTTGGTTTTACGCCAGTGGTTCCTAAACCTCCAGAAGCCAATGTGCTTCCTGTTTCTAAAGGGTTATCTGAGGCATAATAGGCATATCTTACTTTTACATTTGTATTGATGCTTTTTCTAATTCTAGATGCAGATTGAATGGCTTTTTGATAATACGATCCTTCCATTTCCAAACCAATGGCCTCCCAAGTGGATTCGTGGAAAAATTTTAATAAATCTCTATTTTGTAAAGAAGTTCCTAAAACCGTAATCATTGGTCCCGAAAAAACAGGAATTCCATTCCCTTCGAACATTTCTTTTGTGAGTTCATTTTCAAAATGATAATTATCTGCTGTGCCTTCATTTACGTGTGCGTTAGGAATCATAATGTCTCCTTTGCCGCCTTCTAAAATCCCAGCTTTACCCATTATAGAAACCGATTCCACATTTAGTAAGGTTTTAGTTTTATCTACTTTGTATGGTTTTAAAAGCTCATCAATGGTTTCATAAGCTTGTTCGCCAAAAGCATAATCCATAACAATAAGAACAGGTTTGTCTTTTGTAGTAACTAAAGGAAAGGCTGTTTTTTTCCAATCGAATTTTGCGGTATCAAAAATTTGTACGTCAATATTGGTTCCTGAAGTGTCTGGCAATGAAATCATGCCATTTTGTAAAGCCACATCCTCTACTTTTTTTCGTAAGTCCTTGTGTGCCGACGAACTTAAGTCTTCATAAATTTGAAATGCTTCTTTCTCTTTGTATTTTGTAGCTAAAACTGCAGGTGCAAAAATGGAATTCATTACGCTGTGCATATTTGCACTAATCACATGAATGGGTCTTTCTAATAAATTGTTTTTGCTAAGCGTTTCTTTGATGTTGTTGGCCCAAATTTCACCATAAATATGATGGCCTAATCGTTCTCTTAAAATCGGACTAAAAGTAATGGTGCGTTTGTTATTATCTACAATTTCTTCAATTGCAATTTTTCCTAACCAATATACAATTTGTAAAAAACGTTCTGGCGCCTCTGTTGTAGCAAAACTTTCATAAATATCTTGGACTTCTGCAAAGGTTCTTCCCAATACGTTAGCCGCGTGCGACATCGCAATTTCTCTATCTACTGGTGTTAATTTTTTGGTTTGAAGTGCAAATTGTGCAAGTTTTTCCCAATCGCGAGACACTAAACCTTCATCGTCAATTAAAACACGGTCTTTAATTTTGTGCGATTCGATGAAAATAAACGTTAAATGCGTTAAAATATCGTAAATATCTGAACGGCCACGGGTAATTTCAATATTCATTTGCTCGTCATCTATACGATAACAATTTCTTCTTCTTTTTGGGGGAACAATGGCTTTAAAGTGCGAATTCGCATACCCTTCATCCGATGTCAAATTAATATAACGACACTGCTCGATTCCTACTGGTAAACGCTCAATAACATATAATAATCCGTTTAACTCTACTTTTTCTTCTGCAATTGAACCGTAAATTTCTGGTCGTAAGGATAATAAGGCTTCACGTAAAGTTTCGCCTGAAACACCCATTGGTTTGTAAAAACCTCTGTTAAATAAGTGTCGCATGGTAATGTACAATCGTTCGATAGCTGCCGACGATTCTTGCGCCCTAGAACGCGAAATGTTTTTAATGTCTTTCATTAATTTATATTATATCACCAACAAAGGTAATAAATTTATTCTTTAGTCCGTTTTCGTTCGTTTTTTGTATATAGAAAGTTAATAATTTATTCATTTACACTTCAAAAAAATCAGCAATTTTTCTATCGTTGCTTAATCTTGGTAATTTATTTTGTCCGCCTAATTTTCCGATGGATTTCATATAGTTTTGAAAACCATTTTTTTCCACTTTCGTAATTACTAAAGTTCGCAACACATTACCTTTTATTAAATCGTTGTAATACACATTTTGTTGGCGCATTGCTGTATCAATTTTTAATGCAAAAGCATCCAAATTTTCTGGTTCCGAATCAAATTCTATGAACCATTCGTGATACGGCAAACCACTTTTCGGATTAATTTGCGGTGCAACTGTAAACTCATTTACGCTTATATTTGTTCCTAAAATAGCAATTTGTAACGCGTTTTCCACTTCTTTTCCAATCACGTGTTCGCCAAAAGCAGAGATGTAATGTTTGATTCTTCCGGTAACAATAATTCTATACGGTTTTGTAGAGGTAAACGCAATTGTATCGCCAATATTGTATGCCCAAAGTCCGGCGTTGGTAGAAATAATTAAAACATAACTTACGTTAATTTCTACTTCGCTAATTGTCAGTCGTTTAGGGTTTTCGGTGAAAAACTCATCTGCTAAAATAAATTCGTAGAAAATTCCGGAATTCAGAAGTAATAACATTCCTTTTTCGGTTTGCGAATCTTGATAGGCAAAAAACCCTTCGGAAGCAGGAAATAATTCAATCGAATCTACTTTTCTACCAATTAATTGTTCAAATTTAGCACGATAAGGTTCGTAATTCACGCCGCCATAAATGAATAAATTGAAGTTTTTAAACAAATCGCCAACAGGCAAATTCGATTTAGTTTTTAATTTTTCAAAATACATTTGTACCCAACTCGGAATGCCTGAAATCACCGTCATATTTTGATGAAGCGTTTCTTCTACAATATTATCTACTTTAGTTTCCCAATCTTCTATGCAATTGGTTTTCCAACTTGGCAATCGGTTTTTTTGTAAATATTTGGGAACATAATGCGCAACAATTCCTGAAAGTCTGCCTAATTTGATTCCGTTTTTTTCTTTCATTTCTGGACTTCCTTGTAAAAAAATCATTTTTCCATCCACAAAATCAGCTTTTCCTGTTTCGTGAATGTAACTTAAAATAGCGTTTTTAGCAGCTTGAATATGAAATGGCATTGATGCGGCTGTAAGCGGAATGTATTTAGCGCCAGATGTGGTTCCAGATGTTTTGGCAAAATATAACGGTTTTCCAATCCATAAAATATCAGACTCACCAGCCACAACTTTATCAATGTATGACTTCAATTGTTCGTAATCTCGAACTGGAACTTGTTTGGCAAAATCTTCAAATGATTTGATATTAGAAAAATCATGATCTTTTCCAAATTGCGTGTTTTTCGCTTGACTTAATAATGATTGAAAAACCTTTTCTTGAGTAGCAACAGGAGAGTTTGCCCATTTTTGAGTTTGTAAGTGCGAATATTTGGCGAGTAATTTAGCTGCAAATGCTTTTATTGACATAATAGTCGGATTTATTTTTTAGTTTTTTTTGGAGTGAGTTTTTGTACTTCATTTCTAAGTCGCAACTCTTTTTCTGAAACTTTTACATCAAATTTTTCTGTAGCGTTTGCCGCCACTTTAATTGAATCTTTGTTTAATTTAGCATATTCTAAATCGCCATTTAAAACAGATTTAACAGATTGAATATATGCGTTATTTGCTTTTGTAACTTTTAGTAACGAATCTGATTTTATGGTCAAAGCTGCGGCTTGTTTTTTTAATTGTGTAGAAGCATAACCCGGAATATATTCCCGTAAAGGTGTAAAAGCTATTATAAATGTGGTGACAAAAACAATTAAAATAGCGCTTAAAGAAGACGCTACAAATACATTCATTAACGTAAGTTTTAATGAAAATGATTCTTCCAAAGTGTCTTCATTATAAATAATGAAACGTCTTTTGCTAACTAATTTTTGTTTTAGCGCCTGAAATTTTAATCTTTTTTGAGACATATCTCTTGATTTTATACAAATATAATACAATTAGGCAATTTGTCAATTAGTAAATGCGCCGATAAAAAAAGAATAATCTTATTTGTGTTTTAATTTTTTATGTACCTTTGTAGTATAAATTTAAAATTTAAAAACATGAATTCTTTATATATAACTTTAGGAGCCATTGGAGGAACAGAATGGATTATAATTATAGCCGTTGTTGTTTTATTTTTTGGAGGTAAAAAAATTCCAGAATTAATGAAAGGACTTGGTGGTGGTATCAAGGAATTTAAAAAAGCAGCTAAAGGTGAAGATGAAGCGCCAGTAGCCAAAAAAGAAGACGAAACAAAAGAATAATTTTTTTAAAATTCCAATAAAAAAATTCCAAATTTAAAATTTAAAAACTTGGGTTTTGGAATTTTTTGTTTTGGTTTTTTATATTACCATCGTCAACTGAATTCGCTTTCTAGCTTCATCTACCTCAATAACTTTTACTTGTACGTGTTGGTGTAGTTTTACCACTTCGTTGACATCGGAAACAAAACCTGCTTTTAATTGAGAAATGTGCACCAAACCACTTTCTTTTGTTCCAATATCTACAAAACATCCAAAAGCGGTAATATTATTTACAATTCCGGGTAAAATCATTCCTGTTTTTAAATCTTTTATTGTTCGAACATTCGGGTCAAATTCGAAAACTTTAGCGGCTTTTCTTGGGTCTAAACCTGGTTTTTCTAATTCTTTTAAAACATCTTTTAACGTTAAAATTCCAATTTCTGGAGTGATGTAATTTTCAGGAGAAATTTGTGATATTTTTTCTTTATTCGCAACCAATTCGTTTGTTTTTATGCCTAAATCTTTAGCCATTTTTTCAACAATTGCATAGGCCTCTGGGTGAACTGCTGAATTATCCAACGGATTTTTTCCGTCTTTAATTCTGATAAAAGCCGCTGCTTGTTGGTAAGCTTTTTCACCTAAACGCGGTACTTTTTTAAGTTGTTTTCTGTCTTCAAAAGGACCGTTTTCAGAACGATAGGCGACAATGTTTTCCGCCATTTTTTCGCCAATTCCAGAAACATAACTCAACAACGATTTACTAGCGGTATTTACGTTAATTCCTACTGCGTTTACACAACTCATAACAACCGAATCTAATTGCTCTTTTAATTTGTTTTGATCGACATCGTGTTGGTATTGTCCAACTCCAATTGATTTTGGGTCTATTTTCACTAATTCTGCTAACGGATCAGATAAGCGTCTTCCAATAGAAACCGAACCTCGTACCGTTACATCGTAGTTTGGAAATTCATCACGTGCAATTTTACTCGCCGAGTACACCGATGCGCCTGCTTCTGAAACCACAAAAACCTGAATAGGTTTGTCAAAAGCAATCTTTTTAATAAAAAATTCTGTTTCGCGTGATGCGGTTCCGTTGCCAATAGAAATGGCTTCAATATTATATGCATTAACCATTGAGCGTATTTTTTTCATCGCCATAGCACTATCGTTTTGTGGCGCGTGCGGATAAACGGTTTCGTTATTTAGTAAATCGCCTTTTTCATCCAAACAAACCAATTTGCAGCCACTTCTGTAACCAGGATCAATAGCTAAAATTCGTTTTTCTCCTAATGGTGGCGCCAACAACAACTGACGTAAATTTTCTGCAAAAACATCAATCGCTTTTATATCGGCTTTGGTTTTTGCTTCTTGCAACGTTTCGTTTGAAATGGCTGGTTCTAATAATCTTTTATAGCTGTCTTTTATGGCTTTTTCAATTTGTTCGCCGCTTTCATTATTGGTTTTGATTAAGCTGTCTTCCATAAAACGAATCACTTCGCTTTTGTCTTCCTCATTTAATCCTACGTTCAATTTGATAAATCCTTCGACTTCAGCACGCAACATAGCTAATAATCTGTGTGATGGCGTTTTCACAGCATTTTCTGACCAATCAAAATATTGGGAAAATTTTTGAGCGGCTTCGTCATCTTTTTTGGTTTTGACAACTTTCGTGGTAATTTCGGCTTTATGTTGAAAGGTTCTTCGTAACGATTTGCGAATGAAAATATTTTCATTTATCCATTCTGCAATAATATCTCGAGCACCTTGAAGTGCTTCGTCTTCGTTGGTAACTTTTTCGTTTAAATATTTTGAGGCTAAAAACTCAATATCATCATTTTTTTGAGACATAATTATTTTAGCCAAAGGTTCCAATCCGTTTTCACGAGCGGTGTCGGCTTTGGTTTTTTTCTTCTTTTTGTAAGGTAAATACCAATCTTCTATTTCTTGTAAATCAAAACTAGCATCAATTTTAGATTTCAATTCGGGCGAAAGGGCGTTTTGTTCTTCAATCGATTTTAAAACACTTTCTTTTCGTTTTAAAATTTCTATAAATTGCTTGTTTAATTTTGAAATGGTTTCAATTTGCACCTCATCTAAATTTCCAGTTTTGTCTTTTCGGTAACGAGAAATAAACGGAATTGTACAATCGTCTGAAAGTAATTGTATGGTAGCTTCAATACTTTTTACAGTAATATTGGTTTGATTTTGTATGAATTGGATTGCGGTCATTAAAAAAATAATATAAAATATAAATTCCGCCACTGCAGACGGAATTCTTAAAAGTAATGTTTAAAAAATATTATTTACAAGCGATTTTATTTACTCTGTTTGCATGTCTTCCGCCTTCAAAATCGGTGTTTAAAAATGTAGCTACCATTTCCACAGCTTGTTGAATTGAAGTATATCGCGCTGGAATACTTATAATATTCGCATCATTATGCTGACGGGCTAATTCGGCAATTTCTTTCGTCCAACATAAAGCTGCGCGAATATCTTGGTGTTTGTTTGCCGACATTGCAATTCCGTTTCCAGAGCCACAAATTACAATTCCAAAATCTGCTTTCTTACTTGCAACATCATTCGCCACAGCGTGGCCAAAATCTGGATAGTCTACGCTTTCAAAAGTATTTGTTCCATGGTTAGTAAATACATGTCCGTTAGACTCTAAGTAGTCGACTATTGCTGTTTTATAATCTGGACCTGCGTGGTCGTTACCAATTGAGATTGTCATAATTGTGTGTTGTGATGTTAATATTGTTTTACAAAAATAATCAATATGTAGCGTTTCGTAAAGTAAATTTGTATTTATTATTGTTTCCTTTTTGCTATGTAATTAATGCAAAAAACACCAATGTTAATAAAATAATGTAATTGATTGATAATCAGTTAATGTTAATTTAACATTAAGTGTTGATAACTTAAGATAGAAAATAAGAAGTTTTTTATGGTTGTATTTATAAAAATTGTAATGCAAAACGTGAAATTAAAATCCTAATTAAGTTGTTACAGTTTATTGTTTTTTTATGAATAGTTTTTTAAGGGTTATCAACAAAAAAACAAAACTTAGTTATGTACAAAAAACTATTAGATTTAGATTTTAACAGGTGTTGATAATATTTAAAAATAAAATTTAAGAGTATTGAAAAAGAATACTTTACAATAAATTTACATTGTTTATTACTTTGTATAACTATCTATAAATTTTAAAAACAACATTTAAAAATAATATTGTACTACATATTAACACACTATAATAACCACCAATAATTTAAATTTAATTAAAATCTTTTTTTGTTGTATTTAATATGTGTTGAAAACTTTCATTTTTATAGAAAATTAAAATTTTATTAAATCTTACTACTAATTTCCTATTTCTAATTTCTTCTTTGTACTTTTAATGCATATTAAGATTAGAACATGAAAAACAATTTCAGAAAAATGAAAAAAAAGGCCAAAGATTTTTCGGCTCAAGTATATAAAATACTATCAGCAGCACCTACTAAAGACTTTAATTATAAACAAATTGCTGCAATAATTGAAGTGAATGATACTCAAAGTAGAAACGAAATTATTAAAGAATTAGGTATTTTAAAGAAAGCAGGTAAAATAGAAGAAACCGAACGCGGTAAATACAAAATAATATCAAAAGCAGAATATTACGAAGGAACTGTAGATATGACATCTCGTAAATCGGGATATTTTGTTTGTTCTGAATTAGAAGATGATGTATATATTCCGTTTATTAATTTAAACCACGCTTTAGATGGTGATAAAGTAAAATGTTATATTTATAATAGAAGAAGTTCAAGAAAACCAGAAGCAGAAGTTTTAGAAATTTTAGAAAGAGCTAAAACAGAATTTGTTGGTGTTATTGATATTCAGAAAAACTTTGGTTTTGTAACTACTACAAACGCTAAAATGTACACCGATATTTTTATTCCTAAAAATGAAATTTTTGATGCAGAACATGGTGACGTAGTTTTGGTTTCAATGGTTGATTGGCCAAAAAAAGCAGATTCCCCGTTTGGAAAAGTAATTAAAGTTTTAGGAAAACCTGGAGAACATAATACAGAAATTCATGCTATTTTAGCAGAATATGGTTTACCATACGATTTTCCTATTGATGTTGAAGCGTATGCAAACCAAATAGATACTTCAATTACAGAAGAAGAAATTGCAAATCGAAGAGATATGCGAAATATCTTAACATTTACAATTGATCCAAAAGATGCAAAAGATTTTGATGATGCCTTGTCCTTTCAAGTATTACCAAATGGAAATTTTGAAATTGGTGTACATATTGCTGATGTTTCTCATTATTTACAAGAAGGTACAATTTTAGATGATGAAGCTTATGATAGAGCAACTTCAGTATATTTAGTAGATCGTGTTGTTCCTATGTTACCAGAAGTATTGTCAAATTTTGCGTGTTCACTTCGACCAAATGAAGAAAAATATACATTTTCAGCTATTTTTCAATTAAATAATAAAGCGGAAGTTGTGGATTCTTGGTTTGGAAGAACGGTTATTTATTCAGATCAACGATTTTCATATGAAGAAGCACAAGAAATTATTGAAAGTAAATCAGATATAATTCCAGCGCATATTTCCTTAACCGGTGCGGCATATCATGCACCAAAACCAATTGTAGCAGCTATTTTACAAATGCAAGAATTAGCAAAAATTCTTCGAAGAAAAAGAATGAATGCAGGTGCAATTTCTTTTGATAAAGTAGAAGTTAAATTCAATTTAAATGAAAACGCTGAACCTGTTGGTGTGTATTTTAAACAAAGCAAAGATGCTAATCATTTAATTGAAGAATTTATGTTATTAGCCAACAGAAAAGTAGCTGAATTTATCGGAAAACAAAAGAAAACTTTTATTTACAGAATTCATGATGAACCAAATGAAGATAAATTATTTGGTTTACAAAATGTAATTTCTAAATTCGGATATAGTTTAAATTTAAAATCGAAACAAGATATCTCTACTTCGTTGAATAAATTATTAGAAGAAGTTCAAGGAAAAAAAGAACAAAATATGGTAGATACACTTACCATTCGTTGTATGAGTAAAGCAGTTTATTCTACAGATAATATTGGTCATTATGGCTTAGCGTTTGATTATTATTCGCATTTTACTTCACCAATTCGACGTTATCCAGATGTGATGGCACACCGTTTGCTACAATTTTATTTGGATGGAGGAAAAAGTGTAAGCGAAGAAATATTTGAAGAAAAATGTATGCATTCGTCCGACAGAGAAATTTTAGCTGCAAAAGCGGAAAGAGATTCTGTAAAATACATGCAAGTGAAATATATGCAAGACCATAAAGATCAAGAGTTTTTAGGTGTAGTTTCTGGCGTTACTGAATGGGGAATTTATGTAGAAATTATTGAAAACAAATGTGAAGGAATGGTGCGTATTAGAGAAATAAAAGATGATTATTATACTTTTGATGATAAACAATATGCGTTAGTAGGAGAAGTTTCTAAAAATTTAATACAACTAGGAGACGAAGTTTACGTTAAAGTAAAAAACGCCGATTTAGTAAAAAAACAATTGGATTTTCATTTTGTAAGAGAAAATAAATAGTTTTTTTAGTTATTAAGGAAGCGTAATTAGTAAAGAGTTAATCCAAATTTTCAACACAAACTTGTCATACTGAACTCGTTTAAGTATCTTATAACAAAAAGATTATGAAAAAAATCATTTATTTCTTATTATTTTCAATTGTAAATTTTTGTTTTTCACAAACAATTAAAGAATGTGAAGGTTTTATTGATTGGCGTTATAATAAAAATATAAAAGTTTTTTCTGATAGTGAAGGAAAATTTATAATAGATAAAATTAAAAATGATAATAAAAACGAAAATTATTTATTTTTTAGAATCATTGAAACAAATAAAAACTTTTTAAAAGTTGAAATTGGTTTAGGTATATCATTATCAGATAATATAAGTCACATATTTGGTTGGATAAAAAAAGAAAAGTATTTAGTTACTGTTGGTAGAATTTACTCAGAAACTTCTAATCCAATAAATTTATATTCAGAACCAAATATTAATTCAAAAATTAAAAGTATACTAACTTTTAGTATTACTCCAGAACCTTATTTAACAATTTTAGATTGTTCAAATGGTTGGTTATATGTAAAATACATTAAAAAAAATAAAATTTATGAAGGTTGGATAAATCCATCTGATGAATGTGCAAATCCTTATACAACTTGTGGATAATCTTTAATAAAATTAAAATTATGAAAAAAATTATTTATTCTTTATTATTAATCAGTTCAATAACTTTCGCACAAACCGAAAGATTTGTTGGTGATTTCAATAAAGTAACGTCTTTTGATAAAATAGATGTGATATTACTTTCAGGTACTGAAAATAAAGTAATTTTAAGAGGCACCAATTCTGCAGAAGTAGAAATAATAAACAATAATGGCGAATTAAAAATTAGAATGCCATTAACAAAAGTATTAAGTGGCGATGCTATTTCAGCAACCGTTTATTATAAAAAATTAAATGCTTTAGAAGCTAATGAAGGTAGTAGAATTTCTTGTGATACGGAAATAAAAACTATTGGTTTTGATATTATTACAAAAGAAGGCGCAGAAATTGTTTTAAATAATCTTATTGCAGATAAATTAAAAGTGCGTTGCGGCGCAGGAAGCATTGTTACTGTGAAAGGGAAGGTTAAAAATCAGGATATTTTAGCCAATTCTGGTGCAAAATATGATGGACAGGATTGCATTACACAACAAACTTCAGTTACCGCAAACGCTGGTGGAATAGCAAATATAAACGCTACAGATATAGTTGATGCTAAAACTCGTGCAGGCGGAACAATTACTATTTACGGTAATCCTAAACAAACCAATCAAAAAATAGTTGCTGGCGGAAAAATTATTCAAGCAAATTAAAATTTACGCACAAGTTTTTTTATAACTTTAAAAATTAGTAATTTTACATTTAAGCACATTAGTTTAATAAACCTTTTAAACTCATAAACTTTTTTAAACTTATAAACTTATTAATGATTCACGATATATTATTAGCTATTCCTTGGGCATTTTTGTTGGCAATTTCAATTGGTCCGGGTTTTTTTATGATACTAGAAACTAGTATTACAAAAGGATTTAAAGCCGCTTTTACTTTAGATTTAGGAATTGTTTTTAGTGATATTATTTTTATATTAATTGCTTATTTTGCTACCAATCAAATACTATCGCAACTAAAAGACAACCCAATTTTATACGTTGCTGGCGGAATTATAATGTCGGTTTACGGATTAATTTCTTATATACAATTAAAGAAAAAATTTAACGAAAAAATAGAGGATGATGACGAAGAAGACATTCAAAAAAATAATTACTTAGGTTTGTTTCTAAAAGGTGTTTTTTTAAATATTATAAATATTGGTGTTTTAGGTTTTTGGATGATGATAATCATTACTCATGGTCCAAAATTAGAAATGAATCCGTTACGTATTTTTGTTTTTTTTACCTCTGTTTTAGTGTTTTATTTATTAATCGATATTTATAAAATACTATTAGCCAAGCAATTAAAAAACAAACTAACCCCAAATAACATCTACAAAATTAAAAGAATTATCAGTATAGTAATATTGATTTTCGGAGTATTTTTTATACTACAAGGACTTTTTCCAAAAAGCAAAAATATTGTAAATAAAAAATTAGGAATTGAACAAGTGGCGAAGTAATTGCGCTAAAAACAGAAAAAAAAGCTGTTTTTTCAAGTAACCCTTTTTGAATTTTCGCCGGATTCGAACTATAACTTTAATTAATTTTTTTTAAAAATTTACAAAAAAAAGAGCTACTTTTTCAAGTAACTCTTTTTGAATTATCGCCGGATTCGAACTATAACTTTAATTAATTTTTTTTAAAAATTTACAAAAAAAAGAGCTACTTTTTCAAGTAACTCTTTCAGAGGCATCGTCCGGATTCGAACCGGAGTAGACGGTTTTGCAGACCGGTGCCTAGCCGCTCGGCCACGACGCCATTATTGGATTGCAAATATAGATATAAAAACTTCAATATTCAAATTCCAAATTCCAAATATTTGCTTTTTTCTTCTTTCGTTTCAATAACTATTCACTATTTACTACTCACTTTTCACAAGTAAAACTATCTTTTTTCACTCATTATTATAGTAACTCCTTCAACATCTCCACCAATTGGCGGATTTAATTTAGTTACCTGAACTTCAATTTTTAAAACAGAAAGTAATTCTTTTAAAACCCTGCTTATAATTCTTTGTGCTACATGTTCTAAAAGCTTAGCGCGTATTGCCATTTCTTCAACAACAATTCGATTCAAATCTACATAATCCACTGTATCATTAAGTTTGTCAGTTTTTGCAGATGGTTTTAAATTGGTTTTAATAGTTAAATCTACTCTGTAATTACTTCCAATTTTTGCTTCTTCTTCTAAACACCCGTGGTATGAAAATGTTCTGATATTAGTCAATTTTATGATTCCCATTTTAATTTAATATTGGTTATTTGTTTACAATTCTTTTAAACACATAAACATTTTAAACTTCTAAACTTATTGTTATCTTTGTCAAAATTACAAATTCTTATGTCTGCAGAAGAAAAATCTTTAAATTTTATAGAACAAATTATAGAAGATGATTTAAAAAACGGTTTATCACCTGATAAACTGCGTTTTCGTTTTCCTCCAGAACCTAACGGATATTTACATATTGGTCACGCAAGTGCTATTTGTTTAAATTTTGGTTTAGGTTTAGACTATAATGCACCTGTTAATTTGCGTTTTGACGATACCAATCCTTCAAAAGAAGAACAAGAGTTTGTTGATGCTATTAAAAAAGATGTAGAATGGTTGGGTTTTAAATGGGAAAAAGAATGTTATGCCTCAGACTATTTTCAACAATTATACGATTGGGCAGTAGAATTAATTAAAAAAGATAAAGCTTATATTGACAGTCAATCTTCTGAAGATATGGCTATTCAAAAAGGAACACCTACTTCACCAGGAACAGATTCGCCTTTTAGAACGCGTTCTATAGAAGAAAATCTAGACTTATTTACACGCATGAAAAATGGTGAATTCGAAAAAGGGACCCATGTTTTACGTGCTAAAATTAGTATGAAAGCCAATAACATGTTAATGCGAGATCCTATTATTTATCGTATCATGCATGCGCACCATCATCGTACTGGCAATGACTGGTGTATTTATCCAATGTACGATTGGGCACACGGAGAAAGTGATTATTTAGAACAAATTTCTCACTCTTTTTGTACGTTAGAATTTTTACCACATAGAGAATTATACGATTGGTTTTTAAATCAAATTTATGATGAAACCAAAATACGACCAAAACAAAGAGAATTTGCTCGTAGAAATTTATCTCACACAGTTGTTTCTAAACGTAAGTTATTACAATTAGTAGAAGAAAAACTCGTATCTTCTTGGGACGACCCAAGAATGAGTACTATCTCTGGAATGAGAAGACGCGGCATAACTGCAACGGCTATTCGTAATTTTGCTAATACAATCGGAATTGCAAAACGAACCAATTTAATTGATGTATCGCTTTTAGATTTCTGTATTCGTGAAGATTTAAATAAAATAGCCCCTCGTGTGATGGCGGTTTTAAATCCAATAAAATTAGTGATTACAAATTATCCCGATGGAAAAGAAGAGTGGTTAACTGCTGAAAATAATCCGGAAGAAGAAGTGATGACATTTAGAGAAGTCCCTTTTTCTAAAGAATTATTTATTGAAAGAGAAGATTTTCAAGAAGAAGCACACAAGAAATTTTTCCGTTTGACTTTAGGAACAGAAGTTCGTTTAAAAAACGCATATATCATAAAAGGAGAATCGGTTATAAAAGATGCCGATGGGAATATTACAGAAATTCATTGCTCTTACGATATAGATTCTAAATCAGGTAGCGGCACAGAAGCTAGTAATAGAAAAGTAAAAGGCGTAATTCATTGGGTTTCTATACCGCACGCTATTAAAGCGGAAGTTAGGTTATACGACCGTCTTTTTACTCATGAAAATCCAGATGGAAACAAAGAGGTTGATTTTAAAGAATACATCAATCCAGAATCTTTAAAAGTGATTACAGGCTATGTTGAACCTAGTTTACAAACCGCAAAAGAATTAGATCATTTTCAATTTCAACGCTTAGGTTATTTTTGTGTAGACAGAGATTCTTCGGATGAAAAATTAGTTTTTAATAAAACAGTTGGATTAAGAGATACTTGGGCAAAAGTTAGCGAACAATAATCCATTTGTCTTGCTATACTTTTCAGCATCTTATTAAGATTTAAAACCTGCAAGATATTTTTCCTTGCAGGTTTTTTTATTCCTTTTTTTTCAACATAAAAAAACCACCAATTAAAAAAATTGATGGTTTCGTTTTGTCAATCTGAACTTTTTTGAGGTTCTAATATTTATTATATTTCGCTAGTATCGCTTGGATTATAATCCGTTGATGTATGATCGGTTTTTTTCTTAATTCGTTTCGGCTGGTTTTTCATGGTTTCACCAATTTGGTTACTTGCTGTAAAACTTGCCACCATATTATTTAGCATGTCGCTTCCTGCTTGCGGAGAGTTTGGTAATAAAATTAAATTACTATTTGTATCCGCTCCAATCGCTTGTATAGTATCATAATGTTGTGTAACCACAATCAAAGCGGAAGCTTCTTGCGAATTAATCCCAACATTGTTTAATACTTCTACACTTTCTACCAATCCTCGAGCAATTTCTCTTCGTTGGTCTGCGATACCTTGTCCTTGTAATTTTTTACTTTCTGCTTCTGCTTTGGCTTTGGCTACAATTCTAATACGTTGTGCTTCGGATTCAAATTCTGCAGCTGTTTTTTCTCTATCGGCAGCATTAATTCTGTTCATTGCATTTTTAACTTGAATATCTGGATCAATATCGGTTACTAAAGTATTGATTATGTCGTATCCATAAGTAGTCATCGATTCGTTCAATTCGCGTTTTACTGCAATAGCAATGTCGTCTTTTCTCAAAAACACATCATCTAAAATTAATTTAGGAACCTCTGCACGAACCACATCAAATACATAAGCCGTAATTTGATCATGTGGATATTCTAATTTGTAAAACGCTTCGTATACTTTACTTTGAATTACATTAAACTGAACCGAAACTTTCATTTTAATAAAAACGTTGTCTTTTGTTTTGGTTTCAATAATAACGTCTAATTGTTGAATTCTAAGATTTACTCTACCGGCAATTCTATCTATTACTGGAATTTTTAATTGCAACCCAGAACTTCTGATGCTTGTAAACTTTCCAAACCGTTCAATAACAACTGCGGTTTGTTGTTTTACGGTAAAAAAGGAACTTAGTAAGACAAAAAATCCTAAAAATAGGACGGAAATGAAAATTGTAGACATAGGAGAAATTTTTTAAGTTAAACTAATTATACGTGGCTTTTAGGCAAAAGTTACAAGAAGCACAATTATTATTGTTATTTATAAAGAAGCAATTGCTTTTTCAATTCTGCTAACTGTTTCTTCTTTTCCAATTAGCTCAATAATATCAAATAAATGCGGACCTTTTAAAGCGCCTACTAAACTTAATCGTAGCGGTTGCATTACTTTCCCCATTCCAATTTCATTTGTTGTCATCCATTCTTTGAGCAAAGCTTCTATGTTTAAAGAATTAAAATCTGCTATATTTTGTAATTGCCCTATTACTTGTTTCATTATTTCTGGCGTTTCTTCTTTCCAGTTTTTAGCTGCTTTTTCATCATAAGATGTTGGCGCAACAAAGAAATAATCTGCTAAATCCCAAAATTCTGTTACAAAATTGGCACGTTCTTTAATTGAAGTAACTACTCTTGTAATATCTAAAGAAGTTGAAATTCCTTTTTCTTCTAAGATTTTTTTAAACGCTTTGGCTAAACTTTCATCCGTTTGTTTTTGTAAGTATTGATGATTGAACCATTTGTTTTTTTCAGGATCAAATTTTGCACCTGATTTATGAATTCGTTTTAAATCGAATTTTTCAATAAGTTCTGCTAAACTAAATATTTCTTGTTCCGTTCCGTCATTCCAACCCAATAATGCTAAAAAGTTGATTACGGCTTCTGGGAAAAAACCAGCTTCTTTGTATCCGTTCGTTATTGTTGTGTTGGAAGCATCTCTCCATTGTAAAGGAAATACAGGAAACCCTAATTTATCACCATCACGCTTACTTAATTTTCCGTTTCCAATAGGTTTTAAAATCAAAGGTAAATGCGCAAATTCTGGTGCTTCCCAACCAAATGCTCTGTAAAGCATCACGTGTAAAGGCATAGATGGCAACCATTCTTCACCTCTAATTACGTGCGAAGTTTCCATTAAATGATCATCTACAATATTTGCCAAATGATACGTTGGCATTCCGTCTGATTTAAATAAGACTTTATCGTCAAGTAAATTGGTGTCAAATTGTACCTCACCACGAATGATATCTTGTAAGTGCAATGTTTCATTAACTGGCGTTTTAAAACGAATTACGAAATGTTCACCATTTGCAATACGGGTTTTCACTATTTCTTCTGAAAAGTTTAAAGAAGTGTCTAATTTTTCTCTAACGGTATGATTGTATATAAATGTATTTCCTTCTGTTTCTGCATTTTTGCGAAGTTCGTCCAGTTTTTCAGGTGTATCAAAAGCATAATACGCCCAACCAGATTGAATTAATTCATCGGCATATTGCTTGTAAATTTCTTTTCTATCAGATTGTTTGTATGGTCCAAATTTTTCGTTTTTTCCAATCGTTTCATCTGGAGAAATTCCCAACCATTCTAATGCTTCAAAAATATAATCTTCAGCTTCCGCAACAAAACGAGTTTGGTCAGTATCTTCTATTCTAATATAAAATGTGCCGCCATGTTTTTTGGCAAATAAATAATTAAAAAGTGCAGTTCTTACACCTCCAATATGTAAAGGCCCTGTTGGACTTGGGGCAAATCGTACTCTAACTGGTTTATTCATCACTATAAATTTTGTCAAAGATACTATTTTGAACACAGATTATAGAAATTATATAAATTTAAAAATTTGTAAAATCAGTTGCTTCTAACACTTTTTTATCTTGTTATTGGTTTTTGACATTGAAATTGTTATTGATTTTTTTTGTAATTTTATCGGTTATAAACAAATGAGTAACAATTTTGGAAAACAAAGCCATAATTTACGACAAACTGGAAGGCTTTATCAAAAAGTTTTACACCAACGAGTTAATAAAAGGAACACTTCTTTTCATAACTACTGGTTTATTGTATTTTATTTTTACCTTTTTAATGGAGTATTTTCTTTGGTTTGCAACTTTAGGCAGAACCATTTTATTTGGCCTGTTTTTGTTGGTTGAAGCACTTTTGTTATTTAAATTTATAGCTATTCCTTTATCAAAATTATTTAAAATTCAAAAAGGCTTAAACCATGCAGAGGCCTCAAAAATCATCGGAATTCATTTTGATGAAGTTCAAGACAAACTGCTTAATTTTTTACAATTATCAAACACAATTGAGCCAACAGAATTGGTTTTGGCTTCAATTGAACAAAAAGCGAAAAACTTGCAACCCATTCCGTTTTCAAATGCCATAAACTTTAACGGGAACAAAAAATATTTACCTTTTGCGCTAATTCCGCTTTTATTTATTTTATTCTTTTATATTTCTGGAAATTCGGATGTGATTTCTAAAAGTTTTGCTAGAGTAGTTCAATTCGATACTAATTTTGAAAAACCAGCTGCTTTTAAGTTTGAAATCGTTTCAAATAATTTAAACGTGGAACAAAATAAATCTTATAAATTAATTGTAAAAACGGTTGGTTCAATTATTCCAGAAAACGCTTCAATTTTAATTAATAATGAAGAATATTTTTTAGAAAACACTTCACCAGGAAATTTCACATACCAATTTGATAATGTTCAGAAAGACATTAAATTTCATTTAAAATCTAACGACATTACTTCTTCAGATTATGTTTTAAATGTTGTTAATGTGCCTACCATTTCATCCTTTGTCATGCAATTAAATTTTCCAAATTACTTGGGCAAAAAGCAAGAAATTATTCAAGGCACAGGAAATGCCGTTATTCCCGAAGGAACATTGGTTGCTTGGAAAATAAATACATTTGCTACTACCGAAGTTGCCTTTAAAAAAGAATCGATTTCTAATTTATTTACTAAAAATGACAACAAGTTTTTCCTTACAAAACGAATTGTTAATACTGCAGATTACGAAATTTCAATTTCCAATTCTAGGTTAAAAAACTATGAAAAGCTTCAATATAAATTGACTGTTTTAAAAGATCAGTTTCCAAGAATTTCAGTTACCGAAACCCCAGATAGTTTAAAATTAAAACAAAAAGTAGTTATAGGACAAGTTTCTGACGATTACGGGATGTCTAAGTTACAAGTGGTGTTTTATGACAAAAACAAACCAAATATTCTATTCAGAAAAGCTCTGGTTTTAAAAAACAAAGTTGTTGACCAATTTGTGTATGCTTTCCCTGACGGAATTGCATTACAACCCGGAATTAATTACGAATATTTCTTCGAAGTGTTTGATAATGATGTAGTTAACGGTTTAAAATCATCTAAATCGACTGTTTTTTCTCATTCAGAATTAACTAAAGAGCAAAAAGAACAAAAATCATTGCAAGAACAGCAATCTAATATCAATAGTTTGCAAAAAGCGTTAGACAACCAAGACAAACAATTTGAAGCATTTGATAAACTTAAAAAGCTAGACAAACAAAAAGACAACTTAGATTACAAAGACCAAAAGAAAATTCAAGATTTTATTAATCGTCAAAAACAACAAGACGAAATGATGAAAGAATTTTCAGAAAAAATGAAGGAAAATTTGGAGCAATTTAAGCCCGAACAAAAAGATGAAGTGAAACAAGAGCTTTTAAACCGGTTAGAAAAAAACGAAAAACAAGCTGCGAAAAACGAAAAACTATTAAAGGAATTAGAAGCGTTAACGAAAAAATTAGAAAAAGAAGAATTATTTGATAAAGCTGATAAATTAAAACAACAATCTAAAACGCAACAAAAATCTTTAGAGCAATTAGTAGAACTTACAAAAAGATATTACGTTGAACAAAAAGCAAACCAATTAGCTGATAAATTAGATAAATTAGCTAATAAGCAAGATAAACTTTCTGATAAAGAAAACCCAACTAAAGAAGAACAAGAAAAGCTATCAAAAGAGTTTGATGATTTAAAAAACGAATTGGATGCTTTAGAAAAAGAAAACAAAGAATTGAAGTCGCCAATGGATATTCCAAACGATAAAGGCGATCAAAAAGATGTAGACCAAGAACAGCAAAAAGCAGAAGATAATTTAGATAAGAAAGACCAAAAACAAGCTAAAAAGAATCAAAAATCTGCGGCTCAAAAAATGAAAGAAATGAGTCAAAAAATGTCCGAATCAATGTCTTCTGGCGAAATGGAAGATAACGCTGAAGACGCAAAAGTATTACGTCAAATTTTAGATAATTTATTATCTTTTTCATTTGATCAAGAAAAATTGATGAAGCAATTTAAGTCGGTTTCTAGTTCAAAATCTAACGTAAGCTCCTTATTAAAAAATCAGCAAGATTTGAAAACACAATTCAAACATGTTGACGACAGCTTGTTTACTTTGTCTTTGCGTCAGCCAAAACTTTCTGATTTGGTTTTAAAAGAAGTAGAAGAAATCCATTATAATTTAGATAAATCTATTGAAAATTTAGTATCAACCAGTCGTTCAAAAGGGATTTCATACCAACAATTTACTTTGTCTTCCGCTAACAAATTAGCCGATTTTCTTAGCAACGTGCAAAGTGAAATGAGCATGAGCATGTCGTCATCTGGCGGTAGCGGAAAACCAAAACCAGGAAAAGGGAAAGGCGAGCAATTATCGGATATTATTTCCAAGCAAAAAGGTCTGGGTGAAAAAATGAAAGACGGCAAACCGAAGTCAGGCGAAGGACAAAAACCAGGCCAAGGTAAAAAAGGAAGTCAAGAAGGCGAAGGCGGCTCTCAAGGAAACGAAGGAAAAGACGGAGAAGGCGACGCTGGAAAACTATTAGAAATAATAAAAGAACAACAAGAGTTACGAGAAGCATTGCAAAACGAACTAAACAAAAACGGAATGGGCGGCAATGGTCAAAACGCCTTAAAACAAATGAAAGAGTTAGAGAAGCAATTAATTAATAAAGGTCTAACGCAAGACAATATTAATCGTGCGCTTCAAATTAATCACGAGTTATTAAAATTAGAATCAGCACTTAAACAACAAGGGCAAGACACTAAAAGAGAATCGAATACCAATAAAAATGATTTTTTAGGAAGCAACAAGCCCCTTCCTCCCGCTCTATTAAATTATTTAAAAAGTGTGGAAATATTAAACAGACAAAGCTTACCTTTGCAACCCAATTTTAACAACAAAGTGCAACAATATTTCAAAAACAATGATTAGTTTTAATTACGAATCTAATTTTATTTTAGACCAAGAGGAGCGTTTTACTTCTTGGATAGCAACCATTATAGCTTCTGAAAACAAAACTGTTGGAGAAATTTCTTATATTTTTTGTGATGACGATTATTTGCACGCTATTAATTTGCAATATTTAAAACACGACACGCTTACAGATATTGTTAGTTTTGATTACACAGAAGGCAATATAATTAGCGGCGATATTTTTGTCTCTATTGAAAGGGTAAATGACAATGCTGTTGATTTTAAAGTCTCTTTTGAGGAAGAGTTGCTTCGAGTTTTGGCACACGGCATTTTACACTTTTGTGGCTATAAAGACAAATCGGACACAGACGCTTTAGAAATGCGCACAAAAGAAAACGAAAAAATAAAGATGTTCCACGTGGAACAAAAAAATTAAAACCAATCACGTGTTTCACGTGGAACAAAAGATATGTTTCAAGAAAAATATGATGTAATTGTTGTAGGTGCTGGACACGCAGGATGCGAGGCCGCTGCTGCTGCTGCCAATATGGGTTGTAGTACGCTTTTGGTTACTATGAACCTTCAAAATATTGCGCAAATGTCCTGTAATCCAGCTATGGGGGGTATTGCAAAAGGACAAATTGTTCGTGAAATTGATGCTTTAGGCGGCTATTCAGGGATTGTTTCTGATAACACTGCTATACAATTCAAAATGCTAAATCTTTCTAAGGGCCCTGCTATGTGGTCGCCTCGTTGCCAATCAGATAGGATGCGTTTTGCCGAAGAATGGCGAATGATGTTAGAAGGCACACCTAATTTGGATTTTTATCAAGAAATGGTTTCCGGGATTATTACTGAAGAAAATCAAATTATAGGTATCAAAACATCCCTAGGATTAGAGATTAAAGCCAAAACAGTTGTGCTTACAAATGGCACATTTTTAAATGGTTTAATTCATATTGGCGACAAACAATTTGGAGGAGGTCGCGCCGGAGAAAGTGCTTCTTTTGGAATCACAGAAGATTTATTAAAATTAGGTTTTGAATCAGGAAGAATGAAAACAGGTACGCCCCCTCGAGTGGATGGTCGTTCTTTAGATTATTCAAAAATGATTGAACAACCTGGCGATTTAAACCCTTCAAAATTTTCGTATTCTGATGTTACCAAGCCTTTAACAGATCAGCGCTCTTGTTTTATGACTTATACTTCCGAGGTGGTTCATGATTTATTACGTGAAGGATTTGACAGAAGCCCAATGTTTAATGGCAGAATTAAATCTATCGGACCAAGATATTGCCCTTCTATTGAAGACAAAATTAATCGATTTGCAGATAAAGAGCGCCACCAATTGTTTATTGAACCTGAAGGTTGGAAAACTTGTGAAGTGTATGTAAACGGGTTCTCAACATCTTTACCAGAAGATGTCCAATTTAAAGCTTTACGCTCCGTTGTAGGTTTCGAAAAGGTGAAATTTTTCCGACCAGGATATGCTATCGAGTACGATTATTTTCCACCAACGCAATTAAAACATACTTTAGAAACCAAATTAGTAAATGGTTTGTATTTTGCCGGACAGATTAACGGGACAACAGGTTATGAAGAAGCAGCCTCTCAAGGATTAATGGCAGGTATTAACGCAGCACTTCAAGTTCAAGAAAAGGAACCTTTGATTTTAAAGCGAGACGAAGCATATATTGGCGTCTTAATTGACGATTTAATTACAAAAGGAACAGAAGAACCATATAGAATGTTTACTTCTCGAGCAGAATACAGAACGCTATTACGACAAGACAATGCCGATTTAAGATTAACTCCGAAAGGATTTTCTATTGGTTTAGCAAAAGAAGCTCGTTTAAAACGAATGGAATATAAATTAGACGCTTCAGACAAATTCGTTACTTTCTTTAAAGAAACTAGTATTAAAGCTGAAATTGCAAATCCAATTTTAGAAGCAAAAGGATCTAGTTTGATGACTCAAGGTGATAAAATGTTTAAGGTTTTTTCACGACCACAAATTGATTTAAATGACATTTTAAAATTTGAAGCAGTTACAGATTACATTTCAGAACATGATTTAGATCTTGAAGTGATAGAACAAGCAGAAATTCAAGTGAAATATTCTGGGTATATCGAAAAAGAAAAAAACCATGCAGATAAATTGCACCGTCTTGAAGATGTTAGAATTCCGGACAACTACGATTTTGAAAAAATAAAAGCCATTTCTATTGAAGCACGTCAAAAACTAACAAAAATAAGACCAGCAACTATTGCTCAAGCTTCGCGAATTAGCGGCGTGTCGCCAAGTGATGTTTCTGTGTTGCTAATTCATATGGGAAGATAAATGTATTTACGATTTGAGATTTTGGATTTGAGATTTTAAACATTTCGTAAATCAAAAATCGTAATTTTCAGGTTCCACGTGAAACAACGTTGTTAAAGCCAATAAATAAAGAGTAAATGAAATTTTTAGAAGATAACCAATTTATAATAGTTAAAGACCATTCCGTTTCCAAAGAAACATTTTCCTTGTTATACAACAAAGAATATGATGTTTTAAAAACACACCCTGCTCCATCGTTAGCTGTTTTACCAAAGTATTACGAAAGCGAAGATTATATTTCGCATACAGATAGTAAAAGAACGCTGTTTGAAAAAATATACCAATTAGTAAAACGAAATGCAATTAAAGGCAAAGTTTCATTACTTAATAAAGAACAAAACAGTAAAGGTAAGTTGTTAGATATTGGATGCGGAACAGGCGATTTTTTAGTGGAAGCTAAAAATCAAGGTTGGTCTGTTTTAGGATTTGAACCTAACGAAGACGCCAAACAAATGGCCAAAAATAAAGGTGTTTTGTTTACGGAAGATATTTTTACTTTACCAGAAAACACTTTTGATGCGGTAACCATGTGGCACGTTTTAGAACACGTTCCTAATTTACAAGAGTATATTGCCAACTTAAAGCGAATTATTAAACCAAACGGAACCATAATTATTGCCGTACCAAATTATAAATCCTACGACGCAAAATATTACAATCGTTTTTGGGCAGCGTATGATGTGCCTCGTCATTTATGGCATTTTTCAAAAAACAGCATAAAAAAATTATTTTCTGATGTGGATATGGAATTAAAAAAAGTAAAACCTATGTGGTTTGATAGTTTTTATGTTTCCCTATTATCAGAAAAATACAAAAACGGAAAAATGAGTTTTGTAAAAGGATTTTTAGTCGGTTTTATTTCAAATGTATCAGGATTGTATAAAAAAGAGTTTTCTTCACACATTTACATCCTAAAAAAACAAGTAAAACGCAAATAAACTCGTTTTAACGCCGTTTTATTGTAAAAACACCTTCTATGCTTTAAAAAAAAAGATATTTAATCTAACATTGGTTTAAACAAGCGGTTTTCAATAGTAATTTCTTATTAAAAATTAAAACACATATAAGATTTTTTGATAGTTGCAGATTTGTAATTTATTTTGAAAAAAGAATTAAAAATTAAAAGAAACCTATTATTTTTACAAAAATTAAAAAACTGATTTCCAATTTAATAATCATACCATATAAAAATGAAAAAATTACTAAGCATTGTTGCAGTAAGTGTAACATTAATTTCTTGTCAACAAACACCAACTTCAAAAGCAGAATTTAAAACAGGTTATATTGACACCTCTGTTTTATTAGAAAAATACGAAAAGTTTAAAGATGAAAATGAAAAGTTTAAAGTTAAATCTGAAGAAATAGGCAGACCATTAGAAACTAAAGGCAGACAATTACAAGCAGAAAAAGACGCTTTTCAACGCAACGCACAAGCCAACGGACAAGCTTGGGCCCAACAAAAATACGCCGAATTGCAACAAAGAGAACAACAAATTTTACAAGAGAGAGATCAAGTTTTAGCCCAAATTCAAGCGGAAGGCGGAAAGTTACAAGACACTTTAATTATACAAGTTAAAAAATATATCAGAGAATTCGGTAAAAAACAAAAATTCGATTACATTTTTACTACATCTGATGATATGCCAACTGTAATTTATGGGAAAGATTCCTATAACTTAACAGATAAGTTGCTAAAAGAACTTAACGATCAATACAAAGCAACAAACCAAAAGAAATAATTAATAAGCCTTGAGAAATCAGGGCTTTTTTTATTTTATTACGCTGAACTTGTTTCAGAAACTTTTTTCAATTAAATTTGTTTGTCAACGAAAAATAAAATACCTCTAATTATTTGCCTTTAACCTTATATCTAAACTATCCGCCAAATGAAAAATCTGTCAAAAGCCGCTCAGTACACCCTGCAATTCATCAACCAAACCAATAAATCTGTTTTTTTAACAGGTAAAGCAGGAACTGGAAAAACCACACTTCTCAAAGAAATTATTGCCACTTCACACAAAAACACAGTTGTGGTTGCTCCTACCGGAATTGCCGCACTTAATGCAGGCGGCGTAACCATACATTCAATGTTTCAATTACCGTTTGCGGCTTTCATTCCTGATTTTAAGGAAGTTCATTCCAACTCGCAGCAATATAAATTTGAAACAAAAAGCACAATCACAAAGCATTTTCGAATGAATGGCACCAAAAAACAAGTGCTTGTAAATTTAGAACTGCTAATTATTGACGAAGTGTCTATGCTCCGTCCAGACGTGTTAGATGCGATTGATTTTATGCTTCAAAAAGTGCGTCGAATTGATGCGCCTTTTGGTGGCGTTCAAGTACTTTTTATAGGCGATTTATTGCAATTACCACCCGTAATTAAGCAAGAAGAATGGTATGAATTAAAACATTATTACCAAGGCATGTTCTTTTTTCATTCGCAAGTAATACAACAAAATCCGCCTTTATATATTGAATTAGATAAGATTTATCGGCAAGACGATGAGGAATTCATCTCTATTTTAAATAACCTTCGAAACAACAAAATCACTAAAGAAAATATTGCTGTTTTAAATCAATATGTTAACCCAAATTTTAATATAAAAGCGCATAAAGGCTGCATCATTGTTACCACGCATAACGCCAAAGCAGACGATATTAATAAAGAGGCTTTAGCAGAATTAAAAGCTAAAACCCTTACTTACTTTCCTGAAATAGTAGCGGATTTTCCTGAGAAAATTTATCCAATTGAACCAAAAATGGATTTGAAAGTTGGCGCCCAAGTAATGTTTATTAAAAACGATACTTCTATTGAAAAAAATTATTTTAATGGGAAAATTGGTAAAATTACTTCATTAGCTGAAAAAGAAATTTTAGTGTATTTTGAAGAAGAAAACAAAACCGTGGAAGTAGATTTGTACACATGGGAAAACATAAAATACAAGGTAAATCCCGACACAAAAGAGATTGAGGAAACAGTTGAAGGTACATTTAGCCATTATCCTTTAAAATTGGCTTGGGCAATAACGGTTCATAAAAGCCAAGGATTAACTTTTGATAACGCTGCTTTGGATGTTTCACGTGTATTTGCGCCCGGACAAGCCTACGTAGCTTTATCCCGACTTCGTTATCTAAAAAAAGGATTAATTTTACTTTCTCCGATACAATTAAATGGCATTGCTTCTGACACAGAAGTTTTAAATTATGCCAACAACAAAGCCGATGAAATTGTTTTAGAGAAATCATTGGCATTAGAAACGAAGCATTTTTTACGATTAGAATTATGTAAAAGTTTCGATTTCAGACAATTGGCACAACAATGGCGCAATCATTTATTTTCGTACAATGACGAAGTTGCCAATTCTTCAAAATCAAAATACAGAATTTGGGCACAACAAAACGAAAGCATTGTGGCAGCTTTATTAGACACTTCACAAAAATTTAGTAATCAAATTCAGAAAATTTGTTACCAAGAAGTTATTGATATTCCGTTTTTAGCGAAACGATGCGAAGCGGCTTATAAATATTATTTTAAAACATTAGATTACCAAGTAACCGATTTGCTTTTGAAAATAGCAGAAGTTAGTAACCTTAAAAAATCTAATATGTTTCACGATGAACTTTTAGAATTAGAAGAAATTCAGGTAAAAACTGTTTTGCAGTTGAAAAAATCGATGTTGTTGGTTAAAAATTTAGTCAACGGAATTGAATTCAATAAAAACACCATGTCATCAGATGAAATGAAGTATTATAAAATTAATAAAATAGCTTCGTTATCTGAAAAATTCAAGGAAATTGACGGTTTTGTAGCCAAAGATCATACGGAAACATTTAGTAAGAAAACCAAAGCTAAAAAAGCCAAATCAACAGAACCAAAAAAGGCAACTGTAGAAATTACTTTAGATCTTTGGAAAGAGAATTTATCCATTGAAGAAATCGCTGCCAAGCGAAAAGTTACAGTTGGCACAATTTATTTACACTTTATCAAACTTATTCAAATGGAAGCATTAACCATCACAGATGTAATGTCCGATGAAAAAATTGCAGCCTTACAAGCCGTTTTTAAGGACTATAATGGAGAAGGTTTGGGAGTTTTAAAAGAAAAACATGGCGACGCTTTCTCTTGGGAAGAATTGCGTTTGTTTAATGTAAGCTTGTAATTAAAAAAACTCAGACTTTTCTGAGTTTTTTTAATTCGTAAATTCCAAATCGTAAATTCCAAATCGTAAATCGTAATTTATTTACAGCCAATACACGCCCAATAAAGCGGGAATTAAATAAATAACAATTGTTCTGGCGCCATCATAATCTTTCGCAATTCTTTGTCCAAAAAGCAATAACAAAAGCGTAACACAAGAAACCATACAAGCATAATCGCCCATAATGGTTCTGCCGTTCATAATGTTCTCAGCAATTCCCATAATCGACAATACGCCGGCTACAATTTCTAAAGCCAAAACCGTTAACAAAGCTGCAGGCACTTGGTTTTTTATAAAAGTTTGAGAAAAATGACCTTTCAACCAACTTACATTTCCGTTCCAGTCGGCAATTTTATCGTATCCTGATTGTAAAAAAGTAATCGCTAAAAAGGCTAGTAATAATAGTGCAAATTCATTCATAATTTTGTTTTATTTAATTAGTAAATCTAAACTTCTTTTTGATGCAATAATCTTGTTAATTTTATTGATAAATCTGTTAAAATAATATTGCTGTTTCCGTTTCTTTCAATATGATAAATAGCATCTTCTAATTCTTTAAAAATAGGCATAATGTTATTTCCGTGAACAAAAGGTGCAAATTTTTCCAGTTTAAAATTTTCAAAATCAGGCGCCAAATACACCAAATCAGTAGCTTGATAATTTAACAACAAAGCTTGTCTAAAAAACTGAATGCAAAATTGTAAAAAGTTCTTCTGTGTTTCTCTTCCTTCTTTAGCTATTGTAGTGCTCCAAGAAATTAAATCGGCAATTACGCTTGCATTTCCTTTGGCTTTAAATGCTGCTCGAACCCAGTTGATAAACCATTCTTCAAAAACGGCATCTTCTCCATCTTGGTGCAATAAATGTAAAGCTTTGTTATAATTACCTTCACATTGATGTGCTATTTTTTTAGCTAAATTTGCCTCAACTTGGTGACTAGAAATTAACTTTTCGGTAATAATTTGTTCTGGTAATGCCAAAAAATCAACCATTTGGCAACGCGAAATAATCGTTTGTAACAAATCGTCAACACTTTCAGAAATTAAAATAAAAACCGTTTTTTCAGGCGGCTCTTCTAATAATTTCAACAGTTTATTTGCTGCGTCTGTTCTCATTTTATCGGCCATCCAAATAATCATCACCTTATAACCGCCTTCGTAGGCTTTTAATGATAAATTTTTATTAATTGCCGCCGATTCTTTAACACTAATTATGCCTTGTTTTTTTGGAATTTCTAATTTTTTATACCAGTCAAACAAACTTCCGTATGGGTTTTCTTTAACAAAACTGCGCCATTGTTCTAGGAAATTTGTACTTACTACATTATCACCTTTTACATCTTCTGTAGTTGTAATAGGATATACAAAATGCATATCTGGATGGGAATAATGGTCAAATTTTAAATTACATGCAGCATTTCCAGAGTTGTTCTCACCACCAGTATTATTACACAAAATATATTGCGCATAAGCTATAGCCATTGGCAGTGTTCCCGAACCTTCAGGGCCAACAAATAATTGAGCATGCGGAACCCTTCCGGCGTTTGCGGTGGTAATTAAAAAGTTCTTAATATGGTCTTGACCAAGGATGTCTTTAAAAAGCATGTAGCAAATATAAGCGATTTTTATCTTGGTTTTAAAATCAAACATTTATATTTGCAAATATCCTAAACAACAAACGATTTTCTTATGAAAACTATTTTCGACATCAATTTTAATAACAAAAAAGCTTTAATCCGTGTAGATTTTAACGTGCCTTTAGATGAAAATTTTAAAGTAACAGACGCCAACCGAATTGAAGCTGCCAAACCAACTATTGATAAAATTTTAAACGATGGCGGTTCGGTAATTTTAATGTCGCATTTAGGAAGACCAAATGGAAAAGAAGAAAAATATTCCTTGAGCCATATTATATATAAAATTGAAGAAGTTTTAGGAAAAAAAGTAAAATTTGCTTCAGATTGTAGAGGCGAAATTGCCAAAGAAGCTGCTTCAAATTTACAAAATGGCGAAATATTAGTCTTGGAAAATTTACGTTTTTATGCCGAAGAAGAAGCCGGAGATGTTTGTTTTTCTAAAGAATTAGCAAGTTTAGGCGACGTGTATGTAAACGATGCTTTCGGAACAGCACATAGAGCGCACGCTTCAACTACAATTATCGCCAACGAATTTTCAAATGATAAATGCTTCGGAGCATTATTAGCTAAAGAAATTGAAAGCATCAATAAAGTATTAAAAAACTCTGAAAAGCCAGTTACGGCTATACTTGGAGGAAGTAAAGTTTCTTCTAAAATTACCATTATCGAGAACATTTTAGATAAAGTGGATCACATGATTATTGGAGGCGGAATGACGTTTACTTTCATTAAAGCAATGGGCGGCAATATTGGAGATTCTATTTGTGAAGACGACAAAATGGATTTGGCTTTAGACATCATGAAACAAGCCACGGCAAAAGGTGTGAAAATTCATTTGCCAATTGATGTTTTAGCGGCGGATGCTTTTTCAAATGAAGCCAATACGCAAATTGTAAATGTAGCTGAAATTCCCGCTGGATGGCAAGGTTTAGATGCAGGTCCGAAAACTTTAGAAATGTTAAAAGACGTGGTTTTAAATTCAAAAACCATACTTTGGAACGGACCAATTGGTGTATTTGAATTGCCAACTTTTGCCAACGGAACCATCACTTTAGGAGACTTTATTGCCGAATCTACTAAAAACGGCTGTTTCTCTTTAGTGGGCGGCGGCGATAGTGTGGCAGCAGTAAAACAATTTGGTTTAGAAGACAAAATGAGCTACGTTTCAACCGGTGGTGGTGCTATGTTGGAAATGTTAGAAGGAAAAACCTTACCGGGAATTGCCGCTATTTTGAAATAGAAAATCGCAACCCATCTAAATCACCGACGAAATCCATAAAAAAACGTTAAAACGTAAAATTTAAATGTTAAAAGTTGGGTACTTAGCAATAAATAAAATATATTTGCCTTTGTACAAGTAATTGTATATTAATGATTTAGATAAAATGCTCCGGAATTTATGGAGAAAAAACACATAAAAGCATGAAAAAAATAGTTCTACTAACCCTTGCTCTTTTTCTGTCAAACGTATTGTTGGCGCAACAAAGCAAGGAGATAATCCCTACACTTTTTACACCAAAAATATCTTATTTAGATTCGCTTAAAGCCACGTTTTCAAACCACGCTACAAGCAATTGTATCGATGAAAGATGGATGAAAAAAATATCAGACGCCACCTTATCTAATGAAATGTTTTTTGATATTGAAAACATGAATATCGATGAGAAAGTATCCTTCGATTTAGATACCGAATTACTAAAAAAACGTTTACATAAATTAGATGTGCAGTCGCCATTTGTAATAGAATACAATGCGGCGTTGGAAAACGTAATCAAATCGTTCTTAAAAAACAGATCCAAAAGTTTTGAAAGACAAATGGCTATTGCAGAATATTATTTTCCTTTGTTTGAAGAAAAACTATCAAAATACAATTTACCTTTAGAAATTAAATATTTAGCCATTGTAGAATCGGCTTTACAACCCAAAGCCAAATCAAAAGTAGGCGCTGGAGGTTTATGGCAATTTATGCCGGAAACGGGCAGACAATATAAATTAAACATTACAACTTATGTTGACGAGCGTCACGATCCAATAAAATCAACTGAAGCCGCTTGTCATTATATGCTGAATATGTACGAAATTTTTGGCGATTGGAGTTTGGTTTTGGCATCTTATAATTGCGGACCAGGAAACGTTTCTAAAGCCATCAGACGTTCAGGCGGAAAAACAGATTATTGGGAAATTAGAAAATATTTACCAAGAGAAACCGCCAATTATTTGCCCGCTTTTTTAGCTACAATGTACATTTATGAGTTTAAAAAAGAACACGGTTTAGTAGCGCAAAAAGCAGAAATGAAATATGCGGAAACCGACACAGTTATGGTGAAACACGCCATGACGTTCAAACAAATATCAGATTTATTAGATATTTCTGAGGCACAATTGGAATATTTAAATCCAATTTATAAAGCAAAATACATTCCTTCTATTAACAATGAATATTTTTATTTACGATTACCGAAAAATAAAATCGGGATTTTTGTTTCTAACGAAGAAAAAATTTATGGGTATTTAGCGTATTTAGAACAAGAAAAAATCAATAAAATCCAATTGGCATTACAAGCCAAAAAACGCGATAGTATTGCCAAACAAGATTCTTTAGCTATTGCAGCAAATCTTATAGATAAAAACAGCGATACTACGGAATACGAAGAAGTTATAAAAAAACGCACGAAAGAAGTGGTAAGTAAAGATTATCACAAAGTGAAAAAAGGAGAAACGCTAAGTGAAATTGCTGATAAAAATAAAGTTAGTATCATTAACTTAAGAAAATGGAACAACATAAAAGGGAGCAATATCAATGCTGGACAAAGTTTAGTGATTCAAACTACTAAAAAAATCACGGTCAATGAAGTCGTCAAGAAACCGAAACCTAAAACTGAAGTAATTGAACCAGCAGTTGAAAATGCAGTTGCTGAAAACATTGAAAAACCAACTGAAAACAAATATTCTTCTGCCAAAAGTAAAATCGAAATCATGGAGGATTACTATATCGTACAAAAAGGAGATTCTATTTTTTCAATCACTAAAAAGTTTCCAAATTTAACGGCAGACGATTTAAAAAAGAAAAATGATTTAAAAACAGACAATATTCAACCTGGAATGAAGTTAAAAATTCAAGGATAAAATTGTTTTAAGCCCATAAAATACCTTTGTAAAAGTTTTAGTATATGCTTTTACAAAGGTTTTTTTGTTTCAACAAGTAAAAAAGTTTTAGTTTTGTCAATCTATTAAAAAACAAAATGATTCAATTTAAAATAAAGCCATTTCCTGAACTTTCTACAAACGAGCTATATGAAATGTTGCAATTGCGCTCAGAAGTGTTTGTAGTGGAGCAAAACTGCATCTATCAAGACATTGACGGTAAAGACCAAAAAGCCATTCATGTTTTAGGGTATTCTGACGGTATTTTAGTCGCATGTTCCCGGCTTTTTAAACCGAAAGATTATTTTGAATATGCCTCAATTGGCCGAGTGATTGTAAAGGAATCGTACCGAGATAAAAAATTGGGTCACGAATTAATGCGAGTTTCTATAGATGCGATTACCACACTTTTTCAGGAAACTAAAATTACTATTTCTGCCCAACTTTATTTGCAAAAATTTTATGAAAGTCATGGTTTTGTTGTAGTTGGCGAAAGTTATTTAGAAGACGATATTCCGCATATTGAAATGAAAAGGGTGTAGTTTTTTCGTGTTTAAATCTTCGTAATTACCAATTCCACTCTTCTGTCAAATTGCTCATCCTTGCCAATTGGCTGTGTGTTGCCGTATCCTTTAAAAGCCATACGGACTTTACCAATACCACGGCTGTGAAGAAATTTATAAACCCTTTCGGCTCTGTTTGTTGATAATTCTCTTTTTCGAGTTTCCATGTCAATGGCATCTTTATGAGGCCTTGGCGTACAGCAAACGTGACCTTGAATTTCAATATGTATGTTTGGGTATCTTTTTAGTAAAACAACAATCGATTCGAGTTGTTTAATAGCGCTTTGTTTCAATCTGCTGCTGCCACTATCAAAAAGTAATTTATCTAGATAAACCCTATCGCCTACTAATGCATTTTTTCTAATGGTTTTGTACAATCCAGGAATATTTAGTTCTTCAACTACTAAAGGTTTAAAGTTTAAAACTACATCTACCCGACGATTTTTGGCTCGCGCTTCTGGGATGTCTTCTTCTAAATCTTCATCAATAAGCACTTTTCCTTTGCCTTCAATTTTTACAATAATCTTGTATTTCACCCCTTTTTTTACCAACATGTTTTTGACACTATTGGCGCGGTCTTGAGACAATTTGTAATTGTAATTTATTTTCCCCACATCATCGCAATAACCATAAATAGAAACATTTTGAAGTCGCGTTGTATCTATTAAACTTAAAAAATAGACTACTGCTTCTGCTTGTAAAGGCTTTAGTTCACGTACATCGGTATCAAAATAAATAGAATGCACCGTTTCTTCCTGAGCAATCCCAAGAAAAGAAGTTGTTAAAAACAGAAACAGTGCTATCTTCTTCATTTTATTTTTTTAATATTTGTTTGTATTCTGAAGGATTATTTAATATTTGTTGTGCTTTTAATACATCCGAATAATTATTTGAAACATAATCGTAAAAAGCGGTTCGGTAGCCATATCTTAGTAATAATTCTTGTAACAGAAGGCGTTTAATTTCTTCTTTGTTTTTATCTAATTCTTTGTCTTTTGTTTTTTCGATGGCTGCCTCCAATTGTTTGATTTCTATTTGAATGTCGGCATCAATTTTATCTTTTTTAGCGGCTTCTAAAAGGTTTTTTAAAGATTTGTCGCTGTTGCTGTTAATCTCAACCTTTTCTTTCTTTAAAAACGCTTTGAATTCACCGAAATCTGCTTCTGAAATGTTGGTTACGTTTTTTGCATTTGGATTTCTGTAATACATTACGTTTGCAAATTCAAACACTGCATCTGAATTGGCAATACTTAAACTGGTGGCGCTTTTTTTCATGTTGGCAATTTCTACATCTGGTAAAACACCCCCGCCATCGTAAACAATTCTTCCGCCTTTGGTTTTAAAAGCGTTATATTCTTTTTCAGATGTTTTAATAGCTTTACCATCAACATCTTTTTTACTGTAATCAGTAGCTTGAATGCAGCGTCCAGAAGGCGTATAATATTTTGAAATAGTAACTTTTACTTGTGTTCCGTACGTTAAATTAAATGGCCGTTGAACCAGTCCTTTGCCAAAACTTCTGTTTCCCACAATTACAGCTCGGTCTAAATCTTGTAATGCACCAGACACAATTTCAGAAGCCGAAGCACTTCTGTCATTTACAATAATTGCTAGTGGAATTTCAGTATCAACTGGCTCGTTCTTCGTTTTGTAAACATGATTATGCGCTTTGTTTTGCGATTTTGTGGTGGTAATTATTTCCTCCTTAGGTACAAATAAATTGCAAATATTTACCGCTTCGTGTAACAAGCCACCTGGGTTGTCTCTTAAGTCTAAAATAATTTTTGTGGCGCCTTGCTCTTTTAATGTCAGCAATGCGGCTTTGGTTTCTGCGGAAGCTTTTTCGTTAAATTTTTGCAGGACAATATAACCTGTTTTGTCGCTTAATAATTTGAAATAAGGAACGGCTTTTATTTCTACTTCATCCAAAATAATTTGCCCTTTCTTTTCTACTCCTTGACGGAAATAAACGATATCAATTTTAGTATTTTTTGCACCTTTTAGTAGTTGAGAAGCGTCGTCTTTAAAATCTTTAAGTGACACGTCTCCAATTTGAACAATGACGTCTCCAGCTTTAAAACCACCTTTGTCGGCAGGCATATTTTCGTATACTTCTTTTAAAATTATTTTGTCGTCTTTTCTTGTAGTTAAGGCACCAATTCCGGTATATTCTCCGGTATTATTAATTTTAAATTTTAACACATCTTGCTCGTCAAAATATACGGTATACGGGTCTAGCTCGTTTAACATACTTTTAATAGCCACGTCCATTAGGTTTCCTGGATTGGTTTCGTCTACATAATTTTGGTTGACAATTTTATATAGATTCGTAAAAATTTCAATTTGTTTGGCTAAGGCAAAAAAATCGTTTTGAAAACTTACGGCAACAAATAAAAATCCAGCGACAAGTGTGGGAATTATTACTTTTCTTTTGTTAAAAAAACTCATGATACGTGTTATAATATTTTACTAATTTAATTAAAATAGTTGAAACCGATTAAATATTCAGAATTTACTTTATCGCTTCGTTAAATTTTTGAAATAATTGTATGGTTTTTTCTTCAATTTCTTGATAAGATAATTTTTCTTTTGTTTGGTAAAAAAACATAAAAGCATAGGGCTTGTTGATGTTTTCTTTCAATATGTTTTGATTTAAACGATAACATTCTCTTAAAACGCGTTTGAAGTAATTTCGGTCTACGGCTCTTTTAAAATATTTTTTAGAAACAGAAACACCCATCAACACTTTTTCTGAATTGGTTACATCTGTATTCTCAATATAAACCAATCGCAACGGATATTTAGATATAGATTTCCCTTCAGAAAACAAAAGGTCAATTGTTTTATGGCTTTTTAGTTTTTCGTTATTTGGATAAGAAAATGACATGTCGCAAATGTATAAAAAATGAAACGGTATAAAAAGAGAAAACCTGTGATTCTGAATTTGGTTCAGCCTCACAGGTTTTCATTTCTTTTTAGCATCTAAAATAAGTTCAGATTGATAGGTTATTTGTTACCAAATTTTCACTCTTTTATCTGGTGCGATATACATTTTATCTCCAGTTTTAATACTAAACGCTTGATAAAAAGATTCAATGTTTTGCAACGGCACATAAGCTCGGTATTGTCCTGGCGAGTGCGTATCTGTTTTTACTTGATTTTTAATAGCTTCATCGCGCATTTTACTTCTCCAAATGGTAGACCAAGATAGGAAAAAACGTTGTTCAGGGGTAAAACCGTCGATTAATCCTGGGTTTCCTTTTTCTTTAAGGTAAATTTGTAATCCGTCATAAGCGGCATTTACACCACCTAAATCGCCAATATTTTCACCTAACGTAAATTTTCCATCTACAAAAATACCTGGCAAAGGTTGCAAAGCTGAATATTGATCTGCTAAAGCTGTTCCTAAAGTGGTGAATTGTTTTAAATCTTCATCACTCCACCAGTTAATTAAATTTCCTTCTGCATTGTATCTAGAACCTGAATCGTCAAATCCGTGAGAAATTTCATGACCAATTACTCCACCAATTCCACCATAATTTACCGCTTCATCCGCTCTGTAATCGTAAAAAGGAGGCTGTAAGATAGCAGCTGGAAATACAATTTCGTTGTTGGTTGGACTGTAATAAGCGTTTACCGTTTGTGGCGACATGCCCCATTCTTCTTTATTAACTGGTTTACCAAGTTTTGCAACGTTTTCTTTGTTGCTCCATCGGCTGATGGCTAATGAGTTTTCTTGTAATGTACCACCTTGTTCTGGACTTTTTATTTGTAACCCGCTGTAATCTTTCCAAGTGTCAGGATACCCAATTTTTACTCTAAACTTTTTAAGTTTCACAATAGCGTTTGCTCTTGTTGCAGGCGTCATCCAAGGTAAATTGTTAATACGGTTTTCGTAAGCTTTAAAAACGTTGGCTATCATAGCTTCTGCTTTTATTTTTGCCTCTGCCGGAAATTTTTTCTCAATATATAATTTTCCTAAAGCTTCACCCAAAACACCATTTACGGTAGCCAATGCTCTTTCAGTAGCAGGTCTTTGTTTTACCGCTCCAGATAAAGTTTTGCTGTAAAAATCCCAATCTGTTTTTTCAATTTCTGTGGTTAATTCGTCAGCATTTGAACGTAAAAGCGTCCAAGTCATATACGCTTTCCAATCGTCTACTTTATTTTCTTTAATAATTGCGTCTAATTTAGTAAGGTATTTTGGCTGTGAAACCACTACTGAATCCAATTTAACAAACCCAGATTTTTCAAAATAAGTCGCCCAATTGTTAGATGGTGCTATTTTTTGTAAATCGGCAACCGACATCGGGTTGTACGTTTTTCTTCTGTCACGTCTTTCTACTCTGTCTAAAGTTGGTTCAGATAAAGAGATTTCGAAAGCCAAAACACGCGCTGCTTTTTCAGAAGCAGTTTTCGCATCCATGCCTAAATAGCCAAACATTTTTGCAATGTGTAACACATATTTTTCTCTTTTTTCTTTTGTATCTGGTTTGTCAGACATGTAATAATCTTTATCAGGCAAGCCCAAGCTCCCTGTACCTACATATACTACGTTTTTATTACTGTTTTTAGCATCAGCGCCTACAAATGCGCCAAAAAAGCCCAGACTAGTTTCCGCTTTTGATTCAACTAACAGCGTCATTAAATCGGCACTATTTTTCACCGCATTTATTTTTTCTAAATAAGGTTGAATAGGCGTGATACCTAATTTATTTCTAGAAACTGTATCTAAAATAGATTTGTATAAATTAACCGCTTTGGCTTGGTCTGATTTTGGATCTAAGTTTTTATTAGCAACGGCTTCATTCAAAATAATCATGACATCATCATCGGTGTTTTTTCTTAATTCATCAAAACTTCCCCAGCGGGTTCTGTCGGCAGGAATTTCAGTTTTGTCTAACCATGTTCCGTTTACATATCTAAAAAAATCTTCATTTGGTTTTACAGAAGTATCCATAAATTCAGTACGAATTCCGAATTTTTCTGATTTTGAAACTACGGCATCACCTGAAACACCGTCTTTTCCTGGTTGCCCATCTTTTCCAATAGTTACAGAGCAACTTTGAAAAAAAGTAACGGTCGCAATTGCTAAACTAGCAAGTAGGGTTTTGTTTTTCATTTTTATAATTTTTAAAAGGTTGTTTTTTTTATTGTATGCGAATTACAAATCTATTAAAAAAACTACAAGTTTTTTGTAATACTGTTGTTAAATACAAACTTTATAATATAAAATAGTCTTATTTTTGTAAAAAAAAGCACACAAATGTTTAAAAATAAAAAACTATCTTTCTTTTTTGCTGCGTTCCTAGTTGTGGTTTTTATAGCCATTTACACTATGTTAAATAACAGGTCTTTGCCTGTAATAACGCCAAGAGATGTAAATCCGGAACTAGTAGATTCATTGGTGCAACATATTGGCTACAACCACAAAATAGCGCCTTTTGCTTTTACCAATCAAAACGGCATTAAGGTTACAAATAAAGACTATGAAGGGAAAATTTATGTTGTCGATTTCTTTTTTACAACTTGCCAAACCATTTGCCCAAAAATGACCGATAATATGGTTTGGTTACAAGATAAAATAAAAGACAATCCGAAAGTGAAACTGCTTTCTCATTCTGTTTTTCCAAATGAGGATACTGTTGAGGTTTTGAAAAAATACGCCAAAGAAAAAGGCGTAATTGATGCAAAATGGAATTTAGTTACAGGAAATCAAAAGGAAATCTATAAAATCGCACGGCAATCTTATTTGGTAGTTAAAACTGGAAAACCTGAAGAATTGTATGACATGGTACACACAGAAAATTTTGTTTTAGTGGATCAAAAAGGCAGAATTAGAGGATTTTACAACGGATTAAATATCGATGAAGAAGTAAAAGGTGAGAAAAACCTAACGCAATTACTAGAAGATATCGAGCTTTTGTCTGAGAAAAATTAGTTGTATTTCATCTTTCTTAAAATCCGTAAACTTTCTTTAAAGTTTACGTATGCTAACGGATTTTCATAGGTTTTTAAAACAATTTTGGCATCAATTAATATTTGTTTGGCATCTTTAAAACCATTCAAATAGCAAATCATTAAAGTGTGTGGAATTCTTAAAACCTCCGCTTCTGAAACCAAGCTGTTTTTTTCTAATTTTTGAATGGTAATTAATACTGTATTATAAATATGATGCAGCAGTTTTTTATTGAATTGTGGCGGTTCAAATAACATTTCGGTTTCCATTTTATAATAGCCGTTATCGTAAAAATAGAAGCTTAGTTTTTCAAGCGGATAATAGCTGGTTTCGTCATTCAAACCTAACTTTACATATTCGGTAATTATAAAACGATTTTCATCATAACTTATAATCACTTCATCTTGATTGGAGTAAAATAGTTTAATTTGTTCGTTTACCAACTCGATATCTACTCTGGAATAATAGGTTTCATTTTTCACCACATTTTTTTTCCCAGCCCAACACACCACAAAATTTTCTTTAAAAACTTGGTACTGGTTGTCTAGGTCTTTGTGTCTGATTGTTATAAAATCCAAAACACCATCTAAAGTATGCTTTATGTTATTTCTTGAATTATTTTCAATGCTGATTACGGTTTCTACATTGGATTTTGATGCCGAAATTTTTTCTTCTGTAGGTAAGGTATTGCTGCCAATCCTAATGAAAGTGGCACCAGGTAAAACGGTGTAAATGTTTTTCTTAAAAAAAGAAACCTTATTTTTTGGCTTAATGGTAACCAAACCGACGACCCTTTCTTTAGGTAAATTTGGAAATGGAATATTGTCGTAAATAATTTTCGGAGGATTTTCTAAATAAGCGTTGACCAAATTCTGAATACGACTGTCGTCAAAAAAGTCATCTCCCACAATTTCATTGTCATCATCTTCCACGCCCACAACAATGTAGGAGTTGTTAAATGGATTGGAATTAGATAAAGCACAAATATGTTTTAAAAACTTTCCTTTTCCTTCTTTGGTATGCAAATTCAATTGGCGTTTTTTATCATAAAAACTATTTTCGTTATTATGAGCCAATAGGTTTTTAACAAGAAGCCGTTTATTAATCATAATTTATGGAATTTTTGTCCCAATACTTTCTGTCCAAATCGCAAACCAATCTTCCAATTCTAATTCAAAATTATTAAGTTGTTGCAGCTTTTTAATGCGGTCAATTTGTGTGGTGCCAACTACTGGCCGAATGTGCGCAGGATGTTTTAAAACCCAAGCCAAAAGCAGCAAATCGTCAGTCAAATCGTATTTTACACTTAGTTTTTCAAGCAATTCTTTTAAACGCTTTGTTTGCGGATTGTCTTCTTTGTATACCGAACCTAAAGGTTTCCAAGCCATGGGCTGGATATTGTGTAACATCATATAATCCAATTCGCCGTTTAGCATAGGTTCTAAATGCGTAGCGGAAAACTGAATTTGATTACAAACTACAGGACTGTATTTTTTAATTAAATCCGTTTGGCTAGGCGTAAAGTTGGACAAGCCAAAAGCGCGTATTTTACCTGAATTTTTAAGTTCAGAAATGGCTTCGGCTATTACTTCTGTTTCCAAAAGCGGACTTGGCCTATGTAATAAAAGCACATCAATATAATCAGTTTGTAAATTTTTTAAAGAATTTTCTACACTCCAAATAATGTGTTTTTTCGAGTAATCGTAATGTTTGATGGCGTAATCTCTTTCTTCACAAACCATTTTTATTCCACATTTGGTAATAAATTGCACTTGATTTCTGTCGATATTCATTGCTGACCAAGCGTTTCCAAAATCGGCTTCTGTTGTATAACCACCATAAATATCTGCATGGTCAAACGTGGTGATTTTTTCTGTAATGAAAGTTTCTATAACTTGTTGGATAGCAGTTTTGTTGAAATTTCTTCCCCATTTGCCCCAATTCATAGTGCCGGCAATCATGGATGATGTTGGTAAAGACATGTTTGTGAATTTTTTATAAAAATAAAAAGTATTTCTTAATTATTGATAAAGATAGGGTTATTTACATATAATTTAACGGACAATTAACAACAACAATTAAAATTGTTCTTGATTTTTTCAGTTAATCTGTATCTTTACGGTGTCAATAAAAATCAAAAGCATCAGTAAGGTGCTTTTTTATATTAAATCTCTATAAAATGGAATGGTACGCAATATATACAAAACCACGTAATGAAAAAAAGGTGGCTGAAAACCTTGCTGCTATTGGTATAGAGTCATATTGTCCGATAGTAACCACCCTCAAACAATGGTCTGATCGAAAAAAAATGGTTGAAACCCCATTGATTCCTTCTTATGTTTTTGTAAGAATCGCAGAAGCCAACAGAAAAGACGTTTTTCAAATAAATGGTGTGGTGCAATACGTTTTTTGGTTGGGCAAACCCGCAATAATTAAACCTTCAGAAATAGAGGCCTTAAAAACACAATTGGCCGCGCCGGTGGTAAAAGTTGATATAGAAACCTGGATACCAAATACAGAAGTTCAAATCAAAGAGGGGCCTTTTAAAAACCAAATGGCTGAAGTAGATAAAATTTCAGCAAATAAGGTTACTTTGATTATTAAATCGTTAGGAATCCGATTAATTATAAATCGCTAGGCACTTATTTTAAAACAACTTGATTTTTTTATTTACTAAAAATTGAAAGCAACTTACTGATTTATCAAAAATTTATAATTAAATAAAATTTTCCGCCCCAAAAAAACAATTTAGGCGCATATTATTTTGTAGTTTTGCATTTTAATAAAACAACAACATGAGCCTTATTGTATTGACAGGAACTACAGGATATATCGGACAAAACCTTACCAAATATTTCAATTCAAAATCAAAAAAAAATAAGTCAATTTCACTTCGATTTCAAAATTGGCACAAAATGATGCCTTTAGAAACGGAAACTATTATTCATTTGGCGGCTATAAATTTAAACCCGCTAGATAGTGCCTTTGACGAAGAATATTTTAGAGTAAATACCGAACTAACTTCTAAATTATTCCGTTATTTTTTAAATTCAAATGCCAAAACTTTTATCTTTTTAAGTACTACAGAATTAATCGATGAACAGCAAATTGAAATTACAGAAACTTCTAAAGTAAATCCTACCAATCCTTTTTTGCAATCAAAATTTGATGCAGAGCAGTTTATTTTAAAGCAAGTTTTACCTGAAGGAAAAAGAGCCATAATACTTCGCGCAGCCCCTGTTTATGGAAGAGAAACCAAAAGTCCTTTACACGATACATTTAGTTTTTGTAAAAAATTTCCTTGGTTTTTTGGGGTTTTTGACACCAAACAATCTTTTTGTTATATTGACAATCTGACTGAAATTATTGCTCAAATTTCTGAGCGGCCAAATGTAGCTTCTGGGATTTATAACGTAGCAGATAATGAACCAATAGCAACTATAAATTTGGTCCATTGGATTGCCGCTGTTTTTGACAAAAAAGCCAAAATAATAAAAGTCCCTAAAGGCATATTGAATCTTTTTGCAAAAATTGGCGACCTGTTTAAATGGGAATTCAATTCTAAAAAACTTTTTGAAATATCTCACTCCCGAATCATAAACGGGAACAAAGTAAAAGAAGCACTGGAAATGCAGAAAATGCCTTTTGATACAGAAACTGCAGTGCTAAAAACGATTGAGTATTACGACTCAATAAAGATATAAATAACAATACAAACAACTATATTCTAACAAAAAAAGGGGATTTATTTTAAAAACAAATCCCCTTTTTAAATGTATATAATTTCTTATTTTAAAACGGCTAACAAAATCCCGGCTAAACTAGTTAGCACACTAGCTATCCCAACAATTTCTCCTGTGCTTGCTTTTGTTTTTTCTGGTTTTTCTGGAACTATAATTTTACTCCCTGCAAAAACTTTTGGGTATTTTCTAATTCCAAAAACAGAACCCGACGAACTAGCCGAACCGTTAGCATTCACTACGTAAACCTTTTTCATCCAACCTTTTTCTGCAGCACCACCGGCATTTTTAATATAATATTTAACATTTTTGCCCTTTCGATAAGGCACTTCTGTATTAAACATAACGCCACCCGAAATAAGCACGGTTGACTTCTTATTTGGAATGATAATATTATCACCAGCTTCAATAATTAAATTACTCGTGCTATTTGGTGCTTTAGATATTAATTTCCAATCAATTGGAATAACTAACTTATTTCTTACCACATTTATCGCTTCTTTATCCGATTCATCAGTTGTACCACCTGCTCTGGTAATAAAATCCATCACACGTTCTTCTTTTTTAGCAATTGCATAGCCACCTGGGTACAATATTTCACCTGAAACGTTTACCATTTGAGGGGTTTCAAAAGTAACTATTCGTCTAACCACCACTTGATCTTGTGGTTCCATTAAAAACGTTGCCGCTTGTTCTGGGTTTTTCGGATCGATATTTAAATTTAAAGTGATAATTTTTTCTTTGTCATTTGGATCAAAAACATCGTCTTTCTTGTTTCTAAAAACCGTTACATTACTGGCAGCTAAATCAGTAAAAAATTCAGACTCTAATAGTAAATCATACAAAGTCATGCCTTTCATATAAGTAAAACTGCCTGGTTTACGAATTTCTCCAGTTATGGATAAATTATAACTATCTAATAAATCTTGGTTGTAAAACACTACTACAACATCTTCTTTTTGAAGTGTCATATTTGCTGCTTCGTCACCATTAAGCGCGCTTTGCAGGTTAAAACTGATGTATTCTTTTGTTAAATCTTCTTTCTGACGGATTAAAGAAGCTTTTTCTAAAAACACATTTTCAGCCACGCCATCTGCCTTTTTTAATAAATCTTTAATGGTCATGGCGCCGTTAGTTGGGAGACTATATTCTCCTGGGCGATATACCGCACCTCTTATCAGCACTCGGTTTTCATAGCGATCTAAAATTTTATCTACACTAATCATATCACCAGCTTTTGGAAGATAGGTAGCAAAGGTCATTTCGTTTAAATCGGTGATTTTTAATTCAGAGTTGGTTTTTTGTTTCACCAAAATTCTGTTTTTATAAGCATTATCTGTAAAACCAGAGGCATACGAAATAATTTGCATTAAATTTTCACCAGCAACTGTTTCAAAAATCCCAGGGCGTTTTATTTCGCCTTCTAAGGTAACACGTGCCTCATAACTTGGGATACGAATCATGTCATTATCCGTAAGCGAAACGTTATCACTTTGGTCGCCTTTGGTTAAAAAACGGTACAAATCAATGGTGCGAATTATTTTATTATTTCTAATCAATTCAATTTTTCTATAACTTCCTATGTCGCTAGGTCCTCCAGCTACGTGTAAAGCGTTGTATATCGAACTCATAGAGCTTAAACGGTAATTTCCAGATTGTTGGGCACCAATTATGGTTACTAAAATGGTTCGGTAATTAGAAACACTTACTGATAGTTTACTTCCGTTACCGGCTAAAGTGCTATATATTCTTCCAATTTGTTTTTGTAATTTATTTTTTGCGGCTTCAAAAGCGATTCCGCTTAAAAACACTTCACCAATATTTGGAATGTTGATGGTTCCGTTTTTAGAAATAGTAGCAGCATAATTAAATTGTTGCACCCCATAAACATTAATGTCTAATTGATCACCAGGGCCTAAAACATAGTTGGGGGGCGTAGGCATATTTTGATTGGGTTCAAAAGACAAACTTTTGCTTGTAAACAATTCTGAACCAAAAACAACTGCATTTTTAGAATCTAATACAATTGCATCTTGAGTAATAATGGAGGCTGGTTTTTTTTGTTCTTCTTTAACTACAGTAGGAACTGTTGTGTTAGATTGCAACCTAACTTTCAATTGGGTAAATTCAGTGGCCGACATCCCCTTTGCAAGTGCTAAAGGTTCTGCTTGTTCCAAAGTCATTTGGTTGGCTTTCAGTTCTTTTCCAATTTGAGCAATCTCTGCTTCACTAAATTGTGCGGCTTTAACTTGACTCAAATCTTTTCCTTTTAAAAACTCTTGTCCAAAAGAAAAAAGGGTAAACAAAGTAAAACAACTAACAAGAAAAATGCGCTTCATAGTATAAAGTAATTAAATTTATGTGGCAAATGTATGAAAAAAATCAACGCTTTAATACGTTTAAAAAGGCAATAAGTTTTATTTTGAGTCGGATTATTCATGTGTTTTAATCCAAACACATATATTACTTGCTGCTTTATGCAATTTTATGCACCAATTTTTATGCTAGTCTCAAAAAAATTTCCAAGAATCAATAGCTTCTATGCGTCATGAACAGCTATTACTTCTTTAATGTTTTTTTCATAGTAGGTTCTTAATATTTTTGGTTCTCACAAATATATTTTATACCTAATAACACATTCCTAAAAGATTTAAAATATTGATGTTAAGTGAATTGCTTCCATTTTGCAACCTAAGAATTAAAACCAAAGTACAGATGGGCTAAAGATGGCCTAACATAACCTAAATAGCAACCTTATTTTTTATATTTTTGTAGAAATTCATCTACATTAATTTATAAAATGATTGCAGAAGAAGTACTTGTTATATTTAAAAAATACATACCCACAAAACTTTGGGAAAACTGTAGCAATGTAGCCATTGTGTTTAAAGATAATTCTTTATTAAAATGGATTGGCGTACATCAAAACTGGTACCGCAACTATTATTTAAAAGTTACCTGTAAAAATCAAACTATAGCAAGAGTTAGGCTGTCTCTTGAAGATAAAAATCTATTAAAACAGCATGTAAAAAAATTCAATGAAAGCCTTAATAAATAACTACCTATCAACAAGTGTTAAAAAAAAGAATCTAATTTTTAGTAAATTCTTTTTTTAATTAAAAAAAACGAGTACTTTTGTTATTCAAAACCAACAATTTGTGTTAGCGAATTTAATTACCTCAAAAACCAGAATGCGATTATTAGTGAAGTTTTTCATTAATACTGCAAACGACGGCTATTTGAGAGGATTAGCAACAGAAATGCACGAAAACACCAACGCCATCCGTAAAGAATTGAATAACCTCTCCGAAGCAGGTTTTATCATTCGCGATGAGCAAGAATCAAAAATTATTTACAAAGCCAACAAACTACACCCTTTTTTCTCATTATTGCAACAAATAGTAAGAAAACACATTGGGTTAGATGATATTATTGAATCAATCGCAGATAGAATTGGTACGGTTAACCGTGTTTTTTTAATAGGTGATTACGCAAAAGGCATCGATTCGGGCCAAATAGATGTTGTGATTGAAGGCGATGAAGTTGACCAATTGTACTTAACACAGCTGAAACCAAAAATTGAAAACGAAATACATAAAACCATCACGTTTCATATTACCAAGTTTTATGAAGGTGATGGTTTATTGGTTTTTCAACAAGAATAAATAAACCAAATAGGTTTATTATACAAAATTGTTAGCCTATAAATGGGACTGACCAGGCGAAGCCGTGTAGTTAATTTGTCAATTAGTCAATTAGTCAATGTGCCAATTAGCAGATGAGTCAATTAGTCAATTAGTCAATGTGCCAATTAGCCGAGAGCCGTAAATCCAAAATCGCAATTCGTAAATTTAAAAACCCTTTACCCAATAACAAACTTGAAACCCGAAAATAACATCATACTATCAGTAACTGGGCTTGGCTACGTAGGTTTGCCCTTAGCGCTTGAATTTGCCAAGCAATACAAAGTCATTGGTTTTGATATCAATAAAGAGCGAATTGCCTTAATGCAACAAGGGATTGATCCTTCTAACGAATTATCAGCCGCCGCTTTTGAAAACACAAATATCACTTTTACTTCTAATTTTGAAGAAGTTAAGGAAGCTAATTTTCATATTATTGGTGTGCCCACAGATATCGATAAAAACAAAGTACCTGATTTAAAACCTTTGTTAAGTGCCTCAAAAAGCATTGGGAAAATATTAAAAAAAGGCGATACAGTTGTATATGAATCAACTGTCTATCCAGGTTGCACAGAAGAAGATTGTGTACCCGTTTTAGAAAAGTACAGTGGTTTACAAGCAGGAATCGATTTTCATTTTGGTTACAGTCCAGAACGAATTGTTCCAGGCGATAAAGTAAAAACAGTTAGTAAAATTTTAAAAATTGTTTCTGGAAACAGTCCTGAAGCGCTTGAAAAAATTGCGACTGTATACGGTTCCATTATCGAAGCAGGTTTACATTATGCACCAACGATTAAAGTGGCTGAAGCCGCCAAAGTAATAGAAAATACGCAACGAGACATCAACATCTCTTTGATGAACGAATTGGCCATCATTTTCGATAAAATGAATATAGACACCCAAGCCGTCATTGAAGCCGCAGGCACAAAATGGAACTTTCACAAGTACCAACCTGGTTTAGTGGGCGGCCACTGTATTAGTGTCGATCCGTTTTATTTAATGCACAAAGCCAAAAAAATTGGTATAGACCCACAAGTCATCGCTGCAGGGCGAAGGGTAAATGATTTTATACCGACATTTATTGCAAAAAAAGTCGTACAATCACTGATTGAGCAAGACAAAAACCCAGGAAAATCTCGTGTTTTGATTATGGGAATTACCTTTAAAGAAGAAGTATCCGACATTCGCAATTCAAAAGTAATCGATTTAATCAAAGAATTAAAAGACTATTCTGTTGCAGTTGATGTCATCGATCCCAACGCCAGCGAGGTAGAATTGAAACAACATTATAATGTAAGTCTGCAACAAAATCCAATAGGCAAATACGACAGCATAGTTTTAGCGGTAGGGCACAATGCCTATCGAAACATGACACCAACAGATTTCGAAAAACTATCCAACGGACCTGTATATCTATTCGACATCAAAGGCGTTATGAATAAAAATGATTTTAAAAATTATTGGAGACTTTAGTCAATTAGTCAATGTGCCAATTAGTCAATGTGCCAATTAATCAATGTGCCAATTAGTCAATTAGTCAATGTGCCAATTTTACTAAGGAGAAAAAGTAAAAGTAATAATTCAAAACCTTTTGCGAGCTTTGCGAAATCCTTGCGAACCTTGCGGTTAAAAACAAAAAACAAAAAACAGTAAAATTCGTAATTATAAACTATCAATTGTCAATTATCAATTAATAATCAAAATATGGAAAACGACGAAATCACCCTAAAAGAACTCCTTCTTAAAGCCAAAGAATGGTATGTTTTTTTACTTTCTAAATGGAAAACAATTGTTTTAGCCGGAATCGTTGGCGCCCTTCTAGGTTTGGGCTACTCGTTTTATAAAAAACCCATTTATACAGCTACACTAACTTACGCTTTAGAAGACGGAAAAGCGTCTGGCGGACTTGGAGGAGCTTTAGGATTAGCCAGTTCATTCGGTTTAGATTTGGGAGGATCAAGTGGAGGCGCATTTGCAGGAGCCAACTTAATGGAACTCTTTAAATCTCGTGCAATGGTAGAGCAAACCTTATTGGCTCCAGTTACCCAAAACAACAAAACCATTTCCTTAGCTGAAATGTACATTCAAGACAAAAAATGGCGAAAAAAATGGGAAGAAAAACCAAAGTTGAAAAACATTACATTTTTACCGAATACTGATAGAACAAAATTTACCAGAACACAAGACAGTATTTTTGGTGTGATTTATAACAATTTATCTAAAACCGCCTTAACCGTAGATCAAAAAGATAAAAAAGTAGCTATTGGAACAATAACTTTAAATAGTACCAACGAATACTTTGCCCAACAATTTACTTTAGCACTAACCAACACCGTTATCGATTTCTACATCGAAACCAAAAGCAAACGTGCCAAAGAAAACATGGACATCTTAGTACGCCAAACGGATTCCATTCGTGGGGAACTAAATGGTGCCATTACCGGAGTTGCCGTAGCCAACGACAATACGTTTGGATTGAACCCAGCCCTAAACGTAAAACGCGTTCCTTCCGCCAGAAGACAAGTTGATGTACAAGCTAATACTGCCATTTTAACCGAAATCGTAAAACAAGCCGAGTTGGCCAAAGTAACCCTTCGTAAAGAAACCCCATTAATACAAGTCATTGACCAACCCATTTTACCATTACCAAAAGAAAAATTCGGAAAAGCAAAAGGAATTTTATTAGGCGGCATCTTAGCAGGGTTTTTAAACATTTTAGGATTGATTGTGAGAAGGATAGTTAAAGAGTTAACTCTTTAGTTAATGAGTCAATTTGAAAATTCGTTATTCAACATTCATTGTTCAATAGCATAAAAGTCAATAGTAATTCATACAAACGAATAACCCGTAAATCCAAAATCGTAATTCGTAAATTTTAAAACCCCATACAAACATGAAAAAAGCCATCATAGTCTCCGGATATTTCAACCCCATTCACAAAGGCCATATTGAATATTTCAATAACGCCAAAGGGTTGGGCGATTATCTTATTGTAATTGTCAATAGCGACAAACAACGAGCTTTGAAAGGCAGTAAAGAATTTCAACAAGAAGACGAACGTTTATTTATCGTGTCTAACATCAAAAGCGTAGACCAAGTGTTTCTCTCTATTGATGAAGACCGAACCGTTTGCGCTACCATACAACACATACACGAACAAGTACATCACGAGTACCAATTGGCTTTTGCCAATGGTGGTGATCAAAATAACAACTCCATTCCCGAAGCACCCGTTTGCGAAAAATTAGGTATTGCTTTATTAGACGGGTTGGGTGATAAAATTCAATCTTCAAGTTGGTTGTTGAAATGAAAAAATAATAAGGAATTTCAGTTGGTATTTAATTTTTTTAAGTTTATTTGTAAAAAACAATAAATTTTTTAATGAAATACTATGATAAAATATTATAAAATATATGGATTGTATGGTTTAGTTAGACTAATTAGAGATAAATTATTTACATTTTTTTACTATCCAACTGCTAGAATAATTAGATTACCTTTTTACATAAGAGGTAAAAAAGGTATAAGAGGTGCTAAATCTCTTACAACTGGAGTAAATTTAAGAATTGATATTATTTTAAGAAAAAATTTCACTCCAATACTGCAAATTGGAGATAATGTACAATTTAATGATTATGTTCATATAGCCGTAGCTAAAGGAGTTTATATTGGAGAAAATACACTAATTGCTTCTAAAGTTTTTATATCTGATCATAATCATGGAAATTATACAAATGATAATCAGACAAGCCCAAATACTCATCCCATTGAGAGAGAATTGTTTTCTAAAGAAGTAAAAATTGGGAGAAATGTTTGGATTGGTGAATTTGTATCTATTTTACCTGGTGTTACAATTGGTGACGGTTCAATAATTGGTTCAACTAGTGTAGTATCTAAAGATATTCCAGCGTTTTCTATTGCAGTTGGATCTCCAGCTAAAGTGATTAAAACGTATGACATGGACACAAATAAATGGGTTAATATTAATAACAATTAGATGTATTTAATTGCAGCATTAGCTTATGCTTTTTCAATTTTTATTGATATTTCTGTATATTACATAAAGTATTATATTCAAGACAATAAAAATATTCGATATATTTTGTCATTAATTAATATTTTCCAATATTCAGCTAGAGCATTTGTTTTAATTTTTGTTCCAGTAATGTCCTACCTTACAGAAACAGTAAAAGATAAAAATAAAGTGTGGGAAATTACTTTAATTACTCATGTATTTGTAGTTTTATTTTTGCTTTTTTTGTTTCATACTAAGTTTACTTTAAATTTTTCAAAATTTATTATTAAAATTTTAAATATAATATTTGGGAAATCAAAAAAAATAAAAATTATTCATTTTAAACCAGTTGAAAAAAACAATAGTGATTTTACACCTTCAACATTGTTGTTTTTTTCAGTATCATATTTTGCAGGATTTTTGTTTTCATTCAGTATTTCATTTTTATATATATTTAGTTTCTATTTTCCTAGCAAAGCATTAATGTTAAGTTCATTTGCTCAAATAATAAATATGTTTGGTTCCTTGCTATTAATTCTATTTATTGATCCAAAAATAATGAGTTTAATTGATAAAGAAGAGGGGCTTTTCGAAATTAAGTTATTTACAATAAGCAGAATATTGGTTCATATAACTTTAGTTATAATTTTGTTTTTGATTAAATAACAATAATAATAATTATATCAATCTTATTTTTCAATTATTATTTTTTGTGCCAAAACCGCATTATATATCAACTGCTTGATCTTACAGAACCTTAAAGATTATTATTATTTAAAATGTATAAATTTTTTTTTAAACGTTTAATTGATTTCCTTTTTGCTTTTTTTGGCCTTATTATTTTAAGTCCAATATTTGTATTTATTACAATTGGATTATTTATTGCTAATAGCGGTAAACCATTTTTTGTTCAAATACGTCCAGGAAAAGATGAAAAATTATTTAAAATCATCAAGTTTAAAACGATGAATGATAATAAAAACAGCCAAGGTAAATTACTTCCAGACGCAAAACGGCTAACTATTATAGGCCGATTTGTAAGAAAAACTTCAATAGACGAAATCCCTCAATTAATTAATGTAATAAAAGGGGATATGAGTTTAATTGGACCTAGACCATTATTAGTATCATATTTGCCCTTTTATAAAGAAGAAGAAAGAGCACGGCATTCAGTACGGCCAGGAATTACTGGACTTGCACAAGTTAATGGAAGAAATACTGTGAGTTGGGACAAAAGATTAGCATTTGATGTAGAATATGTAAAAAACATTTCTTTTAAAAATGATATTTTGATTGTTCTAAATTCAATAAAAGTTGTTTTATTTTCTAAAGGAGTAAGTGTAGATCCAACTATATTAATGAAAGATTTAAATGACGAAAGAAAACATCCAGATAACCAGATATGAAACAGTTGATGATGATTTAAATTCAATTATCTGCTTACACAAGTTAATTTCTAAAGATTCAAATTTAAATGAACATTTAATTTATTTTGACACAAATTTTAAATTCTATTTTAGAAATGTAATTTGTAATATATCGACGGATTATATTTATATTATTAAAATTGACAATGTTTTAAATGGGTTTATTCATTTTAAAATTTTTGAAAACACTATTTTTTTAAATAATATTTGTTTAAGTAAATTCTGTCAAGGAAAGGGAATTGGAACATTTTTTTTGTACAATAGTATAAAGTTAACATTTAATGAAAACTTAATTAATTTTGAATTAGATGTTTTTGTGTCCAACATAAAAGCTTTAAAATGGTATAAAAAATTAGGCTTAAGAACAGTTAAAAAAACAATATGGATGAAAATTAGTAAAAAAAACCATCAATTAGATTTTGAAAATTCAGAGGATATTTATTTTTCAAAAGACAGTAATGGCTTTGATAGTATTTTTTATAAGACCAATAAAATAGCCACAATAATTAATAATAAAACAATTATAATTCATAATTTAAATTATATTGATAAAATTCCAAGCCAATCATATATTCTAATTACCAATCAAGATGTAACTCAACTTAGTAAAACACATTACAAATGCTCTGAATTAGAAACTTCTACAAGAATGGTGGGGAGACTAAAAAAAGTTTTACATAATTTAAATAAATTAAATGCTTAGTATTTATAAATTAGACACAGAAGAAGGCCTAAATAGTTATAAAGAACTTTTAAAAAAATTAAATTCAGCTAATCCTTATTATTCAATTGATTATATTAATTTTTTCAGTGGCGGTTTGCCAAACCTAATTTGTTTTTCATTTAATCCAAGAAAAGATGAAATTATTTTAATGCCAGGATATTTAAAACCTATTAAAATAAATAACGACGAAACAGGTTATTTCGATTTTATATCAACATATGGATATTCTGGGCCAATTAGTACTTTAGGAGTTGATAAATTAGATTTTAAAAATTTTTGGAAATTTTTGGATGCATGGTATAAAAAAAATAACATTATAACTGAATTCATAAGGTTTAATCTTTTTGGGAATCAAATTGAATATTCAGGGAATTGTTTTCCAACTATGCTTAACGTTAAAGGACAAATAATTGAAGAAGTCGCTCAATGGAATTCATTTGATTATAAGGTTAGAAAAAATTATAATAAGGCTATACGAGAAAATCTTAAAAGCGAACTTTATTATAAAAACATTCAACAAGACCAAATTTTAGAGTTTTATAATATATATAAAACCACAATGGAAAGAACTAGCGCTAAAGAAAGTTTTTTTTATACATTTTCTGAGTTTAAAAAATTTATAATTGAAAATGAGGAAAATAGTGCAATTTGTACAGTTTATCATAATGAAATTCCAATTTCATCAGAATTAATACTAGTTTCTCAAGACACAATATATTCTTTTTTAGGAGGCACTTTAAGCAATTATTTTGATAAAAGACCAAATGATTTTCTAAAGGTACAAGTTATAAATTGGGCAAGAAATAACGGAAAAAAATATTTTGTACTTGGAGGAGGATATGGTTTTGAAGACGGAATATTTAAATATAAAAAAGCATTTTTCCCAAATGACGTTGTTAATTACTTCACAGGTAGAAAAATCATAAACAATGATGCTTATATTGAATTAATTAAAACCGCAAATTCATATCGTGTTATTTCTAATTTGGAAATATTAGACATAAATGATGTTTCTTTTTTTCCTTTATATAACAAATTAAATTAGTTTTATTTTTTATGATTTTAATTACTACAATTCTTGTTTTTATCTCCTACTATTTATCTAGTATAAATTCGGTAAGACTTGAATATAAAGTAGTTTTTATTTTTGGTTTTCTATTTTTTGGAACAGCATTAAGATTAATTATTAATCCAGAGTTAAACAATGATTATTATGGATATTTTGATATTCATAATTTTGAAAATCCGGAAAATTTTTTAACATTTATTTTTTCTGAGCCGTATTTACTTATTGTTTTTAAATTTTTTAGTTTATTTTCAACAAACAAACAAATAATATTTTTAGAAATTTATTGGTTTAATTTTATTATTACGAACGTATTTTTTTTATGGTTGGCAACAAGAAAAGATATAGTATTATGGAAAAAAATAATAATTTTTGTTTTTTATTACATATTATTTGGATTTGTACTTTTAAGAAATGGACCAGTTTATATGCTTTTTGCTTGCTTTTTTTATTACAGTTTTCGTAATAGAGATTATTTAAAAATTTTAATCACACCATTTATGCACATGAGCGCATTGGCTTTAGTCATATTGTTATTTTATAAAAGAAAGTATTATTTAAAGATTTTATTTTTTGTAATCTTAGGAATGATTCCAATTTTTATTTTCTTTATTATGCCAGTTTTATCTGAAGTTGAAGCAATAAAAAGTTCAATGTCCAAAGTTGACTCTTATTCCGAAGAATTAGAAAGCGTAAGTATATTTCATAAAGTTGGGCTTTTATTTACAACAATGATTGTTTTAATAGCAATATTTGTTTATAAGAAAAAAGCATTGAATCCTATATTTATTACAACAATACTATTTTATTATATTACATATTTAATAAATCCAATAATGGGATTTCGTTTTTCTCCCTACTTATTTCTTTCGCTTTTATTATTCAATTTCGAAGGTGCATATAGTATTAAATTAGTAAGAAATTTAAACATAATGAGTTTTTTATTAATTCCATATTTCATTTTTACTTTATATAATTCACATACTTTATGAAAATTTTAGTTATTCTAACTACATATAACGGAGCAAAATATATACAGGAACAAATTCAATCTATTTTAGATCAGGCTTTTATAGATGTTGATATAAGAATTTATGACGATGTAAGTAAAGACGAAACAGTAAATGTTATAAAACATTTTTGTTATGATAAAAGAGTTAAACTTATAATTAACAAATTTCCAACCGGAAACGCTGCGCATAATTTTTTTAATGGAATAGAAGATACAAATGAAGATGTTTTTAACCAATATGATTTTGTTGCATTTTCCGATCAAGATGATATTTGGCTTTCAAATAAATTAAAAGCAGCTACCGATATGTTGGTTAAAGATCATTCAAGTTTATACATGTCTAATTTAATAATGTGGGAAGAAGAAACCAATAATAAGACTATAATAAAAAAGGCATACCCTCAAAAAAAATTTGATTTTTTGTTTGAAGGAGGTAGTGCTGGTTGTACTTATGTATTTACAAGTAAATTTTGTATTGATTTAAAAAAGCAAATTAAATTAGTTAATTACAAAGAATGGAAATATTTTTCACACGATTGGTTTGTTTATTTTTATGCTAGAATTAATTATTACAAAGTATCTATAGATTCAAATTCATATATTTTATATCGTATTCACGATAATAATGTTTATGGTCAGTTAAACGTAAACTCGCTTAATGCGATTAAAGAAAGATTTAAGCTTATAAAAAAAGGTTGGTTTTTTGAGCAGATTAAAGGCTTTGAAACTTTAACAACAGATAAATCTACTGAAAAATTAATTTATGAATTATATTGTAGAAATTATTTTACACGTTTATATGTTTTAATAAGATATAATTTTCAATTAATGCGCAGTTCTAAAAAACTTTTAAAGTTTATTATTGCTAGCATTTTAACTTTAAAAACTAAAAATTAGTTAGTTTTTTTCTAAATTAATTTTTCATAAATATATTTAAATCACAAAATTGTTCAAATGAGTAACTCAAAAATTTGGCTTTCCTCGCCACACATGGGAGGCACCGAACAAAAATACATACAAGAAGCTTTTGATGCCAATTGGGTAGCGCCATTAGGTCCTAATGTAAATGGTTTAGAACAAGACTTAGAAAACTATTTGGGGAATCAAGCCCATGTAGGCGCATTAAGTTCAGGAACTGCCGCCATTCATTTAGGTTTAATTTTATTAGGTGTACAAGCGGGTGATGAAGTGATTTGTCAAAGTTTTACTTTTTCAGCTTCTGCTAATCCAATCCTATACCAAGGCGCTACGCCTGTCTTCATTGACAGCGAATTAGAAACATGGAATCTTTGTCCAATAGCACTTGAAGATGCAATTTTAGATCGTATACAAAAAGGAAAACAACTCAAAGCGATAATCGCGGTGCATTTGTATGGTGTACCATACCAAATAGAAGCCGTAAGAGCGTTAGCAGACAAGTACCAAATTCCAATTTTAGAAGACAGTGCGGAAGCTTTGGGCAGTTCTTACAAAGGACAAAAATGTGGCACGTTTGGTGATATAAGTATTTTGTCATTTAACGGCAATAAAATCATCACTACTTCTGGTGGCGGCGCTATAGTAACCAAAACAGCAGCACTAAAAGACAAAGCGATTTTTTACGCTACCCAATCACGAGACAACGCACCGCATTACCAACATAGTGAAATCGGGTACAACTACCGCATGAGTAATATTTGTGCAGGCATCGGCAGAGGTCAAATGGAAGTCTTAGATGAACATGTTGCTTTACGCAGACAAATGCATGATTTTTATGTGAAGCTTTTTGCAAGTATAGAAGGAGTAAAAGTATTTGAAGCGCCAAATGAAGATTATTATGCCAATTATTGGTTAAGCGCCATTACCATAGAAGAAAACAAAACCAAAGCCATCACAAGAGAAACCCTGCGTTTGGCCTTAGAAGCCGAAAACATAGAATCCCGCCCGCTATGGAAACCGATGCATTTGCAGCCGATTTTCTCTAGCTATCCTTACTATGGAGGCACCATCGCCGAAGAACTTTTTGAAACCGGATTGTGTTTACCTTCCGGCTCCAACCTTACTGATAACGATCGCAAAAGAATTGCTGAGGTTGTTAAGAAGGTGTTTGGTTAGTTAATGAGAAGAGCTATCAGCAATCAGCTGTTAGCCTTTCGTAAATCCCAAATCGTAAATCCCAAATCGTATATCGTAAATCCAAAATCCGCTCTTCGCGGATTTTTTTATTTTTATTCCAAAACACCCTATATGCAATTCTCATAGCGCTCTTAGCGTAAAACTTTGCGAACTTTGCGGTAAAATAAAGCAGTCATCTTTCAGCAATTAGCTTTTAGTAAATCCCAAATCCCAAATCGTAAATCCCAAATCGTAAATCGTAAATCGTAAGTCCCACTAAATTTTCCAAATCAAATTCACCCCACCACGATACGGTAACCATTCGCCACTTTTATTAAATTTATCTGCATCTTCAGTTCGCAAACCTGTTGTGCTATCGTATCCTTTATAAAAACTTTGCACAGTTCCGCCACCTAAAAAAGCTTCCAAAGCAAACTTCTCGGTGACAGCATAAACATAACCAATACTAATTCCGGCCATGTAATTATACCCTTTTTGGTAAAGGTTGCTGTAGGCATAATTGTATTTTTGAAGGTTAAAAGTACTGCCTCCAATGTGTCCCCCCACATAAAAACCGGTTAGCTCGGGTTTCGAATAATAACGAATTTCAGGCGTAATAATCAAAAACTTCAATGGCATATTATGATAACGATTGAATGTAGAACCAATAGCATCAATATGAAAACTAAAACGTTTGCCCAACGTTTTTTCATAACCTACTGAGGGAAAGCCAAGTAGCGTAGTCGCAGCATTAACATGAACCCGTTGTTGTCCAACAACACTAACAAAAAACAACCCAAAACAAACAACTAAAAAACGTTTCATAATTTATATTTTTGGTAAATATATGTATTTATTTTAGCAACAAGAATGTAAATAATGCAGCAATATATTTTTTTTAATTAAAAAAAGTATATTTTTGTATTACTCAATACACTCCAAATATGCAAAGTAAGATTAAGGCCTTTATTAATTTAAAAAAATTGACTTTTTTACCTAACTGGACAATTTTATTTATCGATTTTGTAATTTCAGCTTTAGTAGCTACTTCAAATTATGCTGTTTTTAAATTTTTAGGTGTTCAATTTTATAACGTGTTGCCTTCATTTGCTAGGATAACAATCCTTTTAGGTTTATTATTATTCTATTTTATTATTTTTAAAACGCACTATGGCATTATTCGTTACTCGAATTTAAAAGATGCGACTCGAATTTTTAAAGCCGTATTTTTTACATTTATTACCATTGCGGTTTTTGATACCATTTACTTTTTACAATACGACACACATGTTTTTGTTTTAATGCAAATATTTTTCTCAACGCTATTAATCTGTTTTACTTTAGTTTCTTTCAGAATTTTTATTAAAACATTATTCAAATATTTTACTGGCATCGAAGATCAGAAGAAAGCTAAAAATATTGTAATTGTTGGGGTTAATAGCACCACGATTGCCTTAGGGGAAGCATTAGTAAATGATAGTTCTACCTACAAATTGCGTTTCTTTATAGACAAAAATAAATACCTAAACGATAAAAAAATATTAGGCATTCCGGTTATTGCAACCTCTAATTCTATTACAGCCATTCTTCGTTATAATAAAATCAAACACATCGTTTTAATAAAGAATTATTTACCAGAAAAAGAAGAATTAGAACTTTTAAATGATTGTTTGCGCCATAAAATTAATGTGTACAATGCCAAATTAGTAAGCGACTTTGATTCTGACGTAAATACTGTTAAATCATTAAAAAAGTACACCATTAACGAATTGATGTTTCGTGATACCATTAGCATCGACAACCCAAGTGTAATTGACATGTTTAGAAAAAAAACAATCTTAGTTACTGGCGGTGCGGGCTCAATAGGCAGTGAAATTGTCAACCAGATTGCTGAATTTAAACCCAAACGCATTGTTGTGCTCGACCAAGCGGAAACGCCTTTAAATAGCATTCAGCTAAAAATTGCAGCTGCATTTCCTAACATTACCTGCGAATTTGAATTAGTAGATATAACTAATTTTCAAGAAATTGAATTGATTTTTGAAAAATACAGTCCAGATATCGTTTTTCATGCTGCAGCTTATAAACATGTTCCCTTATTAGAATCTAATTTTATGCAAGCCATAAAAGTAAATGTTTTTGGAACTAAAAATGTGTTAGACGCTGCCTTAAAATACAACACCAAACGTTTTGTTTTTATATCCACAGACAAGGCAGTTAACCCAACCAATATAATGGGCGCCTCAAAACGTATTGCGGAAATTATAGCGCAGTCTAGTTTTTTCAAACAAAATGGAAACCAGCAACTACAAATTATCATTACCCGTTTTGGAAATGTTTTGGGGTCTAATGGTTCGGTAGTCAATCTTTTTGAAGAGCAAATTCAAAAAGGCGGACCCATAACTGTGACGCATCCAGAAATCAATCGCTTTTTTATGACCATCCCTGAGGCTTGTAAACTCGTACTAGAAGCAGGAACCATGGGCGCCGGAGGAGAAATATTTGTTTTTGATATGGGCACTCCTATTTTTATCAAAGATTTAGCTGAAAAAATGATTCGCCTAAGCGGAAAAGAACCTTATAAAGATATCGATATTGTGTACACCGGCTTACGTCCAGGTGAAAAATTATACGAAGAGCTATTGGCAGACACCTCTAAAACCTTACCTACTTACCATTCAAAAATTCTAATTGCACAAGACCCTATTCATTCTCATGAAATTTTAGGCGCGTTTTTAGATAAGTTAAATCAGAGTACTTTTACCACCAAACACGATTTAATTGACGTGGTGAGAGAAATAGTGCCCGAATTTATCCAAATGCCAGAAGAGCAAAGCGCCACTTAAACGCCTAACTATGGAATTGTTTTGGCTAGTTATAGGTGCGGTTGTGTTATTGTTAGGCATTACTGCCATAGACACCCGTTCCAACGGTTTTTTTTGCCAAAACCGAATTGGACAGCACAACAAAACATTCCGCATTTACAAATTACGAACCTTACACACCGTTACGCAGCAAATTTCTGGTTGGGGAAAATTCCTACGAAAAACTAAGATTGACGAACTGCCCCAACTACTAAACATTTTAAAAGGCGAAATGACCTTTGTAGGACCCCGCCCAGATGTGGCTGGCTACGCCGACCAACTTGAAGGCGCCGACCGCATTATCTTAAACCTAAAACCTGGCCTCACCGGTTTGGCTTCTTTAAAATACCACAACGAAGAACAAATCCTATCCCAACAAACCCACCCCGAAAAATACAACGATGAGGTCATTTGGCCAGACAAAGTCCGTATTAATAAATGGTACGCCCAAAACCGCACCTTTGTAATGGACTTACAAATTATTTTTTACACCCTGTTTCCAGTGTCTTTTGATGTAGATAGATTTATTGGTAAAAGGTAAAGGGCAAAAGTAATTAGTACTAATTACTAAATTCCCTCATTCCCTCATTCGCTCATTGTCATTCTGAACTTGTTTCAGAACCTCCTACGCAGTAGGCCACCCTGTTCACTTGTGAACAGCACCCCACACCCCACACCCTTCACCCATTTCAACACCCACTCATAAAAGAAGATAGTGTATAGATACTCCGTAGTTAGTGTATAGATAGTGTATAGATAGTGTATGTAAACCATATTAAATAAATTATTGATACTATTAAACAACCCCAAAACCATAACCCATTTATTAACAAACACTTAATATTCCCTTGATTTTTAAAATTTCTATTTTACTAAATTTGACCTTGTAAAAAACTCCAATCTTTAAAATATAATTTTATGAAAAACAGACTACTTTTTAATTTAATAACGCCTTTTGCAACAAGCAAGCTTAAAGGCAAAACGTTTAGAAATTTGCTAGTGCTATTTATGGTGGTGATGGGAATGGGTTTGAGTTGGGGGCAGATTCTTCAATGGAACACATTTGGAAATGCAGGAACTGAAACTTCTGAACCAAGCGTATACAATGCTACAGGTATCAGCTCAGCAAATTTGACACTTGGATCTGGAGTTACTGCTACGGGAAATTCAAATAGATTTGGTGGAAATAATTGGTGGAAAACAGGAAATACTAATCCCAGCACTCTAGCTGAAGCAATAACTGCAAACTCTTATATTGAATTTACAGTTACACCCACTTTAGGATATTCGTTTACTCCTACATCATTTGTTTTTGGTTGGGACCACTCTAGCTCAGGACCAGCAAGTGTAGCATTAAGATCTTCCGCTGATAGTTATGGTGCAAACATAGGAACAGTTACTGGAATGGCCGCATCACAAACAAACGGTAATACAATTAACATTTCTACATTAACAGGACTTACTGCAACAACTACATTTCGTTTGTATGGTTATTCTGCAACAGCAACAACAGGCACAGCCGGATTTGATGTGACGTCTAGTTCAGTAAATGTTCAATTAAATGGATCTGTGGCTTCTGTTGGTGGTCCAAATATCACACAAACAGGTTTATTAAATACTTTTATTTCATCTTCAGTAAGTAGTCCGTCTGCTGTGCAAACATTTACAGTTTCGGGTTCTAATTTAACCACCGATATTACACTTTCTGCACCAACAGGTTATCAAATTTCTACAACTTCTGGTTCAGGATTTGGTTCATTTGTGAACTTAGTTCAGTCAGGCGGGACAGTAGCAAACACAACTATTTATACCAGATTTAACCCAACTGCTTTGGTTGATCAAGTAGGTGGAAACATTGCCATAACAAGCACTGGAGCGACTACACAAAATGTTGCTGTTAGTGGAGAAGTAACTAATTTATCAGCTGGTGCAATAGCATTTATAGCATTTCAAGGCGCAACACTAGATTTATATAGAATTGTAGCCTTAAACGATATTCCGAACAATACTAGAATTTGGTTTACCGACAAATCTTGGGATAGCGTAACATTATCTTTTTTCACTGGAGAAGGTAATAATGTTTGGACAAATACTACAGGAAGTGCCATTGCTGCAGGAACAGTTATTCAATTTGATGCTGCGGGTGGCGCAACTTTAGGAACAGGAGGCTTAAATTCTGGATTAGGGTCAGCAGGAGAACAGTTATTTGCATATCAAGGAACATTAACTTCACCAACTTTTGTGGCTGGCTATACATCTGGAACAGTAATTACTACTGGTGTTACCACTGGAACTTCAACATATGTACCTGCAGGTTTAACAAGCGGAACTAATTTTGTGGCCTTGGGAGATATTACATTTGGTTCTTCTTATGTAACAGCAGCAACACACAATAGAAGTTTAGCAGATATGAGAAGTCATATACATAATATAGCCAATTTAACAACAGGCAATACATCTACCACTACCAACGGAAATTGGCCTACCTATACCTTCAATTTCTCAAACGATTGGATTGGAGCAAACGGAAACTGGAATACGGCTGGAAACTGGAGTTTTGCCACAGTACCTTCAAGCAGTGACCACATTACCATTTCATCAGGTAGCCCGGTTATGGACGTTGATTACACCTTACCAGTAGGAAAAACATTAACCCTTAGTGGAACAGGGGGTTTAACCATAAATCCTGGTAAAATTTTAACTATTGCAGGAACAGCAGATTTTGGTGGAAATGAAGTAACATTCAAATCAAACGCTACTGGTACTGCTATGTTTGGTATATTAACTGGAACACTTACAAACGCTACTAATGTGAAAGTTGAACGATACATTCCTGCAAAAAGAGCGTTTCGTTTCCTAAGTCCTTCTGTAACCACTACAACTTCAATAAAACTAAATTGGCAAGAAAACGCAGGTACAACAGTAGGTTTAGGCACCCATATTACAGGAGTTGACGGTGCAACAAATGGTTTTGATGCTACAGCTACTAATAATCCATCTTTGTATACTTTCGACAATTCCACAGGAGCATGGGTGGCAGTTACTAGTACACTTAGCAATAACTTAACCGCAGGAACTCCATATCGTTTGATGGTAAGAGGAGATCGTTTGGTAAATTTATCAACGAACACGCCAACAGCCACAGAAACTGTTTTAAGAGCAACAGGTACATTAAAAACCGGAAGTTTTTCACCTACGTTAAATCAAGCTGTTGAAGGATTTAGTTTTGTAGGGAATCCTTACCAAGCCCCTTTAGATATAGAAGCTGTTTTAAACGCAGCAACTAACATGAATACTGGAGTAGCTTACTATTGGGATCCTACATTAAACGCAAGAGGCGGGTATGTAGCTCGTAATTTAACTACTAACTCTAATGATGTGACGTCCAATTTCAATGAATTCCTACAACCAGGACAAGCGGTTTTTGTAAAAAAAGCAAACACAGCATCAGCAGCGAGTGTAACCATTATTGAAAGTCATAAATCGGTTGCTAATGGTGCAGCAGGAGTATTCAGAACAACTACACCAAACGATTACGGATTGTTACGTGTAAATCTGCAAGCCAATAACAACAACCAGTGGCAAACTATCGAAGGGACATTAGCTATTTTTAATTCAGGTTTTAACACAGCAGTAACCGATGAAGACGCCACTAAAATGGCAAACTTAGACGAAGAAGTAAGTTTTGTACAAAATAATACTTCTTTAGCTATTGCTTGTCAACCTAACCCAACAGCTACAACCGAATTGCCAATTAGATTGACCAATACCCGTTATACCAATTACCAATGGCAATTTGACTTGACAAATTATTCGGGACCAACACCATTTTTAGTTGACACTCAAAATAATTCGATAACACAAATTACAAACACAACAGTTGTACCATTTACAATAGATAGCAATGCCAATCGTTTTAAAATAGTATTCCAAAACGCGGTACTAAACACAGATGTATTTGCTACTCAAGTTGGCTTGTATCCAAATCCTTCTAAAGGAAATGGTTTCTACTTACAATTGCCTGCAACAACTCAGGCAACGGTAAAACTATACAATACCTTAGGCCAAGAAATTGCAATAAGCCATAACGAAGGTCATTACCAAGCCAAACAGAGGTTAGCAGCCGGCGTGTACCATATCATGGTTACACAAGGTGAAAAAACTAGTAAATTAAAATGGATTGTTGAATAATAAAAAACAAAAAGATGAAAAATAGAAAAATAATATACAGTTTAGCATTTGTTTTAGTTTCGGGAATGCTACAAGCACAAGAAAGTTTTCCAGATGATGTACAAGACGTACCAGTAAATGATTACTTACCTGCGTTATTTATAATAGCCATAGCAACAGCTTATTGGGTATTAAAACCAAAAGCCAAAGCATAAACCACAAACCGCCTCCAACGAGGCGGTTTTTTTTGGTAAAAGGGAGCACAAATTCGCTAATTCCCTCATTGTCATTCTGAACTTGTTTCAGAATCTCCTACGTAGTAGGTAACCTTGTTCACCTGTGAACACAACACCCTTCACCCAAAACCCCATACCCTATCACCCCCTCAAACAAAACCAAAAAGACGTATTTCATCGAAAAAATTAACTTTTCATCGAAAATAGTGTAAAAATAATATTAATTATTTGTAAACTTGTTGATTATGAGATTAAATAACTAACAATATCTCATTTATTAACCTTTTTCATTACACTTATGGCAAAATCAATCACAAAACTAGCGCATAACTTAAACTACTACCTTTTAAGTTATACAAAACAAACCAAATACCTGACTTGTTTATTCATCCTGCTTTTTTCAAGTATGGGGTGGGGGCAGAGTACTGCAAATTACAACTTCACTTTTGGAGCAAGTACATTAAACGCAATGACAGGTAGTACCTCATTAATGACTGGCGTACAAGATGATACTGGCAGCACAGTTTTCCCTATTGGGTTTAATTTTATTTATATGGGAAATGTATATTCTCATATTAGTGTAAATAGTAATGGACAAGTGCGACTTCATACATCAAGTGGTGCGACTGCAATAGGTGGCTCAGCTGTTACTACATATGCTTCATCTACAGTTACCTTAGCGCCAATGGCTGGAGATAATGAAACTGGTAATGGTATGAATTACCTTGTAACTGGTTCTGCCCCTAATAGAAAACTTATTATTGAATGGAATAATTTTTATGCTTATTATTCAGATCCCGCTATATCAGGTAATATGCAATTGGTCCTAAATGAAAGCACAGGTGTGTTTGAGTTTATTTATGGGAACATTATTAATTCATATACAACAACTGCAGTAGATAGATCTATATTCCATAGCTCTAGTAATACCGCCAATGCCTCTGCATTTGTTACAATTGCAGCCACCCCCTCGGTAAACACTTCTGCAACAGCACCTACTACAAATTCTTTTGCGGCTAATGTGTCAATTGCTAATTTGGCAAATATGATGTTTACATTTACACCAACAGTTACTTCTGCTGGTCCTACTAACCTCACCTTTGCAAGTGTTACCACAACAGGGATGACACTGAACTGGACAGCAGCATCGCCTACTACAGGTATTGCGAGATATGTAGTACAACGATCAACTGATGGTGGTGTAACTTTTCCTGTAAGCACAAGTGTAAATTTAGGTACCAATACACTTTCAGTAACTGGTTTAACTCCAGGAATAAACTATTCCTATAGGGTTGTAGCTTTGAGTGAAGGATTAGAAAGTGCTGCTATTACAGGCTCTCAAGCTACAACCGCAGCCGCCACCTATTATTATATAGGTGCTGCAACAGGTAGTGATTTCTCTACTGCTGCAAGCTGGAATACCAATGCCGACGGTTCAGGTACTAACCGAACAGTTGCTGCAACTTCAGATATATTAATTGTTGATGGTATTGGCACAACTAATTCTGTAGGTGGTATCACAATTGCTATGGCAGCATCTCAATCATTAGGGGCTTTGCAAATTACTAACAATACTGCAGTAACGATTCAATCAAGTACAACTACTCAAAGAATTCTAACTTTAACAGGGTCAGTCGGGGACGAGTTTAGTATTGGCGCTAGTAGTTCCGTTTTATTAACCAATATTACTAATTCTGTTTCTATTGTGTTCGCAACTGGAACTGGAATGACGGGAACAATTGCAGGCACACTTACAGTTGCAGGTGCTAGTTCTACTGCAACATCAGCAACAGCTAACTCATTTATAACAACTGGCGGGACAGGTACAATAGTTACAATTTCTTCTACTGGAGTAATTAACAATACTGCAACTACTAATATTACAACTAATGGAAATGTAACCGGGTCTTTAACATCACTTATTTTTTCAAATGGTAGTCAATATAATGTTTCTGGAGCTACAACTGGAGCATTTTATATACCATTGGCAACTTGGGCAACAAATTCTAATGTCATATTATCAGGTTCAGCAACCACACCATCAACTGCTTCAAATAATGTTCAATCATTTGGAAATTTCGTAGTTAATTTGCCTTCTTTAACGGGTACTTTGTCTTTTTGGACTACTTCTACTACTGCTATTATTCAAGGAGATTTAGTTATTACAGCTGCTGGTGCAACTGGTGGATCAGGTATTTTTAGAGCGCTTACATCGGGTACTTTGACAGTTAATGGAAATGTAACAATTACCCAAGGTAGATTTCAATCTGCAAGTTCAACTGGAACTTTCAATGTTTTAGGAAACACAACAATCAGTTCAAACGGGATTTTAGAAATCAATGGAGGTAATTATAATCAAAGAGGCGCAACATTTACAAATGATGGAACGTTAACAGCCGTTGCGGGATCAACAAGATTAGCTTTTGCTCCACTTACAAGCATAGCTCAAACTTTTGCAGGTTCTGGAACTGTGTTAACAAATATTGGAGGACTTTCATTATCTAATCCAGCAGGGTTAACAATTACACATACCAATCAGATCACTACTTTAAGGGTTAATTTATTTCAAGGAACCATTACCGGAAGTAATAAAATTACATTTGGAACAGGATTAGCTTTAGGCTGTATAACACAAATAGGTTCTACTGGTTTAACAACACCTGGGGGGAGTTTTGATACGGCGCCTACATTTAATTTAGGTACGGGTACATATGGTGTAACTTATCAACAAGAGAGCGTAAGTAGAACAACAGGCTTTGAAATTCCTTCAACCAGAACAGTTTCTGATGTTACTATAAATAATACAAATGGCTTAACAATAGCTGGCGGTAATTTAGATGTAACAACAACCCTAACAATGACTGCAGGAGTTATCAATACTTCTTCAGGAAATATTTTGGGTCTAGGAAGTGCAGGAACATTATCTGGAACTCCAACTGCTACTAATATGGTTAATGGACCTTTCAACAGAACTTATGCCGCTAGTAGAACAGCAAGTGGAACATATAGTAATACAACAGTTTTACCTGTGGGTAAAGGCGGCGTATATACACCTATTTTTATTGACCCAACTACAACCGTTGGAGGCGCTGTAACCTTTAGAGGTGAAGCATTTACTACCAATTCAGGAACTTTAGGAAGCGGTGTCACTATATTAGCTTCTACTAGATATGAGGCAGTTCCTACTACTGGTGCTGCAAATCTTACTAGTGCATTTGTAAGACTTACAGATGTAAACGTAGTAGCAGCAAGTAAATTATTACAAGCTAGTTCAGCCGCAGGTTCGTATGAATCTTTACCTTTGGTAACCAATTTTGCTACTGGTATTTTAACAACAGCAACAGCTATTCCAGCGGCTAGTTACACAGGGTTTTTAACTTTTGGAGAAGTTGCACCTTGTACGGCACCAGCAGATCAAGCAACTTCTTTACTATTTCCAGCAAAAAGCACAACTTCGCTAACAGCAAGTTATACTGCTGCAGCTAGCAACCCTACAGGTTATTTAGTGGTAAGTACGGCATCAGGTACACCAGCAACTAATCCTGTTGATCAAACCAATTATACAGTAGGAGCAACTGCTCTAGGTGGTACAATTGCTTATGTAGGTTCTGCATTAAGCTTCAACCAAACAGGGTTAACCGCTAATACAACTTACGATTATACTATATTTTCATACAACAATAGTGGTTGTGCAGGTCCTGTATATAATATAAGTACTCCAACCACTGCATCGGTTACTACTTGTACTACTGCACCTGGAACGCCAGGTACACCTACGTTATCAAACAATGCATCTACTAGCTTTACGGCTTCTTGGACAGCATCATCTACCGCAGGTGTCAATTATATCATTGATGTAGCTACCAATAGTGGATTTACGACATTTGTTTCAGGCTATCAAGCATTAAATTTAGGTACTGTACTTACAACTAATATTACAGGACTTACAGCAGCAACACCATATTGGGTAAGAGTAAGAGCAGAATTGAGTGGATGTAGCAGTAGTAATACTAGTAGTTTGGCTTTAACTACTCAATGTAATCCTGTTTCAGTACCCTATTCTCAAGATTTTGAAAGCGTTACTACCCCAGCATTACCTAATTGTACCAGTATTGAAAATGTAGGAACAGGGAATAATTGGAGAACCATCAGCCCAGCTGGATATGGTTTTACTACCAAATGTTTAAATTATCCATATAATGGCACTAATGCTGCAAACGCTTGGTTTTTTACTGCTGGTATTAATTTAACGGCAGGGACTTCTTATCGAATTTCCTATAATTATGGTAGTAGTTCTACAGGTTCATTTCCAGAAAATTTAAAAGTAGCATATGGTGTTTCCCCTTCAAGTACTAGTATGACAACGGTATTAGCCACACATACTAATATATTAACTAATTCAGCACCTTTAAGCACAGTAGATTTTACTCCAAGTACTACTGGTATTTATTATTTTGGTTTCAATGCTTTTTCTGCTGCAAATATGGATCAATTATATGTTGATAATATTTCAATAATACTTACCCCTAATACTTGGACTGGTAATGCTAGTACTTCTTGGAGCACTGCAAATAACTGGTCATTAACCACGGTACCATCTGCTAGTGATAACATCGTTATTTCTTCAAACGTTCCAAATGCACCTGTTATGGATGTAGACGTAACCATACCTATAGGAAAAAGTTTAACTTTATCAGGAACAGGAAGTTTAACAGTTGCCCCAGGTAAAGTATTAACTATTGCAGGAACTGCAAATTTTGGCGGAAAAGTAGTAACTTTTAAATCAGATGCTACTGGAACTGCTATGCTTGGGCCATTAACAGGAACCCTTACAGGTGCTACTAATGTAAAAGTCGAGCGTTTCATCCCTTCAGGCAAACGTGCCTTCAGGTTATTAAGTCCGGCAGTAACCACAACAACTTTTATCTCAGGTAACTGGCAAGGACAAACGCATATTACGGGTGGTGCTTCAGGCGGCTTTGATGTTACTGAAACCAATAATCCTTCTATGTTTACTTATAACAACCAAGTGGCATCAGGCACGGGTTGGTCACCAATTGCCAACACCAATGCAACAAATTTAACGGCAGGGGTAGGATATAGAATGTTGGTTAGAGGGGATAGAACCCCTACAAATATTACAGCTGCCACAACAGATAATATGAATGCAGCCATTACTTTAAGCGCAACAGGAACCTTAAGAACAGGAACTGTTGCCTTAAATGCCAGCAGCACACCAGCAATTAATAATACAGCGAACACAACTACTGCCGATTATAGTTTAGTAGGTAACCCTTACCAAAGTGCAGTAGATTGGAATGCAGTAACAAAATCTGGTATTGATGCTACGTATTATGCATGGGATCCTAACATGGGAACAACAGGCGTGCAAAGAGGCCGTTATGTAGTATTTAATGGTACAACTAACGACAATGTAAGTTCACAAGTAGGTCAATTTATTCAACCGGGTCAAGCGTTTTTCGTAAAAAATACAGTTTCAGGAACTGCCGGTACATTAACCTTCCAAGAAGCACACAAAGCGACAACTAGTGCCAATGTATTCAGAACTAACAATCAAACGGAAAGCACAAACTTTGCTTCATTAAGTATGCAGTTGTATGATCCTAATGAACTTGCAATAGGCGGCTATCCAATAGATGCTACAAAAGCTGTTTTTGGTTCAGATTACACAAATGAATTAGGACTAGGTGATGCTACAAAATTAGAAGCAGCAGGCGAAAACATCGCATGGTTTAGAAACAATACCAAACTAGCTATCGATGCAGCGGCACCAGTAACTACTTCAGATGAGTTAGCGATGAAAACCCTACGTTTAGGAGCGAATAAGAGCTATACGTTTAAAATTCAAACAACTAATTTTGATACTGCTTTAACACCGTATTTAGTAGATACTTTCTTAAACACACAAACAGAAATTGCTACTTCACAAGCGTTTTTAGCATCATTTGCAACCACAAGCAATGTGGCATCTTATAATGAAAACCGTTTCAAAATAGTATTCCAAAACGCATTGCTAAACACAGATACCTTTGCTACACAAGTTGGCTTGTATCCAAACCCTTCAAAAGGAAATGGTTTTTATTTACAATTACCTGCAACAGCTCAGGCAACAGTAAGATTATACAATACCTTAGGCCAAGAAATTGCAATAAGCCATAACGAAGGTCATTACCAAGCCTATCAGAGTTTAGCAGCCGGCGTGTACCATATCATGGTTACACAAGGTGAAAAAATTAGTAAATTAAAATGGATTGTTGAATAATAAAAAACGAAAAGATGAAAAATAGAAAAATAATATACAGTTTAGCATTTGTTTTAGTTTCAGGAATGCTACAAGCACAAGAAAGTTTTCCAGATGATGTACAAGACGTACCAGTAAATGATTATTTACCCGCGTTATTTATACTAGCCATAGCAACAGCTTATTGGGTACTAAAACCAAAAGCCAAAGCATAAACCAAAACCGCCTCCAACGAGGCGGTTTTTTTGGTAAAGGGCGAATGGTAAAGTGAGCACTAATTATCTCATTACTTTCGCTAAAAATACTACTCAAAAAACATAAGATATAAATACAAATTTTTTATATTCGCAGTCAATAAGTAAAACAATTATGAAAGCAGCAAGCAAATTACAAATCTTCTTTTTTTTAGTGATGACTTCTTCACTTTTTGCACAATTTAATGTTAATAATATGTCTCTTGAGGCAGGTTATGGCTATACGGGCGCTATATGGCCTTATCAAAAGTTGTATAAATCTAATTTTTCTGGATTTAACCATTATAACGTGGGTATACGATATATGTTCAATGAAAAATTTGGTGCAAAAGCGACTTACAAAGTGGACCACTTTGTAAATGACCCTGGAGGAAAAGTTGGAATCACTTACAGTGCAATTGGGGTATCTGGAATTTATAATGTGGGCAAACAATTCGGCTTAACCTACCTAACAAGAGATAAACTAGGCATAAACGCCCACGTTGACGCTGGTGTTGCATACGGATACGTGATTGAACAGAATAAACCTGAAAGAATAGGTGTGGTAGGAATTGGACTTACACCCATGTTTAATATCTCAAATAATTTTGCCTTAACTGCTGATTTTACCCATAATTTCACCATGAAACAACATTACGGATTTGACGGCGCCCTTCTTAGTAAAGACTACACACCAGAATCGGGAAGTTATTATAATTTTTCATTTGGGATAATTTATTATTTAGGGGAAAATAAATACCATTCTGATTGGTATTAAAATAAATAGGTTACTTTTATATAAACCATTGCTAATAAACAGCTATTTTCAATATGAAAAAATTAATTATACTTTTATTGTTTTTTTGTACTGCTGTTTATGCTCAAGAGTATAAATTTGATAAAAGGGCCATTTATCAATCTGAAGCAAAACTGCAAGAAACCCTTTTTTGTAATTCTAAAGATAGCAACTATGTTCTTCGAATAATACATTATTCTGATGGTGTTTATGCTTATTTAAGTGATTTAAAGACCAAATTGTTTCATTGTTTTACTGTAAATTCCGCCAAACAAGTTAATAATGAATATCATCTGGTTTTTAATTATGAATACAGTGTAAGTGATAGAGATTATTATTTTGGAGAGCTTCTTGAATATGTAGTTATTTCGGAAGATGACACCCATACTTATGGATATATCAATCTATATAAGAATAAAAGGAAGAAAAAACTAGTTTCGAGATTAGAAGTAAAAGTTCTAAAGGCAAATGAAAATTACTTTTATTTATCAAAGTACCTCTTTTTTCATCCTTATGAAAGTGATAGCAGATGTAATTTAAATATTAACGGAGTTATAGAGGAAGTAACAAAAATTAGTTTATTTAAATCCGGCAAAGAGACTGTTGTAAAGAATTATTATAAAGACAGTAAACTACTTTCATTTAAAGAAGTTGATTTTACCATTATTGTTCCAAAAAAATAATAAATAAATAATTAACAACGTCTTATAAGGATAATTAGTGTTAATTTTTTCTAAAAAAATACCAAAAATCACATAATTTAACGGACAATTAACAACTTATATTGTTTTAATGTAACATCTTGCGTTGTAAAAATATTTTTTAAAATTTATAGAAAATAATACCAAATAAAATGCAAGAAAATAATACAGGAATAGACATTAGCGCACTTAATGAAAAAATTGAAAAAGAAAGCGCTTTTATTGATTTACTTACTTCAGAATTAAGCAAAGTAATCGTTGGTCAAAAATCCATGATTGAGCGCTTATTAATCGGTTTGCTAGGCCAAGGTCATGTTTTGCTAGAAGGCATGCCTGGATTAGCCAAAACGCTAGTTATAAACACACTTTCTAAAGCCGTTCATGGGAGTTTTCACCGTATTCAATTCACCCCAGATTTGCTTCCCGCAGATGTGGTAGGAACCATGGTGTACAATTTTAAAGAGAATGAATTTTCTGTAAAAAAAGGACCTATTTTTGCCAATTTTGTCCTTGCAGATGAAATTAACAGAGCACCTGCTAAAGTGCAATCCGCTTTGCTAGAAGCCATGCAGGAAAAACAAGTTACCATTGGCGAAACCACCTATAAATTAGACGCGCCTTTTTTAGTTTTGGCGACTCAAAACCCAGTAGAACAAGAAGGAACTTATCCGCTACCAGAAGCACAAGTGGACCGATTCATGCTAAAAACCATTGTCGATTACCCGAAAATGGAAGAAGAACAACTTATTATTCGTAATAGTTTATTGGAAAATACTGCAACCATTAATCCCGTTGTAAGTGTAGCGCAAATCATCAAAGCACAACAAACGGTTAAAGAAGTGTACATGGATGAGAAAATTGAAAAATACATCTTAGACATTGTTTTCGCCACGCGATATCCAGAAAAATACAAACTCGAAAACTTAAAACCGCTAATTAGTTTTGGTGCTTCACCTCGTGGAAGTATCAACTTGGCTTTAGCGGCAAAATGTTATGCTTTTATCAAACGCAGAGGTTATGTTATTCCAGAAGATGTAAGAGCGGTTGTACACGATGTATTACGTCACCGAATTGGAATTACTTATGAAGCCGAAGCGGAAGACATTACTTCAGAAGACATTATCAATAAAGTTTTAAATCAGGTACAAGTACCTTAATGAGTGCATAGGAAAGTAATTAGTAAAGCGTTTTTACGAAATACTAAACACGAAAATGGAGACGAAAGAGTTACTTAAAAAAGTCAAAAAAATTGAAATTAAAACCCGAAGATTGAGCAATCATATTTTCTCGGGACACTATCACACGTCTTTTAAAGGACGTGGTATGACTTTCTCTGAAGTGCGACAATACCAATATGGAGATGATTTTAGAGCCATAGATTGGAATGTCTCCGCAAGAAATAATGACGCATTTGTAAAAATATTTGAAGAAGAACGAGAATTAACCATGATGTTAGTAATCGATTGTTCAGCTTCGCAAAATTTCGGAACTTCCTCTCAAAATAAAAAAGAAATGGTAACCGAAATCGCGGCAACGCTAGCTTTTTCAGCCACTCAAAACAACGATAAAATTGGGTTAATTTTATTTACAAATGAAATTGAATTGTACATTCCACCCAAAAAAGGGAAATCACACGTATTGAGAATTATCCGTGAATTGGTAGAATGGCAACCGAAAAACAAAACCACAAGCGTGGCATTTGCGTTAGATTTTTTATCAAGCGTACTAAAAAAGAGAGCTATTGTGTTTTTAATTTCCGATTTTATGACTCCAGATTTTCAAAAACCTTTACAAATTGCAGCTAAAAAACACGATATAACGGGCGTTAGAATTTTTGATTCCCGTGAAAAAAAACTTCCAAATGTTGGCATTATTCAAATGCAAGACGCAGAAACGGAACAACTAATTTGGTTGGACACCCAAACCGCAACTACTCGTTTGGCTTATGAAAAAAACTACACAAACAAGGTTGAAATTTGCCAATCTATTTTCCGTAAATGCGCCGCAGGATTAGTAGAAACAGAAACAAACGAAAGTTATGTAACGAAATTAGTAACCTATTTTAAAAGTAGAGCCTAATGAAGTTACGCCTTTTATTTTTCTGTATTTTATCTGTTTTCGTGGGGTTCTCCCAAACGGTTGGAACAGCTGTTTCTAAAAAGGAAATCAAAATTGGCGAACAAATTCAGCTTACTTTAAAAACAAAAGTAAACCAGGAAGCAATAGTTTTTTTCCCTGATTTAGATTCGATTGGTAAACTTGAAGTGGTACAATCTTTTCCAATAGAAAAGAACATAAAAGGCAACCAAACGGAATGGATAAAAAAATACAACCTAACTCAATTTGATGCGGGAACCTATAAAATTCCTGCATTAGAAGTGCTTGTAAATACCAAAAAAATATTTTCTGAAAGCATTGACGTTTTTGTAACAGATGTAGCGGTGGACACTACAAAACAAAAAATGCACGACATCAAAGAAGACGAAATTATTACTTTAAATGCAGGAGCCAACCAACAAGAACTTTCAGACAAACAACTATTTTTAGGGCTACTTTTTGCTGTTTTTCTAGCGGGTTTACTTTATTTAATTTTACGATTAAAACAGCGAAATAAAACAAAATTAGCAACATATATTTCTCCATACGACCGCGCATTTATTAGTTTTTCAGAATTAAATTCCAACGCCAACGCCAAAGAATTTTATTCTAATTTAACCCAAATAATTAAATCTTATTTTGAAAAAACTTTAGAATTTTCTGCGTTAGAAAGTACAACCGAACAGTTTATTTTTAAACTAAAAAATGCAGTAAAAAATAAGAAATTTCAAATTTCAGACGCTACAATTACTCAAATTGAAACACTTTTTACCAAGGCAGATTTGGTAAAATTTGCAAAAATTTTAATTGATTTACCTGAACAAAATGCCGACAAAATAGCTTCGGAAAACCTGATTAATGTATTTCATAAAACCTTACCCGTTTCTACCGAAGAGCAACAAGTAGCATTAGCCAAATTGGCAGCGCAACAGCAACAAAATAAGTACAAAAATATCAGACAAACCACTTTTGTTGTCACACTTTTAGCAACCTGTATTGCAGTAGTTTTCTTTTTTGGATGGGAAAATGTATCCAATTATTTTTCTGCAAAAATCAACGGAAAAGACGCCAATTACTATCTCAAAAATGAATGGTTGGTTTCAGAATATGGGTTGCCTATTTTGCAAATTGAAACACCAGAAATTTTAACCAGAGATTTAACAACTTCTAAAGAACCGAACACTAAAAATATAGCCCAATTTTCTTGGCAAAAACCAACAGATAAACTTGCCATTTCACTTCAAACCATCGCTTATAAAGATTCTGTAAAAGTTAATTTACAACAGCTTTTTAATGACGAATTAAGCCAATTGATGCAAGGACAAGCTAAGAAAATTCAAACTACTGCTAGAAAATTCAAAAATGTAAAAGCGCTTACTGGTGATATTTTAGAAGGTACTTTTGAAATAAATGAAGCCAATCAAACCAAACCAATGCGGTTTTTTACGGTTTTTATTTCAGATAAATTCGGCTTACAAAAAGTCAGAATTACATACGAAGCAAAAGACAAACAAGCAAAAGATTTCATAGATCGTGTTACAAATAGTCTCGAACCAATAAACCAAGAAGATGAATAGCGCCTTTATGCATCCTCATTTTTTATGGTTGTTATGGGTAATTCCAATAGCAGTGTTTTGGCAATATAAAACATCCAAGCGCCAACAACCAGCTATAAAAATAAGTACAACAGAAGGATTAGCCATCAAAAAATCTTGGATTATAAAATGCCGACCATTCTTATTTTTGTTAAAAATTATGGCATTAGGATTTGTAATTATTGCGTTAGCGCGACCAAGAAATACCCAAAAATCAAGCTTCACAGCTAGTAAAAATGGGATTGATATTGTAATTGCTACCGACGTATCGGGAAGTATGCTAGCCACGGATTTTAAACCCAACCGATTGGAAGCCATAAAAAAAGTAGCCGAAACGTTTATTCAAAAAAGAACCAACGACCGAATTGGTTTGGTAGTTTATGCAGGGGAAAGTTACACCAAAACACCAGTAACTTCTGACAAAATAATGTTGCTCAACGCCCTTAGAGAAGTACAATATAATGGTTTGGTTTTACAAGACGGAACCGCCATAGGAATTGGTTTAGGAACCGCCATAAACAGAATTAAAAACAGCAAAGCGAAATCTAAAATCATCATTTTATTAACTGATGGCGTTAATAATGTGGGAAGTTTAGACCCCGTTTCTGCAGCAGAAATTGCTAAAGATTTCGGCATAAAAGTGTATACAGTAGGCGTTGGAACAAATGGAATGGCCAATTTTCCCGTAGCGAAAGACAGTAACGGAAACATTATTTTTCAACCACAAAAAGTGGAAATAGACGAGAAAATTTTACAAGAAATTGCATCAATAACCAAAGGAAAATATTTTAGAGCGACTGATAACAACAAATTACAAGCCATTTATGATGAAATTGACGGTTTAGAAAAATCTAAAATTACAGAAAATCAATTGTTGCTTTTTGATGAACAATTTCGAGTTTGGTTGCTAATAGGTTTGTTATTTCTGGTGCTAGAAATGATTTTAAGTCGCACACTATTTAAAAGTTTTATTTAATGTTTGAATTTGAATCGCCATATTATTTCATTTTGCTGCTGCTAATTCCAATTGGATTAGCTGCACAGAATGCATATGGAAAATGGCAAATGGAAAAACAAGCTGTATTTAGCGCGCCGCAAGCTCTTGAAAAACTGCTTGTAAATTCGTCAAAACAGACTTCGCGCATTAAATTCATGTTACAAATAATGGCTGTTTTTTTTATTGTTTTGGCTTTGGTGAATCCTAAATTGGGTTCAAAAGTAGAAACTGTTCCTGCAAAAGGAGTAGAAATAGTCTTCGCTATAGATGTTTCAAAAAGTATGTTGTGTGCAGACATTCAGCCCAACCGATTGGAAAAAGCGAAGCAGATAATGACCCAAATTATCAATTCCATTGGCAGTGACAGAATTGGAATCGTAGCTTACGCTGGAAGTGCTTATCCTATTTTGCCTATGACAACGGATTATGAATTGGCAAAAATGTTTACACAAAGCATCAATACAGATATCATTTCTTCGCAAGGAACGGCTATTGAAAGTGCCATTCAAACCAGCGTAGATTTCTTTGACAACCCAAATTCAGGCAAAGCTATTATTTTACTTTCAGATGGTGAAGATCACGAAAATACTTCTTTTGACGTGTCGAAATTAACCAAAGAAAAAAATGTAAAAATAATTACAGTTGGTATAGGCACATCAAACGGTGGCACAATTGAATTTGCAGACGAATTGGGTTTTCAACAAGTTAAAAAAGACAAAAACGGACAAGTTGTAGTTACGAAATTAAACGAAGAAGTATTACAAAAAATTGCCTCGGAAACCAATGGAACTTATTGTAATGATACACAAATTTCAAAAGTGTTTGCTACAATAAAATCGGCATTGGCATCTGTAAAACAACAAGAATTTAAAGCCCAACAATTGGCACAAAAGCAATCGCAATTTCAATGGTTTTTAGGTATAGCTTTTTTGTTATTACTACTAGAATTTTTTATGACAAATACAAATTTGAAGATGAAAAATTGGTTTCAAAATAAACGAATGAACTTAGTTTTTATTTTATCTTTTGTAACAGCAACTGCATTTTCACAAGATAAAAAGACTGAAAATTTTCAACAAAAAGAAAAACAATTGCGAACCATAAAAGCTAAAGAAAAAACACAAGAACAACAAGCGGAATACAATTTAGGCAACACCATTTATAAAAATAAAAAGTATGTCGAAGCGATAACCAATTACAAAAATGCCGCGCAAACCGCAAAAAACAACTTGCAAAAACACAAAGCTTTTCATAATTTAGGAAATGCATACATGCAAGATAAAAATTACAAATTAGCAGTTGCATCCTACAAAAATGCTTTAAAAGCCAACTCTAAAGATGAAAAAACAAGATACAATTTAGCGTTAGCCAAAAAACTATTGAAAAAATATCCGCCAAAACCAAACCCTAAAAAAAATAAAAAAGATAAGGATAACAAAAAGCAAAAAGACAAAGAAAATTCCAACCAAAAAGAAAAAAGCCAACCCAAAAAACCAAGCGCCAACAAACAGCGAATGGATAACGTGCTAAAAGCAATTAGCAATGCAGAAAAAAAAGTGCAAGAAAAAGTAAACGCAAATAAAACAAAAACAAACACAATTAGTACAGAAAAAGATTGGTAAAATGAACAACAAAATTAAAATAATATTAACCTTATTACTAGTACCTTTTCTTTCCTTTTCTCAAGTGAAATTAGAGGTAAAAGCAGAGAAAACCAACCTTAAAATTGGCGAAGTGATGCAGGTGAATTATGTTTTTAATGAGGAAGGCACTTACTTCACGCCGCCCACTTTTAGTGGATTTAATAAGGGAGGCTCATATGTTTCGTCTAGCGAAGCCTACAACAATGGAACTTACGCCATACAACAAGTATATACCTATGTAATTCAGGCCGCTAAAGCCGGAAAAGTAATTATTGCCCCTGCAACTATCAAGTTTAATGGCAAAACGTATACTTCAAAATCTGTTTTGGTTTCCGTTTCAAATGAAAAAGCGGCAGATGCCATCAATAGAAACCAAAATGCAGTGCCCGTTTCGAAACCCGCAACAGCGAATAAAACTATTTCTGGTTCAAATAATTTACTGTTTATTGATTTAGAAGTTACTAAAACTTCTGCTTTTGTAAACGAACCCGTTGAGGTAAATTACCGTATTTATTTGTCACCAAATTTAGAAATTGAACTAAATAAAAACACGGTGGCTAAATTTAATAATTTTTGGAGTCAAACCGAAGATGTGCAAGGCGGATGGGAACGCGCAGTAGTAAATAATAGAGTTTACAAATCTAAGATTTTCAAAAGAGCCATTTTGTATCCACAAAAAACTGGTAAGCTAGAAATTTCACCCATAACTTTAGATTTAAATATTAGTTATCCAACTGGCGATTTTGATTTTTTTGGCGATCCAGAATATGATGTTGCCCGAAGAGAAATAGTTTCAAATTCTAAATTTCTTCAAGTACTTGCTTTGCCTGAAAAAGGGAAACCCGAAAATTTTACAGGCGCGGTTGGCTCTTTTGAGTTTAAAGCAAATGTTACCAAAAATGAACTAAAATCTGGCGAATCTTTACTACTAGATTTGATTATTTCTGGAAAAGGAAATTTAAAATTATTTGAAATTCCAAAACCCAATTTACCATCCAATTTTGAAATTTACGAACCCAAACACCAAGAATTTATAAACGAAAACATCAAAGGAATTTCAGGTAAAATTGTAGATAGTTACACTTTAATTCCTCAAGAAAAAGGGAATTTTAAAGTAAAACCACAATTTTTTTCGTTTTTCGATATTAAATCAAAAGCATACAAAACCATTTCTTCCGAAACTATTAATTTAGACGTTTCGCAAGGAGAAAATCAAGCGAATGTTTCTTCTGTTTCCAAATCTAAATCAACAGAAAAATCTCAAAAAACAGCAGCAACCTCTGGTTTTGAATTTACGTTTTTACAATTTATTGGTTGTGTAACTTTAGCTGGTTTGGCCTTGTTGTTTTTCTTACTCAAAAGAAATAAACCGATTGTTAATGAAGAAGTAATAACAGAAATACAACCAACAAAAAAGGAGTTTTCTGTAAACGATATGCAACAATTTATAGCAGATAAAGAAGTGTTTTATCAGGAAATGGAACTTAAAATCAACGCCTTTTTACAGTATAAATTTGGATTAGAAAAAGCTGATTTAAATAAAGAAAACATCATTCTGAAATTTCAGGAAAACCATATTTCTAAGGAAAATACAAACGATTTTATAGGGCTTTTACAAAACTGCGAAAAAGCAAGATACATGCCAACTTCTGACGGAAATATGCAAAAGGATTTTGAAAAATTAGAACAGTTGGTAAAAATTATTAACGGTTAAATGCAATACTAGTAATATACTTTCGTTTAGTGTATATTTGTAATTCAACTTATTTTATGCAAAAAATACTTTTCTATTTATTTTTATGTTTTTCCCTACTTTCTTTTTCCCAACAGAAATTATGGAAAGGGTATTTTTCATATAATGAAATTACAGATGTCTGTATTTCGAATCAGAAAGTATGTTCTAGTACTAAAAATGCTGTTTTTAACAAAGACGTTTCTACAAATATTTTAACCACTTTTACGTCTATAAACGATGTAAAACCCGATGAAATCACCGCTATTTTTCAAACTTCAAATAATTATACTTTAATTGGAAATGAAAACGGATTAATTGTTCTTATAAAACCAGATGGCACTACGCTAAATAAAGTTGATATCATTACCGATGTGCCTGTGCCAGCTAATAGTAAAAAAATTAACGATTTTTACGAATACAATGGCAAAGTTTACGTGTCTACACAATACGGAATTACAGTAATTAAATTGTCTAATTTTGAAATTGAAAACAGTTTTTATATTGGCAATTCAGGAGAATTTACAGATGTTTTACAAACTACAATTTTCAACAATGAAATTTTTGCAGTAACCCGAACGCAAGGCATAAAAAAAGCAAGTATTACCAATCCATTTTTATACGATTTTTCGCAATGGTCGGTTTTCAATTCGCTAAACTGGTTAAGTATTGTTACGTTTAGCAACCAAATAGTAGCCATGAACACTAACGGAATTACTTATAAATTTTCTGGTAATATTGCGGTTCCTTTTTCGCAAATGGTATCAAATGGTTTAAAACTAAGAACGGATTCGGTTTACTTAACCCAAACTAACCAGAATCAAGTATTACTTTACAATCAAAATTTTAATTTAGTAAACTCCATTAACTCAATTCCTAATTTTCCAGATTCGTTTACTTGTGCCATTACTAAAAATAATGTACTATATATTGGCACAAAAAAAAGCGGCTTATTTGAAACTACCATTACAAATTCTGTTGCTTTTGCAAATATTTCACCAAACGGTCCAATTGAAGATTTGGCCTTTAAAGTAACCAAAACCAAAAACGATTTATGGCTGACTCACGGTAGTTACGACAGAACGTACACGCCAGATTATAAGTTGCAAGGCATTAGTATTTTTAACAAAAATACAGGTTGGACTAAAATCCCAAGAACAGAAGTAGCAGGTGCCTTAACGTTAACAGCAATAGTAGAAAACCCGAGAAACAGTAACGAAGTTTTTGTGGCTTCAGGACACAGTGGTTTATTGAAATTTACTAATAAAACAAATCCATTTTTATTTAACGAAACCAATTTTTTAGAATCGGTGCTTTTGCCACCGCCAAACCAAAACTTTATTTCAGTGCGAATTAATGGAATGAAATACGACAAAGATGGCAATTTATGGCTGACAAATGCCTTAGTTAACAACGGTATAAAAGTATTGAAAAGCAACAATACTTGGCAATCGTACAATTTAAACAACATTATTCAAAATCCAACGGCATTACATTACGGCAATATTGACATCGATAAAAACGGCACAAAGTGGACGGCTACCTACGCTGGTGGCGTAATTGGTTTTAATGAAAAGTACAATAATAAATTTATAATAATTAACGAAGAAAACGGAAATTTACCCAATAACGACGTGCGATGTGTGGCCGTGGACAATAAAAACCAACTTTGGATTGGAACGTTTAAAGGATTAAGAATTTTAACCAGTGTAGACAGATTTATTTCCGAATCATCGCTGACAACCACAAACATTGTGATTCAGGATGGCGATTTGGCCCAAGAATTGTTTTACCAACAAGTAATTCAGGATATTAAAGTGGATGGTGCCAACAACAAATGGGTTGCAATTGCCAATGCTGGAGTTTTTCAGGTAAGTCCAAACGGGCAAACCACTTTACGAAGATTTACTAAAGAAAATTCGCCTTTACCAAGTAATAATGTATTGGATATTGAAATTGACGAGGTTTCTGGCGAAGTATTTTTTGCTACAGATAAAGGATTGGTTTCCTTTTTAGGTTCTGCAACAAAAGGAGATGATAATTTGGAGGATGTTTATGTATATCCAAATCCGGTGCGACCAGAATACCAAGGAACAGTAAAAATTTCTGGATTGATGGACAAAGTGAATTTAAAAATCACAGATATTGAAGGGAATTTGGTTTTTGAAACCACCTCTTCTGGTGGAACGGTAGAATGGGACACCACTGCGTTTGGGAAGTACAAAGTAGCTTCTGGGGTATACATGGTTTTTGTTTCGTCAAGCGATGCGGCAGAAACAACAGTAAAAAAAATAATGGTAATTAGATAATGCAAATAAAAACACAGGCCATTGTTTTAAGCGCCATTAAGTACCAAGAAAAAAGTTTAATTGTTAAATGTTTTACCCAATCAGACGGGTTGAAATCTTATTTCATACCCAGTGCTTTTTCTTCCAAAAAATCCAATCAAAAAATAGCCTATTTTCAGCCGTTTACTATTTTAGAAATAGAAGCCAATCATAAAAATAAAGGCACATTAGAGCATTTTAAAGAAGTAAAACTAGCGCATAACTATCAAAATATAAATACGGATATTGTAAAAAGCGCAATGGTTTTTTTCCTTTCGGAAGTAGTGCAAAACAGTATTTATGAAGAAGAGAAGAACGAAGATTTATTTTCATTTTTAAAAACTTCATTATTGTGGTTAGACGCCAATGATTCGGTTTCAAATTTCCACCTAATTTTTCTTTTAGAACTCACCAAATTTTTAGGGTTTTATCCGCAAATACAAGAAGCAGATTTTGTCTATTTTGAAATGATTGATGGTGTTTTTTCACCATTTCAAGGCACAAGTTGCTTGAACGCTCACGAAACCAAGTTGCTAAAAAAAGCAATAGAGCTGAGATACGACGACAGTCAAAAAGTATTTGCAGGAGTGGAACGACAAATACTATTAAAAATCCTTTTGGATTATTATGCCATTCATTTAGACGGCTTTAAAAAACCAAAATCATTAGAAATTTTAAAAGAAGTTTTTTCTTAACATACAACTTTTGCCTTTTACCTTTTGCCTTTTCTCTTTAAATCATTACTTTCGCAAATTGATTTAAGTAAGCGACAAAATGAGCACAAAATTTACAGAATACAAAGGACTTGACTTACCAACAGTAGCGTCAGAAGTTCTTGATTTTTGGAAGGAAAATAACATCTTTGAAAAAAGCGTGTCTACACGTGAAGGAAATCCTCCATTTGTGTTTTTTGAAGGACCGCCTTCTGCAAACGGATTGCCGGGAATTCACCACGTAATGTCGCGCGCAATTAAAGATATTTTTTGTCGATATAAAACTCAAAAAGGCTTTCAAGTAAAACGAAAAGCAGGTTGGGACACGCACGGACTCCCAGTAGAATTAGGTACAGAAGCCGCTTTAGGAATTACAAAAGAAGATATTGGAAAAACCATTTCCGTTTCAGATTATAACGAAGCTTGTAAGAAAACAGTCATGCGTTATACCGATGTTTGGAACGATTTAACCGAAAAAATGGGCTATTGGGTAGATATGGAAGATCCGTATGTTACCTATAAATCCAAATATATGGAATCGGTTTGGTGGTTGCTTAAACAAATTTATAACAAAGATTTATTATACAAAGGGTACACCATTCAGCCTTATTCGCCAAAAGCGGGCACAGGATTGTCTTCTCATGAAGTCAATCAACCTGGAAGTTATAGAGATGTAACAGATACTACTGTTGTAGCACAATTTAAAACTAAAGTAGACACATTGCCAAACTTTTTACAAGGTTTTGGAACTATTCATATTTTAGCTTGGACAACAACGCCTTGGACTTTGCCAAGTAATACCGCTTTAACTGTTGGACCAAAAATTGACTATGTTTTAGTACAAACCTTTAATCAATATACTTTTGAGCCCGTAAATGTTATTTTAGCTAAGAATTTAGTAGGCAAACAATTCGGAAAAGGATTTTTCGCAAGTACAGAAGCAATTGATTTTGAAAATTTCAAAGAAGGAGATAAAAACATTCCTTATAAAATAATTTCAGAATGCAAAGGTGCTGATTTAGTAGGAATTCGTTACGAACAATTAATGAAATTGGCTTTGCCATATGAAAATGCTGAAAATGCTTTTAGAGTAATTGCAGGAGATTTCGTAACAACAGAAGACGGAACTGGAATTGTACACACCGCCCCAACTTTCGGAGCAGATGATGCGAAAGTAGCCAAAGAAGCCACTCCAGAAGTGCCGCCAATGTTGGTTTTAGATGAAAACGGAAACGCTGTCCCTTTGGTAGATTTACAAGGGAAATTCATTCAAGGTTTGGGCGACTATTCCGGGAAATATGTTAAAAATGAATACTACAACGAAGGCGTAGCACCAGAACGCTCAGCCGATGTAGAAATTGCTATTCAACTAAAAGAAGAAAATCAAGCGTTCAAAGTTGAAAAATATGTCCACAGTTACCCACATTGCTGGCGAACAGACAAACCTATTTTATATTATCCGTTAGATTCTTGGTTCATAAAAGTAACCGAAATAAAAGACCGAATGTTCGATTTAAACGAAACCATCAACTGGAAGCCAAAAGCTACAGGCGAAGGACGTTTTGGAAATTGGTTAAAAAACGCCAACGATTGGAACTTATCCCGTTCAAGATATTGGGGAGTTCCTTTACCAATTTGGAGAAATGAAGAAGGAACAGAAGAAATTTTAATTGGTTCTGTTGCTGAATTATACAACGAAATTGAAAAAGCAATTGCAGCTGGTTTCATGACTGAAAATCCATATAAAGGATTCGAAATCGGAAATATGACTGAAGAAAATTACGATTTAGTCGATTTACACAAAAATGTGGTAGACGAAATCATATTGGTTTCCGAATCGGGCAAACCTATGAAGCGTGAAACTGATTTAATTGATGTTTGGTTTGATTCGGGTGCGATGCCTTATGCACAATGGCATTATCCCTTTGAGAATAAAGAAAAAATTGATCAAAACGAAGATTTCCCAGCTGATTTCATTGCTGAAGGAGTTGATCAAACGCGTGGTTGGTTTTATACGTTACACGCTATTTCTACATTGGTTTTTGATAAAATTGCCTATAAAAATGTGGTTTCAAATGGTTTAGTGTTAGATAAAAACGGACAAAAAATGTCTAAACGTTTAGGAAATGCTGCCGATCCATTTGAAACGTTAGCGGAATATGGTCCAGATGCTACGCGTTGGTACATGATTTCAAACGCCAATCCGTGGGATAATTTAAAATTCGATTTAGAAGGTATTGCTGAGGTGCGAAGAAAATTCTTTGGAACACTTTATAATACTTATTCTTTCTTTGTTTTATATGCCAATATTGATGGGTTTACATACAGTGAAGCCGAAGTACCTTTAGCAGAAAGACCAGAAATTGACCGTTGGATTTTATCCGAATTACATACTTTAATTCAAGTAGTTGATGCCGCTTATGCAGATTATGAACCAACTCGTGCCACAAGAGCTATTTCTGATTTTGTACAAGAGAATTTGAGTAACTGGTACGTGCGTTTATGTCGTCGTAGATTTTGGAAAGGCGACTATGCTCAAGACAAAATTGCCGCCTATCAGACGCTTTATACTTGCTTAGAAACAGTTGCAAAATTAGCTGCGCCGGTTGCCCCTTTCTTCATGGACAGGCTATATAATGACCTGAATGCCAATACCAATAAGGAAAAATTTGAAAGTATTCACTTATCTATTTTCCCAGTTTCGGTTGAAAACTTTGTTGATAAATCACTAGAAAGTCGCATGCAGAAAGCACAAACAATTTCTTCATTGGTTTTATCACTTCGTAAGAAAGAAATGATAAAAGTACGCCAGCCGTTACAAAGAGTAATGATTCCAGTACTTGACGAAACTTTTAAAGCGGAAATTTTAGCAATTGAAGACCTAATTAAGGCAGAAGTTAACGTCAAAGAAATAGCGTTATTAGAAGACGCTTCAGGGGTTTTAGTAAAGCAAATTAAACCTAATTTTAAAGCATTAGGACCTCGTTTTGGAAAAGATATGGGCCTGATTGCCAAAGAGATACAGGCGTTTTCGCAAGAACAAATTAATGAATTAGACAAATTAGGTGAATTAACTATTTCTGTTTCTGAAAAAAGTATTACTTTAACAGTCGAAGATGTGGAGATTTCTTCTCAAGATATTCCGGGTTGGTTAGTGGCCAATTCAAACGGAATTACGGTAGCTTTAGACATTACAATTTCTGAGGCATTACGTAAGGAAGGGATAGCGAGAGAGTTAGTTAACAGAATTCAAAATATTCGTAAAGATTCTGGTTTTGAAGTTACAGATAAAATTAAAGTTCAAATACTAAAAAATGATAGTATTGAACAAGCGGTAATCGCCAATGAATCGTACATCAAATCAGAAACACTAACAAAAGAACTAGTTTTTGTATCAGAAATTACAAACGGGACAGAAATTGAGTTTGATGAGTTAAAAACAACAATATTAATTTCAAAATAAAAAACATTTGACGCTTTTGACTCAAATAAAATTTTTAAAAACATGTCAATTATGATAGATCAACAAATAAGATTCTCAGATGCAGAATTACAAGAATTCAAAGAATTAATTAATCTAAAGTTAGATAAAGCTAGAAACGACTTAGAATTAATTAAGAGTGCGTATTTAAACGACTCTAACAACGGAACGGAAGATACTTCTCCAACATTCAAAGCTTTTGAAGAAGGAAGCGAAACCATGAGTAAAGAAGCGAATTCGCAATTGGCTATTCGTCAGGAAAAGTTTATTCGCGATTTGAAAAACGCTTTAATTAGAATTGAAAACAAAACATACGGGATGTGCAAAGTAACCGGAAAATTAATCAATAAAGAACGGTTAAAAATTGTGCCTCACGCTACAATGAGCATTGAAGCAAAAAACTTACAACGTTAAAAAACGCTAATAAATATACAAACGCTCCTTTTGGGGCGTTTTTTATTCATTAAAATTGTTACTTTTGCACAAACATTAAAAAATGAATCTAAGAAAAGCCTATTTATTTGTATTCCTAATTTTACTTATTGATCAAGCAAGTAAAATTTATATCAAAACAAATTTTTATTTTAACGAACAAGTAAAAGTGTTCGATTGGTTTAGAATTTACTTTGTGGAAAACGAAGGAATGGCTTGGGGCGCAGAAATTCCGGGTAATTATGGTAAATTAATTTTAACCCTTTTCAGAATTATTGCCGTTGGTGGAATTTCTTGGTGGTTGTTTGATTCCATTAAAAAAGGCTTATCTGGATATTTAACTTTCGCCATCACATTAATTTTAGCAGGAGCAATTGGAAACATCATCGATTCTGTTTTTTATGGTGTAATTTTTAATGATAGTTATGGGCAAGTAGCCACAATTTTTTCTGATCAACCTTACGGAACTTGGTTCCACGGAGAAGTAGTTGACATGCTCTATTTTCCTATAATTAAAGACATTCCAATGCCCGAATGGGTGCCAGTTATTGGCGGAAGACCTTTTACCTTTTTCAACGCCATTTTCAATGTGGCCGATGTAGCCATTTCAACAGGATTTGGCATTTTAATTGTCTTCAACAAAAGATGTTTTAACTAAAAACAAAACATAATTTTCTGTTATTTTAATTCTTGTTTATATCAATTTTAAATAATCATATTGTAAATTTGCTACAAATAGTTATGATATGTTCGACGTACAAAAAATAAGAGCCCAATTTCCAATCTTGTCACAAACCGTAAACGGAAAACCATTAGTGTATTTCGATAACGGTGCGACTTCACAAAAACCTCAAGTTGTAATTGACAGCATAGTAGATTATTATTCCAGATACAATGCAAACATTCACAGAGGAGTTCATACATTGAGTCAATTGGCCACAGATGCTTACGAACAAGCACGAATTAAAATTCAAAATCATTTTAATGCGAAACAGCCGTTCGAAATCATTTTTACTTCTGGAACAACTGAAAGTATCAATTTAATAGCCAATGGTTTTGCCTCTTTATTAGAAAAAGGAGATGAAATTTTGATTTCTGCATTAGAACACCATAGTAATATTGTGCCTTGGCAAATGTTGTGCGAACATACGGGTGCGATTTTAAAAGTCATTCCAATGGATGTTCATGGCGAATTAATTATGTCGGAATATGACAAATTATTGTCCAATAAAACCAAATTAGTTTGTTGTAATCATATTTCAAACGCTCTAGGAACGCTAAATCCAATTGAAGAAATCATTAAAAAAGCACATGCCGTTGGAGCAGCAGTTTTAATTGATGGCGCGCAATCTTGTCCGCATATTAAACCCGATGTGCAAGCATTAGATGTTGATTTTTATATAACTTCTGCGCATAAAATGTGTGGCCCAACAGGAGTTGGAATGCTTTACGGAAAAGAAGAATGGTTGCGCAAATTGCCACCCTACAAAGGCGGCGGAGAAATGATTGCTACTGTGACTTTCGAAAAAACAACTTATGCCGATTTGCCTCATAAATTTGAAGCCGGAACGCCAAATATTTGTGGAGGAATTGCTTTTGGAGCTGCAATTGATTACATGAATGAAATCGGTTTTGATAATATTGCCAAATATGAACATGAATTATTAGTTTATGGCACTCAAAAACTACAAGAAATAGAAGGCGTAACCATTTATGGTCCAACAGATTTGAATAAAAAAACTTCGGTAATTTCTTTTAATATTGAAAGCATTCACTCGTATGATATTGGCACGATTATAGATAAATTAGGTATAGCGGTACGAACAGGTCAACATTGCGCACAACCGATAATGGATTTTTATAACATTTCAGGAACCATTAGAGCCAGTTTTGCCTTTTACAATACCAAAGAAGAAATTGATATATTTGTAGCAGCTTTGAAAAGAGCCAAAACAATGTTGTCGTAACTAAAACCATATAAAATGAAAAAGTTTTTAATTTTGTCGACTTTAATCCTTTCGCTTTTGGCGTGTAGTGGTTCAAAAAATTATTCCAAAGACGGTGTGCCAACTATTTTTTATGAAGCAAATACCAGAGGTTTTTTTCTTGCACTAAAAGTTGAAAACCAAGTGCTTTACACTTCTAATGAACGAGATTTTAAAGCATATTCAAATAAAATTGAAATTTCTGATACAGATTGGAAAGAGATTGTTGCATTAGCTAAAAATGTAGATTTAGAAAAAGTAAAAGATTTAAAATGGCCAACAGAAAAGCGTTATTCTGATGGTGCCGCATTTGCTAATATCATTTTCGAATCTAAAGGGGTAAAATATCCAGCCAATGGTTTTGATCATGGTTTTCCACCTGCGGAAATAGAAAAATTAGTTACTAAAATTACAAAATTAGCAGAAAAAAACTAATGAATATTAAAGAAATACAAAACGAAATTGTTGCTGAGTTTTCCATGTTTGACGACTGGATGGAGCGGTATGAATACATTATCGAATTAGGAAAAGGATTGCCTTTAATTGCGGAAGAATTCAAAACAGACGACAATATTATCAAAGGATGCCAATCTAAAGTTTGGGTTCACGCGGAAGAAAAAGACGGGAAAGTGTTTTTTTCATCAGATAGCGATGCCATTTTAACCAAAGGCATTATTGCCATTTTAATTCGTGCTTTTTCTAACCAAACACCTGCCAACATTTTAGAAGCCAATACTGATTTTATTGATGAAATTGGATTAAAAGAACATCTTTC
>CAYOCC010000005.1:0-171713 GCA_964402375.1 uncultured Flavobacterium sp. | reverse complement strand
GTTTGTCTTGTTGAAAAAATCCGTACTTTTTATCACAAATGTTTGAAGTTGGTTTTTTTGGCAAACTTTCTTTTGGATATTTCATAAACGTTCCCAAAGTTGCATAAGACAAACGTAAAGCGCCTTCAACACCTTCTCTATTTGAAGTTAGAATAGAAAAACCATTTGCATTTCCTTCAAAATCAATAATATCTTGCCATTCTTTTTCAGTTAAATCTGATTTGTATTTCATTCCACAACCTGATGAAAAATATTCTCCAATTGCTTTTTCTCCTGAATGTCCGAATGGAGGGTTTCCAATATCGTGAGACAAACAAGCTGCAGCAACAATAGCACCAAAATCATTTAATTGATAGCCGTGAATTTCTTGTAAATGCGGGTATTTTTCTAAAATTTTTTTTCCAACCAACCTTCCAATTGAACGACCCACAACAGAAACTTCCAAACTATGCGTCAAACGCGTGTGTACAAAGTCTGTTTTTGAAAGCGGAATTACCTGCGTTTTATCCTGAAGCAAACGAAATTCTGAAGAAAAGATAATTCTATCATAGTCTACTTCAAAACCCAAACGGGTGTCGTCTTGTTCTTTTCGTAATCTTTTGCTAGTGTCGCCTTGTCGTTTTAAAGACAAAAGTTGTTCCCACTTCATCATTATAATCGGTTTTAGAAATACGAAGATAGGAATTTAGAAATAAAAAAATCCTTCGTGATGAAGGATTTTAAATTTACTCTTTTAAATTAGATAAGAAAAACAAACTCGATTTTTTTGGATACTTATCATAACTTTTATCGCTAGGGTTTTCTATAACGGTTTTCAGATTTACCTCATCGCCAATTTTAAATTTTGAAACCACTAATTTATAATCTAACATATATGGCCCGCAGAAAAAATTTCCGTCAGCGTCTTGTTCAATTAATCCTGTATAAACTCCTTTTTCTTTTGCCATGATTTTATTTTTTTCAAAGGTATAAAAAAACAGGCATTAAAAATAATGCCTGTTTTGAAAAACTATTTCAATTTATTTTCTAATTATGATCCACACATTTCGCAATCTTCTGGACCTGCGTTTTTAGCCAATTCAATCATAGCTTTGTATTCTTCCGCAGACATGGTTTCATTTACTGGCTCTACAGCCGCTTCCACCACTTCTAATTGTTCTTTGGCTTGAATATTTTGTATGGGTTCTGCTTTTTTGTCGTTATTTAATGTGAATTTAATCGCATCAACAGCAGCTTTTGTTCGCAAATAATACATTCCTGTTTTTAAACCTGATTGCCAAGCGTAAAAGTGCATAGATGTTAATTTTGCATAATTCGCATTTTGCATAAATAAGTTTAACGATTGCGATTGATCTACAAAATAACCACGATGACGCGACATATCTATGATGTCTTTCATAGACATTTCCCAAACTGTTTTGTATAATTCTTTCAAGTCTTGAGGAATATTCAAATTTTGAACTGATCCATTTTCACGCATTAATTCTTGTTTTAAATCTTCTGTCCACAAGCCTAATTTCACTAAATCTTCAAGTAAATGTTTGTTTACCACAATAAACTCTCCCGACAATACTCTTCGCGTGTAAATGTTTGAAGTATATGGTTCAAATGCTTCGTTATTACCAAGAATTTGAGAAGTAGAAGCGGTTGGCATTGGTGCCACTAATAATGAATTACGTACTCCAAATTCCATTACTTCTTTTCTTAAGCTTGCCCAATCCCATCGACCAGACAAATCAGAATCTTGAATTCCCCAAAGGTTATATTGAAATTCTCCTTGAGAAATTGGAGAACCTTCAAAACTAGAATAAGGTCCTTCTTCTTTTGCCATTTCCATAGAAGCAGTTACTGCTGCAAAGTACATGGTTTCAAAGATTTCTTGGTTTAATGTTTTTGCTTCATCGCTTGTAAAAGGTAATCGCAACATAATGAAAGCATCAGCTAAACCTTGTACACCTAATCCAATTGGTCTATGACGCTTGTTAGAATTTTCTCCTTCAACAACTGGATAATAATTTCTATCAATTACTTTATTTAAGTTTTTAGTTACACGTTTGGTAACGGTATAAAATAAATCGTGATTAAATGCTCCGTTTTCAACAAACATAGGTAGTGAAAGTGATGCTAAATTACAAACAGCAATTTCATCTTTTGAAGTAAATTCCATAATTTCAGTACATAAATTCGACGAACGAATGGTACCTAAATTTTTCTGATTTGATTTTCTGTTGGCTGCATCTTTGTACAACATATATGGCGTTCCAGTTTCAATTTGCGATTCTAGAATTTTCTCCCATAATTCATGTGCTTTGATGGTTTTTCTACCTTTTCCTGCTGCTTCGTAAGAGGTATAAAGTGCTTCAAATTCTTCACCATGCACATCGTATAAACCTGGACATTCATTTGGACACATTAACGTCCAAAGTCCGTCTTCTTGCACACGTTTCATGAATAAATCAGATGTCCACATAGCGAAAAACAAATCACGAGCACGCATTTCTTCTTTACCTGTATTCTTTTTCAAATCTAAGAAATCGAAAATATCAGCATGCCAAGTTTCAATGTAAATAGCAAAACTTCCTTTACGTTTTCCTCCACCTTGATCTACATAACGCGCAGTATCGTTAAACACACGCAACATTGGAACAATTCCGTTAGAAGTTCCATTAGTCCCTCGAATGTATGAACCTGTAGCGCGAACATTGTGTATTGATAATCCAATTCCACCAGCTGATTGTGAAATTTTAGCCGTTTGTTTTAAGGTATCGTAAATGCCATCAATACTGTCGTCTTGCATAGCTAAAAGGAAACAAGATGACATTTGAGGTTTTGGTGTACCCGCATTAAATAAAGTTGGCGTAGCATGTGTAAAGAATTTTTTCGACATTAAGTCATATGTTTCCAACACTGCTGGCAAATCGTTAAGGTGAATTCCTACAGAAACACGCATTAACATGTGTTGTGGTCGTTCTACAATTTTACCATTAATTCTTAATAAATAAGATCGCTCCAAAGTTTTAAATCCGAAATAATCGTAGTTAAAATCTCTGTTATATATAATATGAGAATTTAAATATTCTGCATTTTCTTGAATTGCATTATGTACTTCTTCTGATAAAAGAGGTGCTGATTGATTGGTTCTTGGATTTACATAATGGTACATTTCACTCATCGTTTCCGAGAAGGATTTGTTGGTGTTTTTATGTAAATTAGATATGGCAATACGAGCTGCCAATTGTGCGTAATCTGGGTGAGCAATGGTCATTGAAGCGGCCGTTTCAGCTGCTAAGTTATCTAATTCTGAAGTAGTTACCCCGTCGTATAATCCTTCAATAACTCGCATAGCTACTTTTACAGCATCTACTAAATCGTTTAAACCATAACACAGTTTTTTAATTCTATCTGTGATTTTGTCAAAACTTACTGGCTCTTTATGGCCATCTCTTTTTATTACGTACATAGTTTTTGTTTTTTTGAAACAGCAAATCCCTTTACTGTTTCGGGTTATTTGTAATACTTATTTTTTGCCATTAAGTAGAGCATGCCGATTATAATAAACGACTTACGTTTAAGAAAAGTAAATAGCAGGATTTGGGGAATTCTGTATATGAGTTTTTTCTTTTAAAAAGCAGCGTCAAAAGTAATTTTTTGTGCTTCGGTATCTGTATTCATTACACCTGCCTTTTGGTATTCGGCTACTTTTTTCTCAAAGAAATTGGTTTTTCCTTGAAGCGAAATCATATCCATAAAATCAAATGGATTTGAAGTATTGTACTCTCTATCACATCCTAATTCAACTAACAATCTATCTGCTACAAATTCTAAGTATTGTGTCATTAATCCGGCATTCATTCCAATTAATGAAACAGGTAACGATTCTGTAATAAATTCTCTTTCAATATTTAAAGCATCTACAATGATGGTTCTGATGCGTTCTTTTGGAACTTTATTAACTAAATGATGGTTATGTAAATGCACGGCAAAATCACAATGAACACCTTCATCACGAGAAATTAATTCGTTAGAAAAGGTTAAACCTGGCATTAATCCACGTTTTTTCAACCAGTAAATAGAACAAAATGCTCCTGAGAAGAAAATACCTTCTACTGCTGCAAAAGCAATTAAACGTTCTGCAAAAGAATCAGAATCAATCCATTTTAATGCCCAATCTGCTTTTTTCTTAATTGCAGGAAACACATCTAAAGCGTTAAATAAGTCGTTTTTCTCAGCTTCATCTTTTACATAAGTATCAATTAAAAGCGAGTAGGTTTCAGAATGGATATTTTCCATCATGATTTGGAAACCATAGAAAAATTTAGCTTCCGCATATTGTACTTCATTTACGAAATTTTCTGCTAAATTTTCATTCACAATTCCGTCTGACGCAGCAAAAAATGCCAAAATATGTTTGATGAAGTATTTTTCGTCTTGAGATAACTTATTGTTCCAGTCATTTAAATCTTGAGACAAATCAATTTCTTCAGCTGTCCAAAAACTAGCCTCCATTTTTTTGTACCATTCCCAAATATCGTGGTGTTTGATAGGAAAAATCACAAATCTATTTTTGTTTTCTTGTAAAATTGGTTCAACGATTGACATAAGTACCTAATTTAATATTTTTAGTTAGCTATTTTCTTATTATTATTAACTGTACAAAATTGAACAAATCAATTGAATAATAAAAGCCAAACTTATTCACAATTTGAAGAAGTTTTTAACAATCGTACTTATTTATAAAATAAAAATATTTTTTATAAATATTTGATTTTCAGATCATTAAACAACGTTAAACAAAATAAAAAAAATGAGTTAACTAGCTGAAAACACAACTACTTAGACGATTTTTAAGATGTTTTTTTGGGACTTATTTTTTTAAATCTTCGGCAACTTTTTCTAATTCTTCATACCACTCTATTCCGAATTTTCGAACTAACGCTTCTTTTACAAATTTATACACCGGCACTTGTAATTCTGCTCCTAAAGCGCAAGCATCAGAGCAAATATGCCATTTATGATAATTTACCGCCGAAAAATCGGAATATTCTTTTACTCGGACAGGATATAAATGACATGATACTGGTTTTTTCCAACTTATTTCGCCTTGATTGTAAGCTTGTTCAATACCACAAAGCGCTGTTTTTTTATCGAAAATTACATATGCACAATCTTTACCATCAATTAATGTAGTTTCTAATTCGCCATCTGAACCAATAACATGCGTTCCTTGTGATTCAATGGCTGCTATGCCTTCTTTTCGTAAAAATGGTTTTACTTTCGGATAAATATCGGCTAATATTTGAGTTTCTTCAATTGATAACGGCGCACCAGCATCTCCATCCACACAACAAGCTCCTTTACAAGCAGATAAATTACAAACGAAGTCTTTTTCCAAAATTTCTTCGGAAACTATGGTTTTTTGAAGTTGAAACATACATTTTTTGTTTAAAGCACAAAGATAGTGATTATAAATCTCAATTTTTAATTAACCAACGCGCCAATTGAAGTTTATATGTATCTTTGTAAAAAACATTTATGATTGACTGGAAAGAAGTTTTTACCATTTCGATGATATTATTTGCCGTAATTGATATTTTAGGAAGTATTCCAATTATAGTTGATTTACGAAGTAAAATTGGACACATTCAATCCGAAAAAGCTACAATTGTTTCTGCAATTATTATGATAGCTTTTTTATTTGTAGGAGAAGAAATTTTGAAATTAATTGGTATTGACGCCAATTCGTTTGCTGTTGCAGGTTCGTTTGTTTTGTTTTTCTTAGCATTAGAAATGATTTTGGGTGTAAGATTATACAAAGAAGATAATCCATCAACCGCTTCAATTGTACCAATTGCTTTTCCTTTAATTGCTGGTGCTGGAACAATGACAACTTTATTATCATTAAGAGCCGTTTATGATAAAATTAATATTATTATTGCCATTTTAATCAACGTTATTTTAGTGTACGCCGTGTTAAAATCGTCTGGAAAAATTGAAAAATTATTAGGCGTAAACGGATTGGGTATTATTAGAAAAGTTTTTGGCGTAATTTTGTTAGCCATTTCTATAAAGTTATTTGCCGCAAACGTAAAAGGATTATTTATATAAATTTAAAAAAACCAAAAAATGAAAATATTTACCTATATTATCATTGCATTATCATTAATTACGATTGTTTTTAATGCTACAAAAATTGATTTCGAAAAACCATTTGAAGGGGAAAGCACAATTGCATTAATTGGAATTATCGCCTCTTTTTGCGCCATTTTGGTAGTAACGCTTTTTATGGTTGCCAAAAAAGTAGTGGAACAAACGAAATAGAATTTACTTTTGCTTTGCTAACACTTTAGTAATCATTTTGTCTATTGGAAGTACAATTTGATAATAGGAAGTATCGTTGAATAATTGTTTAGAAAATTCTGCAAATAAATACGTTAGCACTTGTTCTTTTTGAAAGGAAATGTTAAAAAGCAAACCATTGGAATTTAAGTATTCTTTAAATTGAATGAAATATTTGTCATTTTTAAACAACTCGTTTTTCAGTTGTATTGCGTTCATTTTACTAAAAAAAGATCGATTTTCATCTAATTTTTCAAAAGCATAATAACTCATAATATCAGATTGCAGCAACAAGGACAAACCTTCTTTGCTATGGTTTTTTTCAATTGGCACAAAAACATCAGGAATAATGCCGCCGCCACCATAAACAATTCTGCCTTTTTTAGTTTTAAATTTTAAACTATCGGCTACTTTAATGCTGTCTGCTTCGTACAATTCGCCATTTAAAAAACGTTTTTCAAATTCGTTAAAATATTTTTCGCCTTTGTCTTCATAGGGTTTTTGAATGCTTCTTCCTGAAGGGGTGTAATATCTTGCAATGGTTAATCGTACTGCAGAACCGTCATTCATTTTCATTTCGCGTTGCACCAATCCTTTTCCAAAAGAGCGTCGTCCAATTATGGTACCTCTGTCGTTATCCTGAATAGCGCCAGCAAAAATTTCACTTGCCGAAGCACTATTTTCGTCAATTAACACATACACACGTCCTTTTTCAAAAACACCTTTTGAAGTAGCGTAAGACACAACTACTTTACCTTTTTTATTTTTGGTTTTAACGATTACTTGCTTGTCTTTTAAAAATTCATCGGCCATAGCTACAGCCATTTCAAGATAACCGCCACTATTTTCTCTTAAATCAATAATTACTTCTTTACTGCCTTGCTTTTTTAACGAAACTAAAGCGTTATGAAATTCATTAAATGTAGTTTCGGCAAATCGATTTACCTTAATATAACCCGTTTTATCATTAATTTTTGTAGCCACATCTATACTTTTCACAGGGACTAAATTTCTAACAATGGTAACTTTAAATTTTTTGTTTTCAGATTTTCTATACACTACCAAATTAACAGGTGTGTCGATTTTTCCTTTTAGAATAGGAAATAAATTTTCTGATTGGTATTTTTTATTGAAAAGTTGCTTGTTATTGGCAAATAAAATTCTGTCACCTGATTGAATCCCAGCTTTTGCTGAAGGTCCGTTTGGAATCGGTTTTATAACCGTTAACGTGTCTTTATACATGTAAAAATTTACGCCAATGCCTACAAAATTGCCTTCCATACTTTCATTAATAGAAGTCAATTGTTCTTTTGGAATGTATACAGAATGCGGATCGAGGTTTTCTAAAATTCCGGAAACTGTTAAATCTACTATAGAATCGGTATTAATTTTATCTACATATTCCGTATCAATAAAATCTATTAGTTGATTTAATTTTAATTTTCCTTTTGTTTTATTACCAATATTTACTTGATTTAACGCATCTAATTTGCTACCCAAAAGCAATCCACCTGCAAAAGATAGAGCAATGATAATAGGAATAAAAATGTAGTATTTATTTTGTTTTTTATGCATCAATTTCTTGTAAATGTTCCGCTTCTACACCAGCTTTTCTCAAAAAATCTACACCCGAAGTATCTTTATATTCGTTTAAATACACCACGCGTTTTATACCAGATTGATGAATCAATTTACTACATTCTTTACAAGGCGAAAGGGTAATATACAACGTAGCGCCTTCACAAGATTGTGTAGAACGAGCTACTTTTAAAATCGCATTTGCCTCTGCATGAAGCACATACCACTTGGTTAAATTCTCCTCATCTTCGCAACAATTTTCAAAGCCGCTTGGTGTGCCATTGTAGCCGTCAGAAATTATCATTTTATCTCTAACAATTATGGCGCCAACTTGTTTGCGTTTGCAATAAGATAGCTTCCCCCATTCGGTGGCCATGCGTAAATAGGCTAAATCGTATTTTAATTTTTTTTCTTTCATTGTTTAGGTGAAGGGTTTAGGGTAAAAGGGAAAATGTTCCAATTTACTTAAAAATTTCGCTTTCTAAAATCATTGGTAAAATTACACCAATTATACATCCTGACAATACCAAAGCCCAATCTCTTTTGGAAAAACGGAAAAAGGTTTGAAGGATATAGGTGAAAAGCAATACTGCAAAAACTACTATTATTTGAGCGGCCTCGATTCCTAAGGCAAATTCTAATAAAGGAACTAACTTTGAAATTCCTGAACCTACCATTATAGTATTAAAATAATTGGAAAATCCTAAACCATGAATTAACCCGAAAAACAAAGTTACTAACATTATAAAAGAAATACTATCTTTTTTTGCCGTTTTACCAGCGGTGAATAAATGATACAAAGCAGTGATAAATATTGTTATAGGGATAAGGAATTCCACTACCGTTACCGATACAGACACAATCCCAAAAACAGATAAAATTAAGGCTAAAGTATGCCCTAAAGTAAACAAACTTACCAATAAAAACACGCGTTTCCAATCTTTAAAAGTGTACGGAATTAGTAACGCTACTAAAAAAACAACATGGTCATAAGCTGTGATATCTAACACATGCTTTAATCCCATATTGAAATAGATTAAAAAATCTTGCATAACAGTAAATTTATTACGTTTTTCAAACTTACAGAATTTTTAGGAAATAAAAAAGCGACATTTCTGTCGCTTTGTTTTTTTATTTTGCTTTTTCCATAAATTCCTCGGCTTTTTCAACCATGTTTTTAACCCCGCAGAAAAACGGTACGCGTTGGTGCAATTCGGTTGGGATAATTTCCATGGTTCTTCCAAAACCGTCAGAAGATTTTCCTCCAGCTTGTTCGGCAAGAAAAGCCATCGGATTGCATTCGTACAACAAACGTAATTTTCCTTTTGGTGCTTTAGAACTTGTTGGATAAATGTAAATTCCGCCCTTTATCATGTTTCTATGAAAATCGGATACTAAACTTCCAATATATCTTGAGGTATATGGACGGTCATTTTCTTCTGATTGGCAATATTTTATGTAATTTTTTACTCCTTGAGGAAAATGTACATAATTTCCTTCGTTGATAGAATAAATACTACCATTTTCTGGAAATTTCATATTGGGATGCGACAAATAAAACGTTCCGATAGCTGGATTTAAAGTAAATCCGTTAACGCCGCAACCTGTTGTGTACACTAACATTGTAGACGTGCCGTAAATAACATAACCAGCCGCTACTTGATTGATCCCAGGTTGTAAAAAATCTTCTAAAGTTACGGGCGTGCCTATTGGGGTAATTCTTCTATAAACAGAAAAAATTGTGCCAACAGATACGTTTACATCAATATTTGAAGAACCGTCAAGCGGATCCATTAATACCACATATTTGTTATTATGACTTTTATCTGTACCTGCAACGGTTATAAAATCATCATTTTCTTCAGAGGCAATTCCACATACAATTTCTCTATTTATCAGTGTTTGTATAAATACTTCATTGGCATACACATCCAGTTTCTGCTGGTCTTCACCTTGAATATTTTGATCTCCAGCAGCACCTACAATATCAACCAAACCTGCTTTGTTTACTTTGTAGTTAACTACTTTTGCCGCCAAGCGGATGGAATTGATTATTCTGGATAATTCGCCAGACGAATATTGAAAGGCATTCTGGTTTTCGATGATAAACTCACCTAAGGTTTTTGTGCTTTGTTCCATTACGAAATCAATTGAGTTGAATTGTTGCACAAATATCGTTATTTTTGTGATAATCTGAAATTAATTTAGAATGTTGTTTGTGGATGTGTATTTTTGCAGGAAAATTAATAGAAAAACAGTTGTAAATAGCTTCAAAAAATGATTATAAGAAAAGGGACACCGAAAGATATGCCAGAAGTTTTGGCTTTAATTACAGAATTAGCTATTTTTGAAAAAGAACCAACTGCGGTTGTGGTAACTGTAGAAGATTTAATAAGAGATGGCTTTTCAGAAAACCCTTTATTTTATACTTTTGTGGCGGAAGTGCAAAATGAAATTATTGGTGTTGCCTTGTATTATTATCGATTTTCAACTTGGAAAGGCAAAACCATTCATTTAGAAGATTTAATTGTAAAAGAAAAAAACAGGGGAATAGGAGCTGGATTTGCATTATATTCTGAAATTATAAAACAAGGTAAAAAAGATAATGTAAGACGAATAGAATGGAACGTGTTAGATTGGAACACACCAGCTATTGCATTTTACAAAAAAAGCGGAGCGACTGTTTTAAATGATTGGCGCGTGGTTCACATGGATGAAAAAGCAATAGAAACATTTATAAGCAAAATTTAAAAAAACAACTAACTATAAATATTATAAATTTGAAATTTGGAATTTTAATATTGTATATTACACATTATGAAGATATTTAAATTTGGTGGCGCTTCTGTAAAAGATGCCGCAGGAATAAAAAACGTATTTAATGTATTACAAACTGTAGGATATGAAGATGTGATGCTTGTGATTTCCGCTATGGGGAAAACTACAAATGCGCTTGAAGTGGTTATTAAAAATTATTTTGAAAAGTCAAATGAATTATATGCTTCATTACAAGACATACGAAAATATCACAATCAAATTTTACTAGATTTATTTGATGATGAGGAACATGAAGTCTTTTTTGATGTAAATACGCATTTTGATGATTTAGAATATTTTGTAAGAAGCAACAAATCGCCAAATTATCCCTTTGTATATGACCAAATTATTAGTATAGGCGAATTGGTTTCTACCACTATAGTTAGTCATTATTTAAATGTTGCAGGAATTCCCAATCAGTGGTTAGATGTGCGACATTTTATTAAAACAGACGGAAATTATCGGGATGCGAATGTAAATTGGGAATATACTCAAAAGTTAATTTCTAAAATTAATAGAAAAAAATCGATATTTATTACACAAGGATTTATTGGTTCAGATGAAAACAACTTTACCACCACATTAGGTCGTGAAGGATCTGATTATACGGCTGCGATTTTTGCTTACTGCCTAGGTGCAGAAAGTGTAACCATTTGGAAAGACGTTCCTGGTGTTTTAAATGCCGATCCGAGATACTTTGAAAATGCAGTTTTACTAAATCAAATTTCATACAGAGAAGCTATCGAATTGGCTTTTTATGGTGCCAGCGTAATTCATCCCAAAACCTTACAACCTTTACAGAAAAAAGAAATTCCGCTTTATGTAAAATCATTTCTAAATCCAACGTTACCGGGAACAAAAGTGGGCAATGGTGTAGATTTGGAACCTAAAACATCGTGTTTTATTGTAAAGAAAAATCAGATTTTAGTTTCTCTTTCTTCTATAGATTTTTCATTTATTATGGAAGAAAATATTAGTGAAATTTTCGCTTTATTTCATGCTTATAAAATTAAAGTGAGTTTAATTCAAAATACAGCTATTAGTTTTTCAGTTTGTATTGAAGACACATTTGATAACTTTAAAGATTTGAAAACTATCTTATCAAAAAAATTCAAAATTTCTTTTAATGAGAACGTTTCATTATACACCATTCGTCATTTTGATGCTGTTTCGGCAGAAGTGATTGAAAAAGATAAAACTGTTTTAGTCAAACAAATTAGCCGCGAAACATTACAAATTGTTACGCAGTAAAAAGCAACCAAAATTTGTCTTAAACAAATTAATGCTTAAAACTTTGAGGTTATTTTTTTGATACCGATTTCTTAATTTTCTATTAGTAATTACTTAACAAACATGCTGTTAATTTGTCAAAACAATACAGAGTCGTATTATGGCAAGAACAGTTGATGTTGTAGTAATTTCCGATACCCACCTGGGTACGTATGGTTGTCAAGCAAAAGAACTCTTTACCTATTTAAAATCTGTTTCTCCAAAAACATTAATCATCAATGGTGATTTTATTGATATTTGGCAATTTAGCAAAAGTTATTTTCCAAAATACCATTTAAAAGTGATCAAAAAAATTATTGATTTGGCCTCAAAAGGGACCGAGGTAGTTTATATTTTAGGAAATCATGATGAGTTTTTAAGAAAATTTGCCGACACTTCTTTCGGAAACATTGAATTAACCAATAAAAAAATAATGACCCTCGATGGCAAAAAAGCTTGGTTTTTTCATGGTGATGTGTTTGATGCTTCTGTACAACATTCAAAATGGATTGCAAAATTAGGTGGTATTGGCTATGATTTTTTAATTCGTTTAAACGTAATATCTAATTGGATTTTAACGCGACTAGGAAGAGAGAAATATTCGTTTTCCAAAAAAATAAAAAACAACGTAAAAAATGCCATTAAATTTATTGGCGATTTTGAAAATGCCGCTATAGAATTAGCAATAGAAAATGACTTTGACTATGTAATTTGTGGTCACATTCATCAACCGCAAATTAGAGAAGTGAAAAGCAAAAACGGAAATTGCACCTATTTAAATAGTGGCGATTGGATTGAAAACCTAACCGCGTTAGAATATCACAACAAAAAATGGAAAATATACACTTATGATAAAAATGATTTCAAGGATGAATTAGAGTCCGAACACCAAGAAATGGTTTTGAAAAATATTGATGAATTAATAAAAGAAGTGGTAACATTTAATTAAGAGATTATGAAAATATTATATGCCGTACAAAAAACTGGAAATGGTCATTTGGCCAGAGCACAAGAAATTATTCCAATTTTAGAAAGATTTGGTGAAGTAACTATTTTAACAAGTGGTAGTCAATCGCAAATTCAATTAGACTTTCCTGTGGCCTTAGATTTTAACGGAATTTCATTATTTTATGGAAGTAACGGAAATGTTTCTTTTTTTAAAACGTTATTTAAAAATAATTATGCCAAATTTATTTATCAAGTTGTAAAATTAAATGTACATAAATACGATTTAATTATTAACGATTACGAACCAATATCTGCTTGGGCCTGCAAATTTAAAGGTGGAAATATTGTGGCTCTATCGCACCAATCTTCCCTGTTTTTTTCCAAAACACCAAAACCTAAAAAAATTAAATGGTTAAGTTGGCAAATATTTAAAAACTACGCGCCGGTTGATAAAAAATATGGTTTTCACTTTGAAGAATACAATGAACAAATTTTCAGACCTGTAATACGAAAAAAAATCAGAGACTTAAAAACTTCAAATGCCGGACATTATGTGGTGTATTTACCTTCGTTTTCAGATATTAAAATAATTAAAGAGTTGAAAAAAACCTCTGCCAATTGGATTATATTTTCAAAAGCAGCCACTGCATCGTTCACTGCAAATAATTGTTCGGTATTTCCAATTGACGAAAACGAATTTTTAAAAGCTATTGCAAATAGTGCAGGTGTATTGTGCAACGCTGGATTTGAATTACCTGCAGAAACTTTGTTTTTGAAAAAGAAATTATTTGTAATACCTATAAAAAAACAAATTGAACAAGAATGTAATGCCTTTGCATTGAAAAAAATGGGCGTTTTAACCGCTAAAAATCTTGATTATAATTTAATTGAAATGTGGGTGTTATCTAATAAAATTATTCCTGTTAATTATACTAACAACATTGAATCTATCATTGAAGACATCATTTTAGAAAATACACAAACTAAAAACGAATTGATATTTGTATAAATTGGACAAAGGGTGACAGAAAGTAGTTTTTTCTCATTTTATTTGGTTGGTAAATAGTCGCTCTTTTCCTTTTTATAAAAAAAATCCCATATCTGAAAAGATGTGAGATTTTTTAATTTATATTAAAAAAAGCTTACTTTTTTCCAGAAGCTTCTAAATTTCTTTCTATTTTATGTTCTGGACGGCTCCATTTTGGTTTTTCGCCCAAGGCTTCAAATTTTGAATCTTCAGCTTCTACTGTTTCTGGTTGCATTTTTTTAATGAAAGCTTTTTGAGGATTTAATCCAAGCATTTCAAACATTTTCATATCTTCATTCACATCCGGATTTGGTGTAGTAAGCAACTTATCTCCAGCAAAAATAGAATTGGCACCTGCAAAGAAACACATGGCTTGTCCTTCTCTACTCATATTGGTTCTTCCTGCGGATAAGCGTACTTGTGTTTCAGGCATGATAATTCTTGTTGTGGCTACCATACGAATCATTTCCCATATTTCAACAGGTTTTTCATCTTCTAATGGTGTGCCTTCAACAGCAACTAAAGCATTAATGGGCACCGATTCTGGTTGTGGATTTAACGTTGAAAGTGCCACTAACATTCCTGCTCTATCAGCAATACTTTCACCCATTCCAATAATTCCGCCGCTACAAACCGTAACATTGGTTTTTCTGACGTTTTCAATAGTTTCAAGCCTGTCTTCAAAGCCACGAGTTGAAATTACTTCTTTATAATATTCTTCTGAGGAATCTAAATTGTGATTGTAAGCATACAAACCTGCTTCTGCCAAACGATGTGCTTGATTTTCGGTTATCATACCTAAAGTACAACAAACCTCCATATCTAATTTGTTAATGGTACGAACCATTTCTAAAACTTGATCAAATTCTGGACCATCTTTAACATTGCGCCAAGCAGCGCCCATACAAACGCGTGATGAACCGGAAGATTTTGCTCGTAAAGCTTGTGCTTTTACTTGTGAAACAGACATTAAATCATTTCCTTCAATATCAGTATGATATCTGGCGGCTTGCGGACAATACCCGCAATCTTCAGGGCATCCACCTGTTTTAATTGATAAAAGTGTGGAAACTTGAACCGTATTCGGATCGTGGTGTTCTCTGTGAATTGAGGCAGCATCAAACAACAAATCCATTAAAGGTTTATTGTAAATAGCAATTATTTCTTCTTTCGTCCAATTATGTTTGGTAACACTCATAAAATCATAAATTAATACCTCAAAAGTACTAATTTACATTTGAAGAAAAAATTTATGTGCTAAGTTTTTATAATTTGAGATGCGCAGGAAGTGGTTTTAAAAGCGGAAAATTCTGTAATATAATTATTTACGAGTTCCAATTTTCAAAATATTGAAGGGCGTTTATTTTATCAACTTCAAGTTGTAATTTAAGGGCTTCGAAAGATTCAAATTTTTGTTCCTCTCTAAGTCGCTCTGTAACATTTACTTGAATTTTTTGTCCGTAAATATCTTCTGAAAAATGCAATAAATGCACTTCAATTGATATCAAATTTTCACCTAAAGTTGGTTTTATTCCAATATTCATCATTCCAAAAACAGCTTTTTTATTTACTATTGCGGTTACTAGATACACTCCGTATTTTGGAATTAATTTGTACGATTCTGGAATTTCAATATTTGCTGTTGGAAAACCAATTGTTCTTCCCAATTGATTGCCTTTTACGACAATTCCAGATAACATATAAGCGTAACCTAAATATTCATTTGCTAAGGAAACTTTTCCTTCTAATAACGAATCTCTAATTTTTGTTGAACTTACCGAAACCTCATTTACTTGTTTTGCTGAAATTTCTTCTACTTCAAAACCAAATTCTTTACCAAAAACAATTAAATCATTAAAATCAGCCGCTCGGTTTTTCCCAAACTTATGGTCGTATCCAATAATAATTTTCTGAATATTGAGTTGTTTTATTAAAACCTGTTCTACAAATTCTCTTGGTGATAATTCAGAAAATAATTTATCAAAGGGATGAATTATAAAGTTTTGTATCCCTTTTTGTTCCAGAAGCATTGCTTTTTCAGCCATTGTGTTCAACATTTTAATTTCCGAATCATTAGAAATAATTAAACGAGGATGTGGAAAAAATGTGAGCAGTACGCTTTCTAAGTTTTCTTGTTTGGCAATTGTACAAATTTTATCTAAAATAGCAGTGTGTCCCAAATGAACTCCGTCAAAAGTTCCAAGGGTTACAATTGTCTTTTTAGTCGGTTTAAATTCGTTAAGAGATTGATATATTTTCAAAGTCAGTTATATGTTTATGCAAAAATAAAAAGGATTGGCAAAAACCAATCCTTTTTATGGAAAAATATTTTAAAAATTACTCTTTGATAAAACGAAGTGTTTTAGAGAATTCTCCTATGGTTAAGTTAATAAAATACATACCTGCTTGGTAGTTATTTGTATTAATTGTTAAATCGTTTTCTGAAGCTATTTTTTTAGTTGTAACTTTTTGACCAATTGTGTTATACACATCAAAACTTCCTAAAACTTCTATACCTTGTGGAATAGAAATTGTAACCCATTCTTTTGCTGGATTAGGGTACAATGAAACTGAATCAAATAATTCAAAAGAACCTGATTCTAATGTAGCATTATTTGTAAAATAACTTAGTCTAGAAACAGGCGTGTTGGCTGGATTTCCTAAAACAACAAAATCAGTAACATTTACAACAGTTGTAGTTCCTGCCGTAATAGTATAGGAACCTTGACTTACACCATCATACAATCCGTCTCCATAAGAATCATTAACAGATAAATAATAACATCCATTTGCTGGCAATGTCCAAGATTGGTTATTTACCAAAACTTGAGTTCCAGTGGCTATATCTGTATAAGGACCACCGCTATATAATGTTGTACCCGCAGCGTTCTTTAAAGTCCAACTTATTTCAGTACCATAAGAATCTCCTATTAAGTTAAATGTAAATGAAGTTGAATTTGCATAACCTAATGTAGATCCAAAAGTTTTTGTTGCAGTATTATTAGAAGCCCTTTGGTCAGCAACACCGTTAGCTGTTGTTACAGTAACTGTTAGCAATCCGTTAGCTATAGAATTAGGTAAACTAATTTTTGCGTATGCATTTGGCGCCAAATTTCCTGTCCAGTTATGTGTGTAGTTCGTTCCACCGTTAAAATTATAGCTCATAGTAGCAGAGGTTAAATTGGAAGTTCCTCTATTGTACAATAAAATTATTTTTGAAGGTGAGCTTGGATTTGTATCTGTACAAGTTGCCCCTGAAGTACTACATAGATTTTCTATTTTAACTTCTGCATCAATAGCAAATAATGGTATCGCTACATCTTTTACAGAAGTTTTTAGAGTGGATCTTCTTGGAGAATTATTTAATACTGTGGTAATTCTTGTTTTTTGTCCAATTGTAAAAATATTCATACAGGTATCATCGCTATAATCCATATAATTTTCAATCATATCATTTCCAGGATTTGCTGTACAGGAATTTGTACCAGGAAGGCATCCATAATTTGCAGTACTGGCTGCAGGTGTATCTGCCACAAAATCTTTGTCATTAACCGTGTTTGTAGCAGGACAGGCGGTATTGTCTCCCCAAATATGTCTTAATCCTAAAAAATGTCCTACTTCGTGAGTCATCGTTCTGCCTTTGTCATAGGGCTGAGCAAAACTACCAAAAACTAGATCTGAACTTCCAAAAGTGGTATAATTTGCCACAACCCCATCTGTAAGAGGGTTTTGCGCTGTTGTAGCCATTCCTGCTAAACTAGATTCTGGAAACTGGGCATATCCCAATAAAGAATTGTCCGTAAAATTTACAGACCACATATTCATATATTGCGTTGGATCCCATATTGTAGCGGGTTTAACAGTAGAATTTATTGCAGTGGTAGACCAAGTTGCTTGACATAAATTTACTCTATTAATTCCATTTGTAGGATTTCCATTTAAATCTACTTTTGCCAAAACAAATTCAACTTGCGTGTCAGCTCCTACTGCATTTGAGTTAAAACCTGGAGTTCCAGTTAATTTCCTGTAATCTTGATTCATTACAGTAATTTGAGATTGCACTTGCTCATCTGAAATATTCTCATTAACACCATAAGCGTCACCATTATGAATTACATGCACAACAACAGGGATGTAAATAATACCTCCACTTTGAGAAGCTACTTCTTGTAAAGATTTTTGATCATTTATTTTTTTAGCCATCCATTTTTCAAAAACTGCTATGGATTCTGTGTTGGGATTTTGCTCTCTTAAAAATTCATCGTATTCTGTTGAAGCACATCTTATGTGACCAGAAGGTGAAATAAATTCAGGATTAATTTTTTTTCCGAAAACCGTTTTTTCTTTCTTATCAATTTGAGCAAAAGCAACTGTGCAGAAGCAAATTAAAAAAGACAATAGTAAAGTAATTTTTTTCATTATATTTTTGAGTTTTTTGTTTTAATAGCGAACAAATGTAACAAAATAATAATAATTATTTAAAACAAAATTAATAAAACTAGTTATTTACCATTATAAAAATTCATCGTGTTATTTAATCCGGCTGAAATAAAAGATATAATAATTTCAGATGAAAGACTTAATCTTTCTTTTAAAGCTTCTTTTTCTTCGGCTGACCATTCGCCTAGAACATAATCCACTTGTTTACCTTTTTTGAACGCGTCACTAATTCCAAATCTAAATCTTGGATATTCAGTAGAATTTAATAAAAGTTGTATGTTTTTTAGGCCATTATGCCCACCGTCAGAACCTTTTGTTTTAATTCTGATACTTCCGAAAGACAAGTTTAAATCGTCTGTTATAATCAATAGATTTTCTTTTTCAATATTTTCTTTTTCCATCCAATATTTTACTGCTTTTCCGCTTAAATTCATAAACGTATTTGGCTTCAATAAAATGGCGGTTCGTCCTTTAAATTTAAATTCAGCTACTTCACCTAATTTTTGGGTTTGAAACGAAATATTTTCTTGATTGGCAAAAAAATCCAATATTTTAAATCCAATATTATGTCTGGTATTTACATATTCAGAACCTATATTTCCCAAACCAACAATTAAAAATTTTTTCATTTTTGGAGAATTAGTTATTGTCTTTTCGTTAGTTTCAATTTTGGTTTTTAATCCTAAAATTTTGGATAAAGATTTTATTAGTGACATATTAACTTTTTACAAAAATAAAAAAAGGGCTGAATAAATCAGCCCTTTTTTTATTTCAATTTATTTTTTTTAGAATTTACCTCTATTGTCTTCAATTTTTGCTTTGTCTTTTAAGCCTTGAACAATTCTGTATGATGCAGAACCTTTTGTTTGTTGGTTTAATTGATCAATCTGCGATTTGTAATCTTTAACTACTCGTGCTTTAGTAAGCGTTTTTGTTCTTACCATAAACAAACCAGCATTTCCTTCAATCACTTTAGAAGTTTTACCAGAAGCTAATCCTAATGCAGTTCCTACCACTTTTGGTTCATAACCTAAATTCGGAATAACTGGAGAGGCCATAGTAGCACCGATAGCAGGAGCTATAGTAGAACCTGTTGCTTTAGAGATTGCTTCTAAAGTAGTACCTGTCATTTTCTTTTTAAGAATTGCAGTTTTTTTCTCGTTTTTAATTAATGGCTCAACCTGTTGTTTTGCTACTTCTAAAGGCAAAAGACCTTCATCGTTTTTAGATTTCAATTTTACAATAGCAAAACCTTGATTCACAATATCAAAACGTTTTATATCATCTACATTTGTATCATTATTAAATGCCCAAGTTACAATTTGTCTTTGTAATCCTAAATTAGCTACATTTTCATCAAATGCTTTTACGCTGGTAACAGGAGCAATTTTTAGACCTGCAGTTTTCGCCGCTTTTTCAAGTCCACTTGCTGTAGCATCAGATTCTACTTTTAATGCTTTATTGTAATTTAAATCCTCGGTTTGTTCTGATGGCTGTACTTTTAAAGCTACTGTAGCTAATAAAACTGCATCATTCTTTCCATCTACTTTCATTACGTGGAAACCAAAATCAGTTTCTACTACACCTGTTTTGCCTACTGGATTACCAAATAAGAAATCGTCAAAAGGTTTAACCATTTGTTTTGGCGCCACATTATCATACACCCCACCGTTTTGCTTTGAACCTTGATCGTCAGAGTTAACCATTGCTAACATTGCCATACTAGAAGGATTTGCATTTACTTGAGCTAACAAACCTGCTGCTTTTGCTTTTGCTTCTTCTTTAGTTAATTTAACTGTTGGAGCTGCCTGCATAGCGCCTTTGTAAGCAATTAAAATATGACTAACCTTTGCAGTAGCGCCTGATTTTCTTCCAGCCACTCTAGATAATTTTGAATAGCCATTATCTGTATAAGGACCAAAAACTTGTCCTGGTGCTAATGCGTATAATTGTTCAGCAAATTGTGGGTTAATATCTTTTTTAGCTAAATAAGTTGAATCAAATTTAATTTCCGAATATTTATTTACATAAGCTGCAACATTTTTTGCAGCACGGAATGAAGGAATAGTGTCGTTTACTCCGTTTTTGAATTCTATTTTTCCATTAACAAATCCGTCAATTTTAGATTTCATTTCTGTTTCATCAGCTGCAGATGGTTTGTTTTCGACTAAAACATATTCAACAGATCTTGTATTGTCTGATTTGAATTTTTTAGGATTTTTCTTCATATACGCCATAATTTCCTCGTCGGTAACCTTTACTTGGTCATCACTAACTGTAGAAAATGCTAATGCTACATAATCAAAATCAACTTTATTATTGTCTCTTTCGTATTTTAATTTTCCTTCTGCTTTTGTAGTATACACACTTGATTTAATCAAAGTATTGTAAATTTGTTCTTTAGCAAAATCTTCAATTTGCACTTCATATGCTTTCCAACTGTTCCATTGTGTTTGGTCTGGAGCACTTTGCAAAGAGTTAATGTATTCAGCAAATTTTTTATCGTCAAATTTACCAGCGGCATTTAGAAACTGTGGAGATTGAGACAATTGAGGGTCATTTTTAATTACCGCCATTAATTGCTCTTTACCTAATAATAAACCAATTTTATCGTATTGTTCAGATAGTATTACTTTTTTTACTTCTTGTTCCCAAACTGAATTTAATGCTTGCGTTCCGCTTGCACCTTGCTGTTGTTTTTCAACGTTAGCTACTTTGTTCATGAATTCTTGGTATTCAAAATTAGTTCCATTTACAGAACCAATATTATTTGAACCACTACTAAATCCACCACTTTTAATTACATCTGCTAATACAAATGAGAATAATGCTAATGCTATGATTAGAACTAATAAGATAGAACGTTGTCTAATTTTTGATAAAATTGCCATTTTTATATTGATTATTTTTTTATTCAGAGGGCGAAAATACAATTATCTATTTAATAATAAAATAGTATTGTCGATTTTTTATAAGTTTTTTTTATTGTTTTCCATTTTTTTAACGAAACTGCGTCGCACAAAAAACATGATAGCAAATCCTACGGCAATAATTGCTTGCAAGCCATAATCTTCATTATTCATTATTTTTACAATTACAGAAATTAAAAAAAGTATAGATGCTATTAAATATATGTATTGTGTGTATTTAAAATATTTCATAGTTATAAAATTACATGTTGATTTTTTCTCCGTTGTTATTTTGCATATTAAAGATTTTAAAGTCTTTACTAAAGTCTATCCCTATTCCTTGTAAAAAACTTCCATCTGCTTCTTTAAAAATAAATGCTTCGTCAGTAAAAAACCATTCGTTTTTTTGATCAAAATACAATTGATTGGTTTCTAAAACTTTTCCATCGTAGGTTTTAATTTTTACATTTCCAATTAGATCAATTACTTCTGTTTTTTTGTAAGAAATGGCTTTGTCTGCTACCACAATTGTTTTATTTCCATTGGCATCAATAAGTGTAACTAAAACGGCTTTTGGAAATTCAACAAAAGGATTTTTTGCAGTTGAATAATCAATCATTTTTAAACTCTGTAAGATTGATTTTACTCTTCCGGAATCGGTGTATTTTAAATTGATTGAATCTGCTTCGCCTGTTGGAACAAATGATGTTTTATAAATTCGCTGAACATCTTTTAAATTACTTTCGCAACTTTGCAGAAACGAAATCGCTAATAAAAAAGCAATAAATTCAACAATTTTTTTCATTATTCTAGTTATATAATGTTTTTCTGAACCATTTATCGTTAAACAATAAACCAATATTTATTGAAAAATAATCTTCTTTGATTAAGCCGTTTCTTGTAGTGCCTCTAGAGCCATATTCTATACCTAAATTCATGCTTGAAAATGTTCCAGAAATTGGTAAGCCAAATCCTAAAGTAACTGATTTGTCTTTAATGGCAGTATTGTTAATGACTAAACCTGTGTTTTCAAATTTAAAACCACCACGGTAAGTTACTCTTTGAAGATAGCTATTAAAAGAGTCAAATTTTGGAATAATAAATCCTCCTATTGCCACTTTTACGCCATTTTCAAAAGACACATTTGAGTAATTCTCAAAACGATTCACTTGATTTCCTGTTCCTGAAAAAGCGACATCTCCACCTAAAAACCACTTTCTATTTCCTAAACCTGCACCAATGGCTAATTTAGAAGGAACTATTAATTTAGTATCTGGTACATTTACTTCTGAATCTGCAGAAGCTGAAACTATAGTTCCATTTGCCAATGCAGAAACTAAAGATACGTTTCTAATATTATCAGAATTTAATTTAGTTTCTGGTGCGTAAGTTAAACTTGAAAAGAAATCTAATTTACTTGTAAACTTTGTTTTAAAATTTAAACCAGCATTTAGGGCAACTCCTGACAAATTAGATTGATTAACCTCTCTAGACCCATAAATAATATTCTGATTTAGCACATCAGATTGTGTATCAATAATGCCAAACAAATATTGGAAATCCATACCTACACTTAACTTTGGGCTTATTTTGTATCCTGCACCTAAGAACACTTTATTTACGCCGCCTTTACCTTGGTATTGTTTTGTAAGGTCATTTACTGATCTTGTGTCTGATTTTAGCCTATAACCTACTGCACTTTGTGGCAAAAGACCAACAGAAACTCCGACTTTTTTAGAGACAGGAAAACCCATAACCAAATAATCAAAAGTTGTTTTTTTAGCTTGTTCTGTATCAGTGGCTACATTTAATTTATAAAAACTAGATGTTAATCCAATTTGAAAAGTTGTAACCAATTGGTTCGAAAAAGACGCCGGATTTAATACATTAATATGTGTACTATCTGAATATACAGAAATACCACCCATATTGACAATATCATTAGTTCCTTTAAATCTGGCACTTCCAATTCCATAATAAGAATAGGGAGAAGCTGTATTTTCTTGAGCAAAACCGAAGTTTGCAAGTAATATCGTAATTAATATGACAATTTTTTTAATCATTTTGTAAACTGTAAGTATATAATTGTTGTAAACTTTTTAATAAGAAATTTTCATCGGCAAATATGGTGCTTTTTAATCGATTCGCCAAAAAAATAGCGTCGCCGCCTGTTAAAATTATTGTAAATTGTGCATTTTTAACAGAATATTCAGAAATGAAGCCCTCAATTTCAAAACACAAACCATTTACAACACCTGAATAAATAGATTGATTGGTGCTATTTCCGATAAAACTTTCTGGTGGATTATTTTCCAACAATGGCAATTTAGCCGTATAATCATGAAGAGCTTGATATCGCATACTAAGTCCGGGTGAAATGGCGCCACCTAAATATTCTTTTTTGTTCGTGATAAAATCATAAGTAATACAAGTTCCTGCGTCAATAATCAAAATATTCTGATTTGGATATTCAATTACTGCGCCTGCAGCCAAAACCATTCTATCAATACCTAAAGTTTTTGGAGTTGAATAACCATTTTTAAAAGGGAATTTAGTTTCCGAATTTATTTCAATAACATGAATTTGTTTTTTCAACCATAAAATATCATCATCCTCTGACTGCGAAACGGAAGATATCACCGCTTTTAGATGATTAGGGTACTTTTTAAAAATTATTTTGAAATTATTTTGAAAATTATTCTTTTGAAAAACAAACTTATCTATTAAGTTAAACTGCTCAAAAACAGCAACTTTAATATTTGTATTGCCCACATCAATCGTAAGTACCATATATTAATATTAGAAATGCAAATGTACGAAAATGATTTTTTTTAATAATTGTTTTGGTAAATATAAAATAGGTTCTATATTTGCACCCGCAATGAACAGGTTGTATTACCTAAAGTCGCAAGGTACCTTAGCTCAGATGGTAGAGCAATGGACTGAAAATCCATGTGTCCCTGGTTCGATCCCTGGAGGTACCACGAAAACCCTTGATAATCCTTTGATTTTCAAGGGTTTTTTGTTTGTGGAATTATAGTTTTGTTATAATAAATTCGCTTCGTCTATTGGCTTGATGCGCTACTTCCGTGCAGGGTATTTCATCCGAACATTCATTTAATAATTGCGACTCACCATAACCTCTTCCAGTTAATCGTTTGGCATCAATGCCATTTTCAATTAACCATTTTATGGTGGATTTTACACGCTTATCAGATAACACTAAATTGTAATTTGCAGTTTGACGACTATCTGTATGGGAACGAACATCAATTTCCATAGTTGGATATTGCTTCATGACTTCTAAAATTTTTGCTAATTCTACTTCGGCATCTTTGCGAATGTTTGCTTTGTCTAAATCAAAATAAATAATGTCAATTCCTAGGGTTTTTCTTAAGTCTTCTCCAACATGAAAGGGTTGTAACTTTGGGGTCATAACCATTTTTATGTCTTTGGTATCGGACTCTTTTGTAATAATAATACTTTCTAAAGTTACGAAATCCTTTTGTTCTGGAATTATACGAAATTTATTTCCGAAATCTACAGCGCCAAAATCAAATTTTCCTTCCTTATCCGAAATTACTTCGCCTAATTTTACATAATTTACATCAAACAGTGCTAACTTCACTCCTTCAATTGGCAATTGTGTGCTAGAATCAACAACCACTCCCATTAAACTTTGCTGAAGCTCTTTTGGCATTGGAATAGTTTCGGTAAACCTATAAATATCATCATATCCTAAATTGTCATTTTCTCTGTTAGAACTGAAAAAACCAATGTTTGAATTGGTATCTATAATAAAACCAAAATCATCAAAATTAGAATTAACTGGTTCGCCTACATTTTTAATTTTACCATGCGTGCCATTTTCATTTAGTTGGGCAATAAAAACATCTAATCCACCCAATCCAGGATGCCCGTCAGAGGCAAAATACAATTCGTTATTTTTCGATATAAATGGAAACGTTTCTCTAGCTTGTGTATTAATTTTATCACCTAAATTAATGGGTTTGCCAAAATTTCCATCAAAAAGAATGGCCACTTTGTAAATATCAGACATGCCCTTTGATCCTGGCATATTTGATGAAAAATACAACGTTTTCTCGTCGGGAGATAAGGCTGGATGTGCACAACTGTATTGATTACTATTGAATGGTAATTCCGAAACGTTATCCCATTTACCATCATTTTTTGTTGCTTTATATAATTTTAGCAAAACGCTTTTCTTACTGTCTCTTCCTTTTTTACCATTTAAATAATTATTTCTAGTAAAGTACATTGTCAAGCCGTCATTTGTAAAAACTGGAGTTGATTCGTGGTATTTTGAATTGATTTTTTTTGAAAATTTCTCTGGTTCCAACAAACTTCCATTGTCAGCCATTAATGAACTATATAGGTTTGTAAATGATTGATTGGTCCAACTGTGTTTTTTTACAAAAACACCGCCAGTGTCCCTTGCAGAGGCAAAAACTAAAGTGTTTTTATAAAAAGAAGCACCATAATCAGAAAATTCAGAATTAATTCCTGCATTTTGTACGGTATATCTTCCCGAATTATTTTTGATTGCTTCTAAATAATCGAGTTGTGCTTTTGATAAAATTGCACGCATATCCGAAGTATTAACCTGATTGAATTTTTCCATCATCTCATCGGCTTTTTTGTAATTGCCAACGGCTTTTAATGTTTGTGCATATCTAAAATAATATTCTGAATTTAGCTTCTTTTTTAAGGAAAACAAGTCGTTATACCATTTGTTTGCTTCTTTTAATTTAGACTGAAAATAATAGGAATCACCAAGTTTACTAAATAATTCAACTGACTTATATCCTTTTTTGGCTACTTTTTCATAGGTTACAATTGCATCCTCATATTGAAAATTCTCGTAATTAGAATTCGCTTTTTTCAATTTCACTTCTTGTGAATATCCAAAAAAACTAAAGATTAACAAACAAACCTTGGCACAATTTTTTATTTTCATACTATATATCATTTTAGAAAAATCTAGGTGAAACAATTTTATTTTGTTTTCCTTTAAATTCATATCTTAAAAAGATTTCATGTGAACCAGAATTGTAATTGGCTAGTTTTGTAGTATCCGAATCATAGGTATAACCAATAAACCAATTAGCATCAATCTGAAAACCAACTAATGCACTTGCTGCAGCATTCCATCGCCAAGCACCACCAAGAACTAATTTGTCGTAAAACATAAAATTAGCCGTTACATCTGCTTGAAGAGGCGCACCTTTTACTGATTTTATCAAAAATGCTGGTTTAAACTTTGTAGTTTCTGACACGTCAAAAACATATCCACCAATAAAATAATAATGCATGGCATCTTTGGCGATGGAAGACGTATTGTCATCAAAATATTTTGTTTCTAAAATTTGAGGTACAGAAAAACCCGCATACAATTTATCTGAATGGAAATAAACTCCTGCTCCTATATTTGGTGAGAATTGATTAACAATATTATTTTCAAATTTCGGATCGTTTTTATGGTACTTATTTAGTTTGGTATAATCTACATTGAACAAATTTACAGCACCTTTTATACCAAAAGACAATTTATAGTTTGCTGAAGTATTTATAGTGTAAGAAAAGTCGGTAGCAATCGTTTCTCTTTCCGAAATACCGATTTCATCTTTTGTAATAGAGATTCCTAAACCAACTCTAGAATTAGTAATTGGAGCATGAAGAGAAGCTGCTGATGTACTGGGCGCGCCTTCTAAACCAACCCATTGCGCTCTGTATATACCAAATACACTTAAAACGCCTCGTGAACCAGCATAGGCAGGATTTACGTTTATGGTGTTATACATATACTGAGTAAACTGTGGGTCTTGCTGTGCTACAGATTTAGTAGTATTAAACAATAATAAAGACATAATAAAAATGAATTTAGTTAGTGCTAATTTATTTACTATATCTATTATGTATTTCATCCAAAAGACATTTTTAAAGATAAAACAAATATAGTTTTATATAATTGAATTTTATGAAAAAAAATGACGAATATGAAGTTATTATTTTTTTATAATTTTTGCAGAATGAACAAAATTATCTGATGAAAGTTTGACTAAATATTCGGCTGTAGAAAGATGCAGTAGATTTAATTTAATTGAATTATTATCATTTTTAACGTCTTCAGAATACACTAAACGACCTAAAACATCAAATACATATGCTGAAATTTTATCGCCTGGAGAAGTTGAAAATGAAAAATTTACTTCATTTACAAATGGATTTGGAAACACAATTGTGGCAATAGAAATCGTATTTTGCTCTAAAATTTTGCTCCAATTACTTTGCTGAAATCCTTGCTGCACAACATAGCCGTTAGTAGAAGTCCCCGTTACGGATTGTTGTCCAACTGTATATCGAACCAATTGTCCATTGGCTGTTGTTACAGAACCACCTTGAGCACTTATCATTTCGTGATGAAGTTGTTGAGCACTTAAGATTTCACAACCAAAAATAAATAGGATTAAAAATAATATTCGCATTATAAAATTATTTAAATAAAATTAACTGCAAATATAAAAACTATTATACAACCTTTAGCTATATAATTAAGTAAATTAATATAGATTTAATTCTACATTTATTTTAAGCAATTGAAAAGCAGCTATTTAAAATTATAATACAAAAAAAGTGAGCCCAATGGACTCACTTTAATTATACAAAAATGTATTTTGTTTTATTGCTGATATCTGTAAGTAAATCGTACTTTGTTTCCAACAGGATTTCCGCTGGCATCGTGTTGATATGCTTCAAAAACATAATCAATTTTAGTAGCAGGGGAAACTGGAAGTGTAGTATTAAAAATTTTATAGTCTTCAATATCTCCTACAGTTCCATTTGCTGGAACAGTAATTATTGGCTCCGAACTTAATGGATAAGAATAACCCGTAGAAATTGCTGACAAACATTGCGCGCCAATACAAATACTTAAATAACTGGTGTCAGGAACTCCACTAAAAGAAATAAACTTAACTTTTGTATTAATTGGAGCCGCCGAAGTATTTTTAAAATAAAATTTTAACGTATGGGCATTTCCTTGTGATGAAATTGAATTAAAAGTTATTACATCACCATCTTTAATTTCTGCACTAGTAGTTTTATTAAAAACTTTAAGTGAATTATTAGCTACAGGTTCTGGAGTTGTTTGAACATCGTCTTTACTACAGCTAACAGCCGAAATAACAGCGAATAATAGGATTGCGATTTTTTTCATAGTTTTTTATTTAATTATTCAATTATTATTTTTTTAGTTTGTTCTCCTAATTCATTACTCATTTTTAATAAGTAAAGGCCTTTTTGAAGTTGTGTTAAATTTAAAGTAGTTTGATTGTTAATGTTTAACATTCTAAAAACTTCTTTACCTGTAACGTCAATTGCAACAACGTCTGTTGGCAATTGTGTATTGATTGTAAAGATACCATTAGAAGGATTTGGATATAATGTAATTTCATTTATATTAAAATCTTCTGCACTAAGAATATTAGCAACTTGGAATTTTCTTGATTCTGAAGATCCAAAAGTACCACCTTCGATAGTTGGAATTAAAACATTGTTTGCTAAGATTTGATAAGAACCAACACCATAACCACTGTTCATACCATCTCCATATGAATCATTCATAACAAACTTGTAACAATCAAAAGGTAATGTTAAGTTTATATCTGGTTGCGGATATTCTCCTGCACCTGGACCATCAACATAAGTTGGACTTGAAGCTACAACTGTGTTTAAAGAATTAAGCAATTGCCATGATGATTCAGAACCGTATTGATCTAGTGTAATTTTAATTGTAATATTTGTATTTGTAGTTAATGCTGCTTTTGCAAAAGTAACAGAACCAGAATTGTCAGAAACATTGGCGTCTGCTGGTACAGATACATTTAAAGTATTACTATTTAAAAGAGTATATGAAATTGCAGGTAAAGTTACCGTTTCTTTTGCAAAAGAAACTAAACTACCCGTCCAGTTATATACTTGTGGTGCACCACCATTGATACTATATGTAATTGGCAAAGTCGTTAAAGTTGTTTGACCATAATTTTGGATTTTAATTTTTGGTGAAATAGATGAAGCACATTGATTTTCTATACTTTCAACTTCCTTTAATTTAACATCATTTGCAGCTAATCCAGTATAAGTTGGAGTAGCGCCGTTACCTGAAATAATTTTTTGTTGACCTTCTGCCATGAATGCAACAATTTCAAATTCACCCATTTCAGCAATTATATTATTGTATGCTGCTGGTATAGTGTAAGTGTAGGTTCTTGTAACAAATGTTCCTGATGTAGTTGTACTGATAACCTCACCCCACTGTCCTGTAATCATGTGAATTAATCTGTGTTGGTGATTGTAATTATTACCTGCATTTCCTCCAGTCTGTGGACCAACAGTATTATTTTGTAAAAAAGCTACATTTAAATTATTTGTCGCAACTGGGCTAGACCCTGTGTAATAAGCTTCTACCAAAACTGTTAATAACCTAGTGGTTGCATTGATAGTAGCTGTAGTAGCCAAATTCACATATGAAGATTGGGTAGTGATCTGATTTGATGCAGCAGTCCAGAAATTTCTACTCATGGCTGTACCTGTTCCGCCGTTTTGGGCGCTACCAGTAAATACTGTACGATTAACTGTTCCAGCTGGATATCCTGTTAACCCACTTTGATTTGCTATGGCTGTTCCAAAAGGAGTTCTAAAGTCTGGCTGACCAACACTTGGAGTAGCAAAACCACCAACATGAATATTTATTAAAAAAACATTGGTAGGATTTGATGCTTTAATAGCATTTGCTATAGTATGTCCAGCTGGACACCAAACACAATTAACACCTGTAAATTCTTCAAGAATTACCTTTTTATTTTGAGGTGTTGTTTGAACAATTGTTTGTGCATTCATTTGGAATGCTGCAAATAATATTGCAAGTAAAGTAATTTTTTTCATAGTATTGGTTTTAGTAATTTGAATACAATAATAATAAATTTATTTTGAAAATCAAATAGTTAAGGAAAAAAATAATTAAAATGAGATATTTTCGTAAAAAAACCATGAATTTTACTACAAAAATGGCAAAATCTCATTTTTTAATTTATCGTATTCTCCTTGTAAAATTAATCCGTTGTCTAACAATTTTTTATAATTATTAAGCTTGTCAAATAATTCATCTTTAGTAAATTCTGAAAGCTTTTTTTCATGAGATGGAATTGGTTCTTCTAATTCTGTGTCCTGTAATGTAGGGATAATTTCAGCAAAATGAGTAACTTCTTCTGTTGGAAATTCTTCTATTTCATCGGTTAAATTTGAAAATGAATTAATGTTTTCTGATACGCCTCCATTTTTCAAAATATCCAATTGTTCTTTTGCATACGTATATAATTTACGTGCTTGATTTTTTGGCAAATATTCTACTGTGTGCGTCAAGTCGGTTTTGGTAGAAAAAGAAAAATCTGAACCTAAAAATCCTTCTTTTACAAAAGTTCCTGCAATGTCATCCCAATCATAATCCATAAATTCCATTGATAATCCTAAATTTTTAGGTTTACATAAAATAATGCGTTTATTGGTTACCACAATACTATCAGGAAATACAGTAATTGCAGGTTTTTTCTGTACAGCAATGTAACCAACTTCTTCATTAGACATTAATAAGTTTTCCAATTTAGACGTAATTTTTTCAATCGCTTTCGGATCTTGGTCTTCGTTTAATATTTTTTTTAAATTATCAATCATTTTCTATTAGTTTATAAGTTAGTGGGTTAAAATTTTAAGAGCTGGTATCAAATGTAATGCCTAATTTTTAGATTCTTGGATTTCCAATTGGATTTTTTTTGTCAAACTCTTAAAAATCAAATCGTAAGAATCAATAATTAATTTACACATCATCTCATCATTAACATCAGAATTAAAATTTACTGTATTCCAGTGCAGTTTACTCATGTGGTAACCTGGTTCAACAGCTTCATAATTTGCGCGAAGTTCTATTGCAAGTTCTGGGTCGCATTTTAAATTCAAACTTGGCTCTTGTAATTCCCATTGTTTTAAAGACGTCAAACAAAACATTTTTCCACCTACTTTAAACACTAAAGTATCTTCATCAAATGGAAAATGTTCGGTTACTCCTTTTTTAGACAGACAAAATTCGTATAGTTGTTGAATGTTCATATTATCAAAAATAATTAAATTTTATGAATTGTGGAGTTGGTTTTGATTATAAAATTATTATTTTTAGCAAAATTTTAATTTTATTTATAAAGCAATGCAAAATAATATTTCTAAAAATCAGCTTTTTGATGTTTTTTCTACTGTAAATTCTAAAGAAATTCCTTTTATTAACCAAGAAGAATATTTGGTAAACGGAGCGTTCAAAACTTGGAATGGTCCTTTCAATGAAATTCATTCTGCTATTTGCAAACCAACATCTAATGAAAAATTAGAACGTATTTTAATTGGAAAAATACCAAAAACAGGTTTGCCTGAGGCAATTGAATGTTTAGAAAGTGCCGAAAGAGCATACGAAAATGGTTTTGGAGAATGGCCTATGTTTTCGGTTGAAAAAAGAATTTCTCATGTGGAACATTTTGTTGGCGAAATGCTAAAGTTGAGAACAGAAGTCATAAATTTATTAATGTGGGAAATTGGAAAATCTGAAAAAGATTCTGAAAAAGAATTTGATAGAACCATAAAATACATTTACGACACCATCGAATCTTTAAAAAAATTAGAGCGAAAATCGGCTACTTTTACTATTGAAGAAGGCGTAATTGGACAAATTCGTCGTTCGCCTTTAGGAATAACGCTTTGTATTGGTCCTTATAATTATCCTTTAAATGAAACGTATACTCTACTAATTCCTGCCCTGATAATGGGTAATGTAATTTTATTTAAACCACCAAAACACGGATGTTTGTTGCATTACTGTTTATCTAAAGCCATAGAAAAAAGTTTTCCAAAAGGCGTTGTAAATTATCTTTACGGAAAAGGAAGTGAAATTGTTGAACCGTTAATGAATACCGGAAAAATAAATGTTTTAACCTTAATTGGTTCTAGTAAAGTTGCATCAGATATTAAAAAAGCACATCCAAAAGTAAACCGATTACGAGCTATTTTAGGATTAGATGCCAAAAATCCTGCGATTGTTTTAGAAAATGCCAATTTAGAAAATGCCATAGAAGAATGTCTTTTAGGAAGTTTATCTTTTAATGGACAACGTTGTACAGCTTTAAAAATACTGTTTGTCCATGAAAATATTAAAGATGAATTTGTAAAAAAATTCAGCGAAAAAGTGGATGCTTTAAAATTTGGTATGCCTTGGGACGAAAAAGTGCAAATTACACCTTTGCCTGAGGAAGAAAAATTTAACTATTTAAATGATTGCATTGCCGATGCCGAAAGTAAAGGCGCAAAAATAATGAATGAAAATGGCGCCATTCAAAACGGTACCTTATTTTTTCCAGCAGTAATGTATCCCGTTAGCGAAGGAATGAAATTGTATCGTGAAGAACAATTTGGACCCATTGTACCGATTGTTTCATTTAAAGAATTACAAGAACCAATTGATTATATGATTACATCTAATTTCGGACAACAAGTGAGTATTTTCGGAACGGATACCCATGAAATTTCGCATTTAATTGACGGGTTAGTCAATCAAGTTTCACGAGTAAACCTTAATGTGCAATGCCAACGTGGACCTGATACTTTCCCATTTACTGGTCGTAAAGATTCTGCGGAAGGCACACTTTCGGTTTATGATGCGCTTCGTTCTTTTTCTATTAGAACAGTTGTTGCAACAAAAGAAAATAAGGACAACAAAGCTATTATTAATAAAATTGTAACTGAAGGGGAATCTAACTTTTTATCTACGAAGTTTATTTTTTAAAGTTTAGTTTTATATAAATGTATTTGCATTACTGAATTGCATATAAAATTGGTTTACTTGGACTTGCATCATTTTCAAATGAAGCAATCTGTAAATTCAACAAATAGGTGGCATCAGAAACAGAATCATTTACAAAAATTAATTCAGTAATCGTGCAATCTAATCGTGCATCATTGTTTAAAATTGTGGTGTTTTTTACATTCCAAAACGCTTTGTGTGCCAATAATTTACCTGCATCTTCTTCTCTGTCTACACTTGGTAAATCTATAAGAAGGTGTTTAATTCCGATTTCTCGAATATAAATTGCCGCTTCTTCTAACAAATAAGGCGGATTGGTATGCGAATAATTCTTTGATTTTTTTTCTGAAATATTTGGAAGTGTACGAATAATTATCGCTTCAGGCGTTTTCCCATTTAATGAATTTTCAATTTGATTTTTGGTAATGACAAAATCGCCGTTTCTTTCTTCAGGCGAAATAGAAACTAATTCTGCCATGAAAAAAAACTGTTTTAAACACTGATTTATAGAATAAAATTTATTTGTTATATGTCCTAAACACTCGGTATGCGTGCCATGTCCGTGTGGATTGAAAAATATATTGTTGAAATTTGTAGCACTTCCTTCAGAAACTTTTCCTACCCAATTTTCAAAAGTTACAGGTTCAATTACTGGTTTTTCAATATACCACGCAATGGGATTGGAATCCGAATTAGATAAAGGCAAAGAAATATCAATGGGATTTGATAAGTCGATATTGAAGTTGTTTATAGTAGCTTTCATTTTTAGCACACGGATTTAAATGATATTTTATTGCAGATTTACACAGATTTTTATAATCCGCGTTAATTGCATCTGTCTAATCTGCGTACCAATATCAGTTCAAATTTAGCAAAAACAAATCACTTGCGATGCCATCGCTTAAAAATTTTCCTTTTTTAGTAGTTTTTAAAATATTATTTTCAACTTTTAACAAATTATCTGAAATATATTTTTCTGTTTGTTGCTTTAAATAATCTAAATAATTACTTCCAAATTCGGTTTCGATTTTCTCCAAAGAAACACCCCAAATAGTTCGTAAACCAGTCATAATGTATTCATTATACTGATCTGTTTTAGACAAAATTTCCGATTCTGAAGGCAATTTATTTTCTGCAATTGCTTTTAAATACAGTGAATTATTTGCTACATTCCAACTTCTACTTTCTCCATTAAAACTATGCGCAGACGGTCCAATTCCAATATATTTTTTACCTAACCAATAAGCCGTATTATTTTTCGAAAAGTAATTTGGTTTGCCAAAGTTTGACAATTCATAATGTACAAATCCGTTTTCTTGCAATTTATCAATTAAAATATGAAAATGTTGTTGCGATACATCATCATCTAAATTTGGTATTGTACCAGACTTTATCATTTTATGCAATGCTGTTTTGGGTTCTACCGTTAAGGCATAACTAGAAATATGAGGAATATTGAAACTTACTGCCGTTTCTATGTTTTGTAACCATTTCTCATTGCTCATATTTGGCATTCCGTAAATTAAATCGATAGAAATATTTTCAAAATGTTGTGTGGCAAATGCTAAACATCTTTTAGCTTCTGCCGAATTATGCGCGCGATTCATCAATTGTAAATCATCTTCAAAAAAAGATTGAATACCAATAGACAATCGGTTAATTGGCGAATTGGCATATTTAAGAATCGTTTCTTCATCCAAATCGTCTGGATTCGCTTCTAAAGTAATTTCTGGATTTTCTACAACTTTATAATGCTTGTAAACCGTATCAATCAAAAATTGTAAATCGTCAATTGACAAAACGCTTGGTGTTCCTCCACCAAAATAAATGGTTTCTAATACTTCGTTTTGAAATTCATCTTTTCGAAGTTCTATTTCTTTCGCCAAAGCCAACACCATTTCCTCTTTCTTCGTTATTGAAGTGGAAAAATGAAAATCGCAATAATGACAAGCTTGCTTGCAAAAAGGTATGTGGATGTAAATGCCTGACATATTAATTAGATAATTTGAAAAATTGAAACTCTATTTTATTAATTTACTAATCGACTAATTTTCTCATTTTCTAATTTTATCTTCATTATTCTTCACAAAAGCATCCCAACCTGTATAGCTTGTTGTTCCCACAACTTTTCCAGTATTGAAAAAATGGCAAACTGCAGCCGCTAATCCATCTGTGGAATCCAGGTTTTTGGGTAAGGTTTTTAATCCTAATAGTTGTTGTAGCATTTTAGCCACTTGTTCTTTACTGGCGTTTCCATTTCCGGTAATGGCCATTTTTATCTTCTTGGGTTCGTATTCTGTAATTGGTATTTCTCTTGATAAACCTGCAGCCATAGCTACACCTTGTGCTCTTCCTAATTTTAACATAGATTGAACGTTTTTTCCAAAAAAAGGCGCTTCAATGGCAATTTCATCTGGATGATAGGTGTCAATTAATTCGATGGTGCGTTCAAAAATTCGTTTCAACTTCATATAATGATCGTCCATTTTACTTAGTTGTAATTCGTTTAACTGAATAAACTCCATTTTTTTATTGACCACACGAATGAGTCCGAAACCCATAATGGTGGTTCCTGGATCGATACCGAGAATGATGCGTTCGTTTGACAAAATTTTGTTTCAGGTTTAAGGTTTCAAGTTCAAAGTTTTGTTTCTTTGCAAAATGATTTCAAACAAAACTAAACAATATCTCACACTTATAATAAAACTAACTGTTGTTTTTGGTGCTTTTTATTTTATCTATGAAAAATTAGCCAATGATGACCAGTTAAGTTGGAAACAATTTTCAGAAATTTTGCAAGATAAATTTACGATTTCTTGGTTAATTTTCATGCTTGGTTTTAGTTTTATAAACCGTTTTTTAGAAATTTTAAAATGGCAGAATTTAGTTGAAGTAATTGAAAAAATTTCTTTGTACGCCGCCACAAAACAAGTTTTAGCGGGCGTAACTGCAGGATTATTTACTCCAAACGGAATTGGTGAATACGCCGGAAAAGCATTTTATTTTCCTAAAGATAAAACCAAACGTATTTTATTTTTAAACGTAATTTGTAATGGAATTCAATTGATTATTGCCATTTTTTTTGGGTTAATTGGGCTCTTGTATTTAGGTTATACATATACTTTTTTAATTATTCTGTTTATTTTACTATTGTTAGTAAGCTTTTTATTTTTAACAAAAAATGCTAAAATAAAAGGATATTCTGTTCAATTGTTTTTAGAAAAAATTACAGAAATCCCAAAGAAAATTCACCGGAAAAACACGTTATTAGCGATTGCTAGATATGTCACTTTTACGCATCAATACTATTTTTTATTTTTGTTATTTGGCGTAAAAATTGACTATTTTACTTTAATGGCGACTATAACTGCGGTTTATTTTATTGCGAGTTCATTACCTTCTTTTCAATTTTTAGATTTTATTGTAAAAGGAAGTGTTGCCATTTGGTTTTTCAATAAATTAAATGTTGACGACTATGTAGTTTTATTCATCAGTACTTTTATGTGGATGGCAAATGTAGTGTTACCAGTGTTAATTGGGAGTTATTTTGTGTTGATTTTTAAACCAAAAAATATATAAATTCAGAAATCTATTTTTCTTTTTGTAAAACTACTGGTAATTGAAATTCGGTTTTTACTGGAACGCCTCTTTTTATGGCTGGATTAATTTTAGGGAAATCGGTTAATCGCAATTGAAAAATACTGTCTAATTGTATTTTATTATAGTCAATTGAATCAGAAATAATCGCTTCAAAGTTCACATCTGAATTTGAAGAAATAATTACTTTTACCCTAATGGTATCTAGTTGCGGAAACAATTTAGCAATACTATCATCTTTCAATTTAGCATGAAGTTGAGACGACAATGTTTCATAAAAACAAGTTTGTTTACTTTGAGTATTTGACAAGGAATCGCAAGCTGTAAATGAAGGAAATTCGTCAACTTGTTCCCAATTTATTTTTTTGAGTTCTTGTTCTAACAATACGCTTTCGTCAGGCACTTTTTTATCAAAAAACTGACACGATTGCAATAAAAATATTAGGAAAAAAGCAATTACTTTATTCATTTTGATTTTCAACTATTTAGATTTTCAAAAATACAATTTTATGGAATATGTTTTATTGATTTTTATAATTTTATTCGAACTATTACAAATCCTTATTTTTAAACATAAAAAAATCCCGAACGAATCGGGATTTTTTTATTATTTTATTAAGATTATTTTTTTACAATCTTATGAATACTTCTTTGATTATCAGTTGAAATAACTTCCAACAAATATAATCCTGGAGTATAGTTTGTTAAATCAATTTCTGTTGAAGAAACAGATGCTTTTTTATTAGTAAGTTTTTTACCTAATAAATCGTAAACATTTACTTCAGAAATAGTTTGATTGGTATTAGATTGAATATTCAAAATTGAATTTGTTGGGTTTGGATATACCATAAATTCATGAGATTGGAATGATTCTGATTCTAAAAGCGCCACAAATTCAGTTGTAAACGTGTTGGTAACAATGGCAGGATTGAAGTCAAAATAAATAGAAGCGGTATTTGGAATAATATCACCTACAGCATATCCTGGTTTTGGCTTAATTTTAAAAGTAACATAACCTTTTCCAATAGTAGAATTGGCCACTGAAACTGGCAATTGAATGTTATTAAATTTCCAATTTAATTCTGTACCTACTCTATCTAATTCATAAGCATGACTTGAGCTAATCATAGATAAAGTATTTTCGTCTAACTTATTATTCAAAACATCATTAATTCTTACATTAATAGCGCTGGCATTACCTGTATTTTCAAAACGAATTGTATAGTATAAATAATCATTAGAGGTGAAACTAGAATGTAATATTTGAGGCCCACGGGCTTCCATTTTATCATTTGGATCATAAGCATTTATAACCATTTGAGATAACGTATTGCTATTATTTTCCAGTACCACATCCCCTGTAATTGGAACTATTGATGCTTGACTTACTAAATATTCACCAGCATTTACTGTTGGAATAGTTGGCACTAACATGATAACATTAATTGTCCTAACTTCAAAAGGTAATAAATTGGTGAAGTTATAAGTAAATCCAGTTGCTGTACTAATTGTAGCTGGAGTAGTTGAAACTAAAGTTACAGCTGAAGGTTTTGAAAACGTAACAGTTCCAGAAGGAATAATTTGATTTCCTAAATTTGCATAAACAACTCTATTGATATAATTAAAACCTGGTCTTGGCGCATTAAATGGCACAACTGCAACTCCTAAATCGTTATAATTTTGAAGGGAAGTTACTGGAAAATTATAAGTTGACATTCCTGCTCCTGTTGGTGTTAAATTTAAAAACTGAGAAGGATTTACATTATACATAGTTGCATATGCTGGGTTTACTCCAAAAGAAACATCGTAAGAATTAGTAGTAACCATATCATAAATACTAAATGATCCTGTTGGAGCAATTATATTATGAACAACGCCATTGTCATTTTTCTCATACGTAAACTTTCCTAAAGGGAAATTAACTTCTCCAGTATCTTTTGTACCATTATTGTTTGCATCTAAAAAGGCATTAAATGTAAAACCTGTACAGTTGATTACTCCAGTAGAAGTTGACATATTATTAATAGTTACAAATCCGTTTTGATTAGAGAAATTAGTAACCATCATTAAATAATATTTTCCTGCTTGTGCATTTTGAATTACTGGATATTCAGTAGAAGCTGCCGAATAACTACAGCTAACAATATTATTTGGTCCCACTAAATTACAACTTGAAGTACCGCTAGTAAAGGGTCCATAAATGATATAATCTACATCTTGATTGTTAAAATTAGGGGCGTTATTTCCTTGTGTAATTACTAAATTAATATTTCCAGAAGCACTAATTGGCAGGTAAAACCATGTTGGATTAGGGGTAGTGTTTAAACATCCTGAAGCGCCTGAACTCGCTACACTAATTGTATTTGTAAAAGGAACACCTAGAGAATTACATAATAGATTTGCGTTTGCACAAGAAGAAGCTAAATTACAATTTGATTGCGCAAAAACAGTTCTTGGATATATTTTATCACATGCATTTCCAATAATTTCTCTAATAAAAATAGTGCTACTTAATGCGGAAACAGGAACTACAAAATTAGTAGCTGGTGTTAAAGGATTTACTTGGTTTTGTGCTGCTGTTAGTGTTGGATAATATATTAATGGGTTATTCGTATTGATTACTGCTTGTGAAGCCGTTAAATCAAACACCACTTGTTGGTCGTTATTATCATCACATTGCACCATAGGATTTAAGGCTGGCATAACTTGATAATCAACAGCATTTATTGTGAAACCACTAATTTGCATCATATTTCCAGAAGAAATTTCTGTAGCTCTAGAAAAAATAGTATAACTTCCTTGGTTTACACAATGTGGGCTTACTAGAGGATTAGCGCCAGAAACAGCATCCGCTTGAGAAGAATGATACGATACCGTATATAAATTTGCAGGTTGATTTGCTAAAATATTTGGTGTATTGCTAGCTAAATTAAAACATCCGAAACCATTTGTTACACATTCCGTCATGCTTTGTGGTTGACCAAACTGTGGTGGGCAAGGCAAAGTTGTAAAAGTAACTAAAACACTTGGCGGACTAATTACATTAGGTGAACAAACCGAAACAATTTGAGCCGTACAAGTCGTTCCACATGGTAAACCTGTTAATACATATGGACTTGTTTGTGCTGCAAAATTTCCAGCAACAGTTCCGTTCATAAACAACTGAATGTTGTAGGCCGAAGTAGAAGTGGTATTCTGTACCCATGAAACCGTAGCGGAATTGTTTGTAATATTTGACACAAAAACATTTGTAGGTGCCAAACATTGAGCGTTTACAAAGTTAATTGTAACACTAATAAGAACTAATAATACAAGTAATTTTTTCTTCATTTTATATATTTTTAATTATTTTTTAATATTTTAAAAGGTTAAATATAAGCAAATTATAATATAAAAAGTAATTATGCAGAAAAAAAGACAAAATTAAAAAAAACTCACACGAAAGACATCTTATAAATTTTATTTTAGAAGAAATAACGAAACATATTTAAATCAAAAAAGCCATCCACAAAGTGGAAAGCTTTTCATTGGTCTAACTACTAAACCTTTGTTCGCCAAGGCGAACCAAACAACACAACTGAGTTTATCTTGAAGCCTCAAGATATTTGGGCAAAAAAGCACTCTAATAGATTAGAATGCTTCCCAAAATTTTGCGGTCTGGACGGGACTCGAACCCGCGACCCCCTGCGTGACAGGCAGGTATTCTAACCAACTGAACTACCAAACCGTTGCTGTAATGCGAGTGCAAATATACTACAGTTTTTGATACTTGCAAATATTTTATTGAAAAAAGTAAGAAATAAAAACCAGTATTACCCAAACTTCTGTTTTTCAATTAAATATGTAGTAAGTATTTTTTCAAAATTTTCATCTACTGAAACTGGAACATATTTTATTTTATAAGAAGCACAGGTATTTGAAATATTTTCAAAATAAGAATTTACTATTTTCTCATAACTTTCTTTCATGTTTTCGGCAAATAGGTTTATTTCTTCACCTGATTCCGTATCTATAAATTTTCTAGGTATATTGTCGAAATCAAAATTTAATTCTGTTTTTTTATCAAAAACATGAAACAAGACTACTTTGTGTTTGTTGTGCTTTAAATGTTGTAAAGCATTAAATAACTTTTCATTTTCCTCGTCGATAAACATATCTGTGAACAAAATAATCATGGAACGACGGTGCACTTTTTCGGCAATTTGATGGAGAAACGTAATAGTATCTGTTTTTTTAGTTTCTTTTGAATCGTTCAAAATGTTTTCAAACTGATTTAATATCATTCTGTGATGGGGTTCACTCCCTTTTTCTGAAGCGTAATATTCATAAGTATCAGAATACACAGAAACTCCAACCGCATCGCGTTGTTTCTTTAATAAGTTCATCAAAACTGCAGCTGCCAAAATAGAAAAACCAATTTTACTTTCAGAAAAATTTTGATTTGATTTTAATTTTGGATAATGCATGGACGATGAATTATCAATTATTAGATGACATCGTAAATTGGTTTCTTCTTCGTATTTTTTTGTGTATAACCTGTCTGTTTTGGCAAATAATTTCCAATCGATATGTTTGGTGCTTTCTCCTGAATTATAAATTTTATGCTCGGCAAATTCGGCAGAAAAACCATGAAATGGACTTTTGTGCATTCCAGAAATAAAGCCTTCAACTATTTGATTGGCCAAAAGTTCTAAATTTTTAAATTGGGATATTTTTTCGAGTTGCGTGTCTAAAATCATATCGTAAATATAAGAAAAGATTTTAATTTCTATATGAAAGTTAAATCATAAAAAAAGGCCCAACTTACGTTGAACCTTTTCTTACGTCTATTTACTATCAATTAGAGTAATGCGTCGATTGCGTCAGTGTAAGTTTTTTTAGGAGCTACTCCTACTTGTCTTCCCACTACTTCTCCGTTTTGAAACATTAATACAGTTGGAATATTTCTTACGCCATATTTTGCAGCAAATTCTTGATTGGCATCTACGTCTACTTTACCAACAACTGCTTTTCCTTCATATTCTGTTGCTACTTCATCAATAACTGGTCCAACCATTCTACATGGTCCGCACCAAGCAGCCCAAAAATCTACTACTACTGGTTTGTCTGATTTTAATACTACTTCCTCAAAAGTAGCGTCTGTAATTGCTAATGCCATATTTTTTATATTTATTTTTTAATACTTTGATTATTATAATGCAAAAGTAGAAAATATATTTTAGCTGCGAAAAAAATTATGATTTCTTTTAACTATTTAAAAATTAGAAAAATCAATTTATAGTTTTTAATAATTGATTTCATTGATTAATTCAATTTAAAATTAACTTGCATTTTTTCTAAACCTTCCAACAAATCCTTAGAAATATTAATTTTTAGTTTTCTGCTTGGCATTTCTAACTTGTTTTTTATAATAGTTTCTTCAATTTCTTCCATTTGATTTTCTATTATAATTTCAGCGTTATTTTCTAGCTCATCATCTATTTCTACAAGATTTTCTTCTTGAAGTTCTTCGTCAATTTCAATTTCTCTTTTTACAAATCGTTTTACTTTTTCTAATTCTAATAATTCGAAAGTCACATTAAAATCTCCTTTATGATTAGAGAAAAGTTCATTTAATTTCGAAATTAATTGTTCTTTTAATTCTTCAACAGGCAACTGAATGGTTAATTTTTTTGCGAAATCTGGCAACACATCTTGTAAACTTTGCAGGTGCGTAAAATTAATTCTTGGTTCTGATTTTTTTCCTGTTTCTTTATTTGGCCATCCTTCTTTCACGAAAATTTTGATAAAAACAAATTGGTTTGCCACCAAATAATGACGGAATTTCAAATATTCATCATTAAATATTCTAAATTCAAAACTTTCTTCGTATCCTTCAATATTAAATGTTGCCCATCCTTTATTTTGTTGAGTCGTTCGGTGTTGCACGTTAGATACAATTCCTCCAAATGATAAATTTTTACCTATTAATTGTTCTAAATTGTGCAAGGCTTGTAGTTTGGTGTTGCAAAAATATTTCATTTCAAATTTATAATCGTCCAGCGGATGCCCTGAAATATAAATTCCGACTACTTCTTTTTCACGAGATAATTTTTCTAAAGTGTTCCATTCAACACAAGGTGGCACAGTTGGTTCGGCAATTTGAACATCTGAAGCATCGCCAAATAAGCTTACTTGAGAAGAGTTTTCATTTTCTTGAAACTTTGCACCAAAACGGATTGCTTTTTCCAAAAATGTAATATTATCTCCATCGGAATGAAAATATTGGGCACGATGTGTGGTTCCAAATTCATCAAAACCACCTGCTAATGCTAAGTTTTCAAATGCTTTTTTATTTGCTGCGCGCAAATCAATTCGTTTTGCTAAATCGAAAATAGATTTAAAACGGCCTTCTTTTCTTACTTCAACTATTGTTTTTACTGCATTTTCTCCAACACCTTTAATTGCGCCCATTCCGAAGCGAATTGCATTGTTATCATTAACTGTAAACTTATAGAAAGATTCATTTACATCCGGACCTAAAACTTCTAAGCCCATTCGTTTGCATTCTTCCATAAAAAAGGAAACGGATTTGATTTCATTCATATTATTAGAAAGCACCGCCGCCATATATTCTGCAGGATAATGGGCTTTTAAATAGGCCGTTTGATAGGCAATCCAAGCATAACATGTAGAGTGAGATTTGTTGAATGCATAACTCGCAAATGCTTCCCAGTCTTTCCAAATTTTTTCTAATACTTTTGCATCATGTCCTTTTTCTGCCGCTTGCGCAATGAATTTTGGCTTCATTTTATCCAAGACTGGCTTGTCTTTTTTACCCATAGCTTTACGAAGCACGTCGGCATCACCTTTTGTAAATCCAGCTAATGATTGTGACAAAAGCATTACTTGCTCTTGATACACCGTAATTCCGTAGGTTTCTGATAAATATTCTTCACAAGCATCTAAATCGTATGCGATGGGTTCTAGACCGTTTTTTCTTCGCACAAAAGAAGGAATATATTCTAACGGACCTGGTCGATATAATGCATTCATGGCAATTAAATCTCCAAAAACTGTTGGTTTTAAATCTTTCAAATATTTTTGCATTCCTAGCGATTCGTACTGAAAAATCCCCACGGTTTCGCCACGTTGAAATAATTCGTATGTTTTTTTATCGTCTATAGGAAATGTGTCGGGATCTAAATCAATATTTCGTTTGTATTTTACGAGTTTAACCGTATCTTTTATGAGTGTTAAGGTTTTTAGCCCTAAGAAGTCCATTTTTAATAAACCTGCACTTTCAGCTACTGCATTATCAAATTGTGTAACATACAAATCCGAATCTTTTGCTGTAGTTACGGGTACAAAATTGGTAATATCATCTGGAGTAATAATCACTCCGCAAGCATGAATTCCTGTATTTCGTAGTGATCCTTCTAATATTTTTGCTTGTTGAATGGTTTCTCCTGAAAGTTCTCCTTGATTGGCAATTTGAATTAATTCTTTTACTCGGTCAAATTCATCTGAACGAACGGCTTTTTTAACATCTTCTTCTTTTTCCGATAAAAACCGCGCTAAATTCCATTTTCCAGGCATCATTGCTGGTATTAATTTCGCAATTCTATCCGCTTCGAATAATGGTAAATCTAAAACTCGTGCTGTATCACGAATAGCCGATTTCGTAGCCATTTTTCCATAGGTAATAATTTGAGCAACCTGATTGGAACCATATTTTTTAATAACATAATCCATTACTTTACTGCGGCCTTCGTCATCAAAATCAATATCAATATCGGGCATCGACACACGGTCTGGATTTAAGAAACGCTCGAAAAGCAGGTTGTATAATAATGGATCGATATTCGTAATCCACAAGCAATATGCCACGACAGAACCTGCTGCTGAACCACGACCTGGACCAACCGAAACGTCCATTTTTCTGGCTTCGGCTATGAAATCTTGTACAATTAAAAAATAACCCGGATAACCTGAATTGCTAATTGTTAAAAGTTCGAAATCGATACGTTCTTTTATTTCGTCAGTTATTTCACCGTAACGTTTTTTGGCACCTTCGTAGGTTAAATGTCGTAAATAAGCATTTTCCCCGCGAACACCTTTATCTTGAAGGTCTTCAGGCACGTGAAATTGTTCTGGAATATCAAATTTTGGCAATAAAACATCTCGCGAAAGCGAATATATTTCAATTTTATCTACAATTTCTTGAATATTACTAATAGCTTCAGGAGATTGCGGAAACAATTTTTTCATTTCGTTGGTAGATTTGAAATAATACTCCTGATTGGGCAACCCATATCTGTATCCACGTCCACGACCAATTGGTGTGCCTTGTTTTTCACCTTCTTTCACACATAATAAAATATCGTGTGCATTGGCATCTTCTTTATTGATGTAAAACGTATTGTTTGTTGCAATTAGCTTTACATTGTGCTTTTTAGAAAACTGAATTAGGGTATTATTTACTGCTTTTTCATCCTCTTGATTGTGATTCATTAATTCGATATACAAATCAGCACCAAATTGTTCTTTCCACCACAACAAAGATTCTTCCGCTTGATTTTCTCCAAGATTGAGGATTTTATTTGGCACTTCCCCGTATAAACTTCCCGTTAAAACAATAATATCTTCTTTATATTGTTTGATTAATTCTTTATCTATTCGAGGCACATAGTAAAAACCATCCGTAAAAGCTTTTGAAGATAATTTGGCTAAATTATGATACCCGTTTTTGTTCTTAGCTAAAAAAACGATTTGATACCCGTTGTCTTTATTTGATTTATCTTTATGATTGTTGCACACGAAAAATTCGCATCCAACAATTGGCTTGATAGTTCTTTCTGTTGGTTGTTCGCCTGCATCTGCTAATTCTTTATTCTTTGCTTCGACTGTTTTATTATGATTTAAAATGCCACTAACAAATTGAAAAGCACCCATCATGTTTCCAATATCTGTAAGGGCAACTGCTGGCATTTTTTGCTTTACAGTGTTTTCAATTAAATTAGGAATGGAAATAGTAGATTGTAATATCGAAAACTGAGAATGGTTATGCAAATGTGCAAAAGCAACATCTGAAATATCTTCCAATTTTTCTGGTAAAATATCAACGTCTTTTGGAAGTTGTTGTTGTAATTTTTCTCTTAAAGTTGCTGAAGCCTGTTTTAAATTAACGTGTTTTAATCCTATTGGTTTTACAACTGGATTGTTAGTTCTAAAATTTGTGTAAAAGTCTTCAGAAACTGGTAATTCTTTAGAATTAAAATTGCCGCGTTTAACTAATTCTAAAAAACAACGTGTTGTGGCTTCCACATCGGCAGTGGCATTATGGGCTTCTGCAAATTTTTCGTTAAATAAATATTCGTGTAATTCTGTTAAAGTGGGTAGTTTGAATTTTCCACCACGGCCACCAGGTAATTTTAATAATAACGCTGTAGTTTCTGTACATGTATCTAAAATAGGCATTTTAGTTAAATCGGTAGCTATCCCAAATCGATGAAATTCGCAACCCATGATATTTACATCAAAACCTACATTTTGTCCTACAATATATTTTGATTTTGATACAGCAATGTTGAATTTTTCAAGGATTTCACTTAAACCAAAACCATCTTGATTGGCTAAATCAGTAGAAATTCCATGAATTCTTTCAGCATCGAAAGGTATATTATAGCCTTCGGGTTTAATTAAATAATCTTGGTGTTCGATAAGGTTTCCCATATCGTCATGTAATTGCCAAGCAATTTGCACACAACGAGGCCAATTGTTAGTATCTGTAATTGGAGCAGACCAACTTTTGGGTAAACCTGTGGTTTCGGTATCGAAGATTAAATACATAAATTAAAAATTCCAAATTAATAAATTCCAAATCTTAAAACTAGCATACATTTTAAAAAAGTGAAAGATTTCAAAAATACAATTTATCTTTTTTTATGCCAATTTTAGTTATTAACAAAAACAAAAAACCACTTCAAATTGAAGTGGTTTTTTAAAATTTTTTGTGTGAAAAAAATTATAAAATTGGCACTTTATAAAAGATTCCTTTATTAAAATTTACTACTGTTCCTTGTTCGTCAACTGCATTAAATTTAAAAGTTCCAGAATATAGATTACCTTCAATTTTTTCAACAACTACTTCTCCATTACTCTTTGAAACATTTAAAACAGTAACTTTCGCATTGCCATTACCACCATTAATCGTTATAAGATCACCTGGTTCATAACCAATTCCTCTACTTACAATTGTAGCGCCTGTAACCGCTCCTGAACTATTGGTTTGAATTTTTAACGTTAACCCATTTCCTGAACCCCCTGTAGTAGTTACATTATTTCCATTTAATGCAGCATATCCAGTACCAGGAATAGTTACACCTTGCAATTTAAAAACAGGCCCTTCAATTAATGCCGTTTCATAGAATAATAATGATTGTTGATTGCTGGAAGAATACGTAGCATTTACGCCTAGAGTTGTAGTTCCTAAATAATGAATACCAACTGAATTCGGAACTGTTAAAGTAACTAACTCATTGTCTTTATATGCATTTATAGTTATGGTTCCACCCGGATTTGCAGTTACTTTTGTATCCGAGGCACGCCATGCAATATTGTCTTTTTCACCTAAAAATGCTGGCAAATTAGTTTTAATATCATTTTCACAAGATGCCATTACTAAAATAAGGGCAAAAATCTGAACTATTTTTTTCATGAATACATTTATTAAATATGGATTACAAATATATATTTTATTTTTTAATCTGATTGGTATTTGATATAAAAAAAGCCTTTATAAAAGGCGTTTTTTTTAGTTATTTTTTAAATTGACTACTTCTTGTTCAGTTAAAACTCTCCAATTTCCTCTTGGTAGATTCTTTTTGGTTAGTCCTGCAAATACTACTCTGTCTAATTTAATTACGTTGTATTTTAAATGTTCGAAAATATTTCTTACCACTTTTACATTTGACGTTTTCATTTTTACACCAATTTCACTTTTGGCTTCTCCATCAATAAATGTTACTTCTTCTACATATACTTTATGTCCTTCAATAGTAACGCCACTTTGAATTTTTTCTAAATCTTCGTATTTTAAATTCTTATCTAAAGAAACTTGATAAATTTTAGAAGAACGTTGATTTGGTGTAGTAAATTTTCTAACCATGTCTGGGTCATTTGTAAACAATAACAATCCTGTGGTGGTTTTATCCATTCTTCCAATAGGTTCTAATCTTACATTTGACGGGGACTTAATTAGTTGCAACACGTTGTTTGCGCCTTGGTCATTCTTCTCTGTAGAAAAATTCTTAGGTTTGTTTAAAAGTATGTATTCTTTTTTCTCGGGTGTTATGTTCACACCGTCAAAATTAACTATATCAGTAAGTTTTACTTTGTGTCCCATTTCCGTAACTACTTCTCCGTTTACTTTCACATTCCCGCTTTGAATGTAAATATCGGCATCTCTACGACTACAAACTCCTGAATTCGCAACATATTTATTTAATCTGATTTCATCTTTATCAGATTTTATTTTTACTACTTGTTGTTTCGGCTTGTCGGTTCTACTGAACTTTGGAGCTGGTTTGTTTTCTGAAGAAAAAGATTTTCCTGATTCGTTTTTCTTAAAATCTGGTTTTTTACTTTCCGAAACTTTACCGCTTCTTTTGGCTCCTGACGATTTTCTCATGCTTTTATTTTTTTGCAAAGATAGTCATTTAAAGTGAGAAGTAAGTAGTATGAAATTGTAAGTGATAATTATTGAAATAGTAATAATTTTTGTAAGTTTTCAATTACGTTAGGTTTAATTAAAACAATACAAATTACACCTGATAAAAGTATAATTTTCAACAAAAAATGAAGTTTGATGTAATCTACTTTTCCTTCCGATTTCCATAATTTTAAAACAAAAATTAAAAGTAAAATATAACTTGAATAAAAGTAAGCATCCATATAACCTACATCAAACACATTAATAAGAAAATATACGGGAATTATAGTAAATAATAACAGTAATGAAATAATTTTTTTAGCGAAATTTTCTCCGAAATTGACAGGAATAGTCTGGTAATTATTGGATAAATCGCCTTCAATATTTTCTAAATCTTTAATCATTTCACGAATTAATATGATTAGAAATAAAAATGTAGCATGAGCAAAAATTACTTGATAAAAGTTTTTGAAATACAATAAAATTCCGAAAAAAGGCAAAACAGCTAACAAAGATGCTGTAATATTTCCAATGAAAAGTATTTTTTTTAGTTTATGCGAATACAACCAAATGGCAAAAATATAGACGGAATAAAACAAAGCCGCTCGCCAAGAAACCATAAAACCAAATAAAGCGGAAAAGAAATTTAATGTAAAATAGACTTGAAGCTGGGTTTTTTGACTTACCAATCTGTCTAAATAGGATTTCTTAGGACGATTGATGATGTCTTTTTTGGCATCGTAAAAATTATTAATAATGTAACCAGAAGCGATGGCAAAAGTAGAGGCAATTACTAAAAGAAATAATCTCCAATCCAAAATAACATCTAACGCTCTTTTTTCTGGAGCCAAAATAAAAACAGCCGATAAATATTGTGCAAGCGCAATTACAAATACGTTATAACCTCGAACCACAGAAAAGAAACTGAAAATTTTGGTGAGTATTATTTTAGAGTTCCGACTTAGCATCTGGGTGAAAGGTGTTGGGCGATGGTGTTGGGTATTTCTCCCTAACCTTATACCCTATTCCTATTTTAAAATTGATAAACCATTTCTAATTTATAATCTTTTAAAGATTTTTTAGCTTTTTCAAAATCTTGGGTAAAACCTAAAATATAGCCACCACCACCAGAACCACACAATTTTAAATAATAGTCGTTGGTTTCAATTCCGTTTTGCCATATTTGGTGAAATTGTTCTGGAATCATAGGTTTGAAATTACTTAAAACTACTTTTGATAATTCTTTTGTGTTTTTAAATAACGCTTTTATATCGCCTTGTAGGAAGTTTTCTACGCAAGAATCGGTATGTTTTATAAATTGCGATTTTAGCATTTTTCTAAAACCTTGGTCTTTTAAATTTTCCATGAAAATATTTACCATTGGAGCCGTTTCTCCAACAATTCCTGAATCTAACAAGAAGACTGCGCCTTTTCCTGTTGTTGATTGACTTGGAATACCAGCCGCTTCAATATTATCTTTAGAATTGATAAGAATTGGTAAACTTAAATAACTATTTAATGGATCTAAACCTGAACTTTTTCCATGGAAAAACGATTCCATGTTAGAAAAAATCGCTTTTAATTGTAATAATTTTTCTCTAGTTAAGTTTTCTAAAACGGTAATTTTATTAGTTGCATATTTATCGTAAATAGCCGCTACTAAAGCACCGCTACTTCCTACTCCGTATCCTTGCGGAATACTAGAATCAAAATACATTCCGTTGTTTACATCATTTTGTAACAACTCAATATTAAAGGTTACTAAAGCTGGTTGTTCTGTTTGCAATTGCTTTAAATAAGCAACAAACTTTACTAAATTTAAGTTAGATTTTTTGGCTTCATCTGTGGGATTTTCATCAGACTTCAGTGCGCCTTTGTAAAAATTATATGGTATGGAAAGTCCTTTAGAATCCTCAATGATTCCATATTCTCCGAAAAGTAATATTTTTGAGTAAAAAAGTGGTCCTTTCATAATTTAGTGTTCAGTTTACAGTATTTTGTAATCAGATATTTTAGTAAAGATATAAATTTATTTCAAATCTTGTGCACCATTTCCAATTTCATCACAAATATACTGACCATTTTGACAATAGCCAACTAATTCGTGCTGAATAAATTGCAAAACTTTTTCTTTTACATGCTCTGGATATAAAACGTGCACATTGGCACCTGCGTCTAACGTAAAACAAACCGGAGTTTGAGTTTCATTTCTGAACTTCCAAATGGCATTAATAATTTCTAATGTATTTGGTTTCATTAATATAAAATAAGGCATCGACGTCATCATCATAGCGTGTAAAGTCAAAGCTTCACTTTCTACCAAACTCATAAATTCTGTTACATTTCCAGTTTCTAATAACGTAACAATTTTAGCAATATTATGATGTGCTTGATCAAAACGTTGTTCAGCAAATGGATGGTTGTGCATTAAATTATGTCCGACAGTACTTGAAACTTGTTTTTCGCCTTTATCAACTAACAAAATTGTGTCATGGAAATTGTAAAAATTCGGATGTATATTATCGAATGCTACGCCAAATAAATCCGAACTATTTTTTATAGTTTCGTTTTTTCCCCAAGACACTACGTTTCCAATTATACTTCTGCAAGCACTTCCTGAACCTAATCTTGCTAAAAAAGAAGCTTTTGCGTAAAAATAATCTTCAGAAATTTCGGAGTTTAATGCTTTTTCTAAACTCATGATATTCATGGCAAGTGCTGCCATTCCTGAAGCCGATGAAGCAATTCCTGAACTATGCGGAAAGGTATTTTGCGTGTCAATTGTAAAATGATATTCTTTTAAATACGGGCAATATTTGTAAATTCTTTCAAAAAACTTTTGAATTTTTGGTTTAAAATCTTCTTTTGGTTGGCCTTCAAATAACAAATCAAATGAAAAATTATCTTTTTCAACTTTGGAAGAAATACCTACTGATGTAATGGTTTTACAATTTTTCAAGGTAAAACTAATTGAAGGATTGGCTGGTATTTGATCACCAATTTCTTTTTTTCCCCAATATTTAACCAAAGCAATATTACTTGGCGCACTCCACGAAAAAGAAGCCGTTTCTACTGAATTATAATTAGAAAGAATAAAGTCTAAATCAGAATACATAAAAATTATTTTTCACAAAGATAGAAAAGGAAGTGAAAACTTAGTTGTCAGATGTCATAAGTTTTAAATATCTTTGATTAAAATTATCAAGATGAAAAAGTATTTAAGAATATCGTATTGTATAATTATTTGTTTGACTGTTGGTTTTTTCTCAGGAAAAATTACACAATCGTCTATAACCACTTGGTATCCCACTCTTATAAAACCAGTTTTTAATCCGCCAAATTGGATTTTCGCACCTGTTTGGACTATGTTATATATTTTTATGGGAATTGCTGCTGGATTAATTTGGAATGAAATTGAAAATAAACCAAAAGAAGTTAAAATTGCCTTGCAATATTTTATTCTTCAATTGGGATTAAATGCGTTATGGTCTTATTTATTTTTTAGCTTACACAACCTATTATTAGCTTCTATTGAAATTATTTTATTGCTATTGGTTATGTTTGAATGTTACAAATTATTTAAGCCGATAAACGTAACTGCAGCAAAATTATTCATTCCTTATATTGCTTGGGTTTCTTTTGCAACATTATTGACTTTTAGTATATTTTACTTGAATTAAATGTTTTCAGCAACTATAAAACCGCTTGTCCAAGCGTTTTGAAAATTAAAACCACCAGTAATGGCATCAACATTTACCACTTCGCCAGCAAAATAAACGTTTGGTAAAATTTTACTTTGCATGGTTTTAAAATTAATTTCTTTTAAATCGATGCCGCCAGCGGTTACAAATTCTTCTTTAAAAGTGCTTTTTCCGTTGACTTGAAATTCGGCTTGTGTCAACTGATTGGCCAAACTATTTATTTGCTTATTCGTTACTTCAGCCCATTTATAATCTAATGCAATATCAGAAGCTGTAACGATATTTTCCCACAATCGTTTTGGAAAATCAAACGGACAAAACTTACCAATTAGTTTCTTATTATTTGTTTCTCTAATTGCTTTTAATTGTTCGATGGCTTCCTCAAAAGATACCTCATCTAGCCAATTGACTAACAATGCGAAACAATATTTTTTGTCAAATAATTCTCTGGCACCCCAAGAAGAAAGTCTTAAAATTCCTGGGCCTGAAAGTCCCCAATGTGTAATTAAAAGTGGCCCTGAAGACGCTAATTTGGAATTTTTTATTTTAATACTGGCTTGCGCCGAAAGTCCCATTAAATCTTTAATTCTTTTATCGGTAATATTGAAAGTAAATAATGACGGAACGGGAGATACAATTTCATGTCCCATTTCATGCATCATTTCCCAAATTTTAGGATTGCTACCTGTGGCGACAACAATTTTATCGGCAACAAAAACATCGTGTTGGGTTTCGATTTTCCATTGTTCGTTGTTATTAAAATATAAAGATTGCACGCTTTGTGAAGTAAAGACTTTGATGCCAAATTTCTTTACCTCTTTTTCAAAACAATCAATTATAGTTTGAGAATTATCTGTAATTGGAAACATTCTTCCGTCTTCTTCAATTTTTAATTCGATACCTCTTTTCTCGAACCATTCAATTGTATCACCAGAACAAAATTGCGAAAAAGGCCCTTTTAATTCTCTTTCACCACGAGGATAAAACTTGACTAAATCATTAGGTACAAAACACGCGTGCGTAACATTGCAACGCCCACCACCAGAAATTTTAACCTTAGTCAAGCAGTCTTTTCCTCTTTCGAGAATGGCTACACTAAGTTGCGGATTTTTCTCTGCAATATTAATAGCTGCAAAGAAACCGGCCGCGCCACCGCCTATGATTATGATGTTGTATGATTGCATGTGAAATTTTGCTTTATTTTCCTATTTAAGGTAAGAATAGTTGTTGGTTAATATTAGATTATCAAAGACCTAACAGGTTTTTGAAACCTGTTAGGTCTGAAATTATTTTTTCAATTGGCTAATTGCCATAAGTTTTTTATCGTTATAATTTCTTCTGCATTTTAGTGCTTACTTAGCACTCTGAAAATGAGAAAAATATATATTTTCATTCGGATAAAACTTAAAACGAGGTTAAAAGTAGCACTTTTTTGAAAAAATATAACTATTTTCACGGTCTAAAATAAAAATGAAAAAATGAAAAACAATAAACTATTCCTTTTAATCATCATTTCCTTGGTTATTGGTATTGCCTTAGGAGGTTTGGTACATTACCAGTTTCCTGAAGCTATTGATACATTCTCGAAAAATATAAAATTACTAGGAACTATTTTCATTCGATTGGTTCAAATGATTATTGCACCCTTAGTGTTTTCTACTTTAGTGGTTGGAATTGCCAAAATGGGCGACATGAAAATGGTAGGACGAGTAGGCGGAAAAGCAATGGCTTGGTTTATTTCTGCTTCCTTAATTTCCTTATTGTTAGGAATGGTTTTAGTGAATTTTTTCGAACCTGGAAAAGGCACCACAATTAAATTAGATGACGCTTCAAGTGCATCAGAATTGTTAGAAAACTCCAAAGGATTTTCATTAGAAGAATTTGTAAAACATGTTATCCCTAAAAGTTTATTTGAAGCGTTAGCCACCAACGAAATTTTACAAATTGTAATTTTTTCAATCTTATTTGGTGTGGCTTTGGCAGCATTTAGTAAAAAAGAATCCAAACCAATAATTAAATTATTAGATTCTGTTTCGCATGTAATTTTAAAAATGGTTACTTTTATTATGTGGACGGCGCCATTAGGCGTTTTAGGTGCTGTAGCAAGTGCTATTGCCAAACACGGTTTTGAAGTATTTACACTTTACGCTAAATATTTAGGTGCGTTTTTTGTTGGAATTCTATTACTTTGGTTAATCCTTTTAACTGTTGGTTATATCATTTTAGGCAAACGATTATTTGTGTTGTTGCAACGCATTAAAAGTCCGTTATTAATTGCTTTTTCTACTACAAGTTCAGAAGCTGTTTTTCCAAAAATGGTAGAGGAATTAGAGCGTTTTGGGTGCCAACCAAAAATTGTGTCTTTCACTTTGCCACTGGGTTATTCTTTCAACCTTGACGGAAGTATGATGTACATGACTTTTGCCAGTATTTTCATCGCGCAAGTGTATGGTATAGAAATGAGTTTGCCTGAACAACTTACCATGCTTTTAGTTTTAATGTTAACAAGTAAAGGCGTAGCGGGAGTACCTAGAGCTTCATTAATTGTAGTAGTTGCTACTTGTGCTATGTTCGGCATTCCGCCAGAAGGAATTGCTTTAATTTTGCCAATTGACCATTTTTGCGATATGGCCAGAAGTATGACCAATGTGTTAGGAAACGCACTTTCAACAGCAGCTATTGACAAATGGGAATCTAAACACGAAGCCGCACAAGAAATTGGAATTAAGTAATGATTTTCGCTAAAAAAATAAAGCCCCATGAAATTTATCTTAGAATTATTTAAAAATATTACTTCAAACCTATTAATACAAGTCCAAGAAATTGACTCTGAATTTAATTGGACCAAACTTTTTAATCCAGAATTTTACATTAACTTAGAATTAGGTGGCGTTCCAATCGGGATTTACATGGTTTTATTTATTGTATTTGCCGAAACCGGTTTGTTTGTAGGGTTTTTTCTTCCTGGTGATAGTTTATTGTTTTTATCTGGAATTTATTGTGAATCTTTGGCAAAACCTTTAACTTTTTTACCTCCAGGTTATTCGCCAGTTTTTGTGATTGCAACATTGATTGCCCTTTCTGGAATAATTGGTAATATTTTTGGTTATTGGTTTGGATCTGTTTACGGGAAAAATTTATATCAAAAAAAGGATGGTTTTTTCTTTAAGAGAAAATACCTAGACCACTCCGAAAGTTTCTTTCAAAAGCATGGTGGCGTTGCAATAGTTTTTGCAAGATTTTTACCCATTGTAAGAACTTTTGTCCCTATTATTGCAGGAATTGTACATATGAAAAAAAGCAAATTTATGTTGTATAATATCATAAGTTCTATTTTATGGTCGTTTATTTTGGTGTATGCTGGTCATTATTTATACGGCTTATTTTTAGAAAAATTTGATATTGATTTAAAACATCATATCGAGAAAATCATATTTATATTAGTGGCTGTAACTACATTTCCTTTAGTAATGAAAGCCATTAAAGCGAGGAAATTAGGAAAAGTAGATGGGTCTGGTGATGAGTAAATAAGGCTAATTTTATAGAAAATAAAGTATGCAACTAAGCTATTGGGAAATAAAAAATTGGTTCTCCAACGTGGATTTCACCATAGTAGGCAGCGGCATTGTAGGTTTACACACTGCCATTCAGTTAAGAGAACGGTTTCCAAAAGCCAAAATTTTAGTTTTAGAAAAAGGCATTTTGCCTCAAGGCGCCAGTACCAAAAACGCTGGTTTTGCTTGTTTTGGTAGCGTTTCCGAAATTATAGATGATTTAAAAACACACACCGAAGAAGAAGTTATCCAACTGATTCAAAAAAGATATGCTGGTTTGCAACTGCTTCGTAAAAACCTAGGTGATGCCGCCTTAGCTTACCAACCTTTAGGCGGTTACGAATTGTTTCTGAAAGAAGATGAAGCGTTTTACAGCGATTGTATATCCAAAATTTCATTTATAAACGATGTCGTTCGACCCTTATTCAAATCGGATGTGTATACTAAAGTAAACGATAGTTTTAAATTTAAAAACACGTTTGAACATTTGATTTTTAATGCTTTTGAAGGTCAAATTGACACTGGAAATATGATGCAAGCTTTACTTAAAAAAGCTGTTTTACATGATATTTTAATTCTAAACAATCAAAACGTTTCCGATTATCAAGAAACAAATGATAATGTAGCAGTGGTAACCAACGAAGTTACTTTTAATACCAAAAAACTAATTTTTACAACAAATGGTTTTGCTTCCAAATTAACTAAAAACGAAGTCAAACCCGCAAGAGCACAAGTTTTAATTACAAAACCTATTGAAAATTTGCACCTTAAAGGCACTTTTCATTTAGACCAAGGGTATTATTATTTCAGAAATATAAATAATAGAGTGCTTTTTGGTGGTGGGAGAAACTTAGATTTTGAAGGGGAAACCACTACTTCATTAGCAACTACCGAAAAAATTCAAAATCACTTGCAAGATTTACTAAAAAATGTAATTTTGCCTGATACCCCTTTTGAAATTGAACACAGTTGGAGTGGTATTATGGGTATTGGAAATTCTAAAAATCCAATTATACAACAACTAAGCAACCATGTTTATTGCGGCGTTAGAATGGGCGGAATGGGGGTTGCAATAGGAAGTTTAATTGGTAAAGAAATAGCAGATTTAGTATAAAATGGCAGCAATAAAAACAAAAAACACTGGAAAAAAAGGATTTTTCGGGCACATAATGCGTTTCTTTTGGAAGCTAATTATTTGGTTCAATGTTATTAGTTTGTTTTTTGTTGTGCTTTATAAATTTGTGCCCGTGCCTTATACGCCTCTTATGGTAATCAGGTATTTTGAAAATAAATCTGCAGGAAAAGATATCGAAACCAAGCACAATTGGGTACAATTAGAAAATATTTCTAAAAACCTACAAAAAGCAGTTATTGCCAGTGAAGATGGTAGATTTTTTGAACATTATGGATTGGATTTTTCTGCGATGCAAAAAGCAGCTGTAGGAAATTTTAAAGGTAAAAAACTAAAAGGCGGAAGTACCATTACACAACAAACCGCAAAAAATGTATTTCTTTGGCAAGGAAGAAGCTATTTCCGAAAAGCATTAGAAGCTTATTATACGGTATTAATTGAATTAATTTGGGGCAAAGAGCGCATACTTGAAGTGTACCTAAACAGTATTGAAATGGGCGATGGCATTTATGGTGCCGAAGCCGCAACGCAACATTGGTACAAAAAAGATTGCAAAAGTTTAACCCGTATGCAAGCCGCAGGAATTGCAGCAATTTTGCCAAACCCAAGAAGATTTAGTCCAAATGGATCTGCCTACATCAGCAGAAAACAAAGTAGAATAGCCCGCTATATTTTAATGACAAAATTAAAGTATTAATAAACAAGTAAAATGAAAACTGTATTAATAACTGGTGCTGGTGGAGGAATTGGCAAACAAACTGCTTTGTATTTTGCCAAAAATAACTGGACCGTTATTGCTACGTTACTACAAAGTTCTGAAAGTAATGATTTTAAAGATTATCCTCACATTTTTAGTTACGAAATGGATGTAACATCCACGGAAAGTATTGCATCGGCTAGTAAAATTATTTTAGAAAATCATCCAAAAATTGATACAGTAATTAACAATGCCGGAATGGGCTACAGAAGTTTCGTAGAACTATCAGAAGACAAAAAAATTGATGATATTGTAAATTTAAATTGGCTTGGCGTTGTAAAAGTTTGCAGGGCATTTATCCCTAAATTCAGACAACAAAAATATGGGCAATTTATAAATATAACCTCTGTTGCTGGCTTGGTAAATTTGCCGTTAGGCAACTTTTATCATGCAACCAAACAAGCAGTAGAAAGTTTTTCTGAATGTATGGCTTATGAACTGGTAGATTTTAATGTTAGTGTGGCTACTGTACAATTTGGAAATGCGCCCACTTCTTTTCAAAAAAATGTAACAAAATGCGCTACAACAGAAATAGTATCTTATAATAAATTGATGGATAAAATTTCGAAATTACTTATAGATAAATCAGGAAAAAACCAAGATTTACCTCAGCAAATTGTTGAAAAATTATTTAAAATTGCCGAAAACCCAAATACAAATTTTAGAAGATATACGATTGGTTTTGATGCCAATATTATGCGAATTTTAAGACGAATTTTTGGTTATAAAATATTCAATTACATCATCAGAAAATTTACTTTGAATAAATAAAAAAGCGATTTTTAAATTATAAAAATCGCCTTTTTGAAATTTTAATTTACATGTTATTTTTACATGTTTTTTTTGCATTATACCAAGTTATTAGCCACTAAATATTCGGCTATTTGTACGGTATTTGTGGCGGCACCTTTACGTAAATTATCAGCAACAATCCACATATTTAGTGTATTTGGTTGACTTTCATCTCTACGGATGCGTCCTACAAAAACATCATCTTTTCCTTCTGCGTAAAACGGCATAGGATAAGTAAATGTATCTAAATTATCTTGAACCGTTATTCCAGGCGAATTGTGTAAAAGGGTACGAACTTCATTGATATCAAAATCGCTATAAAATTCTACGTTTACCGCTTCACTATGTCCACCAACAACTGGAATTCTTACTGCAGTTGCAGTAATTCCAATGGTTTTGTCGTTTAATATTTTCTGCGTTTCACGAACCAATTTCATTTCTTCTTTGGTGTAATCATTGGTTTCAAAAACATCACATTGTGGAATTGCATTTCTATGAATTTGGTATTTGTAAGCCATTTCGCCCTTAACACCAGCATATTCGTTTTCTAATTGTTGCACACCTTTTACGCCTGTTCCCGTAATAGATTGATAAGTAGAAACAATAATTCGTTTTATTTTATATTTTTTATGCAAAGGGGCTAAAGCCATTACTAATTGAATTGTAGAACAATTTGCGTTTGGAATAATTTTGTCGGATGCAGTTAAAATATAGGCATTGATTTCTGGAACAACCAGTTTCTTAGTTTCATCCATTCTCCATGCTGAAGAATTATCAATAACTGTTGTACCTGCAGCAGCAAATTTTGGCGCCCAAGCTAAAGAAGTTTCTCCACCAGCAGAAAACAAGGCTATATCGGCTTTCATATCTACCGCAGTTTGTAAACCTACGACATTATATATTTTTCCGTTAAATTCAATTTCTTTACCTACAGATTTTTCTGAAGCAACAGGAATTAATTCCGTTACCGGAAAATTTCTTTCTTTTAATATTTGAAGCATTACTTCTCCCACCATTCCAGTGGCTCCAACAACGGCTACTTTCATTTGTTTATTTGTTTAAAATGCAAAATTAAAAAATAAACACATAGAAACATAGTTTTCTCTTCTTTAGAAAAAACTATGTTTCTATATGTTAAAAAAAATTATTTTACTAAAGAATCTAATAAAATGACTAAATCAGGTGAAGAAGGTCTTGGTGCGTCAGCGTTTACAATTTTTCCTTCTGGACTAATTAATATAAATCTTGGAATTCCGTCTATTTTATAACCTTTTACAAAATCTGATTTCCAATCTTTATCTGCTAATAATTGAATACCTCCTAAGTTTTTTTCTGTTACAAATTTGCTCCATTTTTCTCTGTCTTTCATTACATCAATAGAAATACTTACAAATTCGATATTTTTCCCGTGATAGGCAACTTCAGTTTTTTGTAAAAAAGGAATTTCCTGACGACATGGTCCACACCAAGTTGCCCAAACATCTACATATACATATTTCCCTTTTAAATCTTCTAAAGAAGTAAACCCACCTTTATGGTTTTCATATTTAAATGTTGGTGAAGCCGTTCCGTTTAATTTTTTCAATTCAAAAGCACCAGATAAATATTGAATCATACCCTTCATTCCATTTTCAACATCACCTTTATATTTATCTACAAAACCAGCATCTAAACCTTGAGGCATTGCAGCAAAAATAGTTTCTTTGTATTTGGCTACTTCCGCAGTTAAAGTTTCTAAATTTTCCGCTTTCATCAATGGTTCAATAGCCGATTGATCTTGTTGTTTTAGCATTTCAGCAGCTAAAAACATGTTTTCCTTTGCTCCTTTTCCTTTAAAGGAAATAGTATTATCAAAATCTTTATAGTCTAAAGTTACTTCTAAATCTGAAGTGTTTGTTAGATACAAATCGCCATATTGATCAGCAACTTCAAGTTTAAACATGCCGTCTGTAACATTAAAAGTTGCTTTAAAATCGCCTTTTTTATCCGCCACAATCATTTGATTAAAACCTCTTGATTTTATATAAATGGTATCTGATGGTTTATTTGCAATTTTTGCAGAAAATTTAACTTGAGCACTGGCTGTTAAAGAAAAAACACCTGCTACAACGCCTAATAAAAATGTTTTGTGGTTTGTCATTTTGAGAAATTTAATTTATAATGTGTAAATATAACAGAATTAAAAAAATAAATTACAAAAAAATTGTTAAGATTATTAATTGTTAAACTAAAATAAAATTTAAAATTATTATACTTTTGCAAAAAACAAATAATAATGTATAGAAGTCATAATTGTGGTGAACTTAACGCCAAACATATAAATCAGGAAGTTACGTTAGCGGGTTGGGTTCAAAAAACGCGTGATAAAGGTTTTATGATTTGGATTGATTTGCGAGACCGATATGGAATTACGCAATTAATTTTAGACGAAACCAGAACGGACAAAGCTATTTTTGATGCCGCAAAATCTTTAGGGCGCGAATTTGTGGTTCAAGTTAAAGGAACCGTAATTGAACGTGAATCTAAAAATAATAATATGCCAACGGGTGACATTGAAATTTTAGTTTCTGAATTGACCATTTTAAACGACTCTTTAACTCCGCCATTCACCATTGAAGATGAAACAGACGGTGGTGAAGATATCCGAATGAAATACCGTTATTTAGATATTCGTAGAAATCCAGTTAAAAATAGTTTGTTATTCCGTCACAAAGTAGCTCAAGAAGTAAGAAATTATTTGTCTAATCAAGGATTTTGCGAAGTAGAAACACCTTATTTAATCAAATCTACTCCAGAAGGCGCGCGAGATTTTGTAGTGCCAAGTAGAATGAACGAAGGGCAATTTTATGCACTGCCACAATCGCCACAAACCTTCAAGCAATTGTTGATGGTGGGCGGAATGGATAAGTATTTTCAAATTGTAAAATGTTTCCGTGATGAGGACTTACGCGCAGATAGACAACCAGAATTCACACAAATTGACTGCGAAATGGCCTTCGTAGAACAAGAAGATATTTTAAATCAATTTGAAGGATTAACCCGTCATTTACTTAAAGAAGTGAAAGGCGTTGAAATAGACAAGTTTCCTCGTATTACCTACGATTACGCTATAAAAACGTATGGAAATGACAAACCAGATATTCGTTTTGGAATGGAATTTGGCGAGTTAAACGAAGTAACCAAACACAAAGATTTTCCGGTATTTAATGCTGCAGAGTTTGTAGTTGGTATCGCCGCTCCTAATTGTGCAACTTACACAAGAAAAGAAATCGATGCCTTAATTGATTGGGTAAAACGCCCACAAATTGGTGCAACAGGAATGATTTACTGTAAATATGAATTAGACGGGAGTTTAAAATCATCTGTAGATAAATTTTTTGATCAAGCAGATTTAAAAAAATGGGCAGAAATTACTAGAGCGAAACCTGGCGATATGATTTTTGTTTTATGTGGAAATACCGACAAAACAAGAACACAACTTTCTGCATTGCGAATGGAATTAGCAACTCGTTTAGGTTTAAGAAATCCTGACGAATTTGCGCCACTTTGGGTTTTAGATTTTCCTTTATTAGAATGGGATGAAGAAAGCAAAAGATATCATGCGATGCACCATCCATTTACTTCTCCAAAACCAGAAGACATGCATTTAATTACTTCCGAACCAGGAAAAATTAGAGCCAATGCCTACGATATGGTATTAAACGGAAATGAAATTGGCGGAGGATCCATTCGTATTCACGATAGAAATTTACAAGAACGAATGTTTGAATTATTAGGATTTACAAAAGAAGAAGCCGAAAACCAATTTGGATTTCTATTAAATGCCTTTCAATATGGTGCACCACCCCACGGCGGCTTGGCTTTTGGATTAGACAGATTGGTAGCCATACTGGGCGGTCAAGAAACTATTAGAGATTTTATTGCGTTCCCGAAAAATAATTCTGGAAGAGATGTAATGATTGACGCGCCATCCAAAATTGATGATAAACAACTGGAAGAGTTGAACATAAAAATAAATATTTCAAAATAAAAAGACAATTTTCTTGCTTGTGTCAAATTAATTTATATATTTGCTCATTATTAATAATTAAATACGCATATAATGCAAACAGGAACAGTAAAATTCTTCAATGAAACTAAAGGTTTTGGTTTCATCACTAACGAAGATACAGGTAAGGACATTTTTGTTCACGCTACAGGAATCAATGTTGAAAACTTAAACGAGGGAGACCGCGTTAGTTATGAAGAAGAAGAAGGAAGAAAAGGAATTGTAGCAACTAAAGTTGTAATATTAAACGATTAATTTATTACCGTCTGAAAACGCTCCCGATAACGGAGCGTTTTTTTTGTGCTTTGCTTTTTATTTAGAATGATTATAAATACATTCTTTTTCATAAAATCGCCATTCTTAATGTAGTTTAAATTTTGATAATACCGCAATACAAATTAATTTTGTGGCTATTTTAAAAACAACATTAAAATGCATAATTCTCAAATTGATTTTATACCTATTTTGATGCAAGTACTTCTTGCGGTTGGTTTTGTTGCTTTAACAATTTTCGGCTCTAGCCTTTTAGGCCCTAAAAGATCATCTGTCAATAAAGATAAGAGTTTCGAATGCGGAATTGAATCTATTGGAAACGCACGTATTCCTTTTTCTGTAAAATATTTTTTAGTAGCTATTTTATTCGTTCTTTTTGATGTGGAAGTTATTTTCATGTATCCATGGGCCGTAAATTTTAAAGAAATGGGCGTAGAAGGATTAATTAAGATGAGTATTTTCATGATTTTATTATTAATCGGTTTCTTCTATGTTATTAAGAAGAAAGCATTGGTTTGGGAATAACAAAACAATTTTAAATTTTAAATGACAAATATATTTCATTCAAAATTTTTCATACAAAATTCAAAATAATATGAGTAAGAATATAAATATGGTTGATGCGCCTGAAGGGCATGCAGGCGAAGGATTCTTTGCTACGAAACTAGACCAAGTTGTTGGTTTGGCTCGTGCCAATTCATTATGGCCATTACCATTTGCTACTTCATGTTGTGGTATCGAGTTTATGGCTACAATGGCATCGCATTATGATTTGGCTCGTTTTGGATCAGAACGTGTGAGTTTTTCTCCTCGTCAGGCCGATATGCTTCTTGTAATGGGAACTATTTCAAAAAAAATGGCTCCGATTTTACGTCAAGTTTATGAACAAATGTCAGAGCCTCGTTGGGTAATTGCCGTTGGAGCTTGTGCTTCTTCAGGTGGTATTTTTGATACCTATTCTGTTTTACAAGGCATTGATAAAGTAATTCCTGTTGACGTTTATGTACCAGGTTGCCCGCCACGCCCTGAACAAATAGTAGACGGTGTAATGCAGTTGCAAGAATTAGTAAAAAGTGAATCTCAAAGAAGAAGACATTCTGAAGAATATAAAGAATTGTTAGCTTCCTATAACATAAAATAATAATGGCTTTAGAATCAGTAGACATACAAAGCAAATTGCAAGAAACTTTTGGAGAAAACGTAAAGTATTTTAGAACAGAATACGACATGTTTGTCCTAGAAGCTGATGAAGATGTAGTGTACAACGTTATAAAATTTTTAAAAGAAGAACCTTCATTAAACTTTAGTTTCTTAACTGATTTATGCGGTGTACATTATCCAGATAGTGAAGAGAATGAGCAATTTTGTGTTGTATATCATTTACACAATTGGTACGAAAATAAAAGAATACGAGTAAAAACTTTCTTAAACGGGACAAAACCTGAAGTGAAATCAATCACTTCTTTATTTAATTGTGCCAACTGGATGGAACGTGAAACATTCGATTTCTACGGAATTATTTTTCACGGACACCCCAATTTAGTACGAATTTTAAATATGGACGAAATGACTTCTTTTCCAATGAGAAAAGAATTTCCAATGGAAGATTCAGGAAGAACAGATAAAGACGACCGTTTCTTTGGTAGAACCATTAATAATTCAACAATTTAAGATGGGAACAGTAGCATTACCTGCAGATCACAGATATTACAAATATATTGAGGAGCGTCACAACGAAGACGGAAGCGAATTAGCTATCTTAAACTTAGGACCAACTCACCCTGCCACTCACGGAATTTTTCAAAACATCTTATTAATGGATGGGGAAAGAATTTTAGACGCAGAACCAACTATAGGATATATTCACAGGGCTTTTGAAAAAATTGCCGAAAATCGTCCTTTTTATCAAATTACACCACTTACAGATCGAATGAATTATTGTTCATCGCCAATCAATAATATGGCTTGGTGGTTGACTTTAGAAAAATTATTGAATATTGAAGTTCCAAAACGTGCGCAATATTTACGTGTGATTGTAATGGAATTAGCGCGTATAACAGACCATTTGATTTGTAATTCAATTTTAGGAGTAGATACTGGTGCCTACACAGGTTTTCTATACGTATTTCAATTCCGCGAAAAGGTATATGAAATTTACGAAGAAATTTGTGGCGCTCGTTTAACCACAAATATGGGAAGAATCGGCGGATTCGAAAGAGATTGGTCGCCAAAAGCATTTGAATTATTAGATACATTCTTAAAAGATTTCCCAGTAGCTTGGAAAGAATTTGAAGATTTATTTACAAGAAATAGAATTTTTATTGACAGAACGGTAAACGTAGGTGCCATTACTCCTGAAATGGCAATGGATTACGGATTTACAGGTCCAAATTTAAGAGCCGCTGGTGTTGATTATGATGTTCGTGTCGCGCAACCGTATTCTTCTTATGAAGATTTCGAATTTAAAGTTCCCGTTGGAAAATCAGGAGACACTTACGACAGATTTTGTGTAAGAAACGCAGAAGTATGGGAAAGTTTAAGCATTATTCGTCAGGCATTAGAAAAAATGCCAGAAGGGAATGCATTTCATGCTGACGTTCCAGATTATTATCTTCCACCAAAAGAAGACGTGTACCATAATATGGAAGCTTTAATTTATCACTTTAAAATTGTTATGGGAGAAATTCCCGTTCCTGTTGCCGAAGTGTACCAACCTGTTGAAGGCGGTAATGGTGAATTAGGTTTTTATTTAATTACAAATGGAAGTAGAACACCATACAGATTACATTTCAGAAGACCGAGTTTCATCTATTATCAAGCATACCCAGAAATGATTAAAGGTGCAATGTTGTCAGATGCAATTGTTATCTTATCAAGTTTAAATGTAATTGCTGGAGAATTAGACGCATAATAAATTATAAATGATGAATTTTAAATTATAAAATTCAAAATAAAAAGAATGGAAATATCAAATATTAAACAAGAGATAAACATAACTGAAGCGTTAATGACTCGTATTAACGAATTGATCAGTCATTATCCAGCAGATAAAAAGAAATCGGCTTTATTGCCTGTTTTGCATGAAGTCCAAGATGCTCATCATAATTGGTTAAGTGTAGAACTGCAACAAAAAGTAGCTGAAATTTTGGAAATTCTTCCTATTGAAGTGTATGAAGTAGTGACTTTTTACACGATGTTTAACACAAAACCGGTGGCCAAATACATGTTCGAATTTTGCAGAACATCTTGTTGTGCTACACGTGGTGTAGAGGATTTAATGGATTATGCATGTTCAAAATTGGGCGTGAAAGAAGGAGAAATTACTTCAGACGGACTGTTTCAAGTGGTTGGTGTAGAATGTTTAGGCGCTTGTGGATATGCTCCCATGTTGCAATTAGGCGATTTTTATCATGAAAAACTATCAAAGGAATCCTTCGATACGTTAATTGAAGATTGCAAAGCAGAAAAAATAACTTTACACGATAAATAATATCATGGGAAAGAAAATATTATTAGACAAAATAAATATTCCAGGCATAAAGACCTATGAGGTATACCGCGAAAATGGCGGATACAAATCAGTGGAAAAAGCATTGACCATGCAACCAGACGATATTACTGAAGAAGTAAAAGCTTCAGGACTTCGTGGTCGTGGTGGTGCCGGATTTCCAATGGGAATGAAATGGAGTTTTATCGATAAAAAGTCAGGAAAACCGCGTCATTTAGTTTGCAATGCCGACGAATCTGAACCAGGTACTTTCAAAGACCGTTATTTAATGGAACACATTCCTCACCTTTTAATTGAAGGGATGATTACTTCAAGTTTCGCACTTGGCGCTAATCTTTCTTACATATATATTAGAGGGGAATATATGTGGATTTACAAAATTTTAGAAAAAGCCATAAAAGAAGCTTATGCTTCTGGTTGGTTAGGTAAAAACATAAAAGGCTCTGGATACGATTTAGATTTATACGTTCACGTTGGTGCAGGAGCTTACATCTGTGGAGAAGAAACTGCATTAATAGAATCTTTAGAAGGTAAAAGAGGAAATCCTCGTATCAAACCACCATTTCCTGCAATTTCAGGATTATGGGCTAACCCAACTGTAGTTAATAATGTAGAATCAATTGCAGCTGTGCCTTGGATTGTAATGAATTCTGGTGCAGAATATGCAAAAATTGGTTTGGAACGTTCCACAGGTACTAAATTAATTTCTGCTTCTGGACATATTAAAAATCCGGGTGTTTATGAAATTGAAATGGGAATTACAGTAGAAGAATTTATGAATTCTGACGAATACTGTGGCGGTATGATGGATGACAGACCTTTAAAGGCTTTAGTTCCTGGAGGTTCATCTGTGCCAATTCTACCCGCACATTTAATATACAAAACAGCAGCTGGAACTGACAGATTAATGACATACGAATCTTTATCCGACGGAGGTTTTGTAAGTGGTTCGATGTTAGGTTCTGGAGGTTTCATTGTTTATAATGATACCACTTGTATCGTAAGAAATACTTGGAATTTCTCCCGTTTCTATCACCATGAAAGTTGCGGACAATGTACGCCTTGCCGAGAAGGAACAGGTTGGTTAGAAAAAATATTATGGAGAATTGAGAACGGTCAAGGTCGCGAGGAAGATATAGATTTATTATGGAACATTCAATCTAAAATTGAAGGAAACACCATTTGCCCATTAGGCGATGCGGCTTCATGGCCAGTAGCTGCTGCTATTCGCCACTTCAGAGAAGAATTTGATTACCATGTAAGATTCCCAGAAAAAATTAAAGATAGAAACCATTTTGTGAATGAACCTTTTTCGAAAGTGCAGCATTTAATAAGCCAACAAACTGTTTAATAAAAATTCAAAAATGATTCCGCTAGGAATCAAACATTAAAAAAATGAAAGTAACCATAGACGGACAAAGCGTTGAAGTAGAACCAGGAACAACTATCCTGCAAGCTGCTCGTATGATTGGAGGCGATTTAGTGCCGCCAGCCATGTGTTATTATTCTAAATTAAAAGGAAGCGGTGGAAAATGTCGTTGCTGTTTAGTAGAAGTAGCAAAAGGTAGCGAAGCAGATCCAAGACCCATGCCTAAATTAATGGCATCATGCGTTACAGGATGTATGGATGGTATGGAAGTGAATAGTAAAAATTCAGATAGAGTAACAGAAGCAAGAAAATCTGTAACAGAATTTTTATTAATTAACCACCCTTTGGATTGCCCAGTTTGCGACCAAGCTGGTGAATGTGAATTACAAAATTTAAGTTTCGAACATGGAAAATCAGAAACGCGTTTCATAGAAGAAAAAAGAACTTTTGAACCAGAAAACATTGGAGATAAAATTCAATTACACATGAACCGTTGTATTTTATGCCAACGTTGCACCACATTAGCTGACCAATTAACAGATAATAGAGTTCATGGTGTTTTAAACCGTGGAGATCATGCGCAAATTTCAACTTGTGTATCTGCAGCTATTGACAATGAATTTTCTGGAAATATGATTGATGTTTGCCCAGTTGGCGCTTTAACAGACAAAACCTTCCGTTTTAAAAGTAGAGTTTGGTTTAACAAACCTTTTAATGCGCACAGAGATTGCGACAAATGTTGTGGTAAAACTACAGTTTGGATGTTCGGAAACGAAATTCAAAGAGTAACTGGAAGAAAAGACCAATATGGTGAAGTAGATGAATTTATTTGCAACACCTGTCGTTTCGATAAAAAAGAAGTGTCAGATTGGACAATTGAAGGTCCGAAAGAATTCAATAAAGATTCGGTTATTAACCAAAATAATTATATTCGTCCTTTAGAAAAAGTAATTATTGAAACTGAAGATTTTATTTTAAAAGGCAGAAAACAAGACCAAGTAAGAATCAGTATGTCAGGTGTTCCATTAAAAAATACTCAATTATAATGGATAGTGCATTTATCATAGAAAAAAGTGTCATCATATTTGTTGTTTTTGCATTAACTATGCTAATGGCAATGTATTCAACTTGGGCAGAACGTAAAGTTGCCGCCTTTTTACAAGATCGTGTGGGTCCAAACCGTGCTGGTTGGGGTGGCTTATTACAACCACTAGCAGATGGTGCTAAATTATTTACGAAAGAAGAATTTTTCCCAAACACACCAAATAGATTTTTATTTATTTTAGGACCTGCAATAGCAATGAGTACAGCCTTAATTACAAGTGCTGTTATTCCTTGGGGAGATAAAATTAACGTTTTCGGAAGAGATGTTTTACTTCAAGCAACAGATATTGATGTGTCAATATTATATATTTTCGGAGTATTATCAATCGGAGTTTACGGAATTATGATTGGTGCTTGGGCATCTAACAACAAATACTCTTTAATGTCTGCCGTTCGTGCTTCTTCTCAAATGATTTCTTATGAAGTTGCGATGGGATTAGCCATGATTTCCATTTTAATGATGTCGGGTTCATTATCTTTAAAAGACATTACAGTTATGCAAGCCAATGACGGATGGAATATATTTTATCAGCCGTTAGCGTTTTTGATTTTCTTAATATGTTCGTTTGCAGAAACTAACAGAACACCCTTCGATTTAGCAGAATGCGAATCAGAGTTAATTGGTGGCTATCACACAGAATATTCATCTATGAAAATGGGATTCTATTTATTTGCTGAATATGCAAATATGTTTATTTCATCAACTATTTTAGCTATCGTGTTTTTAGGAGGTTACCATTTTCCAGGAATGGCTTGGGTAAATGAAAATTGGGGTATAAATATTGGTGCATTATTAGGGTTTATAACACTATTTGCAAAAATATGTTTCTTCATCTTTTTCTACATGTGGGTAAGATGGACAATTCCGCGTTTCAGATATGATCAATTGATGCATTTAGGTTGGAAAATATTAATTCCGTTAGCTGTTATCAATATTATTATAACTGGAATTGTAATGGTTTTATTTAATTAGTAAGAAGATGTCAATACAACAAATATCATTATCAGGAAGAAAAATGGAAGTTTCCAATAAGGAAATGACATTCTTAGAACGAATTTACGTTTGGACGATTCTGAAAGGATTATGGACCACTATTCAACATTTGTTTAGAAGAAAAGTGACCATTAAATATCCAGAAGAAGTGCGCGAAATGAGTCCAATTGCACGTTTACAACATATGTTAATGCGCGACGACCAAGGCAGAGAAAGATGTACCGCTTGCGGATTATGTGCTTTGTCTTGTCCTGCAGAAGCCATTACTATGAAAGCTGCAGAAAGAAAAGCAGACGAAAAACATTTGTATAGAGAAGAAAAATATGCGGAAATTTATGAAATAAATATGCTGCGTTGTATTTTTTGTGGTTTGTGTGAAGAAGCTTGTCCTAAAGAAGCGATTTACTTAACAACTTCTAAAAAAATTGTGAAATCGGGTTACGAAAGAGAAGAATTTATCTACGGAAAAGACAAATTAGTAATGCCTTTAGACATGGCTATTAAAAACACACAAACTAATACCGTAAATTAATTATGATAGAAATTGTTTTTTATATATTATCAGCTATAACATTAGGAACGGCATTTTTAACTGTTTTCACTAAAAATGCCATTCATAGTGCCATTTATTTAGTGGTTTGCTTTTTCTCATTAGCAGGACATTACTTACTTTTTAATGCGCAATTTTTGGCTATCGTACATATAATTGTATATGCAGGAGCTATTATGGTACTTTTATTATTTACCTTAATGCTCATGAATTTAGACAAAGAAGATGAAACTTCAAAACCTTTATTTGCAAAACTTGCAGCGGTTTTTTCAGCTGGAATTTTAGGATTGGTTTTAATTGCAGCACTTCGTAAAGCACAGCCAGAAAATATAGAATATGTAAATTCTGGAATAGATTATCAATCTATTAAAGTATTAGGAAATGTATTGTTAAACGAATACCAAGTGCCATTCGAATTTGCTTCGGTTTTACTTTTAGTATCTATGATTGGTGCCGTTTTAATTTCTAAAAAAGAAGAAAAAATTTAATTATGAACATACTAGAACAAGTTGGTATTGAAAACTACATTACACTTTCAGCTTTGCTGTTTTGTATTGGAGCGTTTGGTCTTCTATACAGAAGAAATGCCATAATCATGTTTATGTCTATAGAAATTATGTTAAATGCAGTCAACTTACTTTTAGTTGCTTTTTCTTCGTATCATGAAGATCCATCAGGGCAAGTTTTTGTATTTTTCACCATGGCAGTTGCGGCAGCTGAAGTGGCTGTAGGATTAGCCATATTAGTTTCGGTATTTAGAAATATTGGAAATATTGACATCGATAATTTAAAAAATCTAAAAGGATAATTCTGAAATGAATACTACTATATTACTCTTATTATTTACACCGTTAGTTGGTTTTTTAATCAACACATTTTTTGGAAAATCATTAGGAAAAACAATTTCTGGTGTACTAGGAACAGCAGCAATCGTTGTATCTTTCTTATGTACCATTTCATTATTTTCTCAAATTAATACCGACGGAAAAGCCATAAATTTTCATTTAGCAGATTGGTTTTCAATAGGTTCAATCCAAGTAAACTTCTCCTTTTTGTTCGATCAATTGTCTGTTTTATGGTTGTTGTTTGTAACAGGAATTGGCGCTTTAATTCATTTGTATTCGATTAGTTACATGCATGAAGATGAAAATATGCATAAATTTTTCTCTTATTTAAATTTGTTTGTTTTCTTCATGATTACGTTAGTAGCTGGAAGTAACTTACTAATTATGTTTATTGGTTGGGAAGGCGTAGGATTATGTTCGTATTTACTTATCGGATTTTGGTATAAAAACCAAGATTATAATGATGCTGCGAAAAAAGCATTTATCATGAACCGTATTGGAGATTTAGGTTTCTTAATCGGAATTTTTATCTTAGGTTTCCATTTTCAAACTTTAGAATTTTTAGAAATAAAAGCCTTATTAGGAAAAGATTTAATCACTCCTAGCCTATTATCAATCGCAGCTTTATGTTTATTCATTGGTGCTTGTGGAAAATCAGCACAATTACCTTTAGCCACTTGGTTACCAGACGCAATGGCTGGACCAACTCCTGTTTCTGCATTAATTCACGCAGCAACGATGGTAACTGCAGGAATTTTTATGATAACAAGAATGAATTTCTTATTCGACTTAACGCCAGAAATTCAAAACGTAATTGCAATTGTTGGTGCTATCACTGCAATTGTTGCTGCATCAATTGGTTTGGTTCAAAACGATATTAAAAAAGTATTAGCTTATTCTACCGTTTCGCAATTGGGTTTAATGTTTTTAGCATTAGGTTTAGGTGCTTATGAAGTAGCGGTTTTCCACGTAATTACACACGCTTTTTTTAAAGCTTGTTTGTTCTTAGGTTCAGGTTCTGTAATTCATGCTTTGCACGGAGAACAAGACATGAAAAATATGGGTGGTTTACGAAAAGTAATGCCAATTACTTTCTGGACAATGATGATTTCAACTTTAGCGATTTCAGGTATTTTTCCTTTCTCTGGATTTTGGTCTAAAGATGAAATTTTAATGACGGCTTTTCACAACAATATCCCTTTGTGGATTGTGGGTTCGATTGCTTCTATTATGACCGCTTTTTATATGTTCCGATTGATGTATTTAACTTTCTTCAACGACTTTAGAGGCACTGAAGAACAAAAACATCATTTACACGAAAGTCCAGCATTAATTACTATTCCATTAGTAATTTTAGCAACATTGGCTGCCATTGGTGGTGCCATTAGCTTACCAGGGCATAGTTGGTTAAATCATTATTTAGCGCCATTATTTGCACACAAATCTCACGAAGCACATACTTTAGGAACAACGGAATATACTTTAATGGCGGTGGCAACTCTTGGCGCCTTATTAGGAATTGCAATAGCGTATTCTAAATATTTAAAGAAAAGAGAAATCCCAGTGGCAGATTCTGAAGTGCAAGGTTTACACAAAGTTTTATCAAATAAATATTATTTAGACGAAATTTATATGGCAATAATTGTAAAACCAATCTATTCGATTTCCAGTTTTGCTAAAAATTATGTAGAGAAATTTATTTCAAATGCAGTTATAGGATTAGGTGGTGCCACGTATGCATTGTCTTTAAAAGGAAAGAAAATTCAAAATGGTAATATTGGTGTGTATTTATTCGCATTTATATTCGGAATGGTTGGGTTTTTAGTTTATGTATTTATAATTCGAGATGTAAAATAATGGATAGTAGTATCGTTTTAATTGTATTATTAGTTGGCGCAATAGTCACCTATTTATCAGGAAACAAGTTTGCCCCTAAAATAGCTTTAATTTCAAGTATTGCTGCATTTGGCGTAACGCTATTAAATTTAAATGCGTACCAAGCTGGTGAAAATTTAGATGTAAATGTGCCATGGATTTCACAACTTAACATCAATTTTGCTTTGCATGTTGATGGTTTATCTTTAGTGATGTTATTATTAACAACCGGATTGTTACCCTTAATTATATTATCCGGATTTATCACAAAATTTGAAAATTCAAGATCTATTTATGCATTAATGCTATTTATGGGATTCGCTATGGCGGGGACTTTCTTGGCATCAGATGGAATTTTATATTACATCTTTTGGGAAATTGCATTAATTCCTATTTATTTTATCGCCTTAAATTGGGGTAATGGAGATATAGAAGAACGTAAAAAAGCCATTTTAAAATTCTTTATTTACACGTTTGCTGGTTCCTTATTTATGCTTTTGGCTTTCATTTATTTGTATACAAAAGGTGGCAGTTTTGACATCAATAAATTATATGCCTTACAACTAACAACTTCAGAAAAAACATATATTTTCGTTGCTTTATTTTTAGCGTATGCTATTAAAATTCCTTTGATTCCTTTTCATACTTGGCAAGCTAACACGTATAGTAAAGCGCCTGCTGTTGGCACAATGTTATTGTCTGGGATTATGCTTAAAATGGGATTGTACAGTGTATTAAGATGGCAATTACCCTTAACAGATGAAGTAGCAAAAGCACATGTCCCGTATATAGTTGCCTTATCAATTGCCGGAATTATTTATGGTGCGATTGTAACATTAAAACAAAAAGACATCAAGAAATTTTTAGCGTATTCTTCTTTATCTCACGTGGGTTTAATTGCAGCGGGTTTGTATTCTATAACTATTGAAGGGTTTCAAGGTGCGGTTTTACAAATGCTTTCTCACGGTATTGTAATTGTAGGATTGTTTTATGTGGTTGAATTAATTTACAGCCGATACAACACCTACGAAATCAAAGAAATGGGCGGTATCAGAATTCAAGATACTTATTTTGCTTCTTTGTTTATGATTATCATGTTAGCCTCTGTGGCGTTGCCAACTACTTTTAATTTTATTGGAGAATTCAATTTGCTTTACAGTTTATTTAAAGTAAATATTTGGTATGCAGTAGTGGCAGGAACAACAATTATTTTAGGTGCGTTTTATATGTTACGCATGTTTCAAAAAGTAATGTTAGGATCTGCACATAAAACATTTAAAAACATAACAAAACAGGAAAGCATTGTATTGGTAATTATAGTAGGTGTAACTATTTTCTTCGGATTATTTCCACAACCAATTATCGATTTAATTACGCCAAGTTTACAATCAATTTTAACTCAAATTAAATAATAAGCATCATAAAATGACTACATTAATTGCTATAATAGGAATCGGAATATTTTGTTTATTAGCAGAAATAATGAATCTAAAAAAGATTATTATTCCTGTATCAATAGTAGCCTTAATGGTATTATTTGGTTTAAACTTAATTGAAGAATTACCTGAAATTTCGGGTTACGAATCTATGATAATTTCAGATAAATTTGCAAAAGCGTTTTCAAGTTTATTTATATTATTAACGGCTTTGCTTATTTTAATGAGTGCCCCGAGTTACAAAAACAGTTCAAAATTATCAGATTTCATTTCAATAAAAGTGTTCATGCTTTCTGGTGCTGTGGCTATGGTAAGTTTTAGCAATTTAGCCATGTTTTTCTTAGGCATCGAAGTGTTATCTATTGGATTATATGTATTAGCAGGAAGTGACAGATTGAACATAAAAAGTAACGAAGCAGGTATGAAATACTTTTTAATGGGTTCGTTTGCTTCTGGAATTTTATTATTTGGAATTACCATGTTATATGGTGCCACAGGGACTTTTGACATCGGGACTTTATACGAAGCATCAATATCTGCAAGTACTGAATTTTGGTTTTACATTGGAGTAATATTAATAACTATTGGAATGTTATTTAAAGTAGCCGCTACACCTATGCATTTCTGGGCGCCAGACGTATATGAGGGCTCACCTACTCAAGTAACAGCCATCATGAGTACATTGGCAAAAGTGGCAGCGATGGCTTCTTTCTTTAAGTTAATTACCATATTAAACAGCCAAATGCTATACAGTTACACAGAAGTAATAATTGTTGTAGTAATTGCAACCATGTTATTTGGAAATATTATGGCACTTCGTCAGAAAAAAATAAAACGCGTTATTGCTTATTCGGGAATTTCTCATACCGGATTTATGTTGTTGACTTTACTAAACATAAATGCCGCAGAAAACAATTTATTATTTTATGCCACATCTTATGCAATTGCAGGATTAGCCGCCTTTTCGGTAATTTTATTTGTAACTAAAAATGAAGATAACGATTTGATAGAAAACTTTAACGGATTGGGTAAAAAACACCCATTAATGGCTTTTATCATGACCATTGCTTTATTGTCAATGGCTGGAATTCCTATTTTAGCAGGATTTTTTGCTAAGTTTTTCTTACTAAACCAAATAATCTCAAGTGGTTTTATTGGATTGGCAATTGTTGCCATTATTAATTCAATGATTGCGGTGTACTATTATTTTAAAATAGTTGTTGCCATGTTTACCAAAGAACCAGTTTATGCTAAAGAATTTGCCAATCATTCCGAATATTATATAGTTGGAATTGTGGCCACAGTGTTGTTGCTACTGATAGGTATTTTCCCAGATGCGATACTGAATTTAATATAAAACAAAAAGTCCAAATTTACATTTGGACTTTTTTTATAACTCAATTAAAACAGAAACAGCATTCCCGCCAAACCCAACGGCATTGACCAATATTCTTCTTAATTTTTTAGTGGTATTTTTATTATGATAAAAAGGCGTTTCTATAAAATGTTGGTGCTGCAACATCATTATCGCCAATTCAATACTTAATAAGCCAGACGTAGCAAACGTATGCCCTACTTTCCACTTATTAGAAGTTAATAATGGAACATATGTACCAAATACTTTTTTAATGGCTTCCAATTCTGTTTTATCACCCTGTATTGTTCCTGGCGCGTGCATAATAATCGCATCAATATCTTCTAAAGAATAATTGGCTATTGCCATTTTCATCGATTTCTGAAAGCATGCTGCACCGGTGGAAATAGAGGTAGAACTTGATAAAATCTCAGTAGCATAACCAATTCCTGTGATTTTGGCTAGTGCTTTTTCTGTATTAAGCGATAGAGACAAACAAGCCGCCGCTTCACCCAAAACCATCGTATTGGAAGTTTTATCGAAATCCAAACACCTGTTTGCTAAAGCAGTTTCTTCATTAGAATACACTTTTAATGCCGTCATTTGACTTAACGTAAATGGTGTTAATGGTGCTTCGCTGGCACCTACTAAAAACTGATTACACATGCCTGATTGCAACCAAGCAATTCCGTTTAACAAAGCATGTAAACCTGTGGAACAAGTTATAGAATGCGAAATTTCTGGACCATCCGATTGTAAATCGTGCGACACCCAACTTGATATATTTCCTAAAGTTGTAGCTGGAGAAGTAAACGTAGAAACCGCTCCGTCATTAATAAAATCGGTATGGTATTTTTCAAATAATGTGGTGGCACCTCGAGAAGATCCAAAATTAATTCCAACATTTTTATTTAAAAAATTACTGTTTTCAAAGCATTTTCTGGCAACCAAAATGGCCATGACTACCGATTTATCCAAATGTTTGTATTTGGAATCTGACCCCAAAATATTATTTAATAAATGGGTTACCTCATCAGAAAATTTAGCAACCCAATACGCTTTTTTATTAGCTTCCAACTTTTGAAACAACGAATTGTCATGCAAATAATTGGCCCAGATTTCAGTAGGAGTAGTTCCTAATGCAGAAATAGAAGCAATTGAATGTATATAAACGGGTTGATTTAACATGGGATTTCGTTTAAAGCTTGTTCGATAGTAGTATAAATTTTTTGCAAACTTGCCTCAGCAATAATGTATGATGGCAAAATATAAATTACATTGCCAACTGGTCGTAAAATAACACCTTTATCAATAAAATAATTGTAAAACTGGTTGCGCAAATTACTATAATACGATTGCTTTTCGGAAACCTGAATTTCTAAAGCAAAAATAACGCCTAAAACACGCGTGCATTTTACTTTAGGATGCGTAGAAATGTGTTGTTCAAATTGAAGATGCGAAGCATTTATCTTATTGATATTTATAAAAGTTTCGGGTTGTTCTAGTAAAGAAATACTTGCTAAAGCCGCTGCACAACCTGTAGGATTGGCAGTAAATGTGTGTCCGTGTAATAAAGCATGATTGACATTATCACTCATAAAACCATCAAAAATATCTTGAGTAAAAGTTGTAATTGCCATAGGGATGGTGCCGCCTGTAAGGGCTTTACTCAAACACATCATATCTGGTTGGTTTGTCAAATAATCACTAGCGAATAGTTTACCTGTTTTTCCAAAACCCGTCATCACTTCATCGGCAATGGTAAAAACGCCTTTTTCTTTACAAACCGAAATCAATTTATCAAGCTCCAAAGCTTCGTACATTACCATTCCGGCGGCACCTAAAACCAAAGGTTCGAAAATAAAAGCGGCGACTTCATTTTCAGCAATTGCTTTTTCCAATGCTAATTTTGAAATTTCTTCATTGCCTTTTGTGGGAACTGGAATGCGGATGACCTTAATTAATGCTTCTTGAAACGCTTCTGTAAACAAGCCAATGCCGCTTACTGCCATGGCTCCGAAGGTATCACCGTGAAAAGCATCTTCAAAAGCAATAATGGTATTTTTTTTTATTCCTTTATTATAATGGTATTGAAAAGCAGCTTTTATAGCCACTTCTACAGCCGTAGAACCATTATCAGAATAGAAGAATTTTCTTTGGTTGGATGGTAAAATTTCGACTAATTTCTCAGCTAATGCTACCACCACATTATGGGTAAAACCACCAAATAAAACGTGTTCTAAAGTGGTAAGTTGTTTGTAAATGGCATCGGCAATAAACGTGTTACTGTGCCCGAACGGGTTGACCCACCAAGAAGCAATAGCATCAATGTATTGTTTCCCGTTTTCATCCCATAAAAATTCGTTTTTACCTTTAACAATAGCAGGAAAATGCGAATTTATTTTGTGTTGCGTATAAGGATGCCAGTTGTATAAACTATCTTTTTCTGAGAGTGTCATTTTTATTTAAAGAAAATAGAAAATAGCGCATAGAAAAAAAGCTGCTCGTATATTCTAAAATTATATATGGCAAAGATAAAGGCTATTTCTATAATCTATTCTATTTTTTGAAGATTTTCTCTTAACAAATCGGCGTAATATTTAATTACATTTTGGTCAAAGTAGGGTTCGTTGTCAATTCTTCCTAACATGGGCACATTAGTTTTTTCTAAAATGATGCTTTCTGTAGCTTTATTTTCATCACCAGAAAAGATAATTCCTGCTACATTTAACTTTCTAGATTTTAGAATTTCAATGGTCATTAAAGTATGGTTGATACTCCCTAAATAATGACGAGAAACCACAATTACTTTATAATCGGGTTGAATGATGTCAATAACACAATCTGTATTATTTAATGGGACTAAAACACCACCAGCACCTTCCACCACCAAATGGTTGGTAGTTTTTGGTTCTTTAATTTGGTTTAAATGTATTGTAATTCCGTCAATTGCAGCTGCATAATGCGGACTTGCAGGCGTTTGAAACGCATAGGCGTTTTTATGGAATTTTGTAGCAGGATTTGAGACATATTTTTCCAGTTTTTTGGTATCGGAATTATCTAAATCGCCCGCTTGTATGGGTTTCCAATAATCTGCTTCTAAAGCTTCTACAATAATTGATGACGCAATTGTTTTGCCTACATCTGTACCGATTCCTGTTATAAATAGTTTCATTTTTTTTATTTAACCGCAAAGTTCGCAAAGATTTCGCAAGGATCGCAAAAAATAGCTGTTATTTTTTTAAAACCTGTGTACCTAAAAATTAAAATTCAAAATTACAGTTTTCGCACTTATATTTTTGTTTAGAAAATAATGGCATGGATAACGTGAGCAAACCATATATAAAAGCCATAAACGATTTTACATCTTTAATTGTAGTTACCATGTTTACTTTTTGAGAACTACAATTCGGACAAGATAATAATTCTCCTTTGTCATCAACTGAATATTCAGGAATGGAGTCTAAAATATGTCTTGCTTTTAGCACGTCTTCTGAATTTACAAATATTTTAACACCGCCTAAAGCATTGCTCAATAGCGGATCGGTATTAATTGTGTTTTCATTTTGTAAAAATACTTCAATGCCTTCTGATTCTAATTTTCCTTTAAATAAATACGCCTCAGAGGAATATTGATAATTGGCAACTTCAATTAATGATTGTCCCATATTCATTATAGAATTAATGTGCTTAATTCGTCCAAAATGTTTTTCATTTCTAATTCCGTAGTATAAGAATGCAAGCAAAATCGGAGTCTTTCTTGACCTTCCGGAACGGTTGGCGACAAAATAGCTTTTACTTCAAATCCTTTTTCTTGTAGTTGAGAAGCAATTTTTTTTACTTTATCATTTCCAGGAATTATAGCCGAATGAATGGCCGATTTACTGTAAACAAACAAAGGTTTTATGCCTAATAATTGCTTTTGCTGATTGAAAAAAGTAATGTTTTCTTTTAATTTTTGAATGGCAACCGAATGATTTAAATTTTGATACGCTACTAAAATTGTTGCTACCGAATGAGGCGAAAGTCCAGTTGTATAAATAAAACTACGAGCAAAATTAACTAAATATTCAATTAAATCTGCATTTCCTAAAACAGCTGCACCGTGGCATCCTAGACCTTTACCGAAAGTTATGATTCTGGCAAATACTTTATCTTGAAGTTGTTGCGATTGAATTACGCCTTCACCTTTTTCTCCAAAAACACCCAATGCGTGTGCCTCATCAACTACCAAAAGTGCTTGATATTTTTCTGAAAGTTGTACTAATGATTCCATATTTGGCGTATCGCCATCCATAGAAAAAACGGATTCTGTAACGATGTAAATTGTCTGTTGTTCGGAATTTGGAATTTGGAGTTTGGCAATTTTCGTTTCTAAATCTTCGTAATCGTTATGTTGAAATTTATACGATTTGGCGTGACTCATTTGTATGCCATCACGAATGGAAGCGTGACATAACTCATCATATAAAATAACATCATTTCTTTGCGGCACAGCGCTAAAAAACCCAACATTAGCATCGTAACCCGAATTAAAAATTAAAGCCGCTTCAGCTTGATGAAAAGCCGCGATATATTTTTCAGTAATTTCATACAAATTATGATTTCCTGAAATTAATCGGGAACCTGTTGCACCGTTTATTTTGATGTTATTTTGAACTAAATATTGGTGCGTGGCGTCAAATATTTCTTCGTTTTTGGCAAAACCTAAATAATCGTTGGATGAAAAATCTATACCAATTGTAAGTAAAGGCAATTTGCGTAACGCATTGGAGTCTTTACGAAAAAGTATTTTTTGCTGAAGTGCCTTTGGAATTTTCATGATGTAAAAATAAAAAAATCCCGACAAGAAAATGCTTATCGGGATTGTTATTTTAAAAAAGTACTGAATTAGTCTGCTAAAACAATTACTTTATTGTTATTCATCTCTATAGTACCAGATTGAATGGCTAACCAATAAGTTTGCTCATTTACTTTAGTAAATTTTGCTTCGTTATTTTTATCAATATTAAAACTTGCTGCATTGATTTTTACATTTCCTTTTTGTAAAATGGAAACTACAGCCGCGTGATTGTTTAACATTTGAAACTCGCCATTAATTCCTGGAACAGAAACGGATGTTACTTCTCCTGAAAATAAAGTGGCTTCTGGTGATACTATTTCTAAAATCATACTTTTATAATTGATAATTAATAATTGACAATGGATAATTAATTGTCAACTATCAATTGTTAATTGACTATGCTTCTGCTAATAATTTTTCTCCAGCTTCGATAGCTTCTTGGATACTTCCTTTAAGGTTAAATGCTGATTCTGGTAAACGGTCTAATTCGCCATCCATAATCATATTAAATCCTTTGATAGTATCTTTAATATCTACTAAAACCCCTGGAATTCCTGTAAACTGTTCTGCTACGTGGAAAGGTTGAGATAAAAAACGTTGTACTTTACGCGCACGAGATACGACTAATTTATCTTCTTCAGATAATTCTTCCATACCTAAAATCGCAATAATATCTTGTAATTGTTTGTAACGTTGTAAAATTTCTTTTACTCTTTGTGCACAATCGTAGTGTTCATTTCCTAAAACATCAGGAGTTAAGATACGAGAAGTAGAATCTAATGGATCTACCGCTGGATAAATACCTAACTCAGCAATTTTACGAGACAATACTGTTGTAGCATCTAAGTGAGCAAATGTTGTTGCTGGCGCCGGGTCAGTTAAATCATCCGCAGGTACGTAAACCGCTTGTACAGATGTAATAGATCCCGTTTTTGTTGAAGTAATACGCTCTTGCATTACCCCCATCTCTGTTGCCAAAGTTGGTTGGTAACCTACTGCAGAAGGCATACGTCCTAAAAGTGCAGATACTTCAGAACCCGCTTGTGTAAAACGGAAAATGTTGTCTACGAAGAAAAGTACGTCTTTACCTTGTCCTGTTCCAGCTCCATCACGGAAATATTCCGCAATAGATAATCCTGAAAGTGCTACACGAGCACGAGCACCAGGTGGCTCATTCATTTGTCCGAAAACGAAAGTAGCTTTTGACTCTCTCATTCCTGGCATATCTACTTTAGATAAATCCCATCCTCCATTTTCCATAGAGTGCATGAAATCATCACCATATTTTATAATTCCTGACTCTAACATCTCACGAAGTAAGTCATTTCCTTCACGTGTTCTTTCTCCAACTCCTGCGAATACTGAAAGTCCACCGTGACCTTTTGCGATATTGTTAATTAATTCTTGAATCAATACTGTTTTACCAACTCCAGCACCACCGAATAAACCAATTTTACCTCCTTTTGCGTAAGGCTCAATTAAGTCGATTACTTTAATACCTGTAAATAAAACTTCAGAAGAAGTAGCTAAATCTTCAAATCTTGGTGCTGCACGGTGAATAGACATTCCGTTATCTCCGTCTTTAGGTAAATCTCCTAAACCATCGATAGCATCACCAATAACGTTGAATAAACGACCATAAACATCTGGTCCAATTGGCATTTTAATTGGATTTCCTGTTCCAACCACTTCAGTACCTCTTGATAAACCATCAGAAGAGTCCATTGAAATAGTACGTACAGTATTTTCTCCAATATGAGATTGTACTTCTAAAACCAATTTAGTACCGTCTTTTTTAGTAATTTCTAACGAATCATAAATTTTTGGAAGTTCACCGTTAGTAGTGTCAAACACTACATCTACAACTGGTCCAATAATTTGTGCAACTTTTCCTGTAACTTTAGACATTGCTTATGTATTTATTTAATAGCTATTTGTATTTGAAAAAACATACTTTTTTCAGTGTGCAAAGATAGTTTTTTTAGATGCAATTATGCAATATATTTTTTGAATTTTTTTCAATAAAAAAGCGAAATACTGATTATTTCGCTTTTTTATTTATTCCACTGTAACCGATTTTGCTAAATTTCTTGGCTGATCGACATTACAACCTCTTAATACTGCAATATGATAGGATAATAATTGCAAGGGTATTGTAGTTAGCAACGGTGTTAATGCTTCCGAAGTTTCTGGAATTTCAATTACGTGGTCTGCTAAAGCTTTTACTTGTGTGTCGCCTTTAGTTACAACCGCAATAATTTTTCCACTTCTTGATTTTATTTCTTGGATATTACTCACTACTTTGTCGTAATGTCCTTTATTTGGCGCAATTACTATAACTGGCATTTGTTCGTCAATTAAAGCGATTGGTCCGTGTTTCATTTCGGCAGCTGGATAACCTTCTGCGTGAATGTAAGAGATTTCTTTTAATTTTAAAGCGCCTTCTAATGCTACGGGAAAGTTGAATCCTCTTCCTAAATATAAAGCGTTTGGTACATCTTTATAAATCTTGGCAATTTCTAAAGCTACATCATTTGTTTGCAACGCTTCTTTTACTTTTTCTGGAATCATTTCTAATTCTAACAAATATCGTTGGTAATCAGATTGATTCATGGTGCCTTTTGCTTTTGCCAATCGTAAAGCAATAAGCGTAAGAATGGTAATTTGTGTAGTAAATGCTTTTGTAGAAGCTACTCCAATTTCCGGACCTGCGTGTGTATAAGCGCCTGCATAAGTTTCTCTAGAAATAGAAGATCCTACAACATTACAAACTCCAAAAACAAAGGCGCCATTTTCTTTGGCTAATTTTATAGCCGCTAAAGTATCAGCAGTTTCTCCTGATTGAGAAATGGCAATTACCACGTCGTCTTTATTTATAATAGGATTTCTGTATCTAAATTCTGAGGCATATTCTACCTCAACAGGTATTCTTGCAAATTCTTCAATAATGTATTCGGCTACCAAACCTGCATGCCATGAGGTACCACATGCAATAATTAAAATTCGTTTGGCGTTGGTAAATTTTTCTAAATTATCTTCCACGCCTGACATTTGAATGATGCCTTTATTGGCCAACAATCTTCCTCTGTAGGTATCTTTAATTACATTTGGTTGCTCGTAAATTTCTTTTAACATGAAATGTTCGTAACCGCCTTTTTCAATTTGTTCTAAATTCATTTGCAATTCTTGAACATAAGGATCGACTAAAGAATCATCTTTAATTTTACGAACTTTCATTGGTTTATGCAAACGAATAATAGCCATTTCTTCATCTTCTAAATAAATAGCATTTGATGTATATTCGATAAAAGGAGAAGCATCTGATGCAACAAAATATTCGTCTTCACCAATACCAATTGCAAGCGGAGAACCTAAACGCGCACAAACTAATTCGTCTGGCTTGTTTACGTCAAATACCACAATTGCATAAGCGCCAACCACTTGGTTTAAAGCTACTTGAACTGCTTTTCCTAATTTTAAGTTATCTTTTTTCTGAACGTCTTCAATTAAATTAATTAAAACTTCCGTATCGGTATCGGAATGAAAAACATAGCCTCTTTTGATTAATTCTTTTTTTAACGGTTCATAATTTTCAATAATTCCGTTATGCACGATGGCTAATTTTCCAGAATTTGAAAAATGCGGATGTGAATTTACATCATTTGGCACACCGTGAGTAGCCCAACGAGTATGTCCAAAACCAATATGTCCGTCAGTAGTAATTTCTTTTGCAACTTTTTCTTCTAAATCGGAAACTTTGCCTTTAGTCTTGCAAAGTTTGATGTTTTTTCCGTCGTACAAAACCAAACCAGCACTATCGTAACCACGATATTCTAATCTTTTTAATCCTTTAATAATTATTGGATATGCTTCTCTATGACCTATATAACCTACGATTCCACACATAAATATTAGCGATTAATTGGGTTTTGTATAATGTATTATTAACTTTAATTTTTTTGAGGCATCTGCAGGTGCAGGATTTGTACCATGAAGCACCACGCCTTGTTGCTCCATAATTGAGGCTACAGGAAAATATTCGACAACATCATTTGAAACAGTTAAAGGAATATTCAAACTAATTGGATTCTTATAATAATAACTATTGCTGTAATTAATATTTTCTGTAACAGTAAGGCCTAATCTTACGTTTTTATTCAAATTAGCATCTGTACTATTAATTAAATTATTAATATGTTGTGTGATTCTAATTTTATATTTAATTCCTTTTTTATCTGAAGTAGCATCGCGTTCGATAATTCCACCAAAAATTAATTTATTATATTTTGTATTGGAATTGGTGGTAGCATCTAAGGTATAATCTACTAAAGCTTTTTGGTTGGTAGCATCAAACAAATATAATCTTTCCGCTTCTGATTGATTGGCTCCTGCCATTGCTGTTTTGTCAATATAAAACTCTAAATACGCTTCATTAATTAACCAGCCATTTAATCGCAACTGATCTAATTCATCTGAAATTCCGTTAGTTCCTGCAACCAATTGTCCATTTAGCGGTTTTAAAACATCTACCTCTTCAAAAATATTCATATATACAACAGAACCTTTTCCTCCTTTTAAAAATAATTTAGAGTTTTGTCCGGTTACTTGATTTGTAGCATTTAATCCAGTATTATAGGATCCTGAATAAGAATAATCTTGTAGTGAAACTGAATTAGCACCAAATCCTGCACCTAAATTTAATGTTAGACTTTTGGATGTGGGTGCTGAACCTACCGCTGCTCCTTCATCTATAGAACTATAATTTACATTTACTTTTGCGTTGGAAAAATTAAACATAGCCATGGCACCTTCTTCTCCTGGAAGTTGTTCCATTTTAAAATAAAGTCCTCGGAAATATTGTTTGAATTCAATATTGTTAACTAAGTTTGCGCTTCCAGCTTCTAGAATTCTTTTCTTAAAAAAAGCTTTGTTTAAAGTTAGATAAATACCCGGCGCCAAACGTTCTTTTACTACACGTAACGAAGTATCAATTTGATTGGCCAAAACCACATCATTTGCATCAACATATTCTAATATTCCAGTTGTAGTATTAAATTTTGTTTTGTAAACAATAATTTCTGCCTTGTTAAAGAAGAACTGGTCATTTTCTGCGGTACTTGGACTATCATTTAACCGCGCTCCATTTTGTATAGAATTTCCACTGCCGTCATTTCCTCTTTTTAGATTCTCAAAATTAATTACTGTTCCGTTTGCAGAACCGTCAGAAAAATAGCGTTGTTGTGTTTGAAAATTATCAAGTGGATTAAATGAATTCAAATAATATCCGTTTTCGTACACACTAAATTTCATTTTACTTTCTTTGTTTGCACCAAAAACAGATTGTAGTGCATACACTTTTGAACCATCTGTATTAGTGGATTCTACAGTGCTAAAAAAAGGTACATACAAAATTACATTTTCAACTTGTACGCTGCTGCCAAATTTAGGTTGTTCAGTTGCCAATGATACTTGTGAAACAAAATTAGCTTTTGTAACACCAAAGTATGGATTATTATAAATACCTAAAGGATTTATTGGCAAATTATTGGTCTGCACTTCTTCTGTTTTTACAGAATAGGCTTTCAATTTGGCTTCATGCGTACTGAAATCAAAATGTTCATCACCCACTAAATCTGAACCAATGGTGTTAAAATCTTGGTCACAAGAAATAAATACCATTGCAAAAACTAAAAATAAAACGGTTATGTGTTTTTTCATTGTTGTTATTGTACTTTATTTTTTAAAAAATCTAAATAAGTTTCTTTAAAAGAATCTTTCGAGGTGAAAGGTAAAAAAGGTTTATTTGAAGTTTCTATATATTTTGTTAAATCTGCAGACAAGTTATCTGAAGCTATAATTACAGCATCTGAATGATCAATTGTAGCCTTCATTAAATTATTAAAACCAGGCTCTTTATACTTTGAAATAGCATTTTGAGGTAAATTATCGTACGCTAATTTAGTGATTAATGCTGCGTCAAGCGTTCCTTCAAAATCAGTTGCATAAACAGAGGTAATAATTTTTGTATCTTCAAAAATACCTTCATCTTTGTAATAATGCTTAAGATAAACAGGCAATAAAGATGCCATCCAGCCATGAACATGAATAATATCGGGTACCCAATTTAATTTTTTAACAGTTTCAACAACACCTTTTGCGAAGAAAATCGCTCTTTCATCATTATCAGCATATAACACGCCTTCTTCATCTGAAAAAGTAGCCTTTCTTTTAAAATACTCGTCGTTATCAATAAAATAAACCTGAATTCTTTCTTTTGGTATTGAAGCAACTTTAATAATTAAAGGCATATCCATATCATTCACTACCAAATTCATCCCAGAAAGACGAATTACCTCATGTAATTGATGTCTGCGTTCGTTGATATTTCCGTATCTGGGCATGAAAATTCTTATCTGCCCTCCTACTTCATTTATCATTTTCGGCAACTCATAAGAATGTAATGACACTTCATTTTCAGCTAAATAAGGCACTACTTCAGATGATACATATAATATCCTCTTGTCATTCATATAATAAATGTTTGGTTTTGGTTTAATATGCAAAATTATAAAAATTTATGGACTTATCTACTAAAATAGTAAGTTTGCACTTTATAATATTCTAATATGCCTGTTTTTAAAACACAAAAAGCGCTTCAAGTTGAAATAAACAATTCTCAAAATCAATCTAAAAAAATTGGTTTTGTGCCTACAATGGGTGCTTTACATCAAGGCCATCTTTCGTTATTAGAACAGTCTTTATACGAAAATGAAATTACTGTTTTAAGTATTTTTGTAAATCCAACGCAGTTTAATAACGCTGATGATTTAAAAAAATATCCAAGAACGCTAGAAAAAGATTTAGCCCTTGTTGAAAAATTAAATAAAAACATACTTATTTATGCGCCCAGTATTTCAGATATTTATGAAGATCAAACTATTTCCACATCTTTTGATTATGATGGATTGGAAAATCAAATGGAAGGCAAACACCGTCCCGGACATTTTGACGGCGTGGGAACAATTGTCAAAAAATTATTTGAAATTGTAAAACCAACTAACGCCTATTTTGGCGAAAAAGATTTTCAGCAATTGCAAATAATTAGAAAATTAATAGTCAAACATAAAATCCCGGTTAATGTAATTCCTTGTGAAATTTACCGAGAAACCAGTGGTTTAGCCATGAGCAGCCGAAACGAACGTCTTTCTGAAAGTGCACGAAAGGAAGCAAAATTAATCTACGAAATTCTTTTGCAAGCTAAAGAAAAATTTAAGCGAAAGTCAGCAAAAGAAGTAACTCAATTTGTGAATCGTGAATTTAAAAAACATAAAAATTTTACTTTAGAATACTTTGATATTGCAGATGAAGAAACCCTTTTAACTTGCAAAAGAAAACTAAAAAGTAAAAATTACAGAGGGTTTATTGCTGTTTTTATTGAAAATATTAGATTAATTGACAATATTTCGTTAAAATAAATTATAAAATTTACTTGAATTAATTAACTTTGCCACATGCAAATACAAGTAGTAAAATCTAAGATACACAGAGTTTCTGTTACTGGAGCCGATTTAAATTATATTGGAAGTATTACAATTGACGAAGCTTTACTAGAAGCAGCAAATATTTTAGAAGGTGAAAAAGTGTCCATTGTGAATGTAAATAACGGTGAACGATTGGAAACTTATGCCATCAAAGGCCCAAGAAATACAGGCGAAATTACTTTAAACGGTCCAGCTGCAAGAAAAGTACATCGCGGTGATATTATTATCATTATTGCTTATGGAATAATTGATTTTGAAGAAGCAAAAACCTTCAAACCTTGTTTGGTTTTTCCTAATGAAAAAGATAATTCTCTAACCTAATTTTGAAAGCAAAATTCAAAAAAATAATTGGTGTAATTTTGCCTTTATGTATTGGTTTAGGCATCATGTATTACCAATTCAATACCATGTCGCAAGACCAAATTGAAAAAACCAAGATAACCTTTTTAAAAGCAGATTATTTTTATATTTTTTTATCTTTAGTAATCTCTGTTATTAGTTGCTGGTCAAGGTCTTACAGATGGAAATTTGCCTTAAATCATCTTGGATATACCACGAAATTTAGAAATGATTTTTTTACAGTTTGTGTGTCCTATTTAGTCAATCTTACCATTCCAAGAAGTGGAGAAATCACCCGAGCAGTTATTTTAAAAAAATACGAAAATGTTCCGTTTGACAAAGGATTTGGAACAATAGTCGCCGAAAGAGTTGTAGATTCATTGATATTTTTATTATTTCTTTGTGTAGGATTTGTGTTGCAATTTGATAAAATCTACCAATTTTTATTAGACAACAATTTTAATTTTAATAAAATTATATATGTTGCAATTACAAGTTTTGTGCTTTTTATTGTGAGTATCTTAATTTGGAAGTTTTCTAAATTAAATTTTGTTTTAAAGCTTAAAAATAAATTATCAGGATTAACTGAAGGTATTTTAAGTATTTATAAAATGGAAAAGAAATGGGCATACATATTCCATTCCTTCTTAATTTGGTTTTCTTACTTAGCCATGTTTTATGTCACCATATTTGCATTACCAGAAACAGCAAACATTGGATTTGATATTGTAATTATGGGTTTTATTTTTGGAACTTTAGCCGTTGGATTTTCCCCTGGTGGTTTGGGTGCTTATCCCTATGCAATAGCTTCAGTCTTTCTTTTATTCGGAATTCCTAAAGAAATTGGAACCGCATTTGGCTATTTAGTTTGGACTTCCCAAACGCTTTTGACTATAGTATTGGGTTTACTATCTTATATATTATTACCTATTTTAAATAAAAAATAAGTAGTATATTGCTACATTATTAAACCAAACAATCATGAAAATTAAATTTGCCCTACTATTTTTAATGGTTTCTATTGTCTTGTTTTCACAAAAAGTGGAAGATAAAATACAATCTGTTAAGCTTAATGAAGAAAGAAATTTTTCGGTTATTTTACCGGCGTCTTACCAAAACAGTCCCGAAAAAAAATATCCGCTAATGGTTTTGTTGGATGGCGAATATTTAACCGATCCTTTTTCAGGAATATTAAAATATGGAAACTATTGGGACGATTTACCCGAAATTATTATTGTTGCGGTGAATCAAAATTATGGAGAAACTCGTTTTAATGACAGCAATTATGGAGAAGATGGTTTACCTGCAGAATCAGGTGCTAAATTTTTTGAATTTATAGGATTAGAATTGTTACCATACATTCAAAAAAAATACCGAACGCTACCCTTCAGAATAATCGCAGGACACGACACTACAGCTGGATTTTTAAATTTCTATTTGTATAAAGATGACCCAATATTTAATGCTTATCTATCTATTTCCCCAGAAATGGCTCCAGAAATGGAAGTTCGTATTGCAGAAAGATTAGCAAAAATACAAAAACCACTGTTTTATTATCACGCCACATCAAAAGCAGATTTAGAGGAAATTCAAGAAAACACAAAAAAACTTGATGATGTTGCAAAAGAAATTAAAAATCCTAATCTGAACTACCGATATGATGTTTTTCAAAACACTTCGCATTATTCTTTGGTCGCAGAAGCTATTCCAAGTGCTTTTTATTTTATTTTTAATGGTTATCAGCCCATATCAAAATTAGAATTCAACGAAAAAATTGTAAAATTAGAAAGTGGATATGCTCAATATTTAATTGATAAATATGATAATATCGAGAAAAAAATGGGATTAAAAGTTCAACCTAGATATTCTGATTTTAAAGCCATTGAAGCCGCAATACTTAAAAATAAAGCCTATTCAGATTTTGAAATACTGGGTGCTTATGCCGACAAACAATATCCAAAAACCATGTTAGGCACCTATCACAGAGGATTGTATTTTGAAAAAATCGGGGATTACAAAAGAGCCGCTAAAGAATATCAAAGCGCTTATACCAAATCAGAAATAGGTGATTTAACCAAAAATTACCTATTGAATCGTGCGGAAGCCTTAAAATCTAGAAAAGAAGAAACCAAACAAGAAATTGAAGAAACAGCTCCAGTGGAAACTCCAACAGAAAAACCAACAGAAGCTCCAAAAAAAGACGAATAATTCCGAAAAATAAAAATACAAATGGCTAAATTAAAAACTTCCTTCTTTTGCCAAAGTTGTGGTACCAACTATGCGAAATGGCTTGGACAATGTACGTCTTGCAAGCAGTGGAATACAATTGTAGAAGAAATTATTCAGAAAGAAGAAAAACAAGCCTGGCGAAGTACTACTTCTGAATCAAAAAAAGTAGCTAAACCTTTAAAAATTAATGAAATTTCAACTTCTGAAGAAGTACGAATGAATACTACTGATGGCGAATTAAACCGTGTTTTAGGTGGTGGATTGGTACCAGGTTCTCTAACGCTGTTGGGCGGTGAACCAGGAATTGGAAAAAGCACACTTTTGCTTCAAATTTCGTTAAAATTACCATATAAAACGCTTTATGTTTCGGGAGAAGAAAGTCAGAAACAAATAAAAATGCGTGCAGAGAGAATTACCGGACAAACTGACAATTGTTTTATATTAACCGAAACAAAAACACAAAACATATTTCGTCAAATAGAAGAAATTGAACCACAAGTTGTCATTATCGATTCTATTCAAACTTTACATACCGAATATATTGAATCCTCAGCCGGAAGCATTTCTCAAATAAGAGAATGTACCGCCGAATTGATAAAATTCGCTAAAGAAACTAACGTTCCTGTAATTTTAATTGGCCATATTACGAAAGATGGTACGATTGCTGGTCCGAAAATTTTAGAACATATGGTTGACACCGTTTTGCAATTTGAAGGCGATAGAAATCACGTGTACAGAATTTTACGAGCTTTGAAAAATCGTTTTGGTTCTACTGCCGAATTAGGAATTTACGAAATGTTAGGAAACGGCTTGCGCGAAGTTAGTAATCCATCGGAAATATTAATTTCAAATAAAGATAATTATTTATCTGGTACCGCAATTGCTACAACAATTGAAGGTATGCGCCCGTTGATGATTGAAATTCAAGCATTAGTTTCTACTGCGGTTTACGGCACACCTCAACGAAGCACAACAGGTTATAATCTGAAAAGATTAAATATGATTTTAGCTGTTTTAGAAAAGCGCGCTGGATTCCGTTTGGGAGCAAAAGACGTTTTTTTAAATATCACAGGCGGAATAAATGTGGATGATCCGGCAATTGACCTAGCAGTAGTCGCTGCAATATTGTCATCTAACGAAGATATTACTATTGATAAAGATTTTTGTTTTGCTGGTGAAGTGGGATTAACAGGTGAAATTCGTCCAGTAAATAAAGTAGAACAACGCATACATGAAGCTGAAAAATTAGGTTTTTCGACCATATTCGTGTCTAAACATAATAAAATAAATCCAAAAGATTTTAAAATTGATGTGCAATTGGTTAGTAAAATTGAAGATTTAGTGGAACAATTGTTCGGATAGAATTAAAAAATAAACCATCATTCTAAAATTAAAATCCACAACAAATAAATATTTAATTCAATAGATATAAAATGTTTTGGTAAATTTCTTAATTTTGAATACTTATAATCACACATTATGAAAAAATTTGTACTTTATAATTTACTTCTGTTGTCGCTTTTTGGAAAGTCACAAAACATAGCTTTACAATCTTTTGCAACTGGTTTTAATAGTCCGGTTGAAATTACACACGCTGGTGATTCTCGATTATTTATAGTTCAGAAAGGTGGACTAATAAGAATATTAAATTCTAATGGAGCAATTAATACAACCCCATTTTTAAATCTATCTAGTATAATTTCTTCAACTGGTGAAAGAGGCTTGCTAGGTTTGGCTTTTCACCCAAACTATGTTACAAATGGGTTTTTCTTTGTAAATTATACCAATACAGCTGGTAATACTGTTATTTCAAGATATTCTGTAAGTTCAGGAAACCCAGATATTGCCAACAATTCTGGAACAATATTAATGACGATAACGCAACCCTTTTCAAATCATAATGGAGGAACTATAAAATTTGGCCCTGATGGCTATTTATACATAGGAATGGGAGATGGCGGTAGTGGTGGTGACCCCGGAAACAGAGCGCAAAACATAAATGATAATTTAGGTAAAATGTTGCGTATTGATGTCAATTCGACTGTAGCACCTTATTATACAAGTCCAGCAACAAATCCATATGTTGGGATTGCAGGTAATGATGAGATATGGGCGATAGGATTAAGAAACCCTTGGAAATTTTCGTTTAACAGATTAAATGGAGATTTATGGATCGCCGATGTAGGCCAAAATGCATTTGAAGAAATAAACAAAACACAAAGTCCATTACCTAATACCGGTCTAAATTTTGGTTGGAGATGTTATGAAGGAAATGCGCCATATAATACATCAGGCTGTGTTGCAGCCACTTCAATTACATTTCCCGTACATCAATATGTATTGTATAGTGATGGAACTTGTTCTGTAACAGGTGGTTATGTTTATACTGGAGCCACTTATCCGAGTTTTCAAAATAAATATTTTTTCACAGATTATTGTAATGATAAAATAAAAATTTTAAATAGCGCAGGAGTAATTACAACCTCAGCTGCTTTTTCAGGAAATAATTTTGCTACATTTGGTGAAGATATAAATGGAGAAATGTATGTTGCAGGAATTTCTTCCGGAACCATTTATAAAATTATTGATTCGTCTTTAAATAATACTGATTTTGAAATCAATGGTTTTTCTATTTATCCCAATCCAGCTAAAGAATCATTTGTAATAAAAAGTACTGAAGCTATTTTAGCATCAAAAATTGATGTTTTTGACATAACTGGAAAATTGCTTATTTCTAAAAAATTAAATAAAAATATCGAAAATACCATAGACACTAATTCCTTATCAAAAGGAATCTACTTAATTTCTATAGAAACTTCAAGTGGAGCTATTTATAACACAAAATTAATTGTTGAATAATAAAACTTCTTTGAAATTTTAGTATAAAGTATTTATATAATTTACTAAAAGAAGTAACTCTTTCTCGTCATTAAGAGAGATTTTGTTTGTTTTTAAAAAGGCCGTTATTTCCTTTTCATAATTAGGAAATAATTTCAAGAGATCTTTATTTTTTTTCGGCATTTCAACAATAGATTTATCTGATAATCCAATAAATAATAATTTTTCACCCTTTTTAAAATGGGATGGTACTGGCTCTGAATAAGCATTTGATGCATCAGCATACGGCACATAAACAATTACATCTTTTGTGTAAAAATTTATATTTTTATTAGAGGTTTCCATTGCCAAAAAACCTTTTTTAGATACGTTTTCAGCATTATAATTTACGTAGGTATAAACTTTTTTAATATAAGGTATTTTTATTACAGCATAATCTTGAGGAACTAAAGCGTATACTTTGTCATCCTTTTTAAATTCTAATTCGTCCAATACTACATTATATCTAACTGGAAGAACAGTTACAACCGAGTCTGTAAGACGAATCTGACCGTCATAAAAGTTTTCATCAGAATAAGCTGATCCACTAACTTCTTTAATTTTTATTGTTGACTTTACTTCTCTTGTTAAATCCCAAGAGGCAAATTGACTGGTTTCTCTACCAACAGATTGTACTTGAGTGTAACCTGAAAATGAAATTAGTAGGATAAATAATAAAATAGGTTTCATATTTTTTAAGTTTTAAATTAAGAGCAAGTAAAAATAATATTTTTTTTTTAATTTCAAATAAAATATTATACAATGTTTTATGGTGCCGGATTTGGAATTAATTCTTGTATTTTATTGATTTCTTCGAAAACGGAATCAGTTAACATCACATCAAACGCATTTATATTTTCTTCGAGTTGGTCAATTGTTGTTGCCCCAATTATGGTTGAAGTCACAAATTCTTGGCGGTTGACAAAGGCAATCGCCATTTCAGTAATTGTTAAACCTAAACTATTTGCCAAATCTTGGTATAATTTTGTGGCTTTAAAACAGTTTTCATTTGTGTAGCGCACAAAATTTGGGAATAATTTCATTCGAGAATTGTCTGGTATGCCGTTTAAATATTTTCCAGATAAAAATCCAAAACCCAACGGTGAGTAAGCCAATAGGCCAACGTTTTCCCGCATACCAATTTCTGATAAACCCACTTCATACAAACGATTTAATAATGAAAATGGATTTTGAATGGTGGCAATTCGTGGTAAATTGTGTTTTTCGCTTTCCATTAAAAACTTCATCACGCCCCAAGGATTTTCATTTGAAATACCAATATGTTTTATTTTTCCTTCTTTAATTAATCCATCAAAAACGGTTAAAACTTCAAAAATATTTTCCTGCCAATGCGTGTCTAATTTCTCCACACCTCTTTTTTGAAACATATTCATAATGCGTTCTGGCCAATGCGTTTGGTACAAATCAATATAATCAGTTTGTAAGTTTTTTAAACTTAATTCTACAGCTTCTGTTAGGCTTTTCTTAGAAAAATCTAATGGTTTACGAATGTATTCCATGCCTCTATTTGGTCCAGCGATTTTTGTGGCTACTACTAAATCAGCTCTTTTGTGTTTGTTTTTGGCTAACCAAGTTCCAATAAAACGTTCTGTACTTCCAAAAATATCTTCGTTACCACCAATGGGATACATTTCGGCAGTATCTATGAAATTTATTCCGCGTTCCACAGCATAATCTAATTGAAAATGAGCTTCCGCTTCGGTGTTTTGATTTCCGAATGTCATGGTACCTAAACAAGCTTTGCTGACTTTTAAATTGGTATTTGGAAGGGTGGTAAATTTCATTTAAATAAATTTTTTAAAAAGCCGAAGTTACAAAGTTTAGCACTGAGAAAAGCTAATGTAATATAGATTTTATTTATCTTAGAATATCCTGTATAATCTTCAAATGATGTTTGGTGTGAATTACTAAGAATTTCTCGGTTTGTTTTACATTTAAATCCTTAAAAAAAGGATGTTTAAAAAACTGATTTTCAGAAAAAGAATCCAGTTTTAATATATTATTTTTGGCTGCTTCAAGTTTGGCTTTTAATTCTTCTTGATTTGCAACGTGAGTTGGAATTACCACTTTAGGCGCTTTGGCTTTTCCTCTAGGGATTTTACCCATTGTAAAAACCATAAATTTAGGAAAGTTCCATGTGGGTTGATATTCGTTTGGATTTGAAATTTCTAATTGACTAATAATACCATTTATCACTAACAAACAATGATCTATTTGCCAGCCAATAGTGCTGTTGGAGACTTTAGAATTGGTTTTATCAAGATTTGGGAGATGACTTTCTAATTGATGAAGTAAATGTTCAAGTGGTTTCATAATTACTGAAAATAAGAAAGTTGCCTAAAAAAATAATTTCCTCTTAGGCAACTTTTATTATTATTTTAAATCTTACATTTCGTTTAACAACTTAGACAATTCGTCTAATTTTGGAGTTAAAATGAATTCGATTCTACGATTTTTTGCTTTTCCTTCTGCTGTTTCGTTTGACAATAAAGGCGCAAACTCACCTCGTCCAGCAGCGGTTAAATTTTCCTTTTTAACTTTGGCATTAGCCGATAAAATATTTACAATTGCCGTAGCGCGTTTTGTAGATAAATCCCAATTGTTTTCTACGCCACCACCAATAGAACCTACAATTTTATCATTATCTGTGTGTCCTTCAATTAGCACTGAAATATCTGGATTGTCAACTAAAACTTTTCCTACTAAATCAACCGCTTTTTTACCTTCTGAGCCGACTGTCCAACTTCCAGATTCGAAAAGTAATTTATTTTCCATTGAAACGTATACTTTTCCATCTCTTTCAGTTACGGTTAATCCTTTTCCTTCAAAAGCTTTTAGCGACTTAGATAAGGTTTCTTTTAGTTTTTTCATGGCCGCTTCTTTGTCAGCCATAATTTTTTCTAATTCTGCTAAACGAGTAGATGATTTTAATAAATCGGCTTTTAACTTGTTTAATTTATCTTGTTCAGCAGCCATTGCTTTTTGCTTGGCTTCTAATTCTGCCAATAATTCACGATTTTTTTTGATATTCACATCTAATGCTTCGTTACTGTCTTTCTCAAGTGCATCGTAAGACGCTTTTAAATTGTCTAAACTTTTCTTAGTTGCAGCATAATCAGCAGCTAATTTATCGCGTTCTGCCTTTAATTTTTCTGCTTCCGATTTATATTTGGTTAAATCGGTTTGCAGAGTAGAATTATTGGTTTTTAATTCATCATTTTCATCTGCTAGCGCGTTGCGATCTTTCTTTAAATCGGCAAATTTGTTTTCTAAATCTTGATAGATTTTTTTTGAAACACATGATGTACTCATGCTTAATATCAGTAATCCTAATGTGATTTTTCTTATCATCTTTTATATATATTTGATTCTGTTCGAATCGGTTATTATTATTTATTATAGACGTTTCATTTTCTAATTTGGTTGTATTCTATGTTATCTAACCTATTTCTACCAAAACCGGACAATGATCTGAATGTTTGGCTTCTGGTAAAATTAAGGCTCTTTTTATTTTATCTTTTAAAGGTGCTGCCGCTAAACAGTAATCAATTCGCCATCCTTTATTGTTATTTCTTGCATTGGCTCTGTAGCTCCACCAACTGTAATTATCTGGTTCTTTATTTAAATGACGAAAAGTATCAATCATCCCTGTTTTCATAAAACCATCTAACCAAGCGCGTTCTTCCGGTAAAAACCCAGAAGTTTTTTCATTACCTTTTGGATTATGAATATCAATGGCTTCGTGACAAATGTTATAATCACCACAAACTAGCAAATTCGGAATTTCATTTCTCAAATTTATAATATACTGCTGAATAGTATCCATGTATTGGAATTTATATCCAAGTCTGTCGTTATTGGTTCCAGAAGGCAAATACATACTCATAACTGACAGCGAATCAAAATCTACACGGAGATTTCTGCCTTCAAAATCCATATTTTCAATTCCTGTACCAAAAACTACATTTTTAGGTTCGGTTTTACATAAAATTGCTACACCACTATACCCTTTTTTTTGTGCTGAAAAATAATATTGAAAAGGATAACCTGCTGCAGTTATTTCATCAGTAGGAATTTGATCTTCGGTAGCTTTAATTTCCTGCAAGCAAATCACATCTGGGTTTGCGCTTTTTAACCACTCTATAAACCCTTTGCTTATGGCTGCTCTAATTCCGTTTACATTGTAAGAGATAATCTTCATCAACTAATTTAAGTATTATAACCTTAAGAAATTTTTAGTTTCAAACCAATTTTTGCTCATTTTCATGATATGCGAAAGTAGTTTAAAAACTAATTCTCAAAAATAGAAAAAGTTTTCAATAAAATGTGTGATTAACTGAGGAATTTATAAAAAATTTATCATAAAACGGCAATAATTAAATTGTTGGCAATTGTTTAAACAAGATATATAGAAATTGAATAGAATTGCTATCTTTGTTACTCGCTCTAAACAAAAATAAATGGGATTAGTTACTGCAAAAGAAGTAGCCAAAGCAATAAAAACGGACAAATACGGTTTATTAGGAACTTTTTCAGGGTGGTTACTCATGAAAGTTCTAAAGATTTCTACACTCAATAAAATATACAATCGCAATAAACATTTAAATGATTTAGAGTTTTTAAATGCTATTTTAGATGAGTTTCAAATTAAATTTGAAATCCCAGAAGAAGATTTGAAGCGTTTACCAAAAGAAGGTGCTTACATTACCATATCCAACCATCCCTTAGGCGGAATTGATGGTCTTTTATTATTGAAACTAATGCTTGAGCGCGAACCCAATTTTAAAATAATCGCTAATTTTTTATTGCACAGAATTGAACCGATTAAACCATATATTATGCCGGTTAATCCGTTTGAAAATCATAAAGATGCCAAATCCAGCGTGATTGGGATTAAAGAAACCTTACGTCATTTGAGTGATGGAAAACCTTTAGGGATTTTTCCTGCAGGAGAAGTTTCCACATACAAAGACGGCAAATTAATTGTAGATAAACCTTGGGAAGAAGGTGCTTTAAAAATAATTAAAAAAGCAAATGTTCCTGTAGTTCCTATTTATTTTCATGCACAAAATAGTAAATTATTTTACCGATTATCAAAGTTAAGCGACACGTTACGTACAGCAAAATTGCCAAGCGAATTATTAACCCAAAAAAATCGGATAATAAAAGTGCGGATAGGAAAACCTATTTCAATTAACGAGTTAAATGAGCACACTAATATCCCAGAATTTGGCGAGTTTTTAAGAAAAAAAACATACATGCTTTCTAATTCTTTTGAAGAAGAAAATTTTAAATTGACATTTCCGAAATTTACAAGTCCAAAAACAGCAAAACAAATAGTAAAACCTGCCAATCACGAACAAATTATTGAAGAAATTAATTTCTTAAAAGAAGGCGATTATCAATTATTACAAAGTAAAAATTATAAAGTATTTTTAGTTACTGCCGAAAAAATTCCAAATATTTTACACGAAATTGGTAGGTTACGAGAAATTACATTTAGGGAAGTAGGCGAAGGCACAAATGAGGCAATAGATTTAGATAAATTTGATGAGTATTATCATCATATGTTTTTATGGGATGATGATGCTCAAATGATAGCCGGAGCCTACCGAATGGGATTTGGTTCGATAATATTTCCAAAATACGGTTTAGAAGGTTTTTATTTAAACGAACTTTTTAAATTTGAACCCGAACTAAATGACATGTTGAGCCAATCTATTGAAATGGGAAGGGCTTTTATTATTTCTGAATACCAACAAAAACCGATGCCGTTGTTTTTACTTTGGAAAGGAATTGTGCATACAACATTACATTATCCTGAACATAAATTTTTAATTGGTGGCGTAAGTATTAGTAATCAGTTTTCAGAATTTTCGAAATCGTTGATGATTGAATTTATGAAATCCAATTATTATGACCCATACGTAGCGCAATATATTAAACCCAAAAAAGAGTTTAAAGTAAAATTAAAAGACGCCGACAAAGATTTCGTATTCAATAAAACTGAAGCTGATTTGAATAAATTTGATAAAATTATAGACGAAATTGAACCAGGCTCACTAAGATTGCCTGTTTTAATCAAAAAATACATCAAACAAAACGCTAAGGTTGTGGCGTTTAATGTAGATCCAATGTTTAACAATGCCATTGACGGATTGATGTATATTAAAATTTCAGATATTCCAGAAAGCACTTTGAAACCCGTAATGGAAGAATTTCAAGCCGAATTAGAGCGAAAGCATAAAGGCTAATCAAAATTATTAATTAGCTTTTAGTTAATATTTTTATAAATACAAATTCAAAATTTTATCTACAATAACTTGGGCTAATTTCTCTTTGCTTTCAATTGTCCAACCTGCTATATGAGGTGTTAATAATACATTATTAGCATTAAGCAAGTATTCTAGAGCTTCTGGTTTTTCGCCTTCAAATAAGGTTTCAAAAGATACTTTTTCGTACTCTAAAACATCTAATCCCGCACCTAAAATTTTACCTGATTGTAATGCCGTTACCAAATCGGTAGTGACTACACTTTTTCCTCTTGCGGTATTTAGTAGCCAAAAAGGTTTTAAAAACTGATTGATAAATGCAGTATTAACCATTTTATCTGTTTCTGGTGTCCATGGAATGTGTAAACTCAATATATCAGCTTTTTGTTGTAATTCTTTTAAGTCAACTTGCTTGGCATTTGCATCGCCAACATTTGGTAAAATATCGCAACATAAAACATTTACATCAAAACCTCTTAGCTTTTTGGCAAAAGATTTTCCCATATTTCCATAACCAATAATTCCAACTGTTTTGCCGTCCAATTCTGTTCCGCGATTGCTTTCACGATTCCATTGTCCGGATTTGACTTCTTTATCGGCGTTATTTAATTTATTGAATAACGACAAAAGCATACCTAAAGCATGTTCGCCAACAGCAGTAGCGTTTCCTTCAGGAGCTGCAATTAGTTGAATATTTTTACTTTCTGCATATTCACAGTCAATACTTTCTATGCCAGCGCCCACTCGCGCAATAAATTGTAAGTTTTTGGCTTTATCAATAAAGGTTTTATCAATTTTAAATCGGCTTCTGATAACAATTCCGTGGTAATTTTCAATTTTACTTTCTACTGCTTCTTTGGTTGAAGTATAATCAGCTTCATTTTGAAAACCTGCTTTTTCTAATTGCTCCCAAAGCAAAGGATGATTGGAATCAAGATGAAGAATTTTTATTGTAGAAATAGTTTGCATAGCGTCAATTTTGAAAACGGAAAGTTAATGATTTACAGAGAGATTCGCAAAATAGATTTTGGGACTATTCAAAATTTCAACTAAACCAATTGCTCGTAATTTGCATACACTTCTTTTATTTGATTGAAAACATCAAATAATTCGTTATGACCGTCTGAAGTTACTAAGCGTTGTTTGTAGGGTTTAAAATCTTGAATGCCTTTGAAATAATTGGTATAATGACGACGCATTTCTACAATTCCCACGCGTTCGCCTTTCCATTCCATTGACCAAATTAAGTGGTTTTGTGCTGCTTCTACTCTATCTGCAACTGAAGGTGGTGCTAATTTTTCACCTGTTTTGAAAAAATGTTTGATCTCATTAAAAACCCAAGGATAACCAATAGCTGCACGACCAATCATCATGCCGTCTAAACCAAATTTATTTTTATATTCTAATGCTTTTTCTGGAGAATCTATATCGCCATTTCCGAAGATAGGCATCGAAATTCGTGGATTGTTTTTGATACGTGCAATATGTGTCCAATCGGAATGTCCTTTATACATTTGCGCACGCGTTCTAGCATGAACGGTTAAAGCTTGTACACCGATATCTTGTAATCGTTCTGCTACTTCATCAATGTTAATAGAACTTTCGTCCCAACCCAAACGGGTTTTTACAGTAACTGGTAAATGTGTTGATTTGATGACGGCTTTGGTTAGTCGCACCATTAAATCAATATCTTTTAAAACACCTGCGCCTGCGCCTTTACATACTACTTTTTTAACAGGACAACCAAAATTAATATCTACTAAATCTGGTTGAACGGTTTCTACAATTTTTGCAGAAAGTGCCATAGCTTCTTCATCACCACCAAAAATTTGAATACCAACTGGGCGTTCGTAATCGAAAATATCTAATTTCATTCTGCTTTTCATGGCATTCCTAATTAGCCCTTCGGAAGAAATAAATTCAGAATACATTAAATCTGCTCCGTGCATTTTGCACAAACGACGAAATGGCGGATCGCTTACATCTTCCATAGGCGCAAGAAGCAAGGGATAATCGGGCAAAATAATGTTTCCTATTTTTGGCATGGTGCAAAGATAAGTAAAGTTTATGGATTTGATGGGTACACAGATTTAACAGATTTTCGCTGAAAATTATTTTGAAAACATTTGTTGTGTTTTAGCCCCGATAGGAGCGGCATCTCCCGATTTTTCATCGGGAATATAGTGGATAGTGGGACCGAAAGTAATCTGGAAATAGCAGTTTTGCTTCAAAAAAATTATCTAGGTTTTAACCAGCTTTTTGGATTTAGAACCGTCGTGTTTTGATTGATTACAAATTTTAAGACTGAATTTCCTTTGGCGTTGGTTTTAATTTTACCTAACGTTTGTTTTGCCGAAACTTTATTTCCTACAGAAACTGAAACGCTACTTAAATTGCTATACGCGGTAAAGAAGTCTCCATGACGCACCAATACAGTATAGGTATTTGTGGTTTGAGACACTTGTACGCCAGAAACTTCGCCAGCAAAAACGGCACGTGCCGAAGAACCTGAATCAGTAGTGATGTCGATGCCGCTGTTATGAATGACAATATTGCTATACTCCGGATGCGGTTGGTCTCCATATCCCGTTGAAATGTATCCTTTTTCTGTTGGCCAAGGCAATTGCCCTTTATTGGATTTAAAACTGTCTGAAGATAATTTTCCTTCAGGTGTTAACTCAATTTTTGTAGAAGAAACTGGCGCTACTTTTACTGGAGCTGTATTTCCTGAAGCTACTGCAGCGGCTTTTTTCTTAGCGGCATTTTTCTTGTTTTCTGCAGCAATCGCATCGTTAATCATTTTTTTGATTTTTTTATCGATAGCATTTGATTCCTTTTGTTTTGCTGCGATATCAGCTGCAATTTTTTTCTTGTCTTTTTGTATAAGTTTTGCAGTTGCTACTTTTTCTTGTTTTAACTTTTCTTGTTCGGCTTTGATTTTTGTTTTTTCAACAATAACTTCTTCTTTTTCTTTTTTGTTGGTTTGCAGTTCGCCAACAGCAGTTCCTAATCTTGCTTGTTTAACCTTAATTTCTTCAGCTTGGCGTTTTCTGTATCCTGCATATTGTTTCATGTATTGTACACGTTTGTATGCTTGTAAAAAACTAGTGGAAGACAACACAAACATAAATCGGCTTTGTTCTGATCTACTTTTGTATGATTTTACAATCATTTTTGCGTAATCTTCTTTCATTATTTTTAAATCTTTATTTAACTTATTTATTTCTAATTGTGTTAAATAAATATTGTCGTCTAAAATTCGGGCTTGTTTGGCAATGGTAGAAATGATTTTTTCGGAAATTCTAATTTGGGCATCTTGACCCGCAATTTCTTTCAAAACGGATTTTTCTTTTTTCTTTTCGTTCTGAAGTTTAATTTTTAACTCGGCTGATTCTCTTAAAAGTTGTTCTTTTCTTTGTTCTAGTTTTTCTTTCTCATCAATTTGTGCTGTTGATGAAAAAGATAAAAAGAGTACGAATAAGGATAAAAGAAATTTGTTCATGCTTGATTTTTTTACAAAATTAATCTATTTTTATTTGAGAATAACCATCTGGAATAGAATATGGATAAGATAATGATTCATTAAACGTAATTTTTTTAAATGCTACATTAATTTTTACTTGATTTTGTTGGTTGGCAATAATAGAAACGCCAGTTGGCATAAATATATTGTCTTGATTTGTAAAAGAAGGATAGGTAACCAAAACGTTTCTGTTTTTTGAAATTTGGTTGATAAATTGTTCTTTTAACAAATAATTCCCTGTTTCAAACCGAAATATTTTTTCAATATCTACTTGTTTTTTGGATTTTAATTGCACTAAATTAGTTGCAATTTCCGCTATAAAAACTTCTTTGGTTAAATCATCAATTGGTCTTCCTAACAACAAATTTTGCACTTTTTGAAAATCTAAATCGGTGCCTAACATTTTAGTTAAAATAGAATAATTACCATCAAAATAGGTGCCGTTTGCTTTTTCGTAATAACTTACCCGAGTTGGCGTAATGAGTGCTTTTGCCATTGGAATCCCGAAAAATTTTAAATTGATCCAAATGATTTCATCTTTCTTGATTCTGATATCTGCACCAATAGAAATAGTCTGTTTTTGGTCTTCATAATCTGCAGCAGCACGAATGGAAACTGTTTGAAAATCTACTTTATTTTCATAATGTTTTTCTATAATTTCTTTTGCCATATTGTCTACAACGGCTTCTTTGGAGACGGTTTGCTCAACGATAGTTTTTTTGGTTTTGCAAGAAGCTAAAACGAATACTAATAACAGGAATGTGAAATGTTTTTTCATACTATTTTTTAGAAATGGCATCTAATCTTTTTTGATAGGTTTGTTTCATTTTTGCATCCGATAATCCGTCGGCGCAAAATATAAATTGTTTGCAAAATCCGATTTCTAAATTTAGATCATCAATAACATAGTCGATGCCCATTTCTAAAAAATCTTTTGCTTTTTTGTAGTTTTTTAAATTATTGTTTGCTTTTCCGGCGTAATAATATAAATTGGCTTTGGTTGGAAACAAGTCGATAAATGCTTCTGATTTTTTTGCCATTTTTTCAAATTGCTTATTGAAATCGTAAATATTTAGGAGCAAATCAATAGCTTCAATATCGTTTCCTTTTGATTGTTCGATGTATTTTTGTGCCAATTCAAAATTATTTTTGTTGTAAAAAAACTTTCCTAATTCTTTATTGACATCCATTCCAAAGGTGTTGTCAAAAAAAGTTAGAGTGTTATCAATTTCAATAAGCAATTCAGGGTTTTTTGTTGCAAAAATTAAATATTCGTTTAAAACGCGTTGCTTAATTTTTAAATCGATTTTACTGCTTTTTACAACTCTTTTGTAGGATGCTGTAGCTTTAGGAATATCATTTGCATTGATGTGAAATTTGACCAAACTCACTTGTGCTAAATCAGAATTTGGCAGTTCTGTTTCTAACAATAAGGCCGTTTCAAATGCTTTATTTTCTTGGTTAGTTGATGAATATTGATAAATTAAATCAATATAATTTTGTTCTGCTTTTGGATTGTTTTTTATGGCTTCCACTAAATCATTAACATTTGGTTTTGTGCCTTTTTGCATGCTTTGAATTTGCATTTGATAGGATTCCATAGCTTTGGTCAAAGTGCCTTTGCTTTCGATGTCGTCAATTACAATTTTAGCTTTGTCAAATTGTTGGGTATTCATGTATAACGAAACTAAGTCTTCTTTCATGTTCGCATCAAAAGTGACTAATTTTTCAACAATTACAATTGATTGATTAAAATTTCTAGTTTGGTAATATACATCATATAAACCGTTCCAATACCAACGTTGTTTGGGCTCTAAATCGACTGCTTTTTGAAACGCGTTTTCTGCTTCTATATAGTTTTTTTGCTTCAAATAATTAACGCCTAACTGGTAATGAACTTCTGGATTTGAAGGTTCTTTTAGTAAACATTTTTGTAAGGAAATAATAGCTTTGTCATAATTTTCAATGGCTTTTTCTTTTAAAGCATCAAAAAAATTAGTTTCAAATTCATTTTCCGCAGTCGCAACTTCCTCAGGATTTATTTGTCCGAAAGAAATTTGAAAAAGGAAAAGAAATGCTATTATTTTTTTCATGTTTTGATATTCAATAAAAGTATTACAAAAATTATTCCATTGTTGAATAATCGCCTAAACTTACGCTTGTGAAATCGCCATTATAATTTACGTGATTTCCAATCATGGCATTATCTAATTTTGCGTTTTTAATATGCGTATGCGTTTGTATTAAACTATTTTGAATTTTACTATTTGAAATTTGACAACCTTTTCCTAAAGAAACATTTGGTCCAACAGTTGTATTAATAAGCACAACATCTTCACCGATATAACAAGGTGGAATAATAGTTGCGTTTTCTAATTTTACGTTTGAGTCCACCAAATTTTCACCGTCTTGATGTAAAAATCCTAACATTCTGTTGTTGGTATCAACTGTAACATCTTTGTTCCCACAATCCATCCATTCGTCAACTTTTCCAGGTACGAATTTCATGCCTTTTGCCATCATTTGTTTGATACCATCATTAATTTGGTATTCGCCACCATGAATTATGTTGTTGTCTAAAACGGCTTGCAATTCGGTCTTTAAAACCGCAACGTCTTTAAAGTAATAAATTCCAATAACGGCTAAATCAGACACAAATTCTTTTGGTTTTTCTACCAATTCAATAATTTCGTTAGCTTCATTTAAGTTAATTACACCAAAAGCTTCTGGTTTCTCGACTTGTTTTACCCAAATTACGCTATCTGCAGTTGCATCCAATTCAAAATCGGCACGAATTAACGTATCTGCGTAAGCAATAACTGCTGGTCCGGATAAAGAATCCTTCGCACACATGATGGCGTGACCTGTTCCTAAAGCTTCATTTTGGTAATAAATGGTTCCTTTTGTTCCAATTTTTGTAGCAATTGCAAGTAAATCTTTTTCTACTATGGCACCAAAACTTTCGTGAATGATGAATGCTACTTCATCAATTGGTTGGTTAATTACTTTGGCAATATCTTCCACCAAACGGTGCACAATTGGTTTCCCTGCGATAGGAATTAATGGTTTTGGTATGGTTAAAGTATGTGGGCGAAGACGTGAGCCACGACCAGCCATTGGTACGATTATTTTCATTGTATATTTTTTTAAACGCAAAGTTCGCAAGGTTTTTCGCAAAGTTCGCAAGGTTTTTTTTGCTGAATACTAATTACTGAACACTTATTTGACGCCCGTACTTCCAAATCCGCCTTCACCTCTAGAGGTTTCGGTTAATGCTATAGTTTCTTGCCATTCAGCGCGTTCGTGTTTGGCGATGATTAGTTGGGCTATGCGTTCTCCGTTTTCAATAACGAAATCTTCATTGGATAAATTTACTAAAATCACGCCAATTTCACCACGATAATCCGCATCTACTGTTCCTGGTGAATTTAAAACTGTAATCCCTTTTTTAAAAGCCAAACCACTTCTTGGTCGAACTTGCGCTTCATAACCAATTGGTAATTCTATAAAAAGCCCGGTTTTAACCAAAGTTCTTTCTAATGGTTTTAAGATTATTGATTCGTTTAAATTAGCCCGTAAATCCATTCCAGCTGAAGCGTTCGTTTCATAATTTGGCAATGGATGTTGAGATGTATTGATAATTTTTATTTGCATTTTAATCTTATTTTTAACTGCTAAACAGGTTTTATTTTCGTTTTATTAATTTTAAAATTACTTCTTTTTCGTTTTTGTAAATATAATAACTAAAGCCAATGATTGCAAGTATTCCGAAAACAAACGTTTCTCTTAATTCCGTAACATAAAAAGAAATACAAGCAAGTGTAATCGAAGCAAAAAGATAGGTTAAAATCTTTTTCATTTCAAAAGGAATAGGATATTTTTCTTTTCCCAAATAATACGAAATCACCATCATACTTCCATAAGCGCAAATGGTTGCAATGGCCGAACCTAAATAACTCAAATCGAATTTTACTATTAAAATATAATTCATACTTAACGTAATAATGGCACCAATTGCAGAAATGTAGGCTCCAATTATTGTTTTATCAATTAATTTGTACCAAACGGATAAACTTGTATAAATCCCTAAAAAGAAATTGGCGATAATGATTAAAGGCACTATTGACATCGCTTCCCAATATTGCTGATCTCGAACTAATAAAATTTTAACAACATCCGCAAAAACAACAACAACTAGCAAAATTAACGAACCTAAAATAACGAAATATTTAGTAATTGTAGCATACGTTTGCGGCGCATTTGTGTTTCCAGCTTGACTGAAGAAAAACGGCTCAATTCCCAACGTGTAAGCAGTGCGAAACAAAACCATAAACAACCCGATTTTATAACAAGCTGAATACGCTCCAACTGCCGCTTTGGCTGTAGCAGGATCTAACCATTCCGACAATAAAATTTTATCTAAATGTTCATTGATTCCGAAAGCCAAACCTGCAAATAAAATAGGCCATCCGTAATGAAGCATTTTTTTCCATAATTCATTATTAAAAAACCAATTGGGTTGAAAATAATGTGGCATAAACAATATAAAAGTGAATAAACTAGCCATTAAATTTGACAAGAAAACATACCCAATTTGGTAGTCTGCTACATAAAAAGAACTCCAAAAACCTTGCGGATTACTTTGTGCTAAATTGGGTAATATTGCCAATAAAAACACATTTAATAACAAATAAATAAGCACATTAGAGATTTTTAGAACTGAATATCTAATGGGTCTTTGCTCGGCGCGAAGCTTAGAAAAAGGAATAATTACCAAGGCATCAAAAGCCAGAATCCAAATGGCGTAGTTGATATATTCTTTATCTATGTTCAATAATCCCGCTAGTGATTTCTGAAATAAAAGCGCAACGCACAAAAACAAAATGGTAGTCCAAAAAATAGAAACAGTTGCGGTACTTATCACTTCGTTTTTATTTTCTTGTTTATGATAAAATCTAAAGAATGCCGTTTCCATTCCGTAAGATAATATTACATTGAAAAAAATCATGTAAGCCAACAGAATTGTTATTTCGCCATACATCTCGGGCTTTGGCATGTAGGAAGTATGCAAACCCACCAATAAAAAACTCATTACACGAGGTAATACCGTGGCAATGCCGTAAATAAGGGTTTGTTTAAGAAGTCTTCTGTTTGAACTCAATTTATTTTCTTTTAAAGAACAAAAATAGTTAATTATTATTTGGTTTTGCAGATGGATAAGCTAACATTGGTAATTCTATTAAATCGTTAATGATAATAAAATTTTCTTTACCGTTTATGTTGAAAAAAATCTTAGCTTGATTGGACTTTAAGTTTGTAATTATTGTTGGTGTTGGTACCGTTTCTAACTCATTATCAAATGTTTTTATAGAGGATTGATAAGTACCATCATCCATTTTTGAAATCATGCCTTCTCGATTTTGAAATTGAATTTTTATTAAAGTTGTGTTTTCGGGTAATGGTTTTAATAATGTGATATTTAAAATAGTGCCACCACCAGCGCCTTCTATACCTCCAACCCAATTTTGATAGGTAATTTTTTCAATATACTGTTCCGCTATTTCATTTTTTTTATTTGAGGAACAAAAATTTAAATTGAAAAACGCAACTAAAATTAAAACTAGTATTTTCATATTTACTGATTTAATATTTTAACAAAATGAAAACCTTTTGGTTCAAATCCGTGGTTGATGTAAAATTTACCCGCGGTAAAATTTGTTGTAAATGCATCTAGAACAATTTGATTTGCATTAACATCTTTGGCAATTTTATGCACTTCTTTAATTAAAATATCACCAATTTTTTGCCCTCTAAAATCTTCGTGAACTACAAAACTATCAATTTCCACGTATTTGCCTGACCATAATTTCGTTGCAATCCAAACGCCAGTTAAAGCAATAGTTTGGTTGTTTTTTATTACAATTATTTGCTGGTAATTTGCTTGAAGCATTTCTTCTATATGTGTGCCATATTTTTCAACGGTAAAATCAGGATATAATTGTTTTACGATATCCAAATGGGCTAACATTTCTGCTTTTTGAGTTAAAATACGAATTTCCATTACTTTTTATCTAGTAAATTTTCATTAAATAAGTCTAAAATTCTGCGGTATTCATCTACCCAAGAATAGGTTTTTTGAAATCCGTGTGCTTCTACTGGAAAAACGGCTAAATCCCAATCTTTTTTTCCAAGTTCAATAAACCGTTGCGTTATTCTAACAATATCTTGAAATTGTACGTTATCATCAACCATTCCGTGAAGCATTAACAACTTGTCTTGTAAATTATCAGCAAAATAAATTGGCGAACTTTTTTTGTATGCTTCTGGATCTGTTTCAGGAAAGTTTAAAATATTTGCCGTGTAGCCTTGGTTGTAATGCGCCCAATCTGTAACCGAACGCAATGCTGCACCGGCTTTGAATTCGCCAGGTTTAGTTAAAAGTCCCATTAATGTAATAAATCCACCATAAGAGCCGCCATAAATACCAACTTTATTAGCATCAATACCTAAATTTTCCACTAAATATTTTTTCCCATCTAAATGATCTGATAAATCTAAACCGCCCATGTGTCGGTAAATTCCAGTTCTAAAATCGCGTCCGTAACCATCACTTGCTCGATAATCTATATCTAAAACGGTATAGCCTAAATCGGTTAACAAATTATGGAACATATATTCTCTGTGATACGTGCTCCAATACTTGTGTGCATTTTGCAAATATCCAGCTCCGTGAACAAATATGATAGCGGCTTTATTTTTGTTTTCTGATTTTGGATTGTACACTCTTGCAAAAACGGTTGTCCCGTCTTCTGCTTTAAATGAAATAACTTCTGGCGTTTTCCAATTGTATTTTTTAAATGAATTTGAAGTTGAAAAGGTAATTTGCTTTAATATTGGATTGGATTTATTATCTGCTACAAAAACTTCCCAAGGCTTGTTGATGAAGGAATAGCGAATTGCTAATTTAGTTTCATCGGGTGATAATTTTATTTCATAAGCCCCGTCACCTGTTAGAATAGGTGTTTTTTTACCTGAAGAAATATCTAATTTATAAAACGAACGATTTCCTGGATGAGTTTCAGTTGTAGTAATATAGAATGAATTGCTCAATTTTGAGAGCACTACTTCACGAATTTCCCATTTACCTTGTGTGAGTTGTGTTTTCTTTTTAGTTTCCAAATTGTAAGTGTACAAATGAGAAAAACCTGTTGCTTCTGATTGAAAATAAATTGTTTTGTTATCTGCTAAAAAACCTAAAGTTCCATTAACAAAATTATAGCCGGGAATCCCTGGTCCGCCAATCCATGCTTCATCATGTTGGTAATCAATTTCCGAAATGGTTGCCTTTTCTATGTTCAATTGAAGAATCCAGCGGTCTTTATTATCTAAGCTTCTTGCTTCAAAAACAGCTAAATTTCCGGCTGCATTGTATATTGGCGCCTGCATCGTTATTGCTTTTTCTACTGGTTCTAAATTTTTTAAATTATCGTATTCTTGATAATATTTTGGAAAGGTTTTTAATCCTGTTAAACTTGAAAAAGAAATTTGAAATACGGTATCTTTCTCGATGTGATACACATACATTTTATGTTTGCTGTTATTGTTTACAGAAACTTTTTCTCGTGCTGTTTTATTTTTGGTGTACCCATCAGAAGTTATAAAATTTTCAACTTTTGTGTCTTTAGTAGTTGGATATTCCGATAAGTTATAAGTTAAAAATTTTCCATTTGGACTAATTTTTAAAGCTTCTAAAGTATTTGAACCATAAAAAATCTCGGAAGGAAATTTTAATTTATTATCTTCAGATTGTGTTTTATTCCAATCCGATTTAGCTTTTTCTTCGTTTACAAATTGAAACAATTCTTTTTGTTGTAGGTTTAGAAAATTATCTTTGTTGGAATCAGAGGAAGCTGTTCCAGATTTAAAATTTGTAAGTTGAACCAATTGAAAATTAGTCACATTTAATTGATACAGATTTTTATTTTGTTGAAAATAAATAATATCCGAGTTACTACTTCTTTGTACTGAATTGATATTTGAAGTAGTTTGATATATTATCTTGTTTTCTTTTGTTTTTTTATGATAGGAAAACAAAGCGCCCTGGTTTGTATAATAAACTGTTTCAAATTTTTCTTGCCCTTTAAATTGAATAACTGAAAAATTAAATGCCGTTTTGGGTAATAATTTTGGTTGAGAAAAACCTTTTTGCCAATAATAGGTTTTATCGCCTAATTCATTATTAGGATTCCACTCAAAATAAATGGTTTCCCCATCTACCGACCAACGTTGATTGGAAGGTTGGTGACCAATGAACTCATTGCCTTTCATTATTTCTTCTAATTGAAGATTTTGCGAAATTAAAAGAGAAGTAAAAATTAAAAGTAACGCAGTAAAAATATTTTTCATGTCAAATCCGTTTATACAAATATATAATTTTTTTCGCCACGGATTAAATTGATTAAAAGGATTTAAAATTTAATTAGTAATTAATACAAATAAAAAAAGTCCCAATAAATTGGGACTTTAAGAAGTTATAAAACAGCAAATAAAATTAATTATTTAATGCTTCCGCACCACCCACAATTTCTAAGATTTCTCCTGTAATTGCTGCCTGACGTGCTTTGTTATATGTTAATTTTAATTGATTTCTTAAATCAGTAGCGTTATCTGTTGCTTTGTGCATTGCCGTCATACGTGCGCCGTGCTCTGCTGCGAAAGAATCTCTAACTGCTTTATACAATTGAGTTTTTAACGATTTTGGTATTAATTCTAATACAATTTCTTCTTTTGATGGTTCAAAAATATAATCAGATGCAATAGCAGCAGACCCTTTAATTGGTGCTAATGGCAAAAATTGTTCGTTTACAACATTTTGTGTAGCTGCATTTACAAACTGATTGTAAACCAATTCTATTTTATCATACTCACCATCTAAAAATAAATGCGTTAATGCTTGCGCGATTTCTGCAGTATTATCGAAAGATAAATCATCAAAAAGATCACTTCTGTTGGCTACAACATAATTTGATTTGTGCAAGCCGTCATTAGCTTTTTTACCAATAGCAAAAACACCAACATTATCGTTTCCGTAGGTATCAGATAAAATTCTAACTTGTTTTATGACATTGTTGTTAAGTGCACCACATAAACCTCTGTTAGAAGTAATTGCCACAACTAATACTTTTTTTACTTCTCTTTGAGTGGTATATTCAGCAGCAACATCACCTTCTAAAGAAGCGCTTAAACTTTGAATTAACTCTGTTAATTTTTCAGAATAAGGACGCATTGCAGTAATAGCATCTTGTGCTTTTTTTAATTTAGCAGCCGAAACCATTTTCATAGCAGAAGTGATTTGCATCGTTGACGATACAGATACAATTCTATTACGTATTTCTTTTAAGTTTGCCATTTTTATTGGGTATTGGGTGTTGGGTTTAAGGTGTTGGGTACCAGTTTTACCTATTGCCCAAAACCTTTTACCTTATACCTAATTAATTAGTATTTTGCAGAGATTTCTTTTGCAGCAGCTTCTAATACATTTGTGATGTTATCATCAAATTTACCAGCTTTTAATGCATCTAAAACGTCTTTATGTTTTAAAGTTAAGAATTGAATATAATCTTTTTCAAATTCTTTTACTTTATTTACAGGAACATTTCTTAATAAGTTTTTTGTTCCAGCATAAATAATTGCTACTTGATTTTCTACAGCAAACGGATCATTTAAACCTTGTTTTAAGATTTCTACGTTACGTTTTCCTTTTTCAATTACGTTTAAAGTAACTGCATCTAAGTCAGATCCAAATTTCGCGAAAGCTTCTAATTCACGGAATTGTGCTTGGTCTAATTTTAAAGTACCAGATACTTTTTTCATTGATTTAATTTGCGCATTTCCTCCTACACGAGATACCGAAATACCTACGTTAATTGCAGGACGAACCCCAGAGTTAAATAAATCTCCATCTAAGAAAATTTGTCCGTCAGTAATCGAAATTACGTTTGTTGGAATATATGCAGAAACGTCACCTGCTTGTGTTTCAATAATTGGTAAAGCTGTTAATGAACCACCACCTTTTACAATTCCTTTTAAAGAATCTGGTAAATCATTCATATTTTTAGCAATTTCGTCATCGTTAATTACTTTACAAGCTCTTTCTAACAAACGAGAGTGTAAGTAGAAAACGTCTCCTGGATATGCTTCACGACCTGGAGGTCTTCTTAATAATAAAGATACTTCTCGGTAAGCAACTGCTTGCTTAGATAAATCGTCATAAATAATTAATGCTGGACGACCAGAATCACGGAAGTACTCACCAATTGCAGCACCTGCCATAGGAGCATATACTTGCATTGGAGCAGGGTCAGAAGCATTGGCTGCTACAATAACTGTATAAGCCATAGCGCCTTTTTCTTCTAATGTTTTTGCGATTGATGCAACAGTAGACGCTTTTTGTCCAATTGCAACATATATACAGAATACTGGTTGCCCAGCATCGTAAAATTCTTTTTGATTTAAGATGGTATCTAAACAAACTGATGATTTACCAGTTTGACGGTCACCAATAACCAACTCTCGTTGTCCGCGTCCAACAGGAATCATCGCGTCGATTGCTTTGATACCAGTTTGTAATGGCTCCGTTACAGGTTGACGGAAAATAACTCCAGGTGCTTTACGCTCTAAAGGCATTTCGAATAATTCGCCACCGATTGGTCCTTTACCATCAATTGGGTTACCTAATGTATCAACCACACGGCCAACCATTTGTTCACCAACTTTTAAAGACGCAATTCTGTTAGTTCTTTTTACGTTAGAACCTTCTTTAATTCCAGTTGATGGTCCTAATAAAACCACACCAACATTGTCTTCTTCTAAGTTCAATACGATAGCTTCTAATCCGTTATCGAATTGCACTAACTCGCCGTATTGCGCATTTGATAAACCATAAACACGAGCAATACCATCACCAACTTGTAGTACAGTACCTACTTCTTCTAACGTAGCGCCAGATTGAAAATCTGATAATTGTTTCTTTAATATTGCTGAAATTTCAGCTGGTTTAATTTCTGCCATTTTATATATATTTAATGGTATTTATTTAATATGTAAATTCTCTTTTTAACTGTTGTAATTTGTTTGCCACAGAGGCATTGTACTGTTTATCTCCAATTCTTAAAACAAAACCTCCAATAATTGAAGCGTCTACCACGTTTGTGATAGAAATAGTGTTTGAAGAAAATTCTTTCAACTTATTTTTAACTAACGCTTCTAATTCAGCAGTTAAAGGAACAGCTGTAGTAACTACTGCTTGTTCAATACCGCTTGCAATATCAAATAATGTATTGAATTGTGAAGTAATTGCAGACAAAATTTCAAATCTTTTATTTGCTACTAACAATTGAAACAAACCATTAGTTTCTGCTTGTAAAGATGGAAATATTTCAGTTAAAGCATTCATTTTTATCGTTCCATTTACAATAGGATTTGATAAAAATTCATGTAACTCTCCGTTTTCTTTAATAGCTGTTCCAATAGTTTTCATATCGTTATTTACAGCAGTAGTATTTTTACTTTCTGTAGCGATATCTATAATTGCTTTTGCGTATCTAATCGCAGCTCTTGACATAACTTTGGATTAGTTTAATTTAACATCAGCTAACATTTTCTCAACCAATTTAGTTTGAGATTCTTTGTTAGATAATTCTTCTTTTAATAATTTTTCAGCGATTTCTAAAGACAATGAAGATACTTGATTTTTTATTTCAGCAACTGCATTATTTTTTTCGCTTTCGATTGTAGCTTTCGCTTGTTCAATCATTTTTGCGCCTTGAGATTGTGCTTCAGATTTTGCATCAGCAATCATTTTTTCTTTGATAGCAGTTGCTTCTTTAATCATTTTATCTCTTTCAGCACGGGCTTCATCTAATAATTTTTGATTATCCGATTTTAAAGCCATCATTTCTTTTTTCGCATTTTCAGCAGATAATAAAGCATCTTTAATACCTTCTTCACGTTCGTTTACGGCATCTAAAATAGGCTTCCAAGCAAACTTTTTAAGTAAAAGGATTAATCCAATGAATAAAACCGTTTGCAAGATAAATAAACCAAATGAAAATTGACCTAATAATTCTTCCATTATATATAGTGTTTAATTTTAATTTTAAATGTAAACAATTGTTGTAACCAACCGTTACAACAATTGTTTGTTTTAATTATTTTACTGCGAATAACGCAGCAAAACCAATTCCTTCAATTAACGCTGCTGCAATAAGCATAGCGGTTTGAATTTTTCCAGACGCTTCTGGTTGACGAGCAATAGCATCCATTGCTGATCCACCAATTCTACCGATACCTAAACCAGCACCGATAACGATTAATCCAGCTCCTACAAGGTTAAGAGTTCCTTCCATAATGTATATATATTTAATTAAACATTCAATTTATTAATGAGCCTCATCATGATGATGCTCTTCTTTAGCTGCTCCAAAATATAAAGCAGTTAACATAGTAAAAATATAAGCTTGTAATAAAGCAACCAAAATTTCTAATATGGATAACACAAAAGCCAATAAAAAAGATAACGGACTTCCGATTGGACTACTAAAAGTATACATTAACGCAATAATACTCATTAAAACCACGTGCCCTGCTAACATATTAGCGTACAAACGAATCATTAATGAAAACGGCTTAATAATTGTTCCTAAAAATTCGATTGGCGCTAAAATGATTTTCATTGGAACCGGTACACCGGGCATCCAGAAAATGTGACCCCAATAATTTCGATTAGCGGTAAACGTTGTAATTAAGTAAGTGATAATTGCCAAGGACGCAGTAATAGCTATGTTTCCTGTAACATTAACACCTAGTGGCGTTAAACCAAACATGTTTAGAAACCAAATAAAGAAGAAAACAGTCAATAAATGACTCATATATTTTTTATAATGTTTTTCTCCAATATTAGGAATTGCGATTTCATCTCTGATGTAAATTACTAAAGGCTCGAAAAATCTACCAACACCAGAGGCAATTCCGCCATTTTTACTGTATGATTTTCCAAGATTTCTGAATATCATTAACATTAATAAAGCAACAATTAAAATCATTACAATACTTTTTGTGATAGAAAAATCGATAGGTTTTGTATTAGTAGTGTGGTGTTTTTCGTCTACATTAAAAGTGCCATTTGCGTCTGTATTATAAATCATTCCATCATGGTGATTTATCGCAAAATATTTTCCGTTCGATTTTGCAACGGCTTTACCATGATTAAATTCAGAAGACATAAAGAAATGCAATCCATCTTCCCACAAAACAACTGGTAAAGAAAAACCTACATGCGTTTCGTGACCCGATGATTTTCCATAAGAAAACAAATGAAAATCATGTGAATCTAATAAGTGATGTTGAATAAACTCTGCTCTTTCTTCTTGCGATTGAGTTTCTTCCGAAACAATTTCTTTAGTTGCAACTTCTCCATGATTCACAACTTCTGTATGTGCAGATTTAACTGGATGAGTTGTATCTGCATTAGCAAAAGTGACTACTGAGAAAACCGCAAAAAATGTGGCTATAAATAAGTGAATTGTTTTTCTTGAAATCAACATAAAATATATATTCTAAAAAATATTGTCCTTAAAATTTTTGCAAAGGTATATTTTTTCTTTAAATTACAATACTAGAAAATTACTTTTTTTACCAAATTATTAAAATTTATTTGGTTTATTGCTTTTTATTCAAAATACCTATTGTAATTATAGTTTCAATTGCTAAAAAACACATAAATACCATCAAACAATTTGTTTTTTCAATTTGATTATTTGGTAGGCTTAAAATAGGTTTGATGATAAAATAAACTGCTCCAGTTTTTATAAAAGTAGCCATCATAAAAACCATTCCTGTATTGTCAAAGCTTTTTTCTGAAACTTTTTTGACGAGGAATAAAATTAGGTTCGAAAACACAAAAAATAATAAAAATAAAAGGGGAATTGGATAATGAAATTTTTCTTCAGATTGTTTCAAACTAGGCAACAAAAAAACCAAGCGATTGATAGCATATAATGAAAGTGTAAAAAAGAAAATTCGATTAAAAAAAAAGACGTTATTTTTCATTTTTACTCATTTGGTTGACTTGACGAATTACATTATAAAGAGCTAAAAAAACGCCTAAAACTGTGAAAATTTTTACATAGTTTTCAGATTGGTATTTTGCGTCTAAATATTGACCTAAATAGGAAAACAAAAAAATAACCATTCCCATTTGTGCCGGAATACTTATCAATTTAATCCATTTATTCAAGGGTTTGGTTTGGTTTTTCTGTATCATTTTAGCTTGGATTTTGATAAAATCTATTTTGATTTCATATCGCAACTGGCTTCAAAAATCGCACCTGGTTCGATGGCTAATTTTCCTACGGTTACTTCTCCAGAAATTTTGGCTGTTTTTTTGATTCCTAGTAATTCTTCCACCACTAATTTGCCGTTGAATTTGCCTTCGATATCAATGTTTTTGCAGGTAATATTTCCTTCTACTTTGCTTTTTGGACCCAACACAATTTTTCCTTTGCAAGTAATATCGCCAATTAATTCGCCATCTAAGCGTAAATCGGCCGTGCAAATAATATTGCCAATAATAGAAGTTTGTTCTACAATTCGATTTGTTTTTCCTAATAAATCGTAGTCTGATTTTGGCATACTTATTTGATTTTGGCTAAATATTCTTCTACGTTTTTGTTTACTTGAACCACTTTGTAATCTTCATTTGAGATGATAAATGGCGTATCTTTAATTTTATAATCTTTATGCTCTTTTAGATAATTATAAACAGATTCTGCATTAGCTTTATTTATAATTCCGTGTAAAACAATCATATTTTTTTCTGCATCGTAAATATCATTTGACACTTTTACTTTCCTGTCACCAGATTCTTTGGCATATTTATTTAATTTTTCAATTAAGTTTTTATGCGAAAGTTCGTTAGGATAATTGGTTATAAAAACCAAATTATACGTTCTCGGTTTTTCTCCAAATTTTAAAGATTCTAAAACAGGAATATCTGAATTTAAAATTGACTCTATTTTTTTTGTTTCCGCGGCTTTTGGATAATTTTTTACAACTTTTTGCAACGCCATTTTATAAGCTGAAAGTCCGAATAATCTTGCTGAAATTTTTGCTTTCAAAACATCAAATTTAGCATTTAATTCATCGCCATCATATTTTTTTAATAAGGCATCAATTTCTAAATTGGCTTCTCTAAATAATCCTTTTTCTACTTTTGTATAAAGCGCGTTAAATTCAGAATCTGCAGTAATATCGGCGTTAATTGTTGTGTTATTAAAAGACGATGCGTATCTGCTTTCAGGATATTCTGATAAGATTTTTTGTTTGTAAACCAACGCTTTTTCGTTATTTAACGGGCCATACAATTGGTATAAATTATAGTAAGTTGGCAACACTAATTTGCTTTCTGGTGTGTTTAACAAAATGTCCTCAAAAGATGTTATGGCCAACTTATTTTCTTTAAGTTTTTCTTTAAAAATAGCGCCAAGTTGAAAACGAGCATAATTGGCCTCGGTATTTAAACTATCTAAAACTTTAGCGTCTTTTGGTAATTGATCAATGTAAAAAGAGGTTTTGTATTTCGGTTCCAGGCCAGCAACTTCAGTTTTATCTAATGTTTCTTCATCTGTTTCCTCTTCTACGTTTTCAGTTTGGTTTTGATTTGAAACTGCTATTGATTTCCAATTGTCGCCATACTTAATATCGCCCCATTTTTTCTTAAAATTTAGTTTACCTTGCGCAACAGTTACTGCATTATAAAAGTAAAAATTACTTTGTAAACTACCTGAATTTGGGGATTGTTTAACTAAAGGTGATTCTAAAACCGGACTTTTTGCCTTTGTGATTCCAGCTGGGAAATTTTTATCATTAGTGCTTAAGTTATCAATAAAATTTTCTCCAGGAAGCATATCTGCTTTTTGATTGTTTTTTGTTAAAGCCAAATTATCTGCTACTTTTTTAGCTGCGATAGAATCTGATATTTTTAATTTGGTGATGTATTTTTGATAAAATTTAATTTTTTCAGAAGCAGACATTTTTGAAACAGTAATTATACTATCCGAATGATTAACAATGTCTTGATATTTTACAACATCTGTAATTACTTCTAACCTCTTTTTTGTAGGTTTAAATGCCTTGTTTTTTTCTGGTAAATGAACCAAAGTTGAATCTAAATATTTTTTAACGGAATGGAAATTTTGTTTTCTGTAGTAGATATCCGAAATGTTTCTATAATTTAAAGCAGCCAAATATTTATCTGCCGAAATATTTTTTAACGATTTATTATAGTTTGAAATAGCTAATTTTTCTTTCCCTTTTTTATCGTAAAAAACAGCTCTTTGATGATGAATAACATCTCTAAAGCTTTTGTTCTCAATATTCTCAAGTAATTTGTCAAGATTTTTATGAAAAGCCACCGTGTCGCCTTTCTTAAAATCAAACTGATTAGCTTGCTTCAAATGCGCATAAATTGTATAGCTACGAGGCGATTTACGTTTCATGTCAATTACTTCCTGAAAGGCTACAAATGCGCTGTCTGAATAATTTAACTTCTCGTACAATTGACCTAAAATAAAAGTGTAACGTGCTTTTTCTTCTTTTAGTTTGGTTTCTTTTTTAGATATTTTTACCGATGCTAAAGCGCTATCTAAAACATTTTTTTTAATATACGCTTGCGCCAAAACGGAATAAATATCCGCCAAATCCTGACCTGTAACTTTTTGTCCTTTTAGCGTTCTATTTAAGTTATTTATGGCTAATTGTTCGTTTTCTAATTTTAAATTGACTTTTTCTCGCCACACTTGAGCTTGGTAAACATTATTACTTGTAGGATATTTATACAAAATGTAATTAAAGGCTTCCATAGCTGGCAAATAGCGGTGTTCGTAATACCTAGATTTGCCTAACATCAAATAAGATTCGTCAATTTGATTGTTTTTTTCATATCCACCAATGTTCATCGAATGTTTCTGAATGGCTTTTGTGGCCTTTGTTTCGGCACGTTCAAAATTGGCATTTTTAGTGACTGCGCCGTCTTTTTGGTCTGTAGGTAAAATTTGCATGCGTTCTAATGGAAGTATGTCCCAAAAATCATCAGAATAAGTTGCATTTACGTCTGCAATTCCTTTTTGCATCGCCACATTTCCATTATATAAAACATTATATTTTGTATTTGTGGAATGCCACTTTCTGTTAACATAATTGTCTTTTTTAGTTGAACACGCCAAAATAAGGGCAATACAACCAATAGTAAGTAACTGTTTTAAATGTATGTTTTTCAATGTAATATGGTTTTTATAAATAACTTTATTTTCGGTTATTTAGTATGCAAACGTGTAAAAATAAGATTTTTTTTTGGAAGATGAACATTACTTTTTTCAGATTATATCATTTCAATTAATTCTAAAGCTCTGTTAATGCTTTTTACGTTTTCAAAAGTTATTAAAAGTCGCAATCCATTTTTGGTTTCTTTTTCTTTTATTTTACACAAATTTCCGTTTTGTTGTGCAAATTTCATCACATTCATAAAACGACTACTTTGGTAAAAATTAGATTGCTGGTCACCAATAAAATAACCAATCATTTTATTTTGTTTCAAAATTAAGCGTTCTAAACCAATTTGTTTGGCTTTCCATTTTATTCGAACACTATTTAATAACGAACCTGCTTCTTTTGGCAAAGGGCCAAATCGGTCAATTAACCTTTTTTCGTATGCTTCTAATTCCGAATTATTTTTCACAGATCCCAATTCGTTGTACAAACTCAATCGCTCTGAAATATTGTTAATATATTCATCTGGAAACAGCAATTCAAAATCGGTATCAATTTGAAATTCTTTTACAAATTCTTTGGTTTCAACATCATTTTCTTCTTCATATAAATTGGCAAATTCATTTTCTTTTAGCTCATCAATGGCTTCATTCATGATTTTTTGATAGGTGTCAAAACCAATTTCATTTATAAAACCGCTTTGTTCGCCACCTAATAAATCGCCTGCTCCACGAATTTCTAAATCTTTCATGGCAATATTAAAACCACTGCCTAATTCTGAAAATTGCACCAATGCGTTAATTCGTTTTCGGGCATCATCCGTCATAACAGATTCGGGTGGCGTGATAAAATAACAAAATGCTTTTTTATTGCTACGTCCTACTCTACCTCGCATTTGATGCAAATCTGAAAGTCCAAAATTATTGGCATTATTAATAAAAATCGTATTCGCGTTGGGTACGTCTAAACCGCTTTCAATAATGGTTGTGGCTACCAAAACATCAAATTCGCCTTCTATAAAAGCCAACATTAATTCTTCTAGTTTTTTCCCATCCATTTGTCCGTGTCCAATTCCTACTTTTGCATTGGGAACCAATCGCTGAATCATTCCGGCAACTTCTTTAATATTTTCGATGCGATTATTCACAAAAAAAACTTGTCCGCCTCGTTCAATTTCATACGAAATGGCATCACGAATGGCTTCTTCGCTAAAGCGAATGACATTGGTTTCAATTGGATATCGATTTGGCGGTGGCGTAGTAATTACTGATAAATCTCTCGCCGCCATTAATGAAAACTGAAGTGTTCTTGGAATTGGTGTAGCGGTTAAAGTAAGCGTATCAATATTTGCGGCAATGGTTTTTAATTTGTCTTTTACATTCACGCCAAATTTTTGTTCCTCATCTACAATAAGCAAACCTAAATCGCGGAATTTTACATTTTTATTTACCAATTGGTGCGTTCCGATTACGATGTCTATTTTTCCTTCCTCTAATCCGTTTAAGGTTTCTGATTTCTGTTTTGCAGTTCTAAATCGGTTCAAATAGCTTACTGTTACAGGCATGTCTTTTAGTCTTTCAGTAAATGTTCTGTAATGTTGGTAGGCCAAAATAGTTGTTGGAACCAAAATGGCTACTTGTTTTCCATTATCAACTGCTTTAAATGCCGCACGAATAGCCACTTCTGTTTTTCCAAAACCCACATCACCACAAACCAAACGATCCATTGGACGGTCGTTTTCCATGTCCATTTTTACATCGTGTGTAGCCGTTATTTGGTCGGGCGTATCTTCGTAAATAAAAGAACTTTCTAATTCTTTTTGCATGTAAGAATCCGGACCGAAAGCGTAGCCTTTTTCCAAACGACGTTTAGCATATAACTGAATTAAATTAAACGCAATATGTTTAACGCGCGCTTTTGTTTTTTGCTTTAAGGCTTTCCAAACGCCGCTTCCTAATTTATATATTTTTGGAACTGCGCCTTCTTTTCCAGAGTATTTTGAAATTTTGTGTAGCGAATGTATGCTCACATAAACAATATCATTATCGGCGTACACTAATTTAATAGCTTCTTGGGTTTTGCCTTCTACTTGAATTTTTTGAAGCCCCCCAAATTTTCCAATTCCATGATCGATGTGCGCTACATAATCTCCAATAGACAAAGCCGTTAGCTCTTTTAAAGTAACAGTTTGTTTTTTAGAAGCATTATTTTTGATAGAAAATTTATGATACCGTTCAAAAATTTGATGGTCAGTATAACATGCAATTTGTAATTCTGTGTCTATGAAACCTGAAAACAAAGGAAAAACAAGGTTTTCATATTTGTCTTTTACATGCAAAGCGGCATTTTCATCAATATCTTTAAAAATTTCTTTGAATCTTTTCGCTTGGTTTTCGTTTGATGAAAATAAATAATTTTTAATTCCGTTTTGGAAATTGTCGTTCAAATTATTCATCAACAAATCGAATTGTTTGTTAAAAGACGGCTGTGGTTGCGTATAAAATTCGACAATTTTTTCCGATTTAAAAACTGGATTTCTATCTAATTCGATTATCGAAAAATCTAATGCTCGTTTTAAAAACGTTTCCTGATTTACAAATAATTCTTCAGGTTTAGCATGATTTATTGTTAATGTTAACTTAGCATACGCTTCTTTTGCTTTTTCGAATAATCGGTCTAATTTACCACCTAACAAATCGGTATTTTGAAGTACAATAACAGTTTTTTCGGAAATATAATCTAAGAAATTTTCGCGTTTTTCTTGTAATATTTTATTTTCAACATTGGGAATGATAGCAATTTTTGTAACTTTTTCTTTAGACAATTGCGTTTCAATATCAAACGTTCGAATACTGTCAATTTCATCACCAAAAAACTCTATTCGGTAAGGCACGTCATTTGAAAATGAAAACACGTCAATTATTCCACCTCGAACAGAAAATTCGCCAGGTTCAGACACAAAATCAACACGTTTAAAATGGTATTCAAAAAGCGTTTCATTAATAAAATCGATAGATAATTTATCATTAACGCTAAGTTTTAAGGTGTTTTTGTCTAATTCTTTTCGGGTAACTACTTTTTCAAAAACGGCATCTGTGTAAGATACTATAATAGCTGGTTTTTTTTGAGAATTTATTCTATTTAATACCTCAGCACGCAATAAAACATTGGCATTATCTGTTTCCTCTATTTGATAAGGACGCCGATAAGAACCTGGATAAAACAACACGTCTTGGTTGTTAATTAACGCTTCTAAATCATTCAAGTAATATGCCGCTTCTTCCTTGTCATTAAACAATAATAAAAAAGGAAGTTCCGATTTTTTAAATAAAGCATCAATCACAAATGAAAGTGAAGAACCTACCAAACCGGTAGCATTTATTTTTTTTCGGGACGCAAAAAATTCAGCAATTTGTCCGATTTTGGGATGTTGCTGATATTTTTGAATGATTGCTGATTTACTCAATTTATAGTTTATTTTTTATCAAATAATAGTAATCCTTTTACCTAAAAACTACCTCGTTTGTAGAATTTCTTTTTGCTCTAATTCGTCGAAATTTATTGCTTTTGCATTTCGGGTGGTATCGCTGATGCTAATAATTTTTGGTTCGCCTATTTCAGTTGGAATGCTGTTTTTAATGATAATTTCTTCGCACTGCATATAAAAAGCATTCAATTCTTTATTAATGGCTGCAATTAAATTCTGCACTTTTTCATGTAGTACAACATCTAAAGAAAAATATGTATCGAGGGCTAATATTTTGGTTTGTAAGGCTACAATTCTACTTCGTACTTGCGGGATATTAAACCTTGGAGGAACATTTTCATGCAAAGAAGTAGATTTGGCTACCAAATTTAAAACCTTGTGTTTAAACGCATTAATGGATGATTTTGGTTTTTGCTGCAGCTCTTCTTCAAAATTTTTCCATTCTTGCCATTGATTTAAAACGCCTCGAACTTCTGGACTAGTGATTGGAATATTCAACTGCCAGGCTTTATTAATTTGTTCAAAAGACGCTCTGTTTTTTTTCTCCATTTTTTCCACAATCAAAGCTTGCTCCTCATTTTTATTACAAGAAAAAAAGATAACACTGCAAAAAACAGATACAATAAGTAGTTTAAAAAAATTCATTCTTTTTAGAATTGTGAATTGCAAATTTACAAATGTTTAGAGGATTTTTTTTAAAATTACGTTAAATATATAATTAATAATAAGATTAGCTATTTTTTGGATAATTCGAAAAAAACATTCAAAATAACGCTTTATTATTGTCAATATTTTATCTTTGTAAGACAAAACTACTAACTATGCAAACCAAAATATTAATCATTGGCGCTTGTGGTCAAATTGGCACCGAACTTACCTCTAAATTACGCGCAACTTATGGCGTGGAAAACGTAATTGCTTCCGATATTAGAAAATTAGAAAACGACGTAGTAAATAATGGTCTTTTTGAAGTTATAAATGCATTAGATTACAATCAGATTGAGCAATTAATTGAAAAATACCATATTACTGATGTTTATTTAATGGCAGCTTTATTATCTGCAACTGCCGAAAAAAATCCAGCTTTTGCATGGGATTTGAATATGAATTCGTTGTTTCACGTTTTAAATTTAGCCAAAGCAGGAAAAATAAAAAAAATATTTTGGCCTTCTAGTATAGCCGTTTTCGGACCTACGACTCCTAGAGAAAACACGCCACAATATACCATTATGGAGCCTAGTACCGTATACGGAATTTCAAAACAAACAGGCGAACGTTGGGCAGAATATTATCACAAACAATATGGTGTAGATATTAGAAGTATCCGATATCCAGGTTTAATTAGCTGGAGTACGGAAGCAGGCGGCGGAACAACCGATTATGCTGTTGATATTTATCACAAAGCAATTACTGATGGAAAATTTACCAGTTTTTTGTCTGAAAATTCTGCTTTGCCGATGATGTATATGGACGATGCGATAAAAGCGACAATTAGAATTATGCAAGCGGATTCCGAAGATATTAAAATCCGTTCTTCTTACAATTTATCTGGAATGAGTTTTACTCCGAAAGAATTAGCGGCAGAAATCACGAAACATTATCCAGATTTTAAAATTGATTACGCGCCCGATTTCCGTCAGAAAATTGCGGATAGTTGGCCAGCGAATATTGACGATAGCGAAGCCAGAAAAGATTGGGGTTGGAAAAATGATTTCGACATTGCAAACATGACAGTTGACATGTTTAAAAATTTGAAAGCAACAATTTATAAATAGAATTTATTTGTCAATCTGAACTCGTTTCAGATTGTAACAAAATAAAGTAGAATCTGAAACGAGTTCAGATTGACATATCTTTATTTAGTTTGGTTTTTTAATTTTTCTATTTCCTTGTCTTCAATAAGCGATTTTATTTTTACGACTTCATCTGTATGGTCATTTGGAATGGTCATTGACAATACATAATGTTTTATTTTCCAATTACCGTTTTTGTCAACTACCAAAACGCCACTTCCTCTACAAATTTTCATTTGTGTATTCAGCAATTCATCAAACCATGCTGTTTTTTTATCTGAAGAAAAATAAATATTTCGTTCTAATTTAGTAAAACTCCATGCTTTTCCTTTATCAAAATAGGGTTTTGCAAATTGAATAAATGCTGGTTTTTTCCAATTTTCTGTAGCGTCCGTTCCGATGAAAATGGCATCATCTGTCATCGCATTGAAATATGAATTAAAATTTGCTTCAGCTGCAGCTTTGTGCCAATTATCTATAACTAGATTAATTTCCGATTCATGATTTATTTGATTTGCTACTTGTTTCGATTTACATCCGATTACAACTAATCCGATTACAAAGACTATAATTTTTCTCATTCTAATAATTTTTTAGTTACGGTGCTACTTGCAATTTTAGAAGCTATAAATCCTAAAATTATTATAGTTAACAGCACAATTACAATGTTTTCAATTTCGAAAACAACTGGGTAAGCTAACGTAGGCGTAATCATGACTAATTCAAATTGTTGCTGAATTAAAACTACGATAATTCCTAAAATCAAACCCAAAATTCCTCCAAAAATAGAAATAATATTTCCTTGAAATAAGAAAATGTTTTTTAAATATTTAATTTCTGTTCCTAAATTATATAAGGTTTTTAAATTGGTTTTCTTTTCTATAATCATCATAATTATTGCACCAATTAAATTAAATAACGCAATGATAATCACCAAAGTAAAAATAAGATAAACCACAATGTTTTCGGTATTAAGCATTTTATACAACGCATCATTTAATTGTGCTCTGTTTTTGACTTTTACTTGATTAGGAAATATTTTATTAATGGTTGCTATTGCATCTTTTTCCGATACATTTTGCGCCAATTTAAAATCTATGTAAGTCAATTGATTTGATTTATAATTTAATAAACCTTGTGCTAAAGGTATAGAAGAAAAAATATATTTTTCATCTACATCTTCGCTAACTTGAAATATTCCTGAAGTGAGTAAAGGCGATTTATTAAAAGCCTCATCTGGATTTTCAATCATTCCAGAACCTGGTTTTGGAATATAAACTTCTAAAACGTTATTGAAATCGAGAAGTCCCAAAGCTAATTTACTGGAAATTCCAGAACCAACTACAACCTGATTGGTGTTTGGTTCCAACCAATCGCCAGCATATAAAAATGTATTAAAAGCATTGACTTGACAAAAATTGGCATCAACACCTTTTAAATAAGCTACCTGCTCTTTATTTTTATAATAAAACAAGGCGCGTTCTTCAACAATTTTAGAGTAATTAGTAAATTCCTTTGAAGATTTAAGCTGAGATTCTTGCGTTTCAGAAATGAAAAATGATTTTCCTTTAAGGGTTTCAATTCGTAAATCGGGATCGGTTGCATTGGTAAAGCTTAAACTAAAATCGCGCAAACCGCTAAAAACAGAAAGCACAACGAAAAGTGCCATGGCGCCTACAATAATTCCAAGAGATGCTATAAAAGTAATGACATTTATAGCGGTAGTTTTAGACAAACTAAACGCATATCTTTTGGCTATGTAGAACGGAAAATTCAAATTATGATCTTTTTCTTTTTTCTAATAAATCTGGATTTTCAATAGGATTGTCTTTTCTAGAAAGTGCATTGTCAATTTTTTCAATATAGTCTAAACTGTCGTCAATAAAGAAAATTAAGTTGGGCACACGTCTTAATTGTAATTTTACACGTTGCGATAAATCGTGCTTAATTAAAGGTGCGTTACTTTTTATAGCTGCTAATAATTCTGGTCCTTTTTCGGAAGGAAAAACACTTAAATAAACCTTTGCAATTGATAAATCTGAAGTTACATTTACTTTAGAAACAGAAATAATTAAGTTAGAAATTGAATTTTTTCTAATCTCACCTTGTAAAATATCTACTAAATCTGTTTGCAATAATGCACCAATTTTTTTTTGTCTATTTGTTTCCATGTGGCAAAAATACAATTTTTACTTACAAAATAAGCAGAATTACGTTTATGAATGTTTATTTTTGCATATTAATTCCTGTAAAAATGAGAAAAATAGAACATATTGGCATAGCCGTTCATGATTTAGAAAATTCAAATGAATTGTTTTCAAAACTTTTTGGTCAAGCAGCATACAAAACAGAAGAAGTAGCCAGTGAAGGTGTAAAAACCTCATTTTTTATGTGCGGTCCAAATAAAATTGAATTGTTAGAAGCTACGAATGAAAATAGCCCGATTGCTAAATTTTTAGAGAAAAAAGGAGAAGGCATTCATCACATCGCTTTTGATGTGGAAGACATTTACGCGGAAATAGAGCGACTAAAGCTGGAAGGTTTTACCGTTTTAAATGAAACACCGAAGAAAGGCGCCGATAATAAATTAGTGGCTTTTTTGCATCCGAAAACCACAAACGGCGTATTAATTGAGCTTTGCCAAGAAATAAAATAGATTGATTTAAATAACGTTACCCTACATTTTTAAAATCGCACAAAAAAGATTTGCTTGCAAATAAAAATAGTAGTAATATTGCACCTCCAACAGCGGTCCTATAGCTCAGTTGGTTAGAGCACCTGACTCATAATCAGGTGGTCCCTGGTTCGAGCCCAGGTGGGACCACAAAAAAATAAAGCCTTTACAGAAATGTAGGGCTTTTTTTGTTTTTTAAAAATCTTCATAATAAAACTAAAAAATTCATATTTTACTGATCTTAACGTCAAAGTCTACATGCTTTTTTGTACAAAATTCATTCATTTTAAATGTTAAATTTTCGCCAAAACTAAAAACTTAACATTAGATATTTAATATTTTATTTACCTTTGCTTAACATTTAGTTAACATTGGAACAACAAACAATAAATAAAAATGGAAGAAAACAAACAAATTGAGGAAACAAATCAAGTAGAAAAAGAAGTAACTAGTAGTGTAACCCCACCAAAAACAGTTACTCCTGTTAGAAGAACTGCTACAAGAAAACCAGTTGTAAAAAAAGAAGTTGAAGCAAAACCTGTTATAACAACAAGTAGACCTGCAAGAGTGAGAAAACCAATTGAAAAAAAACCAACTGAAGAAACTAATGCTTCTACAGAAAGTATTACGGTAACAATTGCAGATGAAAGTGGTGATGATATTGTAGACGAAGTTACGCCTGCAAATCATGAAACAAAAAAATTAGAAAAAAATAACATTAAAAAATTGAGAAAGATGAGTAAAAAAATCACAGAAAAAGAAAAGAAAGAGAAAGCAAAGCAAAAAGAAAAACAAGCTGTAGCTAAAGCAAAACAAAAAGAAAAGGAAAAGAAAGCTAAGAAAAAGAAAAAAGAAAAAGCTAAGAAAGAAAAAGCAAAAATGAAGTTAAAAGCGAAAGCGGCAAAGAAAAAAGCAGCAGCTAAAAAGAAAAAATCGAAAGCAAAATCGAAGAAAAAATAGATAAAAGTTTGCCCTAAACAAAAAAATCGGAACAATAGTTCCGATTTTTTTTTGTTAGTTTAATAGTTGACTAATTTCTTAGTTCATACATCCTAGCTATATATTTTCCTACAACGTCAAATTCTAAATTTACTTTTGTGCCAATTTCAAAAGTATGAAAAATAGTGTTTTCGTAAGTATATGGAATAATGGCCACGCTAAAACTGTTTTTAGCTGAATTTACAACTGTTAAACTCGTTCCATTTACCGTAATAGAGCCTTTTTCGATTGTAATATTATTTAAAGCCGTATCGTATTCAAAAGTAAATTCCCAGCTGCCACTTTTTTCTTGAATAGTTGTACAAACTGCGGTTTGGTCTACATGGCCTTGTACTATATGTCCGTCAAGTCTATCGCCTAATTTCATGGCTCTTTCAATATTTACTTTGTCGCCAATTTGCCACAAACCTAAAGTAGTTTTATTTATCGTTTCTTGGATAGCTGTAACCACGTGTTTGTTGTCAAAAATTTCCACAACCGTTAAACAAACACCATTATGTGCCACACTTTGGTCAATTTTTAACTCATTCGTAATATTTGTTTGAATTGTTAAGTGTACATTTCCCTGATCTTTTTTGATATCTGAAATTATTCCGAGAGTTTCTATGATTCCTGTAAACATATGACGGTTTATTTTTATAAATTTGCATCAAAATTAAGAAATAAAAATGGTAAAACATTCGGAAAATATAATTGTTGGTGTTTCTATTGGAGACATGAACGGCATTGGACCAGAAGTAGTATTAAAAACATTCGAAGATACACGAATGTTAGACATCTGCACACCTGTTATTTTTGCTAATGCTAAAATTGTTTCGTTTTTAAAAAGAACCTATAATTTAAACGCATTTATACAAGGAATTGACAACCTAAATCAAATTGTTTTAGGAAAAATAAATGTTTTAAATGTATGGCGAGAAGGTGCTAATTTAGAAAACGGCAAATTAGATGAAGAAATTGGTAAATACGCCATCAAATCGTTTCAAGCGGCAACTGCGGCATTAAAAAATAACCAAATTGATGTTTTGGTAACTGCGCCTATAAATAAATACAACATTCAAGCAGATGATTATAGATTTGCAGGACATACCGATTATTTAAACGAACAATTAGAAGGGGAAGCCCTAATGTTTATGGTTCATGAAGACATAAAAGTGGGACTAATTACAGACCATATTCCTATTGCAGAATTGTCAAAACATATCAATTCAAAGTTAATTGAGAAAAAAATCAATACTATAAATCAAAGTTTAATTGCCGATTTTAAAATAAACAAACCAAAAATTGCAGTTTTGGGATTGAATCCACATAGCGGCGATAATGGCGTAATTGGCAAAGAAGATGATGAAATTGTGAAACCAAGTTTAGAGAAGATTTTTAAAAGTGGCATTCAAGTTTTTGGCCCATTTTCAGCAGATAGTTTTTTTGGTTCCAACCAATATAAGAATTATGATGCCGTTGTGGCGATGTATCACGACCAAGGATTAATCCCTTTCAAAACCCTATCATTTGGCGAAGGCGTTAATTTTACTGCGGGATTAAACAAAGTAAGAACCTCGCCAGATCACGGAACAGGTTTTGATATTGCTGGAAAGAATATAGCCAACGAAAGCTCTTTTAGAGAAGCCGTTTACAGCGCTATTGACATTTATAAAAACAGAATGGAATATCACGAATTAACCAACAACCCTTTGAAAAAAGGAACAGGTAAAGTTTAATTTAAAAAAAAGCAAAGAAAATTATTGTAATTCCAATATTTTTGTATCTTTGCACACCCTTATAAAAAGGGAAAAACTGATGTTATGGATATATTAAAAGAATTTTTAATCCCATTTTCAGGATTAAAACTGGGTAAACACCAGTTTGAATTTCAAGTAAACAATACGTTCTTTACTCATTTTGGCTATGATGAATTTAATAGTTCTAACATCAAAATGAATATAGTATTAGAGAAAAAAAGCAATATGCTTGAACTCAGTTTTTCGCACAAAGGAATTGTAAATGTTCCTTGCGATTTAACAAATGAGGATTTTGATTTACCAATTAAAGGCAAAATGAAACTCATAGTTAGATTTGGTGAAGAATTTAATGACGACAATGATGAATTTATCGTTTTACCTCATGATGAATTTCAAGTAAACGTAGCACAATATTGTTATGAAATGATGGTTTTGTCTGTTCCAACAAAAAGAATACACACCGGAATAAAAGATGGCACATTACAATCAGAAGCATTACAAAATTTGGAAAAATTTTCTCCAAAAGAATCAAAAGCACAAGAGATTAAAGAAATAGACCCAAGATGGGAAGGTTTAAAAAAACTATTAACGGATAAAAAATAGAATAAAATGGCACATCCTAAACGTAGACAGTCCTCGACTAGAAGAGACAAAAGAAGAACACACTACAAAGCATCTGCACAACAAATTGCAACTTGCGTAGTAACTGGTGAAGCTCACTTATATCACAGAGCGTACTGGCATGAAGGTAAAATGTATTACAGAGGTCAAGTTGTTATCGACAAGACGGATAGTATGCTATAATTTCACTAAAATTATTGAGAAACTCTCACCTGCGTGAGGGTTTTTTTATTTTAATGAAAATTATCTATTTGTATTTTTAGAAAATTCCGAAATAATTCGTAATTTTCGCCTCTTTACGCACACAAAGTTGCAAAGAAAATTATTTATTTATGAAATCGCCAAATTCACTGCGTGCTTCGAAAGAAAATCTCAAAAATAGCGATACATATGTTACCAAAAAAAATAACATTAAAACATATGAATAAAATTACTGCCGCAATTACCGCAATTGGCTCGTATGTACCAGAATATGTATTATCAAATCAGGTTCTAGAAACTTTGGTTGATACCAATGATGAATGGATAACATCAAGAACCGGAATAAAAGAAAGAAGGCTTTTAAAATTAGACGGCGAAGGAACTTCTTACCTTGCCATTAAAGCCGCTCAAAACCTTATAGAAAAAGCAAAAATAGATCCAAAAGATATTGACTTGGTAATTATGGCAACTACCACACCAGATTTGCCTGTAGCGGCAACTGGAGTATATGTAGCCACGCAAATTGGAGCTACAAATGCTTTTGCTTACGACTTGCAAGCCGCTTGTTCAAGTTTTCTTTTTGGTATGTCAACCGCTTCAGCTTACATTCAATCTGGAAAATATAAAAAAGTATTACTTATAGGCGCTGATAAAATGTCGTCTATAATTGATTATACTGACCGTGCTACCTGTATTATTTTTGGAGACGGCGCCGGTGCGGCTTTGTTTGAGCCTAATTTTGAAGGTTTAGGAATTCAAGACGAAATTTTAAAATCGGACGGAATTGGAAGAGATTTTTTAAAAATTGAAGCAGGTGGTTCAATTTTACCTCCATCTGAAGAAACCATAAAAAACAAACAACATTTTGTATTTCAAGATGGAAAAACCGTATTCAAACACGCTGTTTCAGGTATGGCAGATGTAAGTGAAAAAATCATGCAACGTAATAACTTAACGCACGATGATGTAAATTGGTTAATTGCTCATCAGGCAAACAAAAGAATTATTGACGCCACTGCCAGCAGAATGAATGTGGATGAATCTAAAGTATTAGTCAATATTCACCGATACGGAAATACAACTTCTGCAACATTGCCTTTACTTTTAGCAGATTTTGAAGATAAATTTAAAAAAGGAGATAATTTAATTTTTGCTGCATTTGGCGGTGGATTCACATGGGGATCTATCTACTTAAAATGGGCTTATTAAGAACAACAAACTATAACTAAAACAACTTAATTATGGATTTAAAAGAAATTCAAAACCTAATCAAATTTGTATCTAATTCTGGAGTAGCAGAAGTAAAATTAGAAACGGGCGATGTAAAAATTACAATTAGAACTACTTCAGAAGGTAATTCTCATGATATCACTTATGTACAACAAGCGCCTTTACAACAAGCTGTTCAGCAAGCTGCGCCAGTAGCTCCTGCTGCAATTGCTCCTGCAGCTGCAACACCAGTTGAAACAGTTGCGGAAGACAATTCTAAGTACATCACTATTAAATCACCAATGATTGGCACATTATACAGAAAACCTGCTCCAGACAAACCAATGTTTGTTGAAGTAGGAAGTACTATTAGCAAAGGTGATGTGGTTTGTGTAGTAGAAGCCATGAAATTATTCAACGAAATTGAATCTGAAATTTCAGGTAAAATCGTAAAAATATTAGTTGATGATTCTTCTCCTGTTGAATTTGACCAACCTTTATTTTTAGTTGACCCTTCTTAATTTGAAAATTTGAAGATGTGCCGATTTGAAAATAATTAGCCCTCTTCATCCATTTTCAAATTTTCAAATTGTCTAATTTTCAAATTAAGAAAAATGTTTAAAAAAATATTAATTGCCAATAGAGGCGAAATTGCATTACGTGTTATTCGTACGTGCAGAGAAATGGGAATAAAAACTGTTGCTGTTTATTCTACTGCAGATGCTGAAAGTTTGCATGTTAAATTTGCTGACGAAGCAGTTTGTATAGGACCGCCACCAAGTAATTTATCTTACTTGAAAATGTCTAATATTATCGCTGCTGCAGAAATTACCAATGCCGATGCCATTCATCCTGGTTATGGTTTTCTTTCTGAAAATGCAAAATTTTCTAAAATTTGCCAAGAACACAATATCAAATTTATTGGCGCTTCACCTGAGATGATTGATAGAATGGGTGATAAAGCTTCGGCTAAATCAACAATGATTGAAGCGGGTGTGCCTTGTGTACCAGGTTCAGTTGGTATTTTAGAATCTTACGAACAAGCCGAAAAATTAGCTGCAGAATTTGGCTACCCAGTCATGTTAAAAGCAACTGCAGGTGGTGGTGGAAAAGGAATGCGTGCGGTTTTGAAACAAGAAGATTTATTAAAAGCATGGGAAAGCGCAAGACAAGAATCTGCTGCAGCTTTTGGAAATGATGGCATGTACCTTGAAAAATTAATTGAAGAACCAAGACATATTGAAATTCAAGTTGTGGGTGATGCTTACGGTAAAGCATGTCACTTATCGGAAAGAGATTGTTCTGTGCAACGTCGTCATCAAAAATTAACAGAAGAAACCCCTTCTCCTTTTATGACAGATGAATTGCGCGAAGCTATGGGAACAGCAGCTGTAAAAGCTGCAGAATATATCAAATACGAAGGCGCTGGAACGGTGGAATTCTTAGTTGACAAACATAGAAATTTCTACTTCATGGAAATGAATACCCGTATTCAGGTAGAACATCCAATCACAGAACAAGTTGTAGATTATGATTTAATTAGAGAACAAATTATGGTGGCTGCCGGAATTCCAATTTCTGGTAAAAACTATTTTCCTCAATTACACGCTATCGAATGCAGAATTAATGCAGAAGATCCCTACAACGACTTCCGTCCTTCACCAGGAAAAATTACAGTATTACATTCGCCAGGCGGACACGGTGTTCGTTTAGATACACATGTTTATGCTGGTTATACGATTCCGCCAAATTATGATTCGATGATTGCAAAGTTAATTACAACGGCGCAAACCAGACAAGAAGCCATAAACAAAATGAAACGCGCTTTAGACGAATTTCATATAGAAGGCATAAAAACCACTATTCCATTCCACAGACAATTAATGGATCACCCAGATTATGTTTCTGGAAATTACACCACGGCCTTTATGGATTCTTGGGTAATGGATGCTAAAATAGAAGAATAAAAAATAGGCTAGTCAATTGAGACTAGCCTATTTTTTTTAAATCTTTTATTACGCTAAACGCTAAATCAATTTGGTTTTCATTTACTACAATGGTAAATTCATTTGAAGTAGAAATTACTTCGTCTATAATTATTCCTTCCCAAGCTAAGGATTGAAAAATATAATAATATACGCCAGGAACAGAAACATTTTCATGAGGTAATTTTACAGTAATTGAAGATAAATTTTCGTTTTTATGAATTAATTTTTCAGATTTTAAACATGATTCTACAATATTATTAATTTCTGAACTTACCACAATATTGGTTTCACTAACACCACGAGATGAGGTATAAAATAAATTTTTATTTGTTTTAATTTCCGACATTAACTTGGTTTGATTTTCCAACAATGTATCCGAAATTTCATACGTATAATCTGTTAAAGAAGAACGAACAGTGATTTCTCCAATATTTTGTAAAACCCTGGTTACTTTATAATTGATTTTAAAATCAAGTTCTTCTGAGATTCTTTTTAAAGCCATTACCACCGCACCCTGCTTGATGTCTTTTCCTAAATACAATTCAATTTCAGGCATAATAATTCGAGCTAAAGAGGTTAAATTAATAATTCCTTCTGATAAAGAACTCAATAAAAAGGGTTTGGTTTTTAGGTATTTTTCAACAACTGAGGCAACTGTTTTCATAAGATTGGGGGTTTAATTAAGAACAAATATAAAAAACAAAATGTTATAATTATAACTAATTGTCAAAATAATAAAAGGCAGCTTTCAAATGTTCAATGTCAAATGTTTCCCCTTTTGCATGAATGGCTATAATGTCAAATCTTACTTCAGCATCCAAATCATTAACAATTACATATTCATTAATGGCTTTCACCAGCAATTGAATTTTTTTTGGTTTTACGAAATCTTGGGGCAATCCTAAATCAATACTACTTCTAGTTTTCACTTCCACCACGGATAGAATTCCGTCTTTTAAAGCAATAATATCCACTTCTGCTTTTTGATACGTCCAATTGGTTTCTAAAATTTCGTAGCCGTTTTTTTCTAAAAAATCAACTGCTACTTCTTCTCCTGTTTTTCCTAAGTCGTTGTGTGCTGCCATTTTTTAATGTGTCAATAATCAATATGCAATCTGTCAATATTAGCGGAATTGTAGTTTCACTTCTTTATCATTTACTTCAAAATCCACTTGTTTTCCTAGAATTAAGGTGCGATTATCCGATTGATGTCCTGCAGGAAATTGAAAAGCAATTGGAATGGAAAAATCTTTAGCTATTTCGGTAATAATTTGCACTTCGTTTTGCCCAAATGGAATTTCATTATCATGCATGTCGGTCATGCTTCCCACTATAATTCCTCTAACATTTTCAAAATAACCGTTGCGTTTTAAATTGTACAGCATTCTATCAATATGATATAAATATTCGTCTAAATCTTCAATAAATAGAATTTTATCTTTGGTGTCAATTGCTGATTTTGAACCCAACAAACTATATAAAATAGAAATATTACCTCCTACTAATTCTCCAAAAGCCTTTCCTTTTACATCAAAAGATTTAGAAGGAATTGTATATGAAATTGCATCGCCAAATAATGCTTTTCGCAACGTTTCTTTAACTTCTTCAGGCGCATTTGGAACTGTAAATGGCATAATGGAATGCAATGACGCCATCCGCTCCAAATTTAATTGACTATGTAAAACAGTCACATCCGAAAAACCCATAATCCATTTTGGATGTTTTTTGAAATTTGAAAAATCTAAAGAATCTATTATTCTAACCGTTCCATAACCGCCACGTGCACACCAAATTGCTTTTACGTTTTCATCGTCTAATTGTGCTTGAAAATCGGTTGCTCGTTCCTTATCCGTTCCACCTAATTGGCAATTATCCAAACCAATCGTATGGCCTAATTTCGCTTTTAATCCCCAAGATTCTAATAATTCAATAGCAGGTTGGGCATCTTCTTTGGAAAATTTTCGCGCAGTACAAACTAAAGCAACAGTATCTCCTGCCTTTAAAAATGGTGGTATAATCATATAAAATTCAATAAGAATTCAAAAATAAGGAATTTGAACAGAAAAATTCGTCTATTCCTCTTAAATGAATTATTTTTGTATCAAATTTAATGACAATATGTTAAAAAATCCAAAAAGATATACAATTACAGCAGCGCTTCCCTACACAAATGGACCAATCCATATTGGGCATTTGGCTGGTGTTTATGTGCCTTCAGATATTTATGCGAGATACTTACGATTACAAGGAAGAGATGTAGCTTTTATCTGCGGAAGCGATGAACATGGTGTCGCGATTTCCATGAAAGCCAAGAAAGAAGGCATCACGCCACAAGAAGTAATTGACAAATATGACGCAATCATTCGTCAATCATTTTTAGATTTTGAAATTTCATTTGACAATTATTCTAGAACTTCATCTGAAATTCACCATAAAACAGCTTCCGAATTTTTTAAAAAATTATACGATAATGGTGATTTCATTGAAGAAACTACCGACCAATTATACGATGCAAAAGCCGAACAATTTTTAGCTGATCGATTTGTGACTGGAACTTGCCCAAAATGCGATAACCCAGAAGCGTATGGCGACCAATGTGAAAAATGTGGTTCAACTTTAAATGCAACCGATTTAATCAATCCGAAATCGACAATTACAGGTGAAACTCCAATTTTAAAATCAACCAAACATTGGTTTTTACCTTTAAACCGTTACGAATCTTTTTTAAGAGAATGGATTTTAGAAGGTCATAAAAATGATTGGAAACCCAATGTTTACGGACAAGTAAAATCTTGGGTAGATGGCGGTTTGGAACCAAGAGCCGTAACGCGTGATTTAGATTGGGGCATTGATGTGCCTGTTGCGGGTGCCGAAGGAAAAAAATTATACGTTTGGTTTGATGCACCTATTGGTTACATTTCGGCAACCAAAGAATGGGCAGCGCGTGAAGGAAAAGATTGGGAACCTTATTGGAAAGATGAAGATACAAAATTGGTTCATTTTATTGGGAAAGACAATATCGTTTTCCATTGTATTATTTTTCCTGCAATGCTAAAAGCAGAAGGAAGTTATATTTTACCAGATAATGTTCCTGCAAATGAATTCTTGAATTTAGAAGGCAACAAATTATCGACTTCAAAAAATTGGGCAGTTTGGTTACACGAATATTTACAAGACTTTCCTGAAAAACAAGATTCATTGCGTTATACTTTAACTGCTAATGCTCCCGAAACAAAAGACAACGACTTTACTTGGAAAGATTTTCAAGCTAGAAATAATAATGAATTAGCAGCGATTTTTGGGAATTTCATCAATCGTGTTGTGGTTTTAACCAATAAATATTATGACGGAATTGTTCCAACTCCAAATGAATTTTCAGAAGTTGACAAACAAACTTTAGCGGAATTAAAAGCGTATCCTGCGGTGATTTCAAGTTCAATTGAGCGTTACCGATTCAGAGAAGCATTAAGCGAATTAATGAACGTAGCCCGTTTAGGAAATAAATATTTAGCTGACGAAGAACCTTGGAAAATGATTAAAGAAAATCCGGCAAGAGTACAAACTCAAATGTATGTAGCATTGCAAATTGCTTCTGCATTAGCAATACTTTCTGAACCATTTTTACCATTTACTTCTTCTAAATTGTGCAAGATATTAGATATTAATGTCAATAATTGGAATTTGGAATTTGAAAATTGGAATTTGACAAAACCTGGACATCAAATTGGTCAAGCTGAAATTTTGTTTGCTCAAATAGAAGATGCCGAAATTCAAAAACAATTAGATAAATTAGAAGCAACTAAAACCGCCAATCAAGTGGAAAACGCAAAAGCTGAATCGCAAAAAGAAACCATCACATTTGAAGATTTCACCAAAGTAGATTTACGAATCGGAACCATCATCGAAGCCGAAAAAATGCCAAAAGCAAACAAACTTTTAGTCTTAAAAGTGGATACGGGTATAGACGTAAGAACCATAGTTTCTGGAATTGCGGAACATTTTACCCCAGAAGAAGTAATTGGAAAACGCGTAACTGTATTGGTAAACCTAGCGCCAAGAGCTTTACGTGGCGTAGAAAGCGAAGGCATGTTGTTATTAACAAATACCGCAGAAGGAAAATTGGTTTTCGTAAATCCGGATACCGAAGGTGTGATTAATGGTGCGATGATATCTTAGTATGACCCCAAAAACAATCGCATTCGATGCAGACGACACCCTTTGGCACAACGAACCTTATTTTGATGAGGCGCAGGAACGCTTTTGTGTGTTGTTTCAAGATTATGCGTCGCATCAAGAAATCTTGGGGTTAATTTTAAATCATCAAGTCAATAATTTACCATTGTATGGTTTTGGAATTAAAGCATTTACATTATCGATGATTGAAACCGCTTTGGAATTAACCAACCATGAAATCTCAGGGAAAGGAATCGAGCAAATTTTAGCTATTGGCAAAGATTTATTGCAAAAACCCGTAGAACTTCTTCCAAACATTACTGGAGTTTTAGAACAATTGCAAGGAAAATATAAATTGGTAGTAGCCACAAAAGGCGATTTAAAAGACCAACATCGCAAATTACACAATTCGGGAATTGGAACCTATTTTCATCATATTGAAGTGATGAGCGACAAAACCGAATTAGATTACGAAAAAATGTTAGGTCGATTAGATTGCCAACCCGAAGATTTTTTAATGATTGGAAATTCCTTAAAATCAGATGTTTTACCTGTTTTGAATATTGGCGGATATGCCATTCATATTCCTTATCACACTACTTGGGAATACGAAAAAATTGACTTTGAAATTGAGCATAAAAACTTCAATACGATTACAAATTTATCGGAACTTTTTGATATTTTATAATGAAAAAAGAGCTTCACATTGCCACCTGGAACCGAGCTGAACATTTTAAGTTTTTCAGCAAATTTGAAGAACCTTTTTTTGGAACCACTATCCAATTTGATTGCACAAAAGCCTATCATAAAGCTAAAGAACTTGGTGTTAGTTTTTTTGTATATTATTTACATAAAACCATAGTTGCTGTAAATAAAATAGAAAATTTTAGGTACCGAATAGAAGATGATAAAGTCTATCTGTATGATACAATTAATGCGTCGGCAACTATTTTACGTGAAGATAAAACGTTCGGTTTTTCAGAAATTGAATATGATGAAAATCTGAGCAATTTTGAATCAAATTTTAATAATGAAGTTACTAGAGTTCAAAATACAACCGGACTTTTTACAAAAGAATATCATGAAAATATTATTCATTTTTCGGCTTTACCTTGGATAAATTTTACTTCTATTTCTCATTCTAGAAGTTTTTCAATGCCTGATAGTTGTCCAAAATTTTCTTTTGGAAAAATGACAGATGAAAACGGTTTAAAAAAAATTCCAATGGCAGTTTATGTGCATCACGGATTAATTGACGGATATCATTTGGGTTTGTTTTTTGAAGAATTTGAGCATTTAATGAATGAATAAGAAGAGCACTAAAAAGCACTCTTCCTATCCTTCAAAATTTAAACAGCATTCAAAATTGCTAAAATATCTTCACCAAATTTATCTGCCTTTTGTTTTCCAAAACCTTTAATTTGTTGCAATTCGTCTAAATTACTTGGCTTATATTGTGCCAAATCTATTAACTCAGAATTGTGGCAAATCATAAATTTCTTCTGATTTAGTTGTTCGGATTTTTCATTTCTCCATTGGTTTAAGTATCCGTAAACTTGTTTGTCTTTCGGTAGTAAATCATCGTAAGACTTCCGCTCTAATTGTTCTGGTTTATTTTGAACTTCGTTTTCATAATGAATAATAACTGACCAATGAAATTCACCACTTTCAATGAGTTGTGTGCTGGATTTTTTGAATGTTACCGTTTTTAAAAACTCATTTAACTTTTTTTGATCCAACTCCAAAAATGCAGGATCTATTCGTATAGAAAATACACTAACTTGCATGTCAAAATTATTTACTAATTAATAAAATTTCACTTGCAACTACTTCGGTAATAAATCGCTTGTTACCGTCTTTATCATCGTAACTTCTGTGTGTTAATTTTCCTTCAATGGCGATTTCTTTCCCTTTGGTTACAAATCTTTCAATAATTTCTGCAGTTTTGCCCCAAGCTGTAACTCGGTGCCATTGCGTTTGTTCTACTTTATCACCGTTTTCACGATAATATACTTCGTTTGTAGCAATTGAAATATTTGCTAGTTTTTTTCCTCCTTCAAGGTTTTTGATTTCTGGTTCTTGACCAACATTTCCGATTAATTGTACTGAATTTTTCATGGCGTATAAAATTTAATTGTTTTTGTTAATTGATTTTTTTGGAACTCAGATTTGAATAATTAAAAAAATCTAAGTAATGTAATGTGATTTTTATTTGCTTAATAATACCAATTCGTTCGCAATCACTTCCGTGATAAAACGTTTGTTTCCTTCTTTGTCGTCGTAGCTTCTATGTGTTAATTTACCTTCCAAAGCCACGTGAGCTCCTTTTGCGATTAATTTTTCCACAATTTCTGCTGTTTTCCCCCAAGCAGAAATTCTGTGCCACTCGGTTTGTTCTACTTTTTCACCTTTAGCGTTGGTGTAATTTTCATTCGTAGCGATTGTAAAATTGGCTACTTTTCCAGATTCTAAGTTTTTAATTTCTGGTTCTTGACCTACATGTCCGATTAATTGTACTCTGTTTTTCATGGTTTTTAAAATTTAAATGTTTGTGTTAATTAAAATTTACTATCGATTGAACTCGTTGTTTCATTTCGACAGTGCAAAGATGTGGCAAGAAAAAAAGGTTATTCGGTTAATATTCATTTAAAATCGGTTGTAAATGTTTGTTGTCGTTTGTAATTGAAAAATAAAAAATTTGAAAACATTCAATATTTATATTTTTTTATTACTTTTATTGGTCGTCAAAAGAAATTGTTATGAATAAAACTTGTTTAGAATGTCAAGATAAAATTGTAGGAAGAGAAGATAAAAAATTCTGCAGCGATGGATGCCGAAACGCCTACAACAATAAAATGAATAAAGATCAAACCAATTTGATGCGAAATATAAACAACAAATTGCGCAAAAATTATCGAATTTTAACCGAATTAAACCCAGAAGAAAAAACCAAAACCACAAAAACCAAATTAATGAGTAAGGGTTTTGATTTTGATTTAATAACATCCATTTACACCACAAAAACAGGAAATGTTTATTTTTTTTTATACGATCAGGGTTATATGGCAGTGGAAAATGATGGATATGTATTAGTAAAAAAATAAGATGAAAATAAGTATTTTAGGTTGTGGTTGGTTAGGATTTCCTTTAGCTAAAAAATTAATTGAAATTGGTTTTGAAGTGAAAGGATCTACGACTTCTGAAAATAAATTAGACATTTTAAAATCTAACAACATTGAACCTTTTTTATTAAAACTTTCTGAAACTAAAATTAGCGAATCAATTTCTGAATTTTTAGAAAATTCAGAAATTCTAATTATTGATATTCCGCCTGGGTTAAGAAAAATTACTGAACCAAAAACTGAAAAAACATTTGTTGCTAAAATCAAAAAATTGATTCCTTTTATTGAAAATTCAACCATAAAAAAAGTGCTTTTTATTAGTTCTACTTCCGTTTACGCCGACACTGCTTCTATTTCAACTGTTACGGAAGAATCTATTTTACATCCTGATACAGAAAGCGGAAAACAGTTGGTTGAAGTCGAAAATTTATTTTTAAATAATTCCCATTTTACCTCAACAATTATCCGTTTTGGCGGTTTAATTGGTGAAGACCGTAATCCTATAAATATGTTAGCTGGAAAAACAAATATTGCTAATCCGGAAGCACCAATAAATTTAATTCATCAAGAAGATTGTATTGGGATTATTTGCGAGATGCTGAATGAAGTACAGCATGACAATGTAAGAAATGAAGTTTTTAATGCAGTCGCACCCAACCATCCGACAAGAAAAAACTATTATACCGAAAAAGCTAAGCAGTTACATTTGATTGCTCCATTATTTAATGAAAATGAAACTAATATTGGGAAAATTGTTTCAAGTGAAAAATTGGGTAAAGTTTTAGGATATAAATTTATGAAATTAGACTAATTTTTCATTAAAACAATCCATTTCCAGTCAGCAGGATTTCCGAATCCAACACTTGGTGTATAAAGATATAAATGTACGACTCCTGTTGGATTTGAAATTAAATATTGTCTAACTTTTACCAAGTTTTGTATAGCCATCCAAACCTGATTGTAATTATTTCCTAAATTTGGTTGTGGTAAAATAGGATTAAAATTTGTAGTTGGAAAAACAACATCAGCTGTTAGAACTGCACCAAATTGATTGGCAGCAAGCATATTTTGAGGATAGTGAATTTGTCCTAAACCCATCCAGATTATATCGCCATCAAAAAGAATTTGATTGATCTCATTATATTTCAACTTAATATTTCCAAAATCAGCAGCTGGAACTGATTGATGTGAAATAGTAAATGTATTTGAATTTTCTGTATAAGTAGTCTCTTTTCCGCCCTGAAAAGTATTTGTTAAATAATCTACTTTAAGCAGTAAAACTTTATTAGGTTCATTAGTATTGTTCTCAGCAGGAGCGTTTTCTTCTGAACAAGATGAAAATAATGAAACGAAAATAAAAAATATAAAAAGTGCCTTTTTCATGCGAAACTATTTTTAGATTTATGTGCTTATTAATGAAATACTTACGTAAAAATAATAATTTTTATTTAATAAATTATTTAAACCAAAATCATTTCATCATACGTTAAAATAGTTTCGTACCCTTTTGAATGAAAATAATGCGTTGGATTTTCTTTTGATAATACCATTACAAAATCGCCACCCCAAGCGCCTAAACTTTTAATAGTTCCTTTAAAATCTGGAAACAAACGTTCTTTTACGGTTTCCATTTCTAAAATATCGCTTAAAATAACTTCATGATGTTTCAATAAATCAATGGTAACTTCTAAATTTGGCGAAACCAGCATTCTATTTGTAATTTCAGAAATAGTTGCTGTTTTTTTGGTTAAAAACTGTTGCTTATTCATGTAATTCTGAATCGCATGTCGGCTATTTTGCTTTTTATTTAAATATACAAAATAGATGTTTTCTTTATATTTCGGATAAAAATTAACCACCTCAACAATGGGTTGTTCATTTTCATCTAATTGATATGTAATTGCCGAATTATTTTGCGCACAAGCAATATCATAACCGCTTCCTCCAAAACTTTTTCGAAGTAATTCAAAAGCATCAATTTGTAACCATTGTGCAATATTATTTATTAATGTAGAAGAAGTTCCTAATCCCCAATTTCTTGGAAAAGTTAATTCGGTTTCAATTTTATAACCTGTTTCTGAAGCTAAAAAATTAGGGTTTTGAAGATTTGCTTGATGCAAAATTTTAACTAGAGTATTTTTGATTAGATGTGCGTCATCGAAATTTTTGACAGAAATAATGTCGTTAAAAGTGAGTTCAGTTTCAAACCAAATGCTTTTATCTGCATCATAACTAGTCCAAATTATTATTTTATTTTGTATTGAACTGACCTGTAACGATTGACCAAATTTTGTAGGCAAGGCTAATGCTTTGGCACCATTTAAGACCAAATATTCTCCAGTTATTAGGAGTTTCCCGTTAGAATAGTAAGTTTCGTTCATGTTTTTTAACCGCAAAGTTCGAGAAGATTTTCGCAAGGCTCGCAAGGGTTTTACTTAGTTCTTAAACTCTCTAAAAAATCTACAACCAAGTTATGTGCAACCGTTTGATTTTCAAAATGTGCTACAACTAGTTGCTTTTCTTCTTTTGTAGCTTGGTGCTGATTTAAAATATTATTCAAATGCATTTTCATGTGTCCTTGTTGAATTCCGGATGTAGTTAACGAGCGTAAAGCGGCAAAATTTTGAGCCAATCCAGCAACAGCCACAATTTCCATTAATTCCGTTGCAGATGGATTACCTAACATTTCTAGAGAAAATTTGACCAACGGATGTAAATTCGTTAAACCTCCAACAGTTCCCAAAGCCAAAGGTACTTCCAACCAAAATGTAAAAATTCCGTTTTCTATTTTGGCGTGAGACAAACTTGTGTAGCTTCCGTTTTTACTTGCAAATGCGTGAATGCCAGCTTCTACAGCACGAAAATCGTTACCAGTTGCTAAAACCACTGCATCAATGCCGTTCATAATACCTTTATTGTGTGTTACGGCTCTGTATGGTTCCACTTCAGCAATTTTTACAGCGGTTAAAAACTTTTCTGCAAATTCACTTGATGTGATATTTTTATCTTCATTAAGTTCAGAAACTGGACAAGAAACTTCAGCACGCACTAAGCAATTTGGTACGAAATTGCTCAAAATACTCATCACAATTTGAACCGATTGGATTCCAAATGCTTCTGATTTATTTTTAAATGTTTTGGCAAATTGTTCTAAACAAGAATTAATAAAATTAGCACCCATACTATCCTTAGTCTGAAAAGTAGCATGTAATTGGTAATAATTTTCTAACGCTGCCGTTTTATCAATTAATTGTATATCCGAAATTCCGCCACCACGCTTTTGCATGTTTTTAGTAATACCTTCTGCTTCGGCAAACAAAAACGGTTTTACAAAATTGAAATATTCAATAAGTTTTTGTTTCTCACCTTCATACAAAAAATGGACTTGACCAATTTTTTCTGTACCTAAAATAGTTGTTTTAAAACCTCCGCGAGCACCCCAAAACTTAGCAGCTTTACTGGCGGCTGCCACAACAGAACTTTCCTCAATAGCCATCGGGATGGTATAGGTTTTTCCGTTAATTTCAAAATTTGGTGCAACACCTAATGGTAAATAAAAATTTGATAAGGTGTTTTCTATAAATTCATCATGCAGTTTTTGAAGGGAAGCATCAGAATTTTGATAGCGTTGTAATAGTGCAACAGCTTCTTTCGGATTAGAAAAATGTTTTGCTGCAATCCAATTTATTTTTTCTTCTTTACTTAGTTTTGAAAAACCCGTTGTACTTTGCGCCATTAATTTTGTATTGAATGACAAAGATAATAAAAGTTATTTTTAAAAAAATAAAACTTAGAAAGTAAAAAATTCAATTTTTATTAGGAATATGTCGTAAATTTTCACTAAAATTGAAGGTTTTTACAATCAAAAAATATGAGAAATTTTACAAGTTTACTATTATTGCTGCTAACCACTTCAATATCAGTTGTTGCTCAGCAAAAATTAACTTTAGAAGAAATTTGGGGCGGCGCTTTTAGGACAAAAGGCATGGACGAATTAAATGCCATGAAAAACACCAACCAATATACGGTGTTAAATTTCGATAGAAATTCTAAAACAACGCAAATTGATTTGTTTGATTATGCGACTTTAAATAAAGTTGCAACCCTAATTGACACGAAAGATTTTAAAGAGTTGACTTCAATTGATAGTTACACATTTGATCAGGCTGAGAAAAAAATATTAATTGCCACAAATACCGAATCCATTTTTAGACGTTCATATACTGCAAATTATTTTGTGTACGATATTGCAGCTAAAAAATTATCGAAATTTACAGATAAAGCCATTCAAGAACCTACGTTTTCATCAGATGGAAATAAAGTTGCTTACGCTTTCGAAAACAACCTTTATGTTTTTGATTTACTTTTAAATAAAGAAACGCAAATTACTTCGGACGGAAAGAAAAATAGCGTTATTAATGGAATTACAGATTGGGTTTACGAAGAAGAATTTGCTTTTGTACGCGCTTTTGATTGGAATGCCAACGGCACAAAAATAGCTTTTATTCGATTTGACGAAACAAACGTTCCAGAATTTTCAATGGACATGTACAATCAAGGTTTGTATCCAACACAAGCTGTTTTTAAATACCCAAAAGCAGGAGAAAAAAACGCAGATGTTTCTATATATATATATGATTTAAATTCTGAAAAAACTCAAAAAATTGATTTAAGCAATTATACCGATTTTTATATTGCAAGATTAAAGTGGACAAATGATCAAAATGTTTTAAGTGCCCAGATTATTAACCGTCATCAAGATAATTTAGATGTATTATTTGTGGATGGAAATTCAGGTAGTAAAAAAGTAATTTTAAACGAAAAAGATAAAGCTTACGTTGATGTTACAGACAACTTAACCTTTTTGAAAGACAATAGTTTTATTTGGACTTCAGAAAAAGACGGTTTCAATCATATTTATTATTACGATAAAACTGGAAAGTTGAAAAACCAAGTTACAAAAGGAAATTGGGATGTAACAGCTTATTATGGATTTGATGAAAAAAACAAAACAATTTATTATCAATCGGTTGAAAACGGTTCAATAAATAGAGATGTTTATTCCATTTCAATTGACGGAAAAGCTAAAAAAAGACTATCATTAAAAACTGGAACTAATAATGCTACTTTTAGTCCGAATTTTCAGTATTTTATCAATACCTATTCTAGTGCTACTGCCGCGCCTTATTATTCTTTAAATGATTCTAAAACCACTCAAGAGATTAAGAAAATTCAATCGAATGAAACTGTGGAAGAAAAATTAGCAAAATACAACGTAGCCCCGAAAGAATTTTCAACCATTACAACAGAAAAAGGACATGTTTTAAACACTTGGATGATCAAACCAAAAGATTTTGATGCAACTAAAAAATATCCTGTTTTTATGTTTCAATATTCTGGACCAGGTTCACAACAAGTAGACAATGCTTGGAACGGAACGGACGATTATTGGTTTATGATGTTGGCACAAAAAGGATACATTGTAGCTTGTGTTGATGGAAGAGGAACAGGTTTTAAAGGGGCAGAATTTAAAAAATGCACGCAAAAAGAATTAGGAAAATACGAAGTAGAAGACCAAATTGATGCGGCTAAAGTTTTTGGAAAATACACTTTTGTGGACAAATCTAGAATTGGCATTTTCGGATGGTCTTATGGTGGTTTTATGGCGGCCAATTGTATTTTTCAAGGAGCAGATGTTTTCAAATCTGCCGTTGCAGTTGCACCCGTAACGTCTTGGAGATATTATGACAGCATTTACACCGAAAGATATATGCAAACACCACAAGAAAACGCAAGTGGTTATGATAACAACTCGCCAATTTCACACGTAAATAAATTGAAAGGTAACTTTTTATTAATTCACGGAACGGCTGATGATAATGTACATGTTCAAAACACAATGAAAATGGTAGAAGCTTTGGTGCAAGCCAATAAACAATTTGATTGGGCGATTTACCCAGATAAAAATCACGGAATTTACGGTGGAAAAACCCGCTTACAATTGTATACAAAAATGACAAACTTTATTTTAGAAAAACTTTAATTATGGCAATATACGAACCAAAATCAGTAGAAGAAATTCAAAACTTTGAAGGCAAATATCCAAAACAGCTTTGGTATTTATTTTTTAGTGAAATGTGGGAACGTTTTTGTTTCTATGGAATGAGAGGAATGTTAACTTTCTTTATGGTTGATCAACTATTAATGAAAGAAGACGTTGCAAATTTGCAATATGGAGCAACACAAGCATTTGTATACGCTTTTACATTTATAGGCGGGTTATTTGCAGATAAATTATTGGGGTATAGAAAATCACTTTTTTGGGGTGGAATCATGATGATTATTGGTAGTGCAATTTTAGCTTTTGACCCACACCAATTTTTCTTTTTAGGAATATCATTCACAGTTATTGGAACTGGTTTTTTTAAACCAAACATTTCTACCATGGTTGGTGGGTTGTACAAAAACAATGACACTAGACGAGATGCAGGTTTCTCATTATTCTATTCTGGAATAAATGTTGGGGCATTATTAGGCGGTTATGCCTGTGTATACATTGGAAAAAGTTACTCTTGGAATCTAGCTTTTGGACTTGCAGGGATTGTAATGATAATTAGTTTAGTAACTTTTGTTTTTACACAAAAAAGTTTGTCAACAATTGGTGTTTCTCCTTTATTGGGAATAGAAAAATCTAAGAGAAAGTTATACGAGTATTTAACCTATGTAGGAACAATTGTTGCAATTCCATTAATTATGATAATGGTTTCAAATCCACAATACACAGATATATTTATGTATACAATTGGACCATTAACATTATTATATTTGTTTTATGAAATGCGAAATTTTACAATCCAAGAAAATAAAAAATTAATTGCAGCTTTAGTTTTTATACTATTTTCTGTACTGTTTTGGGCGTTTTTTGAGCAAAGTGGAGGTTCATTAAGTTTATTTGCAGCAAATAATTTAGATGATAAAATTCTAGGTGTAAAATTTGATCCAAACGGAATTAACAACGCATCAAATTCATTATTTGTAATTATTTTTGCTCCAATAATTGGATTATTATGGTTGTGGTTAAGTAAGAGAAAATTTGAACCTAACACAGTTGTAAAATTTGGATTAGGATTTTTATTTTTAGCTATAGCATTTTATGTTTTTTATGCAACGCGCTTTTTTGCTAATGCACAAGGAATGACATCATTGGAAGTATTTACAATTGCCTATTTAATTATTACTTTTGGAGAATTATGTCTCTCACCGATTGGATTGTCTATTATGACAAAGTTGTCTCCAATAAAATTGCAAGGTGTAATGATGGGGATGTGGTTTTTAGCTAGTGCTTACGGTCAATATGTAGCTGGAATTTTAGGCGCTGGAATGGCTAAAGCAAATGAAAATGCAACGAAAGTTGAAAAATTAATAGCATATACAGATGGATACCAACAATTAGCGATTTATGCAGTTGTTGCAGGAGTTGTACTTATTGCGATATCTCCGATTGTTAGAAAATTAATGCAGGAAGTTAAATAAACTAAAAAACCAAATAATGATTAAAGAAAACTCAACCGATCAATTTTTTAAAAGTACCGTTTTAGGCCACCCAAGCGGTTTGTTTGTCCTGTTTTTCACCGAAATGTGGGAACGATTCTCTTTCTACGGAATGCGAGCACTTTTGGTAATGTTTTTCACTTCGACTGCAATAAACGGTGGTTGGGATTGGACACGTGAGCAAGCAATGGCACTTTTTGGTTCATATGTAGGTTTAGTATATCTTTCGACTATGATGGGTGGCTATTTTGCCGATAAAAAAATTGGCTATAGATGGGCTGTTGTAATTGGTGCGTTATTAATGACCCTTGGTCATGGCTCTATGGCTTTAGAAACTCCTTTTTTCATATATACAGGATTAATATTATTGGTTTTTGGAAACGGATTTTTTAAACCAAATATGACTTCAATTGTTTCTGAAATGTACAAAGATCGACCAGAAAAAAAAGACGGAGCTTACACCATTTTTTATATGGGTGTAAATTCTGGAGCATTCTTCGGAATTGTGCTTTGTGGTTATCTTGGAGAACAAGTAGGTTGGAATTGGGGATTTGGTTTAGCAGGAGTCTTCATGCTTTTTGGATTAATTCAATTTTGGTTATCTCAAAATATTTTTGGAGACATTGGTTTAAAACCAGTTAAAAAAGAAGTGGCATTAACAGATGAAAACAACGATAAATTAAATCCATTCCCTGTTTGGCAATTAGGTTTAATTGGCATAATGACCATATTAGGATTAGTTTGGATTGTTTTTGAACCTGCTAAAATTATTACAAACGGTGCTTTAGATGTTTTTAATTTTGAAGTGATGGGATTATCTGGTAATAATTTTACTATTTTAGTTGCAATCTTATTATTCCTTTTCCTATTAGCATATAGAATAATGAGTTACTCGCAAATTACAAAAGAAAAAATGATAGCGGTTTCCTTTTTTGCCTTCTTAACTATTTTCTTTTGGGCTATTTTTGAACAATCTCCAGGGACGTTAACCATTTTTGCAAACGATTATACCAACAGAATTTTAGATGGACATGCTGGAATGATTTTTAAATTTGTTAATGCTGGTATTGTTGTAGTTCCATTAGCAATTATTACCTGGGTTTTATTTATGTTATTTAAACAAACATTCGCAAAATATGCAGTAGCTAATTTAGTATTAGCTTCTAGTTTTGTTATTATTTGGGGAATAGCAATTTGGATGCTAAAAAATCAATTTTCTGAAGATTCATTAGAAGTTCCTGCTTCATGGTTCTCGTCACTAAATTCTTTGTATATTATTGCTCTTGCTCCTTTGTTTTCAAAATGGTGGGAAAGTAAATATAATCCATCTGCTAATATGAAATACGCTTTAGGAATGGTGTTTTTAGCAGTCGGTATGATAACGGTTGCAATTGGAGCTGACGGAATAGAACCAGGTGCAAAAACTGCTTCTGTAAGTATGATTTATCTAATTTTAGTATATCTTTTTATTACTATGGCAGAACTTTGTATTTCTCCAGTTGGTTTATCTTATGTTAGTAAATTAGTACCCGCAAGAATGATTGCAATGATGTTTGGAATTTGGTATTTAGCTGTTGCAATTGGTATGAAAGGTGCAGCTAAATTTGGAGAAAACATTGATAAAATTGCCGACGAAAAAGGATTGAGTTATTTCTTTTGGATGTTAGCTATTATCTCATTGATTGTTGCTTTACTTTCATTTGTTATGTCACCAGTTATTAAAAAATTAATGCACGGTGTTAGATAAATAACAAAACTTGATACTAAATTTGCTAATTTTTGTTTTATAAAATGAAGAACATGAAAAAAACACTTTTAATATTCACTTTTTTAATTAGTGGATTTATTGCTCAAAGTCAGGAATTAAAGTGGCACACAGATGTATCTGTTGCTTCCGATTTATCTATAAAAGAAAACAAACCTATGTTTTTATTTTTCACAGGTTCAGATTGGTGTGGTTGGTGTATTCGATTACAAAAAGAAGTTTTTAAAACCCCCGAATTTGTAAAATGGGCCACTGATAATGTTATTTTAGTTGAACTAGACTTCCCAAGAAAAAACGAACAAACAGATGCTGTGAAAATGCAAAATGCACAATTACAACAACAATTACAAGTTAGAGGCTATCCTACAGTTTGGTTCGTAAGCGCAACCAAAACAGCGGATGCAAAAGTAAATTTAAATGCACTTGGAAGTTCAGGTTATGTAGCTGGCGGACCAAAAGCATGGCTAGAAGGCGCTAATAAAATTATCAAAAAGTAATAATTTACTTCAATCTATAAAATCCCTTTTCGGCAGTGGCATGAAAAGGGATTTTTTCTTGCTCGCAAGTGGCCTTCCAAAGTTTAATATAACTTTTATAATTAGAGCCATCTGCTATAATTTGTGCAGGTTTAATTGTTGAAATTAAACGTTTCAAATTAATTTTTGGCGATTGAATTAGTAGCACAATATCTGGTTTTTGTTTAGTATTATAAACTCCCGAACTGTCAACACAAAGAATTTTTTTATTAAAATTAAAAACATTTTTAATAGGTGCTATTCGGTAATTTTTAACAAACTTTCCTCTTGTATAGGTTTCAATTGATGATTTAGAATTGGCAAAATCATCTGTGTAAAAAATAGATTCGTTATTTTTAGTTTCAACAAAAAGTGTGTTTTTCATGATATTAAAAATACCAAATTCATTATTATTTTTTTCACTAGAATTAAGGTAAAAATAACCCAACTGAAAAATCAAAATGGCAATTAATATTGGTTTTAAATTTTTAATTTTTGAATAATAAATAAAATATAAAATTGTGCCAATAATTAAATATAACAACAAAACTAATACTTCATGAAAAGCAATATTTCTGATAATGAAAGCATCAAATTTTACAATCCAAGCAGTAAAATTATTCATTATTTCGATTAAAAAATTGACTAAAATGCTCAAATATATAGCCAATTTCGGTAACAAAAAATCAAAAGGAATCAATGCCAATCCTAAAATTAAAATAAGACTAGAAAGTGGAATCGCAATTAAATTAGCCAACAAAAATAATAAAGGAAATTGTCCGAAATAATACAATATTAAGGGTAAAACACCCATTTGAGCCACCAAAGAAATAAGTAATAATTCTTTGGTTTTTAAGATAATTTTATTCTTATCATAACTATATTTTCTAACAAATGGCTGAAAAATTACAATGCTAAAAACAGCAGCAAAGCTCAATTGAAAACCAACATCAAAAAGATAATTTGGATTATAAACTAATAATAGTAAAGCAGAAACCGCTAAAGAATTGTAAATATTAGATTGTCTATTAACAATTTTTGCTAAAGCAACTATTGAAAACATAACCGCAGCACGAACAATTGAAGCAGAAAATCCAGCTAAAATTGCATAAAACCACAACACACTTAATGAAATGAAAAAAATATACAATTTCCCTTTTTTAAGTCGAAGTAATGGTTTGGTTAGCCAAAGTATAATTCCGTAAATTAATGCAATATGTAATCCTGAAATGGCCAAAATATGCATAATTCCTGCTTGTTTGTAATTCGAATTAATTTCTTTGGATAATTCGGTTTTTTCACCAAAAAGCAAAGCCATTAGTAGATTGTAATTGTCTGTTTGGAAGCTTTGTAAAGCGTAACTTTTTAATAATTTAGATTTAATTAAATTGATATAATAATAAAAATTGGTATCCTTTGAAATAAAAATTGTATTTGTTTCTTTGATTTTAATTTCATGAAAAACATTCTGGTTTTTTAAATACTTAGCATAATCAAATTGATTTGGATTTAATGCATTTTGAATTATTTTTGGCGTTTCATATAACTTTATTTTGTTGCCAACTTCTATTTCTTTTTTTAGCTTTTTTGGCACATAAAGGATAATTTTACCAATACAATTTTGGGTATTAATTTGCGCTGTTTTTAAAACAAATTTATCATAATACGTAGTGGATTTTAACTTTTCAGACACCACGCCTTGAACGATATTTTTTTCTGAAATAAAATTAGAAAGATGTGATTTTGAATTAATTTGAACATTGAAATAACTTGCCAGCGCTCCTAAATTTAGACACAAAAACACTACAAAACTTTCAAAAAATAAGGCATTTAATTTCTTTTTGATATTAAAATAATATCCAATGCAAAAACAAATTACATTTAAAAAAAGTCCAATTAAAATATAAAATAAAGGTACAGAAAAGTAATATTGAATTACAATTCCAACACTAAAACCGCCAAGTATAGGAACTATTGGGAATTTAATAAATTTCATCAGAAAGTAGGTTAATTAAAACTAGAAAAACAATTGGGCGTTGTTTTTCAGTAAAAAAATTATTGAAATTAAAATTTACTCTAAAATTCTATTTACACAAACAAAAGTTCTTGCATAATAGCCTTCAGAGGTTGAGGAATACACTACCCCACTACTTGTAGAGGAATGAATGAATTTGATAATCCCGTCTGTATTTTCTGTTACTATACCAACATGACTAATATAGCTGCCATTGGTTTTAAAAAAAATTAAATCGCCAGCTTTGGCATCTTTTTTTAAGATACGTTTTCCAATTTGCGCCATTTCTGCCGAATTTCTTGGCAATGAAATGTCAAATTGATTTAGTGTATAGTTGACAAAACCAGAACAATCAAAACCAGCCGGAGTGGAGCCTCCTCCTCTGTATGGCGACCCTAAACTTTCTGCCGCAACATTAAGTATTTGTTGTTTAATATAATCTGAAACTTCAAATGTAGGTGTAAAATCTTGTGGTGTTTCTTCTTCTACAACTACTTTTATTTTGGATTGTGCAATGCTATCTTGAGTAGCTTTTTGTTTCGCTTTTTCAATAGCTTTTAATTCTTTTTTTGTAGGTTTTACAGGTTTTTCCAATCCTGTTTTTTCAGTATATGAATAACTTCCCGTTTTTTGAGCCACTTGTTTTGAAGTAACAATTGCGGGCTTCTGAAGGGTTTTACAACTATACAAAAAAATAGTTAGTAGTAAAATATAAATAGATTTTTTCATTTTTTTGGGGTTTTATGAAGCCTAAATTTACAAATTATATTTTAATTGAAGAAATTATACCGTTCGCTGTTTTTTCACTTGCGCCTTTTCCTCCTAGTTTTTGTTCTAAAATTTCGTATTCATTTTGAATGATTTCTCTGGATTTTCCTGATAAAATTTTGTGCAACTCGATTTCTAAATTATCGGTATTTAACTTATTTTGAATTAGTTCTTTCACCACTTCTTTATCCATAATTAAATTGACTAAAGAAATGAATTTTAAAGTAATAATGCGTTTTGCAATTTCGTAGGAGATTTTATTTGCTTTGTAACACACTATTTGTGGCACTTTAAACAATGCGGTTTCTAAAGTGGCTGTTCCAGAGGTTACAAGTGCTGCGTGTGATACACTTAGTAAATCGTAGGTTTTATTACTTACAAAATTTACATTTTCTGTCTTTAAAAATGACTTATAAAACGAATATTCTTGACTTGGCGCGCCAGCAATCACAAATTGATAATCAGGAAATTTTGCTACAACCGAAAGCATAATGGAAAGCATTTTTTCAATTTCTTGCTTTCTGCTTCCTGGCAATAAAGCTATGATAGGTTGGTTGGTTAAATTATTTTCTAAAGTAAATTGTTCAAAAGTAATTGCTTCTCGATCTGCAATCGCATCAATTAACGGATGCCCTACAAACTCAACTGGAAATTGATGTTTTTTCTCGTAAAAATCTTTTTCAAAAGGCAAAATCACGTACATTTTATCTACATCTCTTTTGATTTCTTTTATACGATTTTCTTTCCAAGCCCAAATTTGAGGTGAAATATAATACTGATTTTGAATGCCTAACTTCTTAGCCCATTTTGCAATTCGCATATTGAAACCAGGATAATCTATGTAAATTATTGTGTCGGGCTTAAACTGCAAAATATCCTTTTTACAGACAGAAATATTACCTAAAATGGTTCGCAAATTCATAATCACTTCGGCAAAACCCATAAAAGCTAATTCGCGATAATGTTTTACCAAAGTGCCACCCACATTTTGCATTAAATCGCCACCCCAAAAACGAATTTCTGCAGTAGGATCTTTAGCTAAAATAGCTTTCATTAAGTTGGAACCGTGTAAATCGCCTGACGCTTCACCAGCTATTATGTAATATTTCATTTTGAATCAATTAGTTAGCTAAGATAAATATTTCTATTCTTTAGTAAAATTAAATTTTTGGCCACCTTGTTTCAAAATGAAAGTAGTAGAAGATGTAAATTCAATTTCTATTCCGGCTTGAACAAAAACAAAAACATCATCTCTAGAAAAAGTTAATGGGAAACTGGGTTGTCCTGTAGCTTGTGCTAATAAATTGCCTTCTTTTTCGAAAACCTTAATTTTTAATGGAATCTCTTTTGATGCGAAGGTTCCAGAATATTTTTTAATCAATTCAGTATCTAATTTTTTAAAATTTGGAAATGGATAAGGTAGCTTATAATAAATACTTAAAATCCCAATCATAATGTCGTTTTGACTATAATTTTCACCGTTTACAATTAGAGAAATTGACAAATCATCTTTTTCATAATACCCCATTGTTGCTTCAAAACCTTCAATTTTTCCGTTATGTCCGTAAAATTTTCTTTCTCCAAAAGGAAAACGGATCAATGCCATTCCATAAGTGTCTTTTAGTGTTTTCATTAATTCCAATGAAGCAGGATTGACTAAATTTCCTTTAAAAAGGGAACGAATAAATTTTGTTAAATCTTCCGGTGTAGAAATAATTCCACCTGAAGAAAAAGCAATGTCGCTATTCCATTCGTCAATTTTTTCCCAATTTTCGCCATTAAAAATATACGAATAACTTTCTCTTTTAGAAACATCTGTTTTTTCGTTGGTGTAATACGTGTTTTTTAACTGTAATTTATCTGAAATTCTTGTTTTTAAATTTTCTGCGAATGATTTTTTAGTAATTTTTTCGATAATTAATCCTAAAATAAAATAATTAGAATTACTGTATTCGTGCTTGGTATCAGGTTCAAAAATAGAAGTATAATTTTCTATTTTTTTTAGAATCAATTCTTTAGTATTTGGTTTTCCTAAAACATCTGTTAGTGTGCTATCTGCATTTGCATAATCTTTTATACCTGTTCGTTGGTACAATAAATGTTCGATTGTAATTTTATCAGATTGGTCAATTTTTGGAAAAAATCGATTTAACTTAGTGCTTAATAAAATCTTTTTTTCTTCCACCAATTGCATCATCATAGTTGCAGTAAAAGTTTTAGATATAGAACCGATTTTGTATTTAGTTGCGCCATTTGCTCTAACGCCTTTTATAGCTTCAGAATAACCATAAGCTTGTTTAAAAATCACTTCATCACCTTGTCGGATGCAAAGCGAACCCATAAATTTGTCGTTTTCATATAAATAATGCAACAAACTATCAATTCGTGCCAAACGGATTTCTTGAGCAACAGTAACCAAAGAAATAAATAAAAATAAAATGGAAAGGTTTTTTTTCATTGTAATGTAGGTTTTAGTAGGTTGTTAATTGTTGTAAACTATTACGAAATTAAGTAAATAGATTGGCATACAAAAATCGAAATTTTCACGTTTATACAAATATCAGTACTTTTACCGTATGTATAAACAAATTATCTGTATTTTATTTTTTTGTGGCATTTCTGTTGGCTTTAGTCAAGAGAAAAATAACGCCTTCAAAAGTAAAAAATTTGGTTACACAAATAAAGAAATTCTTATTGATTCCTCAGCATTAAATCCAAATTCTTTTAAAATTTTCAATTTAAACCAACAAGAAATTGACACCTCATTTTATGCTTTCAATTATCATACGAAAAAATTAATTTTCAAAAAAGCTTTTCAAGATTCGGTACGTGTGGAATATTATCAATTGCCGAATTTTTTAACGAAAACATATACTATTTACGACGAAAATAAAATTGTGCCAAATGAAAACGGAAGGTTACTAACTTTTTCGGATAATACAAAAAAACAAATTCCTATTTTTAATGGCTTACAAACCAATGGAAGTATTTCTCGAGGAATTACAGTCGGAAATAACCAAAATACAGTTTTAAATTCCAATTTGGATTTGCAAATTTCTGGTAAATTATCTGATGATATTACGCTAAAAGCTTCTATTCAAGACAGCAATATTCCTCTGCAAGAAGGCGGATATTCACAAAAAATTGACGAATTTGATCAGATATTTATTGAACTTTCATCCAAAAACTGGAACATTAGAGCAGGTGATTTATTTTTAGAAAATAGAAAAACAAGTTTTTTAAATTTTAACAAAAAGGTGCAAGGCCTTTCTTCGCATTTTAATTGGGGAAATACAAATAAAAATGAATTATTTTTCGCAGCTTCTTTGGTTCGTGGACAATATGCAAAAAGTAATTTCACGGGTCAAGAAGGCAATCAGGGTCCATATAAATTACGAGGTAATAATGGCGAATTATATGTGTTAATTATTTCTGGATCAGAACGAGTTTATGTAAACGGAATTTTAAAAGAGCGCGGAGAAAACAAAGATTACATTATTGATTATAACGCGGGAGAAATAATTTTTAACGCTACTTTTCCAATAACTTCCGAAATGCGAATTGTAATGGAATACCAATATTCGGATAGAAATTATACACGTTTTTTAAGCTACGGCGGATTTAAACACGAAAGTGAAAAATTTAGTATTGGCGCCTATGTATACAATGAAAATGACATAAAAAACCAACCGTTACAACAAAGTTTATCTGAAAATCAAGTACAAACTTTACAATTTGCAGGCGACAATATGGATTTAATGAATGCGCCTTCAGCTTATATAGATTCGTATTCGGAGAATAAAATATTGTATAAAAAATCAACATTTGGTAGCACTGAAATATTTGAGTTTTCTACAGATCAAACGCAAACTTTATACCAAGTTAAATTTACCTTTTTAGGGAATAATTTAGGAAATTATATTTTGGCAAGCAGCAATACAATTGGTAAAATTTACGAATATGTAGCGCCAATTTCAGGAATTCCGCAGGGGAATTATGAACCAATTGTGAAGCTAGTTGCGCCATCAAAAATTCAAATTGCCACAATTGTAAGTTCGTATTCTCCAACAGAAAAAACTGAAATTGAAACAGAAATTGCCATTTCTAATAACGATAAAAATTTATTTTCTAATTTAGACGATACCAATAATCAAGGAATTGCCACTAAATTCAATCTGAAACAACAATTATTTTCTAAAGGAATCCAGGTGCAAGCTTTTGCGTCTATAAATTACATTCAAGAAAATTTTCAACCAATTGAGCGGTTGTACAATATTGAATTTAATAGAGATTGGAATATTACCAATCCAATGGGAAATCAGACATTGTTAGTTGGTGGATTTCAATTTAATTCGGTTCAAAAAGATACTGTAAAATGGAAAACATTTGGAAAATACCAATTTGAAAAATTAGACTATTCTAACAATTTTTCTGGAAACAAACACGCCTTTCAATCTTTTTCAAAAAACAAAAATTTGGTACTTCAAACACAAATTAGTTTCATGAATAGCAAAAACAAATCTAGTACATCTGATTTTTTAAGAAGTCAAAACGTTGCAAAATATCAGTATAAAAAAAACTATGTAGGTGCTAATTTTAGATTTGAAAATAATAAAGAAATTGCAAATGAAACGAAAGTTCTAAGCAATTTTAGTCAACGATTTACAGAATTTGGAAACTTTATTGGTCGTGGAGATTCAACAAAAGTATTTACTGAAGTTGGGTATTTAACAAGGCAAAATGATAGTATTAAAAACAATCTTTTACAAAGAGTAAACACCTCTTTTTCGACCTATTTAAAATCTCAAATCATTAAAAATGAAAGAAGAAATTTAGGCGTTTTCATCAATTATAGAACCTTAAAATTTACAGATAATCGCGCCACTGAACCTTCTATAAATTCGAGAATCAACTATTCTGATTCCTTTTTTAACCAACTGATACAAACTACTACTTTTTATGAAAATAATTCGGGAAGTATTGCCCAGCAAGAATTTACTTATTTAGAAGTAGATGCAGGACGAGGCGTTTATATGTGGAACGATTATAATAATAATTCCGTTCAAGAGTTGCAGGAATTTGAAATCGCTACTTTTTCAGATTTAGCCAAATACATAAAAATATTTCTGCCCAATCAAATATTTATTAGAACATATCAAATCAAGTTGAGTCAAACGCTTACTTTCAATGGAAATGCTTGGCAAAATGATACGGGAATTAAGAAGTTTTTATCGAAATTTTACAACCAAACCTCCCTAATAATTGATAAAAAAATTACTCGAAATTCCAATGCATTTGAATGGAATCCTTTTGCAAAAAACGATTCAAATTTAATAGGATTGAACAATAATTTTAGAAATAGTTTATTTTTTAATAAAGGAAAACAAAAAAATTCTATTACCTATACTTTTAATTCAAGTTCATTAAAAAATGTTTTAAATTTTGGTAGTCAAGAAAATTATCTTAAAAATCACCAGTTGCAATATGTGCATTTAGTTCAAAAATTTTGGCTGTTTCAATTGCAAACCACCACTTCAAATATAAAAAGTATTTCTGATAATTATGCCACTCGAAATTTTAACATTTCTGGGTTAGAATTAGGTCCAAAAGTTTCCTATATTTTTTCTAAAAATGCGAGTTGGGACTTATTTTATGAAAATAATAGCAAAGAAAACACGCTCGGAAACTTAGAAAAATTAAAACAACAACAATTAGGCACTTCATTTAATTGGAATACAGAAAAAGGATTTTCGTTAAATGGAATTTTTACTTATATTAATAATGATTTTAAGGGAAGCGCTGCTTCTCCGGTAGGTTTTCAATTATTAGAAGGATTACAAAACGGAAAAAATTCCACTTGGCAACTGTTGTTTCAGAAAAATATTACCCAATTTTTAGATGTTTCCATAAATTATAACGGACGAAAATCTGAAACAAGCCAAACCGTTCATACTGGAACCATTCAGTTACGAGCGTTTTTCTAAAAATTAGTCGGTTTAAAAAGTCAGAATTTTGTCTTTCCGAATTTATTTCGGAATCTATTTAATTTCAGTTAATCAATTGTTTTTAGAAACTGAAACAAGTTCAGTTTGACAAACGCAAGATTTTTAGACAGTTACTTTAAATTCTTTAACGAGTTATCAAAATGAAGTTGTAATTTGAAGTCCTAAACCAGTACTTGGTGGAACAAATCGGCAAACACCACCTGCGCAAACTAAACCGCCACGTTGACGGCCATAATTCAATGCTACACGTGTGCTTCCTTTTTTGTAAGCCGTTCCAAAATTATAGAAATGAATATCAAATAAATCAGTTTCACTAATGGTAAGCGTTTTATGGTCAAAACCATAATTATACATATCCATTGCAAATATCGACCAATGTTCGTTGTGATTGTATTCTACAGTTGCTGCTGCCCAATTTTTTCTGTCGTTGTCTGCCCACATGTGTTCTAAACCAAAGGTTATTGATTTTTTGTCAGACAATTGATAAGTAGATTCTGAAAAAACGATATGAGAATTTACAACAAACTCATTAAAAATGCCTTGAATTTGTTTGTTATTATAATACTGGTTGATATACGTAAAAGCCGTTTTAAAATTCTTGGAAACTTTTTTGGTGATTTCAATATTATAATCTGAAAAATACTTCTCGTTAGCATTAAATAATTCTGCTTGGTAATTTTGGATATTTTCTCCAGCATTGTTTGTATACCTGAATTTTGCTTTTAAATTATACCAAGAAGAAACATTTAAATTGATTTTTGTGCCATATTTTCCTCCTAATGCAGAACCTTTTTTAAAGTCGTAGAAAAAATCAAATTGACCACCAATTTCTCCAAATTTATTTACTTGTGTAGATTCGTCCATTACTACTTGAAACTGCGCTTGATACACATAAATGTTAGCCAAATTAGAATGATGTTGCTTGGTTAAACTAGGTACAAAATTCAAAATTTTGTCATTAAAATTCAAACTTGTACTTGAAAGTGTTGGATAATTATCTAAATTTCTTTGTGCTAATAATTGCATGTTTTCAACGCGTCTAAAATTGGCATCAAAACCAATTCCTTTTTTCGAATATCCAAAATTTACTAATAAAGCACTTCCTTCTTTAGCAAATTTGGTATCCAAAATATTTTGTGTGATTATGGCGTCTCGCGATTTAAAAACGTATTCCGTATTTACATAATAATTTTTAAAACCCAGTTCAAATCTGTTTGAAAACAAATTAGTAAAAGCACTAAAATTTTCAACCGCAACCGGTAATTTTTCATACCTACTAACAGCACTAAAACCATATTTAAAATCGAACGCTTCTATGTTTAAAAGTTGACTAACATTAACATCCGTATTAAAACCGAAAACATCACCGTTTGCCACATCAAAACCACTTCTGGCCTTTCCGTACAAAGCTGTAAAAGAAATTTCATCAATTGGCGAATACACCACTTTAGCGCCACGCAAGGCATTGTTAATTCCTAAAGATCGATCTTCCCAGGTTCTTAGTGCCAATCCACTTCCAAACTGAACATAATAATGACCTAAAGTAATATCTAATTTTTTGGTTTTATAATTGGCATAATATGTGGCGAAATTGGTTCCCTTGTATTTAGGATTAAAATTTAATAACGCCTCGTTCATGTAGGATTCTACTTGCGTCCCAACAGTAAATTTTTTATAATTGAAATTTACATTGAAATAATTGTTGGCGCGTAAAGGCACTGTATCTTGATTGATACCTCTGTTTTTATCATTTGTGTACCATTGCCCATTTCTTTCAAAACTACCATAAACTTTTACTTTCGTTTTTGTAGTATCTGCCTTTTGTGCAAAAGAAAAAAGCGCAGAGAATAAAAACGTTAAACTGATTATTTTTTTCATTATTTAAGCGCTTTAATTTGTTCCAATAACTGATTTTCACTGCCAGGTGTATGACCATTTTGAGTGAAAACAATTTCTCCGTTTTTAACCACTGCAGTAAAAGGTGGATTTGAAATACCTAAAGCTCTTTTAAAATCTTGGTTGGTATCCATTAGTATTGTATACTCCCAACCCTTTCCATTTACTAAAGGTTTTACTCTTTTGTTGGTTCTGGCGTCATCAATAGAAACCGCAATAACTTCCACGTTAGCTTGTGATTTCCAATCTTCGTAAACATCATTAATTGCATCTAATTCTTGAATACATGGTGCACACCAAGTAGCCCAAAAACAATAAACATAAATTTTGTCTTTTTCTATAAAATTTTGAGTTGTAGAAACCGTTGTTCCTTCTAAATTTTTAAGGGTTATACTAGGTAATTTATTTTGCGAAAGTCCTAATGCACTAATAAATAGCACTAAAGTTAAAGCCAGTTTTTTCATTATTCTTAATATATTTATTAGCAAATAAAAGATATTTCCAGCATTATAAAAAATTTTTTTAAATTTGCCTAAGAAGTTTTACGATAAACTACTGAAAAAATAAATTATATGAGAAAAATTCTGTTTGCTGCAATTACTTTTTTAGGGTTATCAAATGTGTCATGCATATCAAATGACTGGGAAGACAATTCTGTCAGCTCTGAAGTTATTGAACTGCCTATATCTGGAAAATTTTTAAGAAATGCATTAATTGAAGACTATACCGGCACTTGGTGTCAATATTGTCCGAGGGTTTTACACGGAATTGAACAAGTGCAGCTTGAACAACTTCGTGCTTATCCTGTTTCCATTCACCGAAGTGTAGCTTCAAATCCGGATCCTTATGATTTCCCAGCGGGGCCATTGGAACAGTTAGTTGGAGTAACGGGTTATCCAAGAGCAATGTTAAACAGAAACGTAATTTGGGTCAATAATATTTCAACAAAAGAAGTAAAAGATCAAATAAAACCAAATGCGAATTTAGGGATTGCCCTTAATTCTGCAGTTTCTGGTGGAAATATAAACTTGAATGTGAACATGAAGTTTTTAGAAAATTTTTCTAATTTAAAATTAATCGTTTATGTATTAGAAGATGGTTTGCTATACAATCAAGTAAATGCAACTTCATTTTTTGGTGGACAAAATCCAATTATTAATTTTGAGCACAACCATGTTTTAAGGGCTTGTTTAACAAATTTAGTTGTTGGAGATGCTATAACAGGAACAAATGATGGCGCTTTGGTAACAAGAAACTTTACTATGAATGTACCTGCAAATATATCAAATGTAGCAAATATGTATTTCGTTGCATTTGTTCTTGATGCTTCAGGAAAAGCTATAAATGTAAGAGGAGCTGCACCAAACGTTTCTCAAACATTTCAAATAAACCCATAAATATTATAAAAAGTAAAAAAAGGTATCTAAAAGTGCCTTTTACTTTTAATACAGATAGAATTAAATAAAAATAGAATAAATTTACTACGCCATAATTTCTTCAGATGAAAAAAATATACATTTTACTAGCTTTTTTAACCTTTTTTACCAACTATGCTCAATTGAGTAATAAGCATTGGTTACCGCCTTTGCACTCGAGAGATGCAACTGCTATTTCTGATCAATATATCTATATGTCTACCAACGAAACAGTGCCGTTTCAAGTTGTTGCAACTGATGGTAATGGCATTCCCTATGCAGGATCCCCATTCACAATATCTGCAACATCTCCAGCTTCATTTACAGTTGGAACAGGACAGCCAACAAATATGTTTCTTAATTTAAGTGATGTAAACACTGTAGTTTCGGGAAAAGGAATAATACTTCAAGGAACAAAAGATTTTTATGTAAGTTTTAGAATGCGACATATGAGTCACGCTGAAACTATTATTTCAAAGGGAAAACCTGGAATTGGTACCAGCTTCAGATTGGGTTGTACCATAAATGAAATACAGGACAATAGGAAAAACTTTGTTAGTAGCGTGATGGCAACTGAAAATAATACCACTGTAACATTATCAAATTACAATACAGGAGTTATTTTTTCAAGTGGTACTGGAAATATTACTGATGATACTCAAACATTTACTTTAAATGCTGGTCAATGTATCGTTTTTAGTGGGTACAGTAATGTAGCTGCAAATCTAGATGGAATTATTGGAGGTTTAATAACATCAGACAAACCCGTCGCAGTAAATACAGGAAATGCTCTAGGAGGAATTACAAATAATCAAGGTGATATAACTTTAGACCAAATAGTATCTACTACACAAATTGGTACCGATTATATTTTCATAGAAGGAAACGGGATTTCTGCTATGGAAAATCCTTTGATTGTTGCTCACGAAAACAACACAGATATTTTTGTAAACGGAAGCACTGCTCCGGTTATTACATTAAATGCTGGTCAATATTATTTAGTACCCAACTCTTATTATCAAGGAACCAATAACAGTAATATATTTGTTCATGCAAGTAAGCCTGTTTTTGCTTATCAATTGTTAGGTGGGGGTTCAAGTGCCGCTACCTCAGGGCTAAATTTTATTCCGCCATTGAGTTGCTTTTTTCAAAATTCTGTTAATATTCCAAACGTAAATCAAATTGGAACCAATATTTACACTTCCGATTTAATGATGTTGACCTATTCCAATGCAACAATTTCTATTAATGGAGTTGCCGTTCCAACATCGCAAGCTCAGACTGTTTTAGGTAATACAGACTGGGTATCTTATCGAATTGGTAATCAATCAGGAAATCTTGCAATTACTTCTACTGGTCCATTAGCAGTTGGTGTTTTTGGATTTCAGGGTACTGCCGTTGGATTTGCAGGATATTATTCAGGATTTGGAAGCACACCCCTCCCTACTGACGTAGAAGTTTGCTCAACATCAACTACAAATTTGTTTGATGCTATAAATGGAAATCCTGATCCAGGAGGTACTTGGGCCGTTCCAACTGGTGGTGCACCATTAGCAGGGAATATTTTCAATCCAGCTGTAAATATTGCTGGTGAATATATTTATTCGTTTACAAAAACATGTAATACTTCACCAACACCTATATCTGTTAGTGTTTTTGTAACCATACAGCAAGCCAATAACGTAGGTACAAGTGCAACAAAAAATACCTGTAAAAACGAATCACAATTTGATTTATTTCCTTTGTTAGGAACAGGTGTAACAACTGGAGGAACATGGTCTTTAAATGGTGTAAACAGACCAAATAGTAATTTTGATCCAGCTACTGATTTGAGTGGTACTTATACTTACACTATTCCAGCGGTTGGAGTTTGTCCGGCTTTGACTTCAAATGTTGTGGTTTCTAATTTTGATATACCAACTTTGATACCTATTACAGATTTAAAAGCTTGTGATGATGATTTAGATGGAAATGATACCAATGGACAAATTACTTTTAATTTGACCCTAAAAACACCAGAAATTACAAACAATCAAGCTAACGTTGCTGTTACCTATCACCTATTACTAAACGAAGCTATTGCTGGCACAAACGCCATCACATCGTATACAGGACCAAATACAATTATATATGTAAGATTGTTCAATACACTTACAAATTGCTTCAACACCACTAGTTTTAACGCGGTGGTAATGCCAAAGCCAATAGTAAATCCAATTATTACATTAAAACAATGTGATAGCGACACGGATGCAATAACAGATTTTAATTTAACAGAAGCGAACGTTGTTTTATCTAGCCAAAGTAATTTAACTTTTACTTATCATGCTACCCAATTGGATGCTCAAAATGATGCAGCGCCGCTTGCAAATGCCGCAAATTATACTTCTCCAAATAACGGATTGGTTTGGGCAAGAATTGAAAATACCGACGGTTGTTTTAGAACCGCACAGATAAATTTAATTGTTTCGGCAACACAAATTCCTGCTAGTTTTCAAAAAATTGTATTGGAAGAATGTGATGATTATTTAAGCTTAATTGATCCAGATAATGATGGTATTGATTATTTTGATTTTTCATCTACAACAAATAGTTTCGCATCAGCAACCAATACAATTTTAGCTTTGTTCGCAAATAGTTCCAACTTAACAGTAACCTATTATACAACCCAAGCACAAGCTTTAGCAGAATTAAATCCAATAGATACCACCAACCCAAATGGGTTTAGAAATACTGTTCCAAACCTTCAAAATATTTGGGTAAGAATTGACAGTAACATAAATAATGAATGTGTAGGATTAGGGCAATATCTAGATTTAAAAGTAAATCCGTTGCCAAATTTTGACATTATTGATTATAAACTATTTTGCGTACAACCAGGCTCTGGAGCTGGAAGTTATCCAATAAATGCCACACCAATAGCACCTGGCAATTATTCCTATTCTTGGACGCCAACCAATCCAAACACCACGGGTGGCCAACAAAATGCAATTTTTAATGCGTCAGTATCCGGAATTTATAAAGTCGTTGTAACCAATACAACCACATTATGTTCTAGGGAAGATGAATTGGAATTGTTTATTTCTTCGGCACCTAATTCTGTTAAATTAGAGTTGGTTTCTGAAATTTTCGCAAGCGGATTAGCTACCATTCAGGCAGAAGTAATTGGCGGATTTGGTACTTATGAATTCAGTTTGAATCAAGTAGATTGGCAAACCAGTCCAGTTTTTACAAACTTGCCAAATGGCGTTTATACGGTTTATGCTAAAGATGTAAATGGCTGTTTACCAATTAAACAATCGAACACTGTAACCACAATTTCGTATCCTAATTTTTTTACGCCAAATGGTGACACCTATAACGATACATGGAACATATCTGGTTTAACACCTGAATTTAAAGCCAAAATTTTTATTTTTGACCGATACGGAAAATTACTAAAACAAATCAATCCGTATGCAGGTGGCTGGGATGGAAAACTAAATGGCGAAGAACTGCCTTCAACAGATTATTGGTTTAAAATTGAATATACTGAGGATGGCGTTCAAAAAGATTTTAAATCCCACTTTAGTTTAAAAAGATAATATGACAGCTTTTGTAAAACAAGAAGTAAAAAATAATATTGGATACATTACCTTTTTTCATCCTGCCGGAAATTCGTTTCCAAGCGCGCAATTGAATGAATTAGTAAAAACGATTCAGGATTTAGATGCGAATGAAAATGCTACCATTATTGTTTTACAAAGTGAAGGAACTACTTTTTGTGCCGGTGCTTCGTTTGATGAATTATTGCAAATTGAAAATTTATCAGATGGCAAACAATTTTTCTCTGGTTTTGCAAATGTGATTAACGCGATGCGAAACTGTTCGAAATTAATTATAGGAAAAGTGCAAGGAAAAGCCGTTGGTGGTGGCGTAGGAATTATAGCCGCTTGCGATTATGCCATTGCCACAACAAAAGCCGATATCAAACTTTCTGAATTAACTATAGGAATTGGACCTTTTGTAATTGAACCCGCCGTGAGCCGAAAAATTGGACACACCGCAATGGGCGAATTAACCTTAGCCGGAAACGAATGGAAATCCGCAACTTGGGCTTTTGAAAAAGGGTTGTTTGCCAATTTAGTGCAACCTGAAGATTTGGATGCAACGTTAGAAAAATTCACTTCGCAATTAGCAAGTTACAACCCAGACGCATTAGTTGAAATGAAACATGTATTGTGGCAAAATACGTCACATTGGAGTACGTTATTATACGAACGCGCGGAAATTTCAGGAAAATTGGTGTTAAGTGCTTTTACGAAAAAAGCGTTGGAAGGGTTTAAGAAGTAAAAGTTTTGAAAACCGCTAGGAAAGTCAAGAGATGCTGAAACAAGTTCAGCATGACAAAGCAATTACAAAAACCTAACTCGTTTTCAACCAACCCGTAATACTAAATCTTTTTCTATGAACGGGTTTGACTTCGTGTTCTAAAATTTGACTTTCAAAAATTACCACTCGGCCTTTTAATGGGTAAATTTTTATTTCTTCTTCTGGTTTGTAAATGACCAATTCGCCACCAAATTCGGGTTGCCAGTTTTCATCGTTTAAATAACAAACTATAGATAATTTTCTTTTCGTATCGTTTTTAAAAACATCTAAATGGCGTTTGTAAAAAGTACCTTCCGGATACATGGCATAATGAAATTCTTTAGTGGTAATGCCTAAATAACAAGTCACATTGATGTAAGCCACAAAATCGTTGATGGTATTGAAAAACGTTTCTGAAGATTCATTTTTATCTTCTTCATCCAACCAAAAAATATAATCTCCACGAATTTCTTCTTTCACCACTTCATCCGATTTATTTCCAATTGCCGATTTTTTAAACTCAGTTGTTTCCAATTTTTGTTCTAATTCGGCACGCATAATCTGCACCGCTGCATCAGAAAAAAAAGCATCGCAAACTGCGTATTGGTTTTCTAATAAATTGGTAATTATGGTTTCGTAAAGCGGATTCAATTCCATTAGTTGCACATTTGAAGCAAAGATATGTGAATAATTTCGTAATTTTGCTGTTCAATTATCGTATCATGAGTAAAATTAGAATTACCAAGCAATTTAGTTTCGAAACGGGTCATGCTCTTTATGGTTATGATGGAAAATGTAAAAACGTACACGGACACAGTTACAAACTATCGGTTACGGTTATTGGTGAGCCGATTACAGATTCCAATCACGTAAAATTCGGAATGGTAATTGACTTTACCGACTTGAAAAAAATTGTACGAGAAGACATTGTGGATGTTTTTGATCACGCTACGGTGTTTAACCAAAATACCCCGCATGTAGAATTGGCAAAAGAATTACAAAATCGCGGACATCACGTAATTTTAGTGGATTATCAGCCAACAAGTGAAAACATGGTTGTAGATTTTGCAAATAAAATTAAGGCGCGTTTGCCTAAAGAAATTGCTTTACATTCTTTACGTTTACAAGAAACAGAAACGTCTTTTGCAGAATGGTTTGCTTCAGATAATGTTTAGATTGTTAGACATGTTAGATTTTTAGATTGTTAGACATTTTAGATAAAAAAATTGATAAAAAATTATTCAAAAAAAAATTGTTAGCATTCTAATTAATCTAAAAATCTGTTATCTAAAAATCTAAAATTATGAGCGTTACTTTATTATCTTCTCCTTTACAAGGTTTTACAGATTTCAGATTTCGAAATGCGTTTCATAAACATTTTGGTGGCATTGATACTTTCTATTCGCCCTATATCCGATTAAACGGAAAATTAGAAATTAAAGCGTCATACGAACGTGATATTCTTCCAGAAAACAATTCTACTTTAGAAGTAATTCCTCAAATAATTACCAATGATGCGGATGAGTTTTTATTTGTTGCAAAATACGTACAATCGCTCGGATATAAAGAACTCAATTGGAATTTAGGTTGTCCGTATCCGATGGTGGCAAAATGCGGCATGGGCTCTGGTTTAATTAGTAATACCGAACGAATTCATTCCATTTTAGATAAAGTGCATAGCGAAACGAATATTGTGGTTTCGATGAAAATGCGAATGGGTTATGAAAACGCCTCTGAAATTTTAGACGTTTTCCCAATTTTAGAAAAATACCCAATAAAAAATATCGCCATTCATGCCAGAATTGGTAAGCAATTATACAAAGGACCAGTGGATTTAGATTCGTTTCAACGTTGTTTAGATGTTTCTAAACACAAACTGTATTATAATGGTGACATTACTTCGGTAGAAAAATTCAGAGAAATGCAAGCTCGCTTTCCAAATATTGACCATTTTATGATTGGTAGAGGCTTACTTGCCGATCCGTTTTTACCCAGTATGATTAAAAATAATACTACCGAATATCCTGAAAATAGATACCAACTATTTAATGCGTTTCACGATGAAATTTATCTGGCATACGATGCTTTTTTGCAAGGTCCAACGCCAATACGAATGAAAATGTTAGGCTTTTGGGAATACTTTTCACAATCCTTTCCGGATACCCAAAAAACATTTAAGAAAATTAAAAAAGCTCAAAGTAAAAGAAATTACGAAGTTGCTGTTAAAGAAATATTTTCTTCTAAAATCTAATCATAAAAAAGCTACAACTTTATGTTATTGAAGTTTATGTTTTTTTTACTTTGTGGGCACTTATCCGAGCTATTTGTTTAAGAACATATCCTCGACATCGGGGGTTTATTACAGAATTTACATTTAAAACGTACTTTATTTGCAGCCGACTTTCCTTATTTAATTAGAAAATGCCTTTATTATTAAAATATTTTATAAATAGTAAAAATAATCGAGTAGTTATAAACTATTATTTTAATAACAACACATTTGATAGATTACCAAAATAATATGGCTCCAATGAAGCAAAGTATAAAAGGCATAACAAAAAGAAGCAACGCAATTAGTCTTTTTTTATAAATTTCTCTTTTTGTCAAAACATTATATCCCTTATCATATTTATTTT